>NZ_JAADJV010000002.1:61208-690315 GCF_011684115.1 Rahnella aceris | reverse complement strand
GTACTAATGACCCGAGAGGCTTAACCTTACAACACCAAAGGTGTTTTTAGAGACTTGAAGTAGATTTTCAGCTGAAGTTCCGAGATTGGTTCGTAGTGCAAGCCTGATGTAGGGTGAGCGGTACGAATGAAACAGAATTTGCCTGGCGGCAGTAGCGCGGTGGTCCCACCTGACCCCATGCCGAACTCAGAAGTGAAACGCCGTAGCGCCGATGGTAGTGTGGGGTCTCCCCATGCGAGAGTAGGGAACTGCCAGGCATCAAATAAGTGGAAAGCCCCGTACGAAAGTACGGGGCTTTTTGCTATGGGAAATTTGAAATGTTCTGTACATTATCTATCCTAAAAACCGTCAGGATCCACAACTTAACTCGCCGTTTTTATCTCTCCTGCGCCCTGATCGGCTCTCCTTTGTAACCAGAACGTCTAAATTAATAGCTTAAGCTGAAACATTTTCACTTACCGCTTGCAGGCTCGACATCTCAATCAAAACCCGTTATCTTCGGCTATCTAGAAGTCTAAACGTATAAATGGATGTAGTGAGGAAGTTGTTATGCCGATCCGGGTTCCAGATGAATTACCAGCCGTGAATTTCCTGCGCAATGAGAACGTTTTTGTCATGACGTCATCACGTGCGAAAACGCAGGAGATCCGTCCTCTTAAGGTGCTGGTTCTCAACCTGATGCCGAAGAAAATTGAGACCGAAAATCAGTTTTTACGGCTGCTTTCCAACTCTCCTCTGCAGATAGATGTGCAGCTGCTGCGCATTGACAGTCGTGAATCTAAAAACACCCCTGCAGAGCATCTGAATAATTTCTATTGTGACTTTGAAGACATTCAGCATGACAACTATGATGGCCTGATCGTTACCGGTGCGCCTTTAGGATTGGTCGATTTTTGTGATGTAGCATACTGGCCGGAAATTGAGCGCGTGATCCACTGGGCGAAAAAGCATGTAACATCCACACTTTTTGTTTGCTGGGCGGTTCAGGCTGCTCTGAATGTGCTTTATGGACTACCTAAAATGACCCGCGAAGCGAAGCTTTCGGGTGTGTATCCTCATCAGACGCTGCAACCGCTGGCATTACTGACCCGTGGCTTTGATGAAAGCTTCCTGGCACCCCATTCCCGTTATGCAGATTTTCCGGCTGATGTGCTCCGCCAGCACACGGATCTGGAGATCTTTGCTGAATCCGACGAAGCCGGCGCCTATCTCTTTGCGACAAAAGATAAGCGGATGGCTTTTGTGACCGGGCACCCTGAATATGATGCGGGAACGTTGGCAGGAGAGTATCTGCGTGATGTGGCGGCGGGGTTATCACCTGAAATGCCTTACAACTATTTCCCGCAGGATAACGCCGAGCTGGCACCGAAGGCGACCTGGCGAAGCCATGGACATCTGCTGTTCACTAACTGGCTGAATTACTATGTTTATCAGATCACGCCGTTTGATCTGCGCCAGATGAATCCGACACTCGAGTAAATCCCTTTCCGCTTCCAGCAGACGATCTTATCGGTCGTCTGTTTTTCTCCCCTTTTTCTCCCTGCGATCTTTTTTCTGATCTTCTTCCTTCTGCATACATTTTTCTTAGATTCGAAATTCATTCCCATTTTACGGAAAATTTATTTAATTCTATCTAATTGATTAAAAACAGAACTTTTTTAATTTTTAAATAAAATGGAAATCGTTTTTGATTTTATGAAATTACTGATTACGCTTAAATCTATCGGGCAATAAATAACCAGAGAAAAGCCACCTCAGGATCATGAGCGTATCTCGGGTATGTTTTCGACCGTAATAGCATCTGTTCAGTGAGGCGGTCTGGCAGATTAAGCAGATAAATCAGGAGATAAACGATGTCTGAGCAAATTACCCGCAGTCAGCTTGGTTTTACGCGCCGTTTTGGTGAAAACGAAGCGCAAATTCTGACCGAAGAAGCCGTGGATTTTTTATCCGAACTGGTTGTCCGTTTTACCCCGCTGCGAAATCGATTACTGGCCGATCGCATTGCCGTACAGCAGAAGATAGATCAGGGGGTGTTGCCTGATTTTATTTCGGAAACGAATTCCATAAAAAATTCAGATTGGAAGGTACGGGGCATTCCGGCTGATTTACTGGATCGCCGGGTAGAAATCACTGGTCCTGTCGAACGCAAGATGGTGATCAATGCGCTGAACGCCAATGTAAAAGTCTTTATGGCGGATTTTGAGGACTCTCTGGCACCGGACTGGCAGAAAGTTATAGAAGGGCAGATTAACTTACGCGATGCGGTGAACGGGAGTATCAGCTACACCAATGAATCCGGGAAAATTTATCAGCTCAAACCTGATCCTGCCGTTCTGATTTGTCGTGTACGTGGCCTGCATTTACCTGAAAAGCATGTGAACTGGCAGGGTGAAGCTATTCCCGGTTCGTTGTTCGATTTCGCTTTGTACTTTTTCCATAACTATCGCGCATTACTGGCAAAAGGCAGTGGCCCCTATTTCTATCTGCCAAAAATGCAGTCTTATCATGAGGCTGACTGGTGGAGCCAGGTCTTCAGTTTTGCCGAGGATTATGCGGGATTGGCGCGGGGCACGATTAAAGCCACGGTGCTGATTGAAACCCTGCCTGCGGTTTTCCAGATGGACGAAATCCTTTACCACTTGCGCGATCACATTGTCGGATTGAACTGTGGTCGCTGGGATTACATCTTCAGTTATATCAAAACGTTGAAGAATCATTCTGACCGTATATTACCTGACCGTCAGTCCGTAACGATGACTCAGCCTTTTCTAAATGCTTATTCCCGGCTGCTGATTAAAACCTGTCACCGGCGTGGAGCATTTGCGATGGGCGGAATGGCAGCCTTTATTCCCAGCAAAGACGTTAAGCGTAACGAGTGGGTGCTGAATAAAGTCCGGACAGATAAAGAGCTGGAAGCGAATAACGGACATGATGGTACCTGGATTGCACACCCTGGGCTGGCTGACACCGTGCTTGAAGTGTTCGATAAAGCGCTGGTCAACCGTTCAAACCAGCTGGATGTACTACGTGAAGAAGATGCCGAAATTACTGCAGAGCAATTACTCGAACCTTGTTCCGGCGAGCGTACTGAAGAGGGAATGCGCGCCAATATTCGCGTCGCAGTGCAATACATTGAAGCCTGGATTTCTGGCAACGGCTGCGTCCCGATTTACGGGTTGATGGAAGATGCTGCCACGGCTGAAATCTCCCGCACATCCATCTGGCAATGGATCCACCACGGCAAAACGCTTAATGACGGACAACCCGTCACCAAGCCGTTATTCCGCCGCATGCTGAACGAAGAAATGCTGGTTATTCAGCAGGAGTTGGGCGAACAACGTTTCAGCGCCGGTCGTTTCACGCAGGCGGCTGCCTTGATGGAAAAAATCACCACACAAGATGAGTTAATCGACTTCCTGACCCTGCCGGGCTATCAGCTGCTGGCCTGATCCTTCTTACCCTACACATAAAAAGACCGGAGTATTTGCCATGAAAACGAACCGTACTCAGCAAATTCAGCAGCTTGAAGAAACGTGGAGCCAACCACGCTGGAAAAATATCACCCGACCTTACACGGCGGCAGAAGTGATCAGCCTGCGAGGTTCAGTCAATCCGGAGTGTACGCTGGCTCAGCACGGAGCCGCCCGCCTGTGGAATTTACTCCACGGCGCATCGCGTAAAGGGTATGTGAATTGCCTCGGCGCGCTGACAGGTGGCCAGGCCTTACAACAGGCAAAAGCGGGTATCGAAGCCATTTATCTCTCGGGATGGCAAGTTGCCGCGGATGCCAATACGGCTTCCAGTATGTATCCCGACCAGTCTTTGTATCCTGTGAATTCGGTGCCTGAAGTTGTGGCGCGGATTAACAACACTTTTCGTCGCGCTGATCAGATCCAGTGGGCCAATAACATTGAGCCCGGGCAGCCTGGCTATACCGACTATTTCCTGCCGATTGTGGCGGACGCTGAAGCCGGTTTTGGTGGCGTACTCAATGCCTTTGAACTGATGAAATCCATGATTGAAGCCGGTGCTGCCGCCGTTCATTTTGAAGATCAGCTTGCTGCGGTGAAGAAGTGCGGGCATATGGGCGGCAAAGTTCTGGTGCCGACACAGGAAGCCGTACAGAAGCTGATTTCCGCGCGTCTTGCCGCCGATGTTCTTGGTGTGCCGACGTTATTGGTGGCACGTACCGATGCCGATGCGGCAGATTTACTGACGTCGGACTGCGACCCGTATGACAGCCAGTTTATTACCGGCGAAAGAACACATGAAGGTTTCTACCGGACGAACGCCGGTATTGAGCAGGCCATCAGTCGCGGTCTGGCGTACGCACCTTATGCCGACGTAGTGTGGTGCGAGACATCGACGCCTGATCTGAAACTGGCTCAGCGTTTTGCTGAGGCCATCCACGCTAAATTCCCGGGCAAATTGCTGGCCTATAACTGTTCGCCATCGTTTAACTGGAAGAAGAATCTCGACGATAAAACCATCGCCAGTTTCCAGGACCAGTTGGCCGCGATGGGTTACCAGTATCAGTTCATTACGCTGGCGGGCATTCACAGCATGTGGTTCAACATGTTCGATCTTGCCCATGCTTATGCACAGGGCGAGGGGATGAAGCACTACGTGGATAAAGTGCAGGAGCCGGAATTTGCGGCCATAGATCGCGGCTATACCTTTGCTTCTCATCAGCAGGAAGTCGGAACCGGCTATTTCGACAAAGTCACCACCATTATTCAGGGCGGTCGCTCCTCGGTCACCGCACTCACCGGCTCTACCGAAGAACAGCAGTTTTCTCCGACGTCACACTGATGCTCATCAGACCTGGTGAAAGCCGGGTCTCTTTCCTCAGGGAGTCGCCACTATGCGTATAGAGCTGTTGATTGCGCAGACTATTTTACAGGGGTTCGACGCCCAGTACGGCCGCTTTCTCGAAGTGACATCGGGGGCGCAGCAGCGCTTTGAAAATGCCGACTGGTCAGCGGTACAGGCAGCGATGAAGCAACGTATCCATTTGTATGACCACCATGTCGGTCTGGTTGTCGCCCAGCTCAAATGCATTACCGGCCAGCGTTTTTATGATGCCGCGTTTCTGATCCGCATAAAGGAATGTTACTCCGGATTACTGCCTGATTATCCGAGGGCTGAAATCGCTGAAAGCTTTTTTAATTCAGTCTATTGCCGGATTTTCAAACATCGCGATCTGACAGCGGACAAACTTTTTATTTTCAGTGAGCAGTCCTCCCGGCGTCAGCAACATTGTGCCCGTCCTTTGTCACGCCTCTACCCGGTTCAGGGTAATTTCTTTGCCACGCTGGTAAAAGTCCTTGATGACCTGCCGGTGCGCTTACCGTGGGAGGATGCGAACCGTGATGTGGATTATATTGCCACTGCATTAAAGCAACGCTTCCCCGCAGAGTGGCTTGCGGATGCTGATATTGAGATCGCTACCGAGATTTTTTATCGCAATAAAGCCGCGTGGATAATCGGCAAAATCAGATGTGCTTCACAGATATTCCCGCTGTTATTGCCGGTGCATCTTAGTCATCAGAATGAGTTATTTGTTGATGCCTGTCTGACGGAAAGCAACGATGCCAGCATAGTCTTTGGCTTTGCCCGCTCATATTTTATGGTGTATGCCCCGCAGCCCGGTGCGCTGGTTGAATGGTTACGTGAGATTTTACCGGCCAAAACCACGGCTGAGCTGTACAGCGCTATCGGTTGTCAAAAACACGCAAAAACAGAATGTTACCGTGAGCATTTGCACTTTATAGCGCAAACCGACGAGTCTTTTATTATTGCGCCGGGGGTCAAAGGCATGGTCATGCTGGTATTTACCCTGCCTGGCAGTGACCGCGTGTTCAAGGTGATAAAAGATAATTTTGCGCCGCAGAAAGAAGTGACTGAGGCACAGGTCAAAGCCTGCTATCAGTTGGTGAAAGAGCATGACCGCGTCGGGCGGATGGCCGATACCCAGGAATTTGAGCACTTTGTTCTGCCAAAGAATAACATCAGCCCTGAACTGATGGCTGAACTACAGCGCGAAGTACCTGCCAAGATAGAAGATCTGGGGGACAGCATTGCGCTCCGGCATCTGTACATTGAACGGCGTATGACGCCGCTGAATTTATATCTGGAACAGGCCAGCGATACGCAGCTTCATGACGTGATTGAAGAATACGGCAATGCGATCAAACAACTGGCTGCGGCGAATATCTTCCCCGGCGACATGTTGTTTAAGAATTTTGGCGTGACCCGTCATGGTCGTGTGGTGTTTTATGACTACGATGAAATCTGCTACATGACTGAAGTTAATTTTCGCGATATTCCCGCACCCCGTTACCCGGAGGATGAACTGGCCAGCGAACCCTGGTACAGCATTGCTCCGGGCGATGTTTTCCCGGAAGAATTCCGGCATTTCCTTTGCAGCGACAAACGCCTTGGTCAAATCTTTGAAACGCTACACGACGATTTGTTTAGCGCCGGTTACTGGCGCGGTTTGCAACAGCGTATCCGTGAAGGGCACGTCGAAGATGTTTTTGCGTATCGTCGTTCCCGGCGTTTTAGCCAGCGTTAATTTGCTGAAATCCTCCCGGATAATGGTGGGATTTCAGCATCTTTCTCAGTGTTTTCCACCGCCGTAGGCCTGCGTGATTTCTTTCGCCGCATGAATCACCAGTGCACCCAGTTCCGTCACGCGGTCATCGGTGATTCGTGAAACCGGGCCCGAGATTGAAATCGCCGCATAGGCATCGTTGTGTTCGTCGTAAATGCAGGTTGCCACACAACGCAGTCCGAGCGCATGCTCTTCATCATCAAAGGCATAGCCGCGTTTACGGGTATCCGCCAACTCCTGCTTCAGATTCACAGGAGACGTTTTTGTCAGGGGCGTATAGCTGTGCAGGCCTATTTTATGCAGCAGTTTTGCCAGACGCTCTTCCGGCAACGTCGAAAGAAATGCTTTACCGGCACCCGACGCATGCATCGGTAATTTGCCACCAATCGGCGCTGACATCCTCATCAGGGCATTGCACTGCACCTGATCGATGATGATCGCCTGATAATCACTGTGATCCAGCACCGCCAGATTCACCGTTTCGCCGGATTCTTCCATCAGGCGGCGTAACATCGGATGCACCATTGCCAGTAAATTCCGGCTTTGCAGGAAACTGCTTCCTACGATAAAAGCATGTGAGCCAATGGTCCACAGGCCCAAATCGCCGACCTGACGGACAAATCCCTGCTGTTGCATGGTGGTCAGAAGGCGGTGGGTGGTGGAATTGGGTAAACCCGCCTGCTGGGCGAGATCGGTCAGTGCCACGCTGCCCTGGGCTTCAGCGATATATTCCAGCAACTTAAGGCCACGTGTCAGGGACTGTACCTGCCCGGTCGCGGCGCTGCCGGTTACAGCCGCGGCTTTGGTTTTCTTAGCACGTTTGGCCGGAGCCGTTACGGACGTTGCCATGAGCCTGTTCCTTGTAAGATGTGCCAAAAGCTGGCGAAGAAAAATCATTTTTGGAATTGGTTTTCGTTTTTACAGTATGGATCGCAACCTGCCTTTACGCTCATCCGATGTGTTGCACTGCGTTTGCGGGATGTCTTCCCGAATTGAAAAAGTCTCACGTCGGTGCGGGCTTTTGGCTGAGGAAGGTATGCTAGGATGTTGACCATGATTTCCGGCGCATGAATGAACAATTTGCCGGGTGTGCGTGATGGGTGATGAGGTGAAAGTGACTAATCGAGTTGAGGCGCTACATAAGCAGCTGGCACAGCGCATTTTGGTTCTGGATGGCGGCATGGGCACCATGATCCAAAGCTATCGTCTGGAAGAAGAAGATTACCGTGGTGAGCGTTTTGCTGACTGGGAAAGCGATCTTAAAGGCAATAATGATCTTCTGGTGCTCTCCAAACCCGACGTGATCGTCGAGATCCATAACGGTTATCTTGCTGCTGGTGCAGATATCCTCGAAACCAACACCTTCAACTCCACCACGATTGCAATGGCTGACTACCATATGGAATCGCTGTCGGCTGAAATTAACTATGAAGCTGCGCGGCTGGCGCGTCAATGTGCCGATGCGTGGACCGCCCGTACGCCGGATAAACCGCGTTATGTTGCCGGGGTTTTAGGCCCGACCAACCGGACGGCGTCGATTTCCCCGGATGTTAACGATCCCGCATTTCGTAACGTATCTTTCGATCAGCTGGTTGAAGCCTACCGCGAATCCACCCGGGCACTGATCGAAGGCGGTGCCGATCTGATCATGATCGAAACCGTATTTGACACTCTCAACGCCAAAGCCGCGACGTTCGCAGTAGAAAGTGAATTCGAAGCAATGGGCATCGTATTGCCTGTCATGGTTTCCGGCACGATTACTGATGCTTCCGGCCGCACCTTATCTGGCCAGACAACCGAAGCTTTTTATAACTCGCTGCGTCACGTTAAACCGCTCACCTTTGGCCTTAACTGCGCGCTGGGGCCGGATGAGTTACGTCAGTATGTCGCTGAGTTATCTCGTATTGCAGAATGTTATGTTACCGCGCACCCGAACGCCGGTTTACCTAATGCTTTCGGTGAATACGATCTCGAAGCCAAAGAAATGGCTGAGCATATTGCCGAATGGGCACGCTCGGGCTTTCTGAACATTGTCGGTGGCTGCTGTGGTACCACGCCTGCGCATATCGCGGCGATGGTGAAAGCCGTGGAAGGCGTACCGCCCCGCGCTTTACCGACCATTCCTGTTGCCTGTCGTCTGGCAGGGCTGGAACCGCTGACCATCGATCCACAGACGCTGTTTGTGAACGTCGGTGAACGTACTAATGTGACCGGTTCTGCTCGTTTCAAGCGACTGATTAAAGAAGAAAAGTATGCGGAAGCGCTGGCTGTAGCCCGTCAGCAGGTAGAAAGTGGCGCGCAAATCATCGATATCAACATGGATGAAGGGATGCTCGACGCCGAAGCGGCAATGGTGCGTTTCCTCAGCCTGATTGCCGGTGAACCGGATATCGCCCGTGTGCCGATCATGATCGACTCCTCCAAATGGGATGTTATCGAAAAAGGCCTGAAATGCATTCAGGGCAAGGGGATTGTTAACTCCATTTCCATGAAAGAAGGCGAAGAAGCCTTCCTGCACCACGCCCGTATGGTACGCCGGTACGGCGCGGCCGTTGTGGTCATGGCATTCGATGAAACCGGGCAGGCGGATACCCGCGCCCGCAAAATTGAAATCTGCCGCCGTGCCTACAAGCTGTTGACTGAAAAAGTCGGCTTCCCGCCGGAAGACATCATTTTTGACCCGAATATCTTTGCGGTGGCGACCGGCATTGACGAACACAACAACTACGCCGTCGATTTCATCGAAGCCTGCGCCGATATCAAAGCACAACTGCCGCATGCGCTGATTTCCGGCGGTGTTTCCAATGTTTCATTCTCTTTCCGCGGTAACGAACCGGTACGTGAAGCCATTCATGCCGTCTTCCTGTATCACGCCATCCGCAACGGTATGGATATGGGCATCGTCAACGCCGGTCAGTTGGCGATTTATGATGATTTACCGGCTGAACTGCGCGACGCCGTCGAAGATGTGATCCTCAACCGCCGCGATGATGGTACTGAGCGCCTGCTTGAACTGGCTGAAAAATACCGTGGCAGCAAGGACGATGGAGAAGCGAATAAGCAGCAGGCGGAATGGCGCAGTTGGGACGTGAAAAAACGCCTCGAATACTCGCTGGTGAAAGGCATTACCGAATTTATCGAACTGGATACCGAAGAGTGCCGTCAGCTGGCCGCGCGTCCTATCGAAGTGATCGAAGGCCCGCTGATGGACGGTATGAACGTCGTCGGCGACCTGTTTGGTGCCGGTAAAATGTTCCTGCCGCAAGTGGTGAAATCCGCGCGCGTGATGAAACAGGCCGTGGCCTATCTGGAGCCATACATTGAAGCCAGCAAGGAAAAGGGCCAGACCAACGGCAAAATCCTGCTGGCCACGGTCAAAGGCGATGTCCATGACATCGGTAAAAACATCGTTGGCGTGGTGCTGCAATGTAATAACTACGAGATTATCGATCTCGGTGTAATGGTGCCGACGGACAAAATCCTGAAAACCGCCATCGAAGAAAACGTCGATATCATCGGGCTTTCCGGGCTGATTACGCCGTCACTCGATGAAATGGTCAACGTCGCGAAAGAAATGGAGCGGCGTGGTTTTACCATGCCGTTGCTGATTGGCGGCGCAACCACATCGAAAGCGCACACTGCGGTGAAAATCGAAAAAAATTACAGTGGTGTGACCTGCTACGTGCAAAACGCCTCGCGTTCTGTCGGCGTGGTGTCTGCGTTGCTGTCAAAAGATCAGCGGGACGCGTTTATCGAACGTACACGTAAAGAGTACGACACTGTACGTATCCAGCATGGTCGTAAAAAGCCGCGCACGCCGCCAGTGAGTCTTGAAGTGGCCCGCGACAACGCTACTTTTATCGATTGGGAAGCTTACACGCCACCAGTGGCCCATCGTCTTGGCATCCAGAAAGTCGAAGCCAGCATTGAAACACTGCGCAATTACATCGACTGGACGCCGTTCTTCATGACCTGGTCGCTGGCAGGTAAATATCCGCGCATTCTTGAAGATGAAGTTGTCGGCGAAGAAGCGAAACGCCTGTTCAAAGATGCCAATGACCTGCTCGATAAACTTTGCGCTGAGAAATTGCTCAACCCACGCGGCGTCGTCGGCCTCTTCCCGGCAAACCGCAAAGGCGATGACATCGAAATCTACAGCGATGAACGCCGCGAAGACGTGCTGGTGGTCAGCCATCATCTGCGTCAGCAAACGGAAAAAACCGATTTCGCCAACTATTGCCTGGCTGACTTTGTCGCACCGAAATCCAGCGGCAAGAAAGATTACATGGGGGCATTTGCTGTAACCGGCGGGCTGGAGGAGGATGCGCTGGCCGAGGCGTATGACAAACAGCATGATGATTACAATAAAATCATGATCAAGGCGCTGGCTGACCGTCTGGCAGAAGCGTTTGCGGAATACCTGCATGAGAAAGTGCGCAAGGTGTATTGGGGTTTTGCCGCCAACGAGAATCTGAGCAACGAAGAGCTGATCCGCGAGAATTATCAGGGAATACGTCCGGCGCCCGGTTACCCGGCCTGTCCTGAACACACTGAAAAGGGGCAAATCTGGAAGCTGCTGGATGTGGAAGCCAATACCGGTATGCAACTGACCGAATCCTTTGCGATGTGGCCGGGTGCTGCGGTGTCAGGCTGGTATTTCAGCCACCCTGACAGCAAATACTTCGCCGTGGCACAGATCCAGCGTGATCAGGTCGAAGATTACGCGGTACGTAAAAATATGCCAGTCGCCGAAGTGGAGCGCTGGCTGGCGCCGAACTTAGGTTACGACGCCGACTAATACCCGTCATCCTTCAAGTTGACTCTGCGTTGGCTGCCATCACGAACCCCAGTCACTTACTTCAGTAAGCTCCTGGGGTTCATTCAGTTGCCGCCTTAATTCATCTCGAATGATTTAGGGTATCCCATCGGTGTTTTTTTCCACTTAAATCAACTCACTTCCACATCAATGTGCAGCGCGTCATAGCGCCAGTATTCTAAATCGCAGTCGATGACCCGGTCATGCTGGTCACGGTTGGTCCGCGTAATAAACAACGCCGGGCTACCGGGAGCCACTTTCAGTGCATGTGACGCCTCTTCAGGCAGCAATGTCGGCACCATGTCGAAACGCACGCGTCCGTAATGGATGTCATAGCGGGATGCGTACAAATCAGTCAGCGATGTCGTGAGATCCGCGTCAAGAATGCCCTGAAAATACAGAGGATTAAGATAGTGCTCGACGTACAAAACCGGGCGGTTATCGATATAACGCAACCGCCGGATGCAAATGACCTCACTCTCTGACGGCAACAATAACTTCTGACACACCGTATCGCTGGCAATACAGTGCTTCGCATTAATCACTGTGGTCTTTGCGCTGCGCCCCTGATCTTTCGCCATTGCGTGAAAGTGACTTCTTTGCAGCGGGTTGTAGACAATGCGTGGCGGGGAAACAAACCAGCCCCGGCGTACTTCCCGGTAAATCAGACCCTGGGCCTCAAGCTGGCTCAATGCTTCCCGTAATGTAATACGGGTAGTGGAAAACTGTTCACTCAACGTGCGCTCAGAAGGCAGCCTTCCCTCGGCAGAAAATGCCCCGGCCGCAATACTTTCGCTTAATGCCTTGCAGATAACGGCAAGGGTAGTCTGCGATTCACTCATCGGTCAGCAAGCCTCATTTCAGTGCGTTTTTGCACCAATCTGAACTTTCATCGTGTAAATAATGTGCGCTTGTTAACAGCGATAAGCTTAAAACTGCTGCTTTTTCGCGCTGACATATAATTATCACAATTGAGCGTTAGATTGGCTTGGTTCTTGCTGGACTAGACCAGCACTTCACACACACTACCATCCGGAGCATCCGTTATGAAACAGTTGTTCGCTTCTGTGTTAACCAGCGCGCTTGTCCTCTCCGCTTCATCGGCATTTGCCGCTGAACCTCCTGCTGCACTCCTGAAAGCGGCACAAGCCGAAGGAACGGTAAACAGTGTCGGTATGCCTGATGACTGGGCGAACTGGAAAGGAACCTGGAGTGATCTGAGCACCAAGTATGGCCTGAAACATAGCGATACCGATATGAGTTCGGCACAGGAGATCGCGAAATTCCTGGCAGAAAAAGACAATGCCAGTGCTGATATTGGCGACGTGGGTGCAGCTTTTGGACCCGTTGCCGTGCAAAAAGGCGTGACTCAGCCCTATAAACCAACCACCTGGGATCAGGTACCAGACTGGGCAAAAGATAAAGAGGGTATGTGGGCACTTGCTTATACCGGCACTATCGCCTTCATCATTGATAAATCGCAGGTGAAAGATGAGCCACACAGCTGGGCTGATCTGCTAAACAGCAAATACAAAGTGACTATCGGTGACGTGAGCACCGCAGCGCAGGCCGCAAATGGCGTGCTGGCGGCAACTTACGCGATGGGCGGCAATGAAAAGGACCTGAAACCAGGTCTGGAATATTTTGGCAAACTGGCGAAAGCAGGGCGTCTGAGCCTGACTAACCCGGTCATCGCGTCTCTGGAAAAAGGTGAAGTGCAGGTTGGCGTAGTCTGGGACTTCAACGGTCTGAGCTATCGCGACAAAATCGACAAAACCCGCTTCGACGTGGTGATCCCATCTGATGGCACTATCACGTCCGGTTACACCACGATCATCAACAAATTCGCCAAACATCCGAACGCCGCCAAACTGGCGCGTGAATACATCTTCTCTGATGCCGGTCAGATCAATCTGGCACAAGGCTATGCCCGTCCAATCCGTGCCGATCACATCACGCTGCCAGACGATGCAAAAGCCAAACTGTTGCCTTCCAGCGAATACAAAAATGCGCACCCGATTGCAGATCCGGCTGCCTGGGATAAGAGCGCGAAAACCTTGCCGCGTCTGTGGCAGGAAAACGTCATGATCAACATGCAGCAGTAATTGATTAAAAAATAAGAAAAACCGGACAGCGAAAGCATTGGTTAATAACAACACCTGTAAGAAATGAAAGGTATACATGGTATGAAGAGCATTCTGGTAGTACTCGACGGGCTGAATTATCAGGTCGGCCGCGACGCAATGGGTTATCTGCAAGCCCAGTGTGCCGCAGGACGCGGCCGCTTGTATCAACTGGAATGCGAATTGCCTTCGCTGTCCCGGCCACTTTATGAATGCATTCTCACCGGTATCACGCCGGTGGTGAGTGGCATTGTTCACAACCACGTTGACCGGTTATCGACTCAACGTAGTATTTTCCACTATGCCCGCGACGCTGGCCTGACGACGGCTGCTGCGGCTTATCACTGGGTCAGCGAGCTGTATAACCGCACGCCGTTTGACCCGCCGCGTGACCGCCACACCAGCGATGACTCGCTGACTATCCAGCACGGCCATTTTTATTACGATGATAGTTACCCTGATTCGCATCTGTTCGATGACGCCGAAAGCCTGCGTCGTCGTCATGATCCCGACTTCCTGCTGATCCACCCGATGAACATTGATGATGCCGGGCATAAATTTGGCCTGTCGACGCCCCAATACCGCAACAAAGCACGCACCGCAGACGGCATCCTGTCGCGCTATCTGGGCGACTGGCTGGACGCCGGTTATCAGGTGATCGTGACTGCGGATCACGGTATGAATGATGACCGCAGCCACGGCGGTATTTTGCCGGAGGAGCGTCAGGTGCCGCTGTTCGTCTTCGGCAGTGCGTTCAGCTTCAAAGAGGCCGCACCGTTGCAGACGGAGTTATGCGGAACTGTTTGTCAGATCCTCAATATTGCCCACGACAAGCCACATTGCGCGGCATTACTGGCCTGAATCCCGTCACTTTTAGAGGATACCCGATGAAAGCTAAGTGGATTGCGGCGTTGTTTATGCTGCCGTTTCTGGTGTTTTTCATCGCTTTTCAGCTGGCGCCGCTGACATGGATTGCGGTGAGCAGCTTTTACAGCGAAACCTATGAAGCCTGGGGACTGGGCAATTACACCGACATTCTGACATCACCGTTCTATTTACAGGCTATGCGTTTCTCACTGGATATTTCCATCTGGTCGAGTTTATACGGTTTGCTTATTGCGTTAGTGGGTAGTTACTCACTTCGCCAGCTTGGCCCGACAAAGCTGCACGACTTTGTGATGTCGTTTACTAACATGACCAGCAACTTTGCGGGCGTACCGCTGGCCTTCGCCTTCGTTATCCTGCTTGGCCTGAATGGTTGTCTGACGCTGCTGCTGAAAAAATATGGCCTGATGGAACACTTCGACCTCTATTCAAAAGACGGCCTGATTGTGCTCTATACCTATTTCCAGATCCCGCTCGGCGTGTTGCTGATGTATCCGGCATTTGATGCGTTACGGGAGGACTGGCGCGAGTCAGCGGCCTTGCTGGGCGCGGGACGCTGGCGTTACTGGCGTCATATCGGTATTCCGGTACTGTTCCCGGCCTTGCTCGGCACCTTCGTTATTTTGCTCGCCAATGCCCTTGGCGCGTATGCCACGGTGTATGCGCTGACCACCGGTAACTTTAACGTGGTGCCGGTGCGTATCGCGGCGTTGGTCTCGGGGGATATTTCTCTCGATCCGAATATGGGCAGCGCGCTGGCGATGTTGCTGGTGGTGCTGATGGCCTTTATCACGCTGATCCATCAGTGGTTATTGCGTAAAAGTTATCTCAGTCAGCGCAGCTGACGGGCAGAAAAAGGAACGTAAGATGTCGCGGTCTGAAGCAATTTACCACCGTGTGGTGATCTGGATTTTACTGATTGTCCTGATGTTGCCGCTGCTGGCGACGCTGGTCTATGCGCTGGTGCTGGAATGGGGGGCGACCATTTTACCGAGCGGCTTTACGCTGAAATGGCTGGTGGAACTGTGGAGCGATCCGCGCTTCCTGATTGCGCTCTGGCATTCGCTGCTGGTGTGTTTCGGCACACTTTTTCTGTCGCTGGTGCTGATCCTGCCACTAATGTTTGTGATTGCTTACTATTTCCCTAAGCTCGATGCACTGATGAACATCCTGATCCTGCTGCCGTTCGCCGTGCCGCCGGTGGTGTCATCGGTGGGCCTGATGCAACTCTATTCCGCTGAACCGCTGGCGCTCACCGGTACGCCGTGGATCCTGATTGGCTGTTACTTCACCATCGCGCTGCCGTTTATCTATCGCGCTATTTCTAACAACATGCAGGCGATCAACCTGCGTGACCTGATGGATGCTGCACATCTGCTCGGTGCCAGCACCTGGAAAGCGGCGCTGCTGGTGGTTTTGCCTAACTTACGCAAAGGCGGAATGATTGCCGTCCTGCTGTCGTTTTCCTTCCTGATCGGGGAGTTTGTGTTCGCCAATCTGCTGGCGGGCAGCCGTTATGAAACGGTTCAGGTTTACCTCTATAACATGCGTAATGGCAGCGGCCATTTTACCAGCGCATTGGTCATCTCCTATTTCATGGTCGTCCTGATTTTCACCTGGGTGGCGAACATGCTGAACAAAGGAAAGAGCTGATTATGTCGTATTTGCAGGTTACTCAACTCAACAAGTCTTACGGTCCGACGCAGATTTTCAACAACATCGATTTCTCAGCAGAAGAGGGAGAATTCGTCACACTGCTGGGGCCAAGCGGCTGCGGAAAATCCACGCTGCTGCGCTGTCTGGCCGGTCTGACTTCCGTCGACAGCGGAAAAATTCTGATTCAGGGGCAGGATATTGTGCCGCTGCCGCCACAACAGCGCGGCATCGGCATGGTCTTCCAGAGCTATGCGCTGTTTCCTAATATGACGGTTGAAGCCAATGTCGCGTTCGGCCTGAAAATGCAAAAGATACCGGCTTCAGAGCTGCACCGGCGCGTCGGTGAAGTACTGGAACTGGTGGAAATGAACGATTACGCAAAACGTTATCCGCATCAGCTTTCCGGTGGTCAGTGTCAGCGTGTGGCACTGGCGCGTTCACTGGTTACGCAGCCGCGCCTGTTGCTGCTCGACGAACCCCTTTCCGCGCTCGATGCCCGTATCCGTAAGCATCTGCGTGAGCAAATCCGCCGTATTCAGCGTGAAATGAATCTGACGGCGATTTTCGTGACCCACGATCAGGAAGAAGCGCTGACCATGTCCGACCGGATTGTGCTGATGAACAAAGGGCAAATCGTCCAAAATGCCGATGCCGAAACCCTGTATACTGAACCGGTGGATGCGTTTGCTGCGGGCTTTATCGGCAGCTACAACCTGCTAAGCCCTGAACAGGCGATGGCGCTGACCGGCATAACTTACACGGGCCGTGTCGCCATCCGTCCGGAGTCGGTCACAATATGCGAGCTGATTGAAGGTATTCCGGCTAAAATTATCAGCCACAGTCTGCTTGGCAACGTCGTGCGTTATCGCGTTTTAGCACACGGAGTTGAGCTTTCTGTGGATGTCTTAAACCGTTCTGTGGCCTCACTTCGCGCCGATGGCAGCGATATTGGTCTACAGTTAGATCTTGTTACGTTACGGGAAGTTGCATGAAACTGGCGCTGTTTGATCTCGATGAAACCCTGATTAGCGGCGACTGTTCGAGTTTGTGGTCAGCCTACATGGTGGCAAATGGCTGGGTGGCCGATGAGCAGGCTTTTCTGCAACAAGATGCCGCGCTGATGCAGCAATATGCTATCGGTCAGATGGATATGCAGGAGTACATGCGTTGTACTTTGGTGCCGCTGTCCGGCCGCAGTCAACGTGATGTCGCGGCGATGGTCGCGAATTATATTCAGGATGTGATTGCCCCGCGTGTTTACACGCAGGCGCGTGAGTGTCTGGCTGCTCACCGTGCACAGGGCGACCGGACGGTAATTATTTCCGCGTCCGGTGAACATCTGGTGCAGCCGATTGCCCGTTTTCTCGGTGTTGATGAAACGCTGGCGATTGGTGTTGAAATGAAAGACGGGCGTTTTACCGGCGCCACACGAGGGACGATGACCTATCGCGAGGGAAAAGTCTCGCGGTTGCTGGAGCTCATCAATCAGGACGCATCCCTTTTGCAATCAGCCAGTTTTTATTCTGATTCCCATAATGATCTGCCGTTGCTGACCCGCGTGGGCCAGCCGGTGGCGGTGAATCCAGACGCTATCCTGCTCCAGCACGCCCGGCAGGCAGGATGGCCGGTCTATGCCTGGCGTTAATGGAGCTGTTCTTTCGTGTTAACCCTTTTGCATTTGTTGTCTGCTATTTCTCTGCTCGTATGGGGTACGCACATCGTGCGTACCGGCATCATGCGTGTCTTTGGCGCCAATCTGCGCCGTGTTCTGAGTAACAGTGTCGAGAAAAAACCGCTGGCGTTTGTGGCGGGCATTGGCGTTACTGCGCTGGTGCAAAGCAGTAATGCTACCGCGCTGCTGGTCACGTCGTTTGTATCGCAGGGGCTGGTAGCCCTGGCTCCGGCACTGGTGATTATTCTCGGTGCAGATGTCGGGACCGCCGTGATGGCGCGTATCCTGACCTTCGATCTCTCCTGGCTTTCTCCGCTGCTGATTTTCGTCGGTGTCGCGTTCTTCCTCAGCCGTAAACAGACCCGCGCGGGGCAAATGGGCCGTGTCGGTATCGGGCTGGGGCTGATTTTACTGGCGCTGGAGCTGATTGTGGGCGCCGCGACGCCGATCATGCAGGCCTCCGGCGTTAAAGTTTTATTCTCGTCCCTGACCGGTGATGTGCTGCTCGATGCCCTGACCGGCGCAGTGTTTGCCATCATCAGTTATTCCAGTCTGGCGGCGGTGTTGCTGACGGCAACCCTTGCCGCGACCGGCGTGATTTCGCTTAAAGTGTCACTTTGTCTGGTCATCGGTGCCAACCTCGGCAGCGGGCTGCTGGCGATGATTAACGCCAGTAAAATGAATGCCGCCGGTCGCCGCGTGGCGCTCGGCAGTACGCTGTTTAAACTGATTGGTTTGGTGATTGTGCTGCCGTTTGTCGGACTGTTGTCGACGCAACTGGCGCGGCTTGGCATTCCGGATGAAGAACTGGTGATCTACTTCCACATGTTCTACAACCTGATCCGTTGTCTGGCGATGGTGCCGCTGACGGCGCCGATGGCGAAGGTTTGCGAGATGATGATTGCCGATGTGCCTGAAGATGATCCCCGTCTGCGTCCGCGCCATCTGGATGTCAGCGCAATTGATACCCCGACGCTGGCGCTGGCCAATGCCGCCCGTGAAACCTTGCGCATGGGCGACGTGGTCGAACATATGCTGATCCTCAACCGGGAAGTGATGCACGGTAAACTGGCACAGGATCGCGAAGTGCGGCGTCTCGACGATGACGTTGATGTGCTCTATACCGCCATCAAGCTGTATCTGGCGCAAATCAACAAGGAAGGACTTGGCGAAGATGATTCCCGCCGCTGGGCTGAAATCATCGAAATGGCGCTGAACCTCGAACAGGCCGGTGACATTATCGAGCGCATGACCGGCGATATCACCGCCAAATCCCACGCTACCCGACGCGCGTTCTCGCCGGAAGGACTGGTGGAGCTGGATGCCTTACATGAGAAATTGCAGGATAACCTGCGCCTGAGTCTGGGCGTTTTCCTGTCGAACGATCTGACCAGTGCGCGCCGTCTGCGCCGCTCCAAACACCGTTTCCGCATTCTCGACCGCCGTTATGCGCATGCGCACGTCGATCGCCTGCATCAGCATAATGTGCAGAGTATCGAAACCAGCTCGCTGCACCTCGGGTTGCTGGGGGATATGAAACGTCTGAACTCACTGTTCTGTGCAGTGGCCTATAACGTGCTGGATCAGGATGAGCAGGAAGATGAGCAGCGCGAACCGAATGATGATGTGCAACGGGTGTAGGACGAATCAAAACGGGCGCTGAGGAAGGCGCCCGTTTCTTTTTCATCTTCTTTTTCGTCTGGAAATCAGTCTTTTTTGACCGGCTTACCGGACCAGTAACCGGCCAGCAAAGAACCTGACAGATTGTGCCATACCGAGAACAATGCGCCCGGCAGTGCGGCCAGCGGGGTGAAATAGATTTTCCCCAGCGTCGCCGCTAAACCTGAGTTCTGCATCCCGACTTCCATCGCCAGCGTGCGGCAGGTGGTTTCGTCAAAGCCAAACAGTTTCCCGCCCCAGTAACCGCTCAGTAAGCCTATGCCGTTGTGCAGAATAACCGCCACAATCACGATCAATCCCACCGAACCGATAAAGCCCTGACTGCCCGCCACGACGGCGCTGATAATGGCGACAATGCATGCCATTGAGAAAAGCGGCAGCAGCGGTTCGATACGTTTCACGGTTTTCGTGAACAGATGATGAATAATCAGACCGGCTAAAATCGGGATGACGACGATCTGCAAAATGCTTAACAGCATGCCTTCCACATCCACTTTAATGTGCGTATCGACATACAGACGCGTCAGCAGTGGCGTGGCGAAAACCCCCACCAGCGTGGAAACTGCTGAAATCGTCACGGAAAGCGCGACATCTCCTTTCGCAAGATAAATCATCACGTTAGAGGCTGTACCGCTGGCAACGCTGCCCACCAGAATCATTCCCGCCGATAAATCTGCCGGCATATGGAACAGTTTTGCCAGCACCCACGCCGCCAGCGGCATGATCAGATAATGCAGGAACGTGGCGGCAGCAACCGGGCCAGGTCGGGAAAGCACGCGTTTGAAATCACCGAATTCGAGAGTGACACCCATCGCGAACATAATCAGCATCAGCAGGGTAGAAACATGCGGGCCGATCGGCGTGAACGTACCGGGCGAGTAATAGGCCGCGACGGATAACAGCACGGCCCACAACGGGAACAGGCGGGTTATTTTGGCTAACATTGAGGTGATCCTTGTCTTTGTTGTTTGCAAAAGTACAGACAAAAAAAGACCGGGCACATGGCCCGGTCTTCTCACATACCGCGCCCGTCATTATTCGAACAGGTTGCGGTGTAGAGTTTTAACGACCTGATCGGCATCGTTGCCCGGCACCAGGAAGCACAGGTTGTAGCTGCTTGCGCCGTAGCAAATCATGCGGATATTGAACGGGTCCAGCACGCCGAACACTTCTTTGCCGACGCCACAGGCCTGGGACAGTTTGTTGCCGATAATCGCAATCAGCGCCAGATTTTCTTCCACTTCCACGCGGCACAGTGAGGATAATTCTGTCAGCAGTGAGGTGGTCAGCAGGCTGTCGCCTGAGGATGTGGAACCGGTGGTATCCAGCGTCAGCGCGACGCTGACTTCGGATGTGGTGATCAGATCCACAGAGATACTGTGGCGTGCCAGAATGCCAAACACTTCGGCGAGGAAACCGCGTGAATGGAGCATGCTCAGGCTGTGCAGCGTGACCAGCGTTTGTCTGCGGCGCAGGGCTATCGCGCGGAACAGCGGCGGATTATCGCTGGTATCACACACTAAGGTGCCGCCGCCTGACGGGTCTTTGCTCGAGCCTACAAACACCGGGATACCGCGACGCACCGCGGGCAGCAGAGTGGCTGGATGCAGAACTTTGGCACCAAATGTCGCCATTTCAGCGGCTTCTTCAAACGCAATGCGGTCAATACGTTTTGCCGCCGGCACCAGACGCGGGTCGGTGGTATAAATCCCCGGGACGTCAGTCCAGATATCCACACGGGAAACGCTCAGCGCTTCACCCAACAATGCGGCGGTGTAATCGCTGCCGCCACGGCCAAGCGTCGTGGTGCGGCCTTTGCCTTCTGAGCCGATAAAACCTTGTGTGATTACCAGGGCGTCCTGCAAGCGCGGTTGTAGCTGCTGAACGGTTAACTCGCTTAATACCTGCGTATCCGGCTCCGCGCGCCCAAAGCGATCGTTGGTACGCATGATTTTACGTACGTCGAACCATTCCACTGGCACGTTGCGCTGGCGGATGATTTCAACAAACAGCAGGGTGGACATCAGTTCGCCATGGCTCACCAGTTCGTCGGTCAGCGCGGTAGAGGTCGCAAGGCTCGCCGCTTCTGACAGCATGGCGATATTTTCCAGCATGCGGCCGATTTCTTCGCGGATCACGGTGGGATTATCGAGGCGATCGATAATGGCGCTCTGGATGCGGCGAATTTCATCAAGCAGGAACACCCGGCGTTCGGTTTCTTTACCTTCTGCCAGCTCAACTAATAAATTGGTGACGCCCGCAGAGGCGGAGAGAACAACCAGACGCACTTCAGGGCGCGACAGCACGATATCCGCGCTGCGGTTCATTGCGTCGAAATCCGCCACGCTGGTACCGCCGAATTTGGCGACGATGACATTGCCCAAAGGCTGCTGGCTGGCGTTGCGGGATACTGCGTGATTCATGTAAAACCTCGTGTCCGGGTCGCCATATCATGACGGCCATCGATTCCATAAGAATTGGCACAAAGGGAAGAGCGGGAAACGGGAGCAGGCGTAGAGATACTACGATACACCCAGAAGCGCCCCACCTAGCCGACACCCTGTTGGGTGTTCCGGTGACAACCCAGGGGATTCAGCCCCTGTAGTCGATCATTTGCCTGCCGCGGGCTTATGATCTCGGCGCCGCTCCCCCTGATGTATCTTCGTAGGATTTCGGCTCCTCCGATACACTGCCTGGGCGACGCGCCTCTTCTGGCTCGCGCATCGAGCGCGCGAGTTAGGCGCTTAGGAATAGCCGTTTATCGCCCGTCTGTCAACGGTCAGGCAATGCATGCGCCACATTTTGAGCGATTCTCATCTAATATTGTTCTCTGTCATTGTGATTAAGCAGATCTAACCTATCGCAAGAAAAGGCATCTCTTCCCGGGAACTTCAGGCTACAATCGGGACAGTTACCTCATATTTATTCTCAGCCTAAGAGCATTGCTATGAAAAATATCAATCCAACTCAGACCGCTGCCTGGCAAGCCCTGCAGCAGCATTTCGACAAGATGAAAGATGTGCAGATTAGCCATCTGTTTGCTGAAGATGGTGATCGTTTCTCCAAATTCTCTGCCACGTTTGAAGACCAGATGCTGGTCGATTTCTCCAAAAACCGCATCACCGCAGAGACGCTGGATAAGCTGCAGGCGCTGGCGAAAGAGACTGACCTTCAGGGCGCAATCAAATCGATGTTCTCTGGCGAGAAGATCAACCGCACCGAAGACCGTGCTGTTCTGCACGTTGCACTGCGTAACCGCAGCAACACGCCAATCGTCGTGGACGGCAAAGATGTGATGCCGGAAGTGAATGCAGTTCTGGCGAAAATCAAAGGCTTCACCGAACGTGTTATCGGTGGCGAATGGAAAGGTTATACCGGCAAAGCCATCACCGACGTGGTGAACATCGGTATCGGCGGTTCAGACCTCGGTCCGTTCATGGTCACTGAAGCGCTGCGTCCGTACAAAAACCACCTGAATATGCATTTCGTCTCCAACGTTGACGGCACGCATATCGCTGAAACGCTGAAAGATTTGTCTCCGGAAACCACGCTGTTCCTGGTTGCATCAAAAACCTTCACCACGCAGGAAACCATGACCAACGCCCACAGCGCGCGTGACTGGTTCCTGAAAACCGCTGGCGATAACCAACACGTGGCGAAACACTTCGCGGCGCTGTCCACCAACGGTAAAGCGGTGAGCGAGTTTGGTATCGACACCGACAACATGTTCGAATTCTGGGACTGGGTCGGTGGCCGTTACTCTCTGTGGTCCGCAATCGGTCTGTCTATCGCGCTGTCTGTAGGTTTCGATAACTTCGAACAACTGCTGAGCGGTGCGCACGCGATGGATAAACACTTCGCGAATACGCCGGCTGAGAAAAACCTGCCGGTACTGCTGGCGCTGATCGGCATCTGGTACAACGATTTCTACGGCACCGAAACCGAAGCTATCCTGCCATACGACCAGTACATGCACCGTTTTGCCGCTTACTTCCAGCAAGGCAACATGGAATCTAACGGTAAGTTCGTTGACCGTAACGGCAACCCGGTGGATTACCAGACTGGCCCGATCATCTGGGGCGAACCGGGCACTAACGGTCAGCACGCGTTCTATCAGCTGATTCACCAGGGGACTAAAATCATCCCTTGTGACTTCATCGCACCGGCCATCAGCCATAACCCGCTGAGCGATCACCACGCGAAACTGTTGTCTAACTTCTTCGCCCAGACCGAAGCGCTGGCATTCGGTAAATCTCTGGATGTTGTCGAGAAAGAATTCGCCGATCAGGGTAAAAAACCAGAAGACGTTAAACACGTTGCGCCGTTCAAAGTGTTCGAAGGGAACCGTCCGACCAACTCCATCCTGCTGCGTGAAATCACGCCTTATAGCCTGGGTGCGTTGATCGCAATGTATGAACACAAAATCTTCACCCAGGGCGTGATCCTGAACATCTACACCTTCGACCAATGGGGCGTAGAACTGGGCAAACAGCTGGCAAACCGTATCCTGCCAGAACTGGAAGGTAGCTCAGAAGTGACAGGCCACGACAGTTCCACGAACGGTTTAATTAACCGCTTCAAAAACTGGCGCTAATCCCTCGTCATCCTTCAGACTGTTTCAGCGTTGGCTGCGTGAACTCACCCCGGTCACTTACTTATGTAAGCTCCCGGGGCTTCGTTCCCTTGCCGCCTTGATCCAGCCCGAATGATTTAGAGGGACAGGTCGAAATATTTCTCAATAAAAGGGTTAGCCTTCACCGGCTGGCCCTTTTTTAATGGCGCTTTTCCTGTGCTGACTCTGTGGTATTCTGCGGGGATTAATAACAAAAGTGGGATGTAGATCACATGGCAGGATCAAAACGGGCATTGATGATATCCGTCATTATGCAGCGAATTTTGAACGTATTCTTATTAGGACTGGCCGCGATCCTGATGATTTTTATCGGGCGCGAAACCTATCATTTAGCAATGGTGTTGTTCGTGAATAACGATCAGTCTTCGTCATATCTGCTCATTGAAGGGATTGTAATTTACTTCCTCTATTTTGAGTTTATTGCCCTGATTATTAAATATTTTTCGTCGGGCTATCATTTCCCGTTACGCTATTTTATTTACATCGGCATCACCGCGATTATCCGCCTGATCATCGTCGACCACAAAAGTCCTTATGACACATTGGTTTACGCCTGCGCGATCCTTGTGCTGGTCGTGACACTGTTTCTTGCCAATAGCGAACGTCTGCGCCGCGAATAAATCAGGCAATTACTGCCTCGCATTGATGCGCTAGAATGCGAGGCAGATAATTCATTGGAGGTATGAATGCCTTCATTACGGAGCCGTTGATGTCTGATCCCCATTCCCCCGAACCATCCCCGATCCACTGGTTTGACGACCCTTCGCAGGTGCCTGCGGATGTGGCTGACTGGCTGATGGAAATGGGGTCCATGACCCGCCGGTTTGAAAAGCAGGGTGTTACCGTCACCGTGAAACCGCAAAATGAATGTTTTGTCAGTCGCGAAGAACTGGGTGAAAGCGAAGCACAGCAGTTGCCGGAAAGTGCCCGTTACTGGATCCGCGAAATCGTGCTGTTTGGCGATGCCGAACCCTGGCTGCTGGGGCGCACGGTCATTCCTGAAGAAACGCTGACCGGGCCGGATCTGGCGCTGGTCGATTTAGGCACGGTGCCGCTGGGGCGCTATCTGTTTAGCGGGAACAACTTGTCCCGCGATTACATTCATTTAGGCCAGTTACACAGTGAGCAGGGAGAATTATGGGCGCGCCGTTCCCGCCTGCGTTTGTCTGATAAGCCGTTGCTGCTGACCGAAATTTTCCTCCCGGATTCGCCGGTTCACCGCCCTGAGGGTAAAGTGAGCAAGGTATGAGTCAGACTAATCAACAAGGAGAACAGAGAGTGTCAGGAAGTATGACGCAGGGCACATGGCGTGATTACTGCCGCCTGATGCGCATTGATAAGCCGATTGGCTCACTGCTGCTGTTGTGGCCAACGTTATGGGCACTGTGGGTCGCGGGGGGGGGAATGCCGTCTGCGAAGATTTTGCTGGTCTTCGTGCTGGGCGTTTTCTTCATGCGTGCCGCCGGTTGCGTGGTGAATGACTACGCTGACCGTAAGTTTGATGGTCACGTAAAACGCACCGCTCACCGGCCATTGCCGAGCGGGGCGATCACCGGCAAGCAGGCGAAAATATTATTCGCCGGACTGGTGCTGGTGTCATTCCTGCTGGTTCTGCTGCTTAACCGCATGACCATTTGGCTGTCTCTGGCCGGACTGGCGCTGGCATGGATTTATCCGTTCATGAAGCGCGTCAGCCATCTGCCGCAGGTGGTTTTGGGCGCGGCGTTTGGCTGGGCAATTCCGATGGCGTATGCCGCTGTGAGCGAAAGTGTGCCGCTTAGCTGCTGGTTAATGTTCGTGGCAAATATCTGCTGGACGGTGGCTTACGATACGCAATACGCGATGGTCGATCGTGACGATGATTTGAAGATCGGCGTGAAATCGACAGCGATTCTGTTTGGTCGTTTTGACACGCTGATCATCGGCCTTCTGCAACTGGCAACGCTGATCCTGATGGGGATTGTTGGTTATCTTTCCCAGCTCAGCGCACCGTTTTACTGGTCGTTGCTGCTGGCTGCTGCGCTGTTTGTGCATCAGCAAAAGCTGATTGCTAAACGTGAACGTGATGCCTGTTTCCTGGCTTTCCGCCAGAACAATTATGTCGGGCTGGTGTTGTTCCTCGGTATTCTGATGAGCCTGTCAGGCTTCAATTTCTAAGTAAGTTAGCCTGCGCGACAACAATTAAAAACGCCCGGACTCTGTAAAAAGTCCGGGCGTTTTGTTTTTTTAATCTGATGTCTGGCGCTAATACGGGTTAATGATCGGTATCGCGTACATCCATCTTCGGTTCAGCCGGTGGCTCCGTTGCTTGCGGCAGCTCAGAAGGCATTCCCGCACTCTCGATAGTTAGCTTGATATCCGGTGTCATCAGGTCGCTGAGCATGAGGTAAATCTCACGCGTTTGTTCCTGAATGGCATCGCCGGTGTCACTGATATAGCCTTCTGCGCGCAGTGTGCCGACCAGCGTCGAGAACACAGCTTTATCGAAGAATTCAGGGGCATTGATACCGTGCAGCACGGATAAACGCTGCGCCATAATCCGGCTCTCTTTTTCCAGTGCACCGCGGTTGATGCTTGGGTTATTGGTGAGCAGGGAGAAGGTAATCGCGTAACGTTGCAGCGTTTCACGTACGCCAGCCGCCAGCAACTGGAGGGTGCGGATACGGGCCGGATTAAGTGTCAGCTCATCATCTTCAAGGTGAATGATTTGCTGACGCGCCAGTTCCAGCGTCAGAACATCCAGCACTTGTGGCAGCTCAGGCGTATCGAAATGCATAAACAGTTCGGCTTTGAGCATCGGATAAATCAGTTCGACCTGATGCAGTAATTCCGCGCGGCTGACCTGGCGGTGGTGCATCACAATGCTTGAAATCAGTGATGGCAACACCAGCATATGATGGATGTTGTTGCGGTAATACGTCATCAGCACGGCCTGTTCGCGAGGCAGAACGATGATGTCGCCAATGTTGTCTTTCTCAACCTGGAACTTATTCATGTTCAGCGCGTGATCAAGCAACTGGTCAGCGGTCAGATCAGGCACCGTCGAATCCGCGTTGTAAGGCACGTTACGCAGCAATTGCAGATAACAGTCGATTTGCTCGGTCAGCTGTTCGCGTGTCAGTGAACGCTGACGGGAGGCCAGCAGCGCGGTACAACACAAGTTCATGGCATTGGCTGCCGCTGAATTGTTGATGCGCACCATGATCTGTTCTGCCAAATCCTGCACTGTCGGCGTCAGCCAGCTTGGACGTTGTGCTTCGATCGGGTCGATGGCTTCACGCCAGGTTGGCACGTTCTGGTTCAGGTAAGTGGTCAGATGCAACGGCTCACCGAAGTTCACGTAACCCTGGCCGAGGTTACGCAGCTTGCGCAGCCCGTTAAGCATTTGCGTCAGGCTTTCTTTCTCTTTGGTCGCACCGCGTAATTCTTTCGCGTACGTACCCACTTCCATGACGTGCTCATAACCGATGTAAATCGGTACCAGCGTAATCGGACGTGAACCGCCGCGCAGCATGGCCTGAATGGTCATGGCCAGCGTGCCCGTTTTCGGCTCCAGCAGACGCCCGGTTCGCGAACGCCCCCCTTCCACAAAGTATTCCACCGAATAACCGCGGCTGAACAGTTCGCCCAGATATTCACGGAAAACCGTCGAATAGAGCTTGTTGCCTTTAAAGGTTCGACGAATAAAGAACGCACCCAGACGGCGGAAAATCGGGCCAGCCGGCCAGAAATTCAGGTTGATACCGGCGGCAATATGCGGCGGTACCAGACCCTGATGATAGAGCACGTAAGACAGCAGCAGATAGTCCATGTGGCTGCGGTGGCAAGGCACATACACAATTTCCTGACCGTCCAGCGCTAACTGGCGTACACGCTCGGCATTATTAACGTTGATGCCTTTGTACAAACGGTTCCACGTCCAGCTCAGCACACGGTCAGAGAGGCGCACGGCTTCATAAGAGAAGTCAGCGGCAATCTCTTCCATCAGGGCGATGGCGTTTTGTTGGGCTTTTTCGTGGGAAATTTTCTTGCTGCGGGCTTCGTCTTCAATCGCTTTCTCAATGGCTTTTGAGGCCAGCAATTTATTGAATAAATCCTGACGTGCCGGAAGGCGCGGACCAACCGCAGCCAGACGCTGACGGGAGAAATGCATCCGCGCCACACGTGCCAGTTTTTGAGCAATCGTCTTATCTGTGCCGTGTTCCGTCGCCATATAACGCAGGGAAACGGTATTGGAGAAACGGACGAAACTGTCCCGCCCCAGCCACAGCACAGCGAAAAATTTCTGGATACCGTTCAGCACGCGCAGATGCGGCGTGTCGTCCTGACCTTCACGGCCCGGTGCACGACCAAACATTACCGACACCGGCAACATCTGAATGTCTAAATCCGGATTATTGCGGTGCAAATCAAGGTAGTCGTGGAACAGCTTTACGGATTCCTGCTTCGGCGTGTAATAAGAGAATACGCGCGGGCCTTCGGCTATAAAGACATGGCTTGGTAGCAGGGTGCCGTCAATTTCCAGCGGAATAAGAGGATCAGGCAGATTCTGCGCCAGACATTGCGCACGCAACGTCAGCAAATCGGCTTTGGAATTATAAGGTAATACGTACAAAATCGGCCGCGTCGGGTCTAAATGCAACTCGGTAACCGGATCTGAAGGTATGACCTTGCTCTTTACCAGCAATGAGAGTGGTAAATTCAATAATGTGTAATAAAGTCTACGCCAACCTGACATAAAAACGTGAAGCCTCTTGTTAGCAATTTCGCCGCAAGGATACCAGAAAGATCCGTGGAGATCTGTGGTCATATAAAAGCTAAAATGCTGCAAACACTCTAAGGATCAGTACCCGAAATGGCGAACCAAGTCACCGGATTTACCCGAATTTATAAAGCGGCCGGCTATTCCTGGAAAGGATTCAAAGCGGCATGGCAAAACGAAGCGGCATTTCGCCAGGAGGCCAGCGTCGCTATCCCGTTAATTTTGCTATCTTTCTGGCTTGATGTCAGCACCATTGAACGTATCCTGCTGGTGGGATCCGTCGTGCTGGTCTGTGTCACGGAGTTGCTCAACAGCGCGGTGGAATGTGCAATAGACCGCATCGGGCCTGAGTTTCATGTGCTTTCTGGTCGCGCAAAAGATATCGGCTCTGCTGCCGTACTTCTGACCATCATATTGGCGATTTTTGTCTGGGTCAGCATCTTTTGGTCGCGATGGTTCTGATTTGGAATCTGCATTCCAGGAATCAACGTTATGCCCTGTTTTTATTCAATCTTAGGTTTTCATTGACCGTTTAGCTGTATATACTCACAGCAAGACTGTATAAACAACCAGGGGGCGGAATGAAAGCTTTAACGACCAGACAACAAGAGGTCTACGACCTTATTCGCGATCATATCTCCACCACCGGTATGCCACCAACCCGCGCAGAGATTGCATCACGTCTGGGGTTCCGTTCTCCCAATGCGGCGGAAGAGCATCTTAAAGCGCTGGCGCGTAAAGGTGTTATTGAGATTGTTTCCGGTGCATCACGCGGCATTCGTCTGCTGATGGAAGAAGAAGAAGGTTTACCGCTGATTGGCCGCGTTGCCGCCGGTGAACCGCTGCTGGCGCAGCAACATATCGAAGGGCACTATCAGATCGATCCGGAAATGTTTAAGCCGAGCGCCGATTTCCTGCTGCGTGTCAGCGGTATGTCGATGCGTGATATTGGTATCCTTGACGGCGATCTGCTGGCCGTGCATAAAACGCAAGACGTGCGTAATGGTCAGGTTGTGGTGGCCCGTATCGATGATGAGGTCACCGTGAAACGCCTGAAAAAACAAGGCAGTGTGGTGCAGTTATTGCCTGAGAACAGCGAGTTTCAGCCGATCGTGGTGGATTTGCGCGAGCAGAATTTCAGCATTGAAGGCTTAGCCGTAGGTGTTATCCGCAACGGCGACTGGATCTGACCTTCGTACTTCGAGCTATCTCTGCGTTGGCTGCCTTCGCAACCCCGGTCACATACTTGTGTATGCTCCCGGCGTTCGCTTAGTTGCCGCCTTGATATAACGCGAATTACTCGGTCAGATATGACTAAGTCAGAAATTGCTGTGTCAGATAGACAAGACTAAAACTAATTGAATATGGATGGCGGCGGCCTCTGGCATCCATGTGAATTCAAAGAGAAATGCGTTTCTCTCATCATCGCCCCTTTCGGGGCGATGTCATTTACAGGCATAACCTGAACCTCCGGCATGAGATTCTCTATGCAACATCATTCCCTGCGACACACACTCAAAAACACCTTTTTAAGCCCTGCCGATAAAGCGCTCTGGATGCTGGCATTGCCGATGATTTTTTCCAATATCACGGTGCCACTCCTCGGCCTGGTGGATACCGCAGTGATCGGTCATCTCGACAGCCCGGATTATCTCGGCGGCGTGGCTGTGGGTTCGATGATCACCACTTTCCTTTTTATGCTCTTACTGTTTCTGCGGATGAGTACCACCGGCATGACCGCTCAGGCGCTGGGCGCGAAAGATAATCAGCTTCTGGCGCGTGCTTTTGTACAACCCTTCCTTCTGGCTGTACTGGCGGGCGTCATTATTGTGGTATTCCGTCATCCGCTGATGGAGCTGGCGTTTCACATTGTCGGCGGCAGCCAGCCCGTGCTTGAACAGGCGAGGCTGTTTATCGAAATCCGCTGGTTCAGCGCCCCGGCTTCACTGGCGAATCTGGTGATCCTCGGGTGGTTGCTCGGCATTCAGTACGTTCGCGGGCCGGTGATTTTGCTGATTGCCGGGAATTTGCTGAATATCATTCTGGATCTGTGGCTGGTGATCGGGCTGGGCTGGAACGTGCGTGGCGCAGCCATGGCGACGGCAAGCTCCGAGTATTTCACGCTACTCATCGGGCTGTATTTCGTCTGGCGGGTGATGAAACGACGCGGTATCACCGGCGCAGAAATCACCTCCGCGTGGCGTGGTAATTTGCGCCGTCTTCTCGGGCTTAACCGCGACATCATGCTGCGCTCATTACTGTTGCAGCTTTGCTTTGCATCGCTGACCGTTCTGGGCGCGCGGCTGGGCAGCCACATTGTGGCGGTCAACGCCGTGTTGATGAACCTGCTGACATTTACCGCGTTTGCACTTGACGGTTTTGCTTATGCTATCGAAGCGCATTCCGGTGAGGCATTCGGTGCCCGCAACCGCGAAAAACTGCTGAATGTCTGGCATGCCGCGTGTCGTCAGGCCGGGCTGGTTGCGCTGTTTTTTGCTCTGATTTACGCGCTGGCGGGTGGGGCGATCATTGATGCGCTGACATCATTACCGGAATTGCGTGAGCTGGCGGACCGATATCTTGGCTGGCAAATTATACTGCCGCTGGTGGCTGTCTGGTGCTATTTGCTTGATGGCATGTTTATCGGCGCAACGCGTGGGCGGGATATGCGAAACAGCATGCTGGTGGCGGCGCTGGGGTACGGGCTGACATTGTTCACTTTACCGCTGCTGGGCAATCATGCGTTGTGGCTGGCGCTGACGGTATTCCTCGGGTTACGCGGGATTTCACTGGGCTGGATATGGCGTCGTTACTGGCGGCATGACACATGGTTTTCGTCTCCGTCGCACTGATTTTTCAGCTATTTTCAAAGAAATAAGCGCAGCTTTGTCGTTATTTCATGCTTTAGATTAATCCTAATAGTGGTTTTTATCCCTGTTTAAGGAGGATTAATCGAGATTCTCTACTAACCTTTAAAGTGTTAAGGACGAGCTGCAAGACGAAATGCAGTTCATAAAACCCAAGGTAACAGGAGATATTTTATGAATAAGGACCAAGCCGACGGTAACTGGAAGCAGTTCAAAGGGAAAGTGAAAGAACAATGGGGCAAACTGACTGATGACGACCTGACAGTGGTTGAAGGTAAACGTGATCAGTTAGTCGGTAAAATTCAGGAGCGTTACGGCTATCAAAAAGATCAGGCCGAGAAAGAGCTCAATGAATGGGAAACCAAAAACAAATATCACTGGTAAGACGCGACTCCCCCTCGCGTGCCAGTGACGGATCCTGAGATTTAGCTGCTCCTACCCGGAACGCTTCAGGATACGGGTACACGGATGTACCCAACCTCTTCTCTGTACAAAACATCCTCCTCTTACGAGTCACCTTCAAAACCTTAAAACCCGATCATTCAGCGTTTTTTCACCACAATACTGTGGTCGTGATCGCAATGGTCATGGCTGTCGCAGGTTTCTACTACTTTGCATTCTGCACATAAGCCATGCGCTTCAACGACGGAATGGCGAAGCTCAAATCCGGATTCTAATGACAGTTTTGCCAGACGCTCTTCAATGCCGTCGGTGGTTTTTTCGGTAACTAACCCGCAGCGGTCGCAGATAAACAGCGCAGAAGTATGGCTCGGCTCTTCAAAATGATGGCAGAGAACATAGCTGTTTGCGGATTCAACACGGTGAATAAATCCCTGTTCCAGCAGAAAATCCAGCGCCCGGTAAACGGTCGGTGGTTTCGCCTGAGGTTCGCTTACGCGCAATAGATCCAGCAAGTCATAGGCGCTGATCGCACCGGGTTGTTGCGTCATCAGGCGCAGTACTTCCAGCCGCTGCGGCGTCAGGCGAACATTGCGCTGCTGGCAAAGTTCTTCAGCTTGTGAAAGTAATTTTTCCGGATTATTCAGGGTCATAGCAACGGTCTCTGAGCGCAGATTGGAATGAATAGGCCACATCATGCGACCACCGATGATTTTATCATGCTTGCACCAAAACGACGAATTATGCGCCATTCAGATGTGATGCAACGTCGGCATCCGCCTGCTCAGCGGCACAAGATGCCGAATCTTTGTTCTGTGGTATAATCAGCGATTACCTTCCCTCTGGCGCGAAGCGGGGGGAGCGTCACGAACCCCTTCAGCGAATGTCAGGCCGATGTCAGAAACTCAACACGTAATGCCCCAGACCACTCCCTTTTCCGCCCAGCGTTTTTCCGTTGCGCCGATGCTCGACTGGACCGATCGCCACTGCCGCCATTTTCACCGGCTGATGACCGGCCAGACGTTGCTGTATACCGAAATGGTCACGACCGGCGCCATTATTCACGGCAAAGGGGATTATCTCGGGTTTGGCGATGCAGAACATCCGGTGTCTTTGCAGCTTGGTGGCAGCAATCCGGCTGATCTGGCGCATTGCGCAAAACGGGCGGAAGAACGTGGTTATGACGAAATTAACCTCAACGTCGGTTGCCCGTCAGATCGCGTGCAGAACGGCATGTTTGGTGCCTGTCTGATGGGTCAGGCGTCGCTGGTGGCTGACTGCATCAAAGCCATGCGCGACGTAGTCTCAATTCCGGTCACGGTTAAAACGCGAATCGGTATTGACGATCAGGACAGCTACGAATTTCTGTGTGATTTCATCCGTCAGGTTTCAGAAAACGGCGGTTGCGATACCTTCATTATTCATGCGCGTAAAGCCTGGCTTTCGGGCCTCAGTCCGAAAGAAAATCGTGAAATTCCGCCGCTGGATTACCCGCGCGTATATCAGCTCAAGCGTGATTTCCCGCACCTGACCCTGGCAATTAACGGCGGTATCAAAACCCTCGAAGAAGCCAAAACGCACCTGCAATATATGGATGGCGTGATGGTGGGGCGTGAGGCTTACCAGAATCCGGGCCTGTTGCTGAATGTGGATCGCGAGCTGTTCGGCTCTGATGCGCCGCTGAAAACCGGGCCGGATATTATCCGCGCGCTGTATCCGTATATCGAAGCGGAACTGAGCAAAGGTACTTACCTCGGCCACATTACCCGCCATATTCTTGGTCTGTTCCAGGGGGTGCCGGGCGCGCGTCAGTTCCGTCGTCATCTGAGTGAGAATGCGCATAAAGCCGGCGCGGGCATTGATGTGGTCGAACAGGCGTTGCAGATGGTTGCTCAGCCGCAGGAAGTGGTGGCGCAGGCATAAAAACAGGGTGAGTAAAATCGCTATCTGTTAGTCAAATTTACTATCTTTTCGCAGGCCATTCGTGCCTGCGAATTATTTTTTCCTTATCATTCAATCAATTATTTATCCCATCACACTGGCATGTTTCTTGTAATGGTTAATGCGTGTTTGGACGCTACGTCTTATCGCACATGGCTTATTAAGGAGCACCTGATGCTGGAAATTCTCTTCGTGCTTGGTTTTTTCTTTATGCTGATGCTGACCGGCATTTCTTTACTGGGTATGGTTGCGGCGCTGGTCGTGGCATTTGCTCTGATGATGTTGGGTGGGTTTTTGGCGATTGTTGTAAAAATGTTGCCGTGGCTGCTTTTGGCCGTGCTTGCGGTCTGGATTTACCGGACATTTTTCCGGCCTGATGAGCCAAAATACCGTCGCCGTCGCTTGCCGTAATAACAGCTTCACTTTATCGGTTTTCGTAACTGCATGAAATAATGGGGATTGCTGACTGTGTTCTGAGCGCAAAAAAATGTAACCGTTGCAGTGATAACTTTTGCTTATGTGCTAGCGATCACAAGCTGGGTCAGAATGTGCGGTCAAAATGCATAAATCATATTTTTTAACATGGGTGACTGTTAGGATGGAATTCATTGGCAGCCAGCAGGCTGTAAACCGAATTCATCAAGTCCGCTGAGGCACACAATAGTCGCTTAAGTGACATCGCCCTGTGGATTTACCCGGCAGTACCCTACAGCAGTACCCGTCTGAAATCAGAGGTCGTCTGAGTCAGGCAGTAAAAAAGGCTTTCACAACTGTGAAAGCCTTTTTTGCATTGGTTCAGGGAAACTTTTATGGGATGAGCAGACTTGAACCCTGTGTCACGCGGCTTTCCAGCGTTTCATGCGCGCGTTTTGCCTCGGACAGTGGGAATTTCTGCGCGTCACTGACATCCACTTTTATCGCGCCACTGGCGATCATTGAGAACAGCTCGCTGCTCGCCTCCAGCAGTTCTTCACGGTTAGTCACGTAACCATTCAGGGAAGGGCGCGTCACAAACAGCGAACCTTTTTGATTGAGTATCGCCAGATCCACACCTTTTACCGGGCCGGACGCATTGCCGAAACTGACCAGTAAACCGCGACGTTTCAGGCTGTTTAACGATTTTTCAAAGGTATCTTTGCCGACGGAATCGTAAACCACACCGACTTTTTCGCCGTTCGTCAGTTCCGCCACGCGGGTCGCGATATCTTCTTTCTGGTAGTTAATGGTTTCCCATGCACCGGCCTGTCTGGCGCGTTCGGCTTTTTCATCAGAGCCCACGGTGCCAATCAGTTTTACGCCCAGCGCTTTCGCCCACTGGCAGGCAATCAGGCCTACGCCACCGGCTGCGGCATGGAAAAGAATGGTTTCACCGGCCTGTACTTCATGGGTTTTGCGCAGTAAATAATAAACTGTCAGCCCTTTAAGGAAGGAGGCTGCGGCCTGCTCAAAGCTGATCGCGTCCGGCAAAAGGGCGATTTTTTCCTGTGGTACGTTATGGAATTCGCTGTAAGCGCCGGGCGCGGATTGTGCGTAAACCACACGATCGCCAGGTTTGATGTCCGTTACGCCACTACCGACTTTACTGACTATGCCTGCCGCTTCCGTGCCTAAACCCGCCGGAAAACTGGCCGGTGCGTACAGACCGCTGCGCACATAAGTATCGATATAGTTGATACCGATGGCTTTATTCTCGACCTGGACTTCGTCTGCCTGCGGATCTTGTGGCTGATAATCAACGTATTGCAGAACGTCCGGGGTGCCTGTTTCAGAAAACTGGATGCGCTTTGCCATGTTTTTTCCTCGTGATGGAGTCTGATTTCAACCCTAGGCTAAATGTCAGGGACAATCCAGATTTTCGGCACTAAGGGTTAATACCCTTTTGAAATGGTTTATACTGTCGCGCGAGTCAGGCTCCGATTTTTGGAAACCCGACGCTCATAAAACAGGCGCTTAGAGCAGGAAATAATCCACAGATGGCAGCAAAAAAACCGACCAATCAACAGAACGAAAACCGCGATCGCCAGATGGAAGGGTTGAAACTTCCGCCGCATTCGCTGGAAGCTGAACAATCCGTTCTGGGCGGGCTGATGCTGGATAACGAACGCTGGGATAATGTGGCCGAACGGGTGGTCAGCAATGACTTCTTCAGTCGCCCGCACCGCCTGATTTTTACCGAAATGCAGCGTTTGCTGGAAATGAGCAAACCAATCGACCTGATCACGCTTTCCGAATCGCTGGAACAGAAAGGCGATCTGGATTCCGTCGGCGGTTTTGCGTATCTGGCAGAGCTCTCTAAAAACACCCCCAGTGCGGCGAACATCGGCGCTTACGCTGACATTGTGCGCGAACGTGCTGTTGTCCGGGAAATGATCTCCGTCGCCAATGAAATTGCCGACGCGGGCTATGATCCGCAAGGCCGCAGCAGCGAAGACCTGCTGGACTTAGCCGAATCCCGCGTATTCCAGATTGCCGAAAGCCGCGCCAGTAAAGACGAAGGTCCAAAAAGTATCGACCGTATTCTGGAAAGCACGGTCTCCCGTATCGAAGAGCTGTTCCAGCGCCCGCATGACGGCGTAACCGGCGTTTCAACCGGCTATGCTGACCTCGACAAGAAAACCGCAGGCTTGCAAAAATCTGACCTGATCATTGTGGCGGCGCGTCCGTCGATGGGTAAAACCACTTTTGCGATGAACCTCGCAGAAAATGCCGCGATGATGCAGGATAAACCGGTCTTAATCTTCAGCCTTGAGATGCCCGGCGACCAGATCATGATGCGTATGCTGGCGTCGCTTTCGCGCGTCGACCAGACCAAAATCCGTACCGGCCAGCTCGATGATGAAGACTGGGCACGTATTTCCAGCACCATGGGGATTCTGCTCGAAAAACGTAACATGTATATCGATGATTCGTCCGGGCTGACGCCAACCGAAGTTCGTTCGCGTGCGCGACGTATCTTCCGTGAGCACGGCGGCCTGAGCCTGATCATGATCGACTACCTCCAGCTGATGCGCGTTCCGGCGTTGTCTGATAACCGTACGCTGGAAATTGCCGAAATCTCCCGCTCGCTCAAAGCGCTGGCGAAAGAATTGCAGGTGCCGGTGGTGGCGCTGTCGCAGCTTAACCGAAGCCTGGAGCAACGTGCGGATAAACGCCCGGTCAACTCCGACTTACGTGAATCCGGCTCCATCGAGCAGGACGCCGACTTAATCATGTTCATCTATCGTGATGAGGTCTATCACGATAACAGTGAAGAAAAAGGCATCGCGCAAATCATCCTCGGTAAACAACGTAACGGCCCGATCGGTACCGTCCGCCTGACCTTTAACGGTCAGTGGTCGCGGTTTGATAACTATGGCGGCCCGCAATACGACGAGGATTAACTTCCCGGGTTTTGAATTTATCCCTCCCCTTTCACAAGGGGAGGCTAGGTGGGGTTTGGTTCTCAGCCTTGCTATCAGAAACTCTCAAATTCATGCAAAGGACTTAAAATGAAAGCGGCTACGGCTGTCATTGATCGCCGCGCTCTGCGACACAATCTGCAACGGGTGCGTCATCTGGCGCCACAAAGTCGTCTGGTTGCGGTAGTGAAAGCAAACGCTTATGGGCACGGTCTGCTGGAGACGGTGCATAGCTTGCAGGACGCTGATTATTACGGCGTTTCCCGGCTTAGCGAAGCGCTGATGCTGCGTAAAGCCGGTGTGGTAAAACCCATCCTCCTGCTCGAAGGTTTTTTCTCCGCCAGCGAATTACCGTTGCTGATTGAACATCAGCTTGATACCGCTGTTCACAGCCTCGAACAGCTTGATGCGCTGGAAAGTGCTGACCTCGCGCGTCCGCTGAATGTCTGGCTGAAAATCGATACCGGTATGCACCGTTTGGGCGTTCATCCGGCACAGGCCGATGCATTTTATCAGCGTCTGAGTGCCTGCAAAAACGTGGTTCAGCCGGTCAATATGATGAGCCATTTCTGCCGCGCGGACGAACCGGAAAGCGACGCGACACCGAAACAGCTGAACTGTTTTAATGAATTTGCCGAAGGCAAGCCGGGACAAAAATCTATTGCGGCTTCCGGCGGTATTTTGTTGTGGCCGGAATCGCATATGAACCTGGTCCGCCCCGGCATTATTTTGTACGGCGTGTCGCCAATGGAAACCGGTACAGCCAGCGATTTTGGGCTGCAACCGGCAATGACACTGACTTCCAGCCTGATCGCCGTGCGTGAACATATTGCCGGTGAGCCGGTCGGTTATGGCAGTACCTGGGTCAGCAACCGTGATACCCGCCTGGGCGTGGTGGCGATGGGATATGGCGACGGCTATCCGCGCAGTGCGCCGAATGGTACGCCGGTTTTGGTCAATGGTCGGGAAGTGCCGGTTGCCGGGCGTGTGTCGATGGATATGATCACTGTCGATTTAGGGCCAGATGCGACCGATAAGGTCGGCGATGAAGTGATTTTCTGGGGCGGGAAATTACCGGTTGAGCGCATTGCGCAGGCAACCGGTATCAGTGCTTATGAGCTGATTACCCAGCTCAGCGAGCGCGTTGCCCGCGTTTATATTGGCGACTAAGTCTTACTTTTTCACGGCCAGCCACTGGCTGACGATCTTCTGATATTCACCAGTGGCTTTGCTCAGGTGCAGCCACTGGTCGACATACATCTTCCAGCTCACGTCATCACGCGGCAGCATGTAAGCCTTTTCGCCATATTGCAGCGGCTTCTTCGGGTTTACCGCACAGAGTTTCGGGTAATGTTTCTGCTGAAACAGCGCTTCCGAAGCATCCGTAATCATCACATCCGCTTTCTTATCCACCAGCTTCTGGAAGATGGTCACGTTATCGCTCAGGGTCAGCGTACCTTTTGGCAGATGGCTGTGTACGAAGGCTTCATTGGTACCGCCCGCCGGTTCAATCAGGCGCACGGAGGCACGGTTTAACTGCTCAACTGTCTGGTACTGACGCACATTTTCGCAGCGCACCAGGGGGATTTTTCCGTCCTGATCCAGTACGTTGGCAAACCAGGCTTTTTGCTGGCGTTTCAGCGTGACCGAAATCCCGCCCATCGCGATATCACAATGCCCTGCGCTCATTTCGTCCGGCAGAGATTTCCAGGTGACCGGTACCCAGTTCACTTTCACATCCAGACTCGCCGCCAGCGATTCCGCCATTGCAATATCAATGCCTTCATACTCACCGTTTTCTTTCAAAAATGTATACGGTTTATAGTCGCCGGTGGTGCAGACATTCAGCGAGCCTTTCTGTAATACGCGTTCAAGGCGTGAAGATGCCGGCTCTGCTTTTGCGAGACCGGGCAAAACTGACAGCAAAACGAGAGAGTAGAATACTTTTTTCATTATTTTTTCCTTGCGTTTAAATCATGCGCAAGTATAAGAAAAAACGGCCGAAAAGTATTTATAACTGGTTATAGTGGGAATGTTTTTTGCAATAAGAATCCACATATAAAAATTAAAGCGACAGGAACACTGCCATGTACAGCATTGACGATTACGATCTGAAAATTCTGACCTTATTACAAACCAACGGAAGACTGACTAACCAGGAATTAAGCGAGCTGGTCGGACTGTCAGCATCACAGTGTTCACGCCGCCGGATTGGTCTGGAACAGGCACAACTCATTCTCGGTTATCATGCCCGTCTGGCACCGGAAGCCCTCGACTTAGGCATGATTGGTCTGATTGAAGTCAGGCTTATCAATCATTTGCCCGCACAGGTCGATGCATTTCACAGCATGCTGGGCGAAGTCGATTCCATTATTGATGCCTATAAAACCACTGGCGATGCGGATTATTTGCTGAAAGTTGCGGTGAAAGATTTAGCCGGTTTAAGCATGTTGATCAGCCAAATTCTGTCAGTCCATAAAAGTGTCGCCCACGTAAAAACATCGGTAGTGCTTAACCGTTTAAAAGAAAACGGCTTATTGACGCTGAGCTGAGAAAAATAAGGGCGTATTTCAGGTGCACTGTTTGGGTGATTTATTTTGGTGCAGACTCACTTTAATGGTGCAATATTTTGAATTAATATGCGTGATCTGTGCATGTAAAGAATAATTAACGCGTCATAAAATCTTATTTTCGATTTTTAATGCAAATTCTATGCGTGAATATTGCCTTAACTCTCCATCTCATTAATTATCTCAAAATCAGTCTTTAGTATTATTATTTTGAGGTACAGGGAATTATGGCAAGTGTAGACGACATCAAACAGCCGGTTGAGCAGCCGCGCATCGGGCACACGCTGGTTGAAGATGCGCTGGCGATCATTATCGGTACGCTGATGGTCTCTTTTGGTGTGGTGATGTTGCGTCAGGTCGGCGCACTGACCGGCGGCACGGCGGGAATGGCGTTTCTGGCGCATTACGTGACGCAGGTATCATTCGGTACGGCCTTTTTTATCATCAACTTACCTTTTTATTACCTCTCTTTTCGTCGCATGGGTTTGCAGTTCACACTGAAAACTTTTGCTGCAGTCGCGCTGGTTTCCGTGTTTTCTGATTTGCATCCGCTGTTTGTTCATTTCGATCATCTTCAGCCGTTTTACGCCACGCTGTTTGCCAACGTGATTATGGGCATCGGCTTCATTGTGCTGTTCCGCCACAAAGCCAGTCTGGGCGGCGTGAACATTCTGGCGCTGTTCCTGCAGGACAAATACGGCATCCGAGCCGGTAAACTGCAAATGGGTGTGGACTGCTGCATCGTGCTGGCATCGCTGTTTGTCGTCAGCCTTGAAATGCTGATTGCTTCGGTGCTGGGCGCGGTGATCGTCAACCTGATCATTGCGATGAATCACCGTCCGGGGCGCTACAGCGTCTGACGAAATGGATAAAAAAATGGCGCAGGGGACTGCGCCATTTTTATGAATGAACCGGCAAGTGTTACGCGCCGAAACCGCCGTCAATCGTCAGATTTGCGCCGGTGATATACCCCGCTTCAGGGCCGGAAATTTCTTCAGAAGAAACGTAGGTGAAGGCCACGCTGGCGCCTTCGCGGGCCAGACGCTGAACGATGGCGGCACCGATGCCGCGTGAACCGCCCTGAACGAAAGCGGCTTTACCTTGCAGTGAGTGTTGAGTTGTCATTGGTTTGCTCCGGGAAGAATGAGATGTCCATGTGATCGTAGTTGATGTGAGCGGATCAGCATCTCAGGCGAACGGACGGTTTGATACGCAATGAGTGCCCGAAAATCGACAACATAGTTGTCATCTTTTTTAACGAACTTTGATAGTCTGTGAAACAGTTGCGATGCGCCGGGTTGCCGGATGTGGATCGCAGCGCCACTTAACCAAACCAAGGAGATGTATACCGTGTTCCAACATGTCGATGCCTATGCCGGTGACCCGATTTTGTCGCTGATGGAAAGCTTCAAGACCGATCCGAGACAAGATAAGGTAAACCTGAGCATCGGTCTTTATTACGACGAGCAGGGTATTATTCCGCAACTGGCGGCAGTGGAAAATGCAGAGCAACAACTGAACGCCGGGCCACAGGCCGCGTCAGTCTATCTGCCAATGGAAGGTCTGCCCGCATACCGCGCAGGCATTCAGGAATTGCTGTTTGGTGCCGATCATCCGGCGCTGAAACAACAGCGTATTGCGACCATTCAGACCGTCGGCGGTTCCGGCGCACTGAAAGTCGGTGCTGATTTCCTGAAGTTTTATTTCCCGAATTCAGAAGTTTACGTGAGCGACCCGACCTGGGAAAACCACGTGGCTATCTTTGCAGGCGCAGGCTTCAAAGTGCATACCTATCCGTACTTTGACCCGGAGACGCTGGGGGTAAATTTCCCGGCGATGATTGACCGCCTGAAAACCTTGCCAGCGCAAAGCATTGTGCTGCTGCACCCTTGCTGCCACAACCCGACCGGTTCTGACCTGACGCCAGCGCAGTGGGATCAGGTGATTGAAATCACCAAACAGCGTGAGCTGATCCCGTTCCTCGACATCGCTTATCAGGGCTTTGGCGCGGGCATTGACGATGACGCTTACGCCATCCGCGCGATGGCTGCGGCAGGTGTGAACTGCTTCGTCAGCAACTCCTTCTCGAAAATCTTCTCCCTGTACGGCGAACGTGTCGGCGGCCTGTCTGTGGTCTGTGAAGACAGCGATGCGGCGGGACGTGTACTGGGGCAACTGAAAGCCACCGTGCGCCGTAACTACTCCAGCCCGCCAAGCTTCGGCGCAAAAGTAGTGGCGAAAGTCCTGAGCGACAGCGCGCTGAATGCCCAGTGGAAAGCCGAAGTCGAGCAAATGCGTACCCGTATTCTCGAAATGCGCCACACGCTGGTCGACAGTCTGAAAACCGCCTTGCCGGGCCGTAATTTTGACTACCTGCTGCAACAGCGCGGGATGTTCAGCTACACCGGTTTCAGCGAAGCGCAGGTTGTCCGTCTGCGTGAGGAATTTGGCGTTTACCTGATACTCAGCGGCCGCGTCTGCATGGCCGGTCTGAATCACCACAATGTGAAGCAAGTGGCTGAGGCTTTCGCCGCGGTTCAGTAAATCCCCGTCATACTTCGGGCTGCGTGAGCTTACCGCCTTCCCGCAACCCGAATTATTTAGGGGATAAGATGTTGATTAAGGCCGACAGAAATGTCGGCCTTTTTTATTCCGCGGTACTGACTTTTATCACTTCGACCTGATGGTTTTTCAGCACCTTGAGCAATCCGGCGGGCGGAAGTTCGTCGGTGAACAGCGCCGTGGCCTGTGAGACATTGCCGATTTCGACCGCCGCTGAGGCATGATATTTGGTATGGTCAGCAGCCAGCAGGATATGACGTGAATGCGCCATCATGGTTTTCACCACGCTGGCCTCGTTGACATCGAACTCCAGCAGGGCGCCGTCGCTTTCAATTGCGCCGACGCTGGTCACCAGATAGTCGGCACGAAAGCCGGCGACAAAAGCCGTGGCCGCCGGGCCGATAATGCCACCATTATGCGGGCGCAGCGTGCCGCCAGGCACCATCACCTCAAAGCGCGGGTTCTTATACAAAATATGCGCGACGCGCAGACAATTGGTGATAATCCGCAGCCGGTTATGATTGAGCAGCGAATGCGCGACCTGCTCGACTGTGGTGCCAATGGTGATAAACACCGTTGAGCCGTCGGGGATGTAATCGGCGATGGATTCCGCAATGGCTTTTTTCTCTTCCGTCCAGGAAATCTCACGTTGCTCAAAGGCGGTATTGACCACACTCGAGGCCCGCCCCGCGCCACCGTGATGGCGCGTGATCAGCCCCTGATCGCTGAGCTTGCGGATATCGCGGCGGGCGGTTTGGGTCGAGACATCCAGTAACGCCGCCAGTTCTTCAATGTTCATGTAACCACGCTCGGCAATCAATGCGAGCAGTTGATCGTGGCGCGGATTACCGGTCAGTTCAGTAAGACTCATGGATACATCCTTTAAAATGAGCGTCTGAGTCGTATTCTATACAGAAAGTGACAAAAAAGACCGGGCCTGATCACAGTCAGGTATCCCCGCACGGCCCCCCGGCCGGGTACATTTCAGTGCAGCAACACCGCTGGCAAAGCGCACGGCTTTGGCGGGCGACGCTCCCTGGGCCAGACTGACCGCCAGTGCGCCGTGAAAAACATCCCCTGCGCCGGTGGTGTCCACTACGTTGACGGCAAAACCCGGCTGATGATGCAAACGGTCATTTTCCAGCCAGAGACAACCTTGCCCGCCCTGCGTGACATACACATGACCATTTGTGAGCGTTTTGGCGTCAACTAACGCAGCACCGGCGTCCGTTTTTCCGGTCAGCCGCTGCAAACCGGGCGCGGAAAAGGCGCTGTGGTCGCTTAACGCCACCAGTTCGGCGATATCCTGTGGCGTCACATCGGCATCCAGCACGGTGAGCACACCGGCCTGGCGCGCCAGGGTAAACGCCTGCTTCGCGCCGTCATGCCAGCGCACATCAGCCAGCACTACATCCCACCGGGAAAAGTCGATGGCTTGTAACCACTCGGCGGAAACGGGTAAATCCGGGCTGGGATAATTGATGATGATCCGCTCACCTTTGTTGTCCACCAGAATGGCGGATTGCGAAGAACGGGCCTGCTCAACGCGACGGACATAGCGGGTATTTACCCCCAGGGATTCCAGCTCCGCGAGCAGCCGGTTGCCGGTATCGTCATCGCCCACGCGACCAATAAAGTCCACCTGTGCGCCCAGTCTGGCCGCCGCCACCGCAGCCGTGGCCGCCGGACCGCCACCCACTTCATGATATTTTTCAGCGACATACTTCCCTCCTTCCGCAGGCAGTTCTTCAACGTAATAGATCCGGTCCATCACGGTAATTCCAACACAGGCGATACGAATCATGGCTATTCCTTAAGCGTGTTTTGATGGGGTTATTTTAATTTAGTGAATTGTTAAAAAAGTGATGGCTGTCAATTTTTTGACCTTAAATTACAAATACGATCAAAAAACGACAAACACAGACACCGCTGATTATCAAAAAGTGACATGCCTGATCAGCACAAAGGAGAGACGGATGGCAAACGTGGCATTTATTGGTCTGGGGCAAATGGGCGCTCCGATGGCGGCCAATCTGATTAAACAGGGACACCGGTTAGCGGTGTTCGATCTCAACCCGCAGGCAGTTAACTCACTGATACGGCAGGGGGCAACGGGCAGCAAGAGCGCGGCAGAAGCGGCGGCGGGCGCAGAATTTGTCATTACTATGCTGCCCAACGGCGATCTGGTAAGTGAGGTTTTATTTGGCCGTGATGGTATTTGCGAAACCCTGAGCCCGTCCGCGCTGGTTATTGATATGTCGACTATCCATCCGTTACAGACCGACAAGCTGATTGCGCAGATGCACGAAAAAGGCTTCAGCATGATGGATGTGCCGGTGGGCAGAACCTCTGATCACGCAGTGGCCGGTACCTTACTGCTACTGGCAGGCGGCACGGCAGAACAGGTTGAGCGCGCGAGGCCAGTGTTGATGGCGATGGGCTCGGAGCTGATTAACGCGGGCGGGCCGGGCAAAGGCATCCGCGTCAAGCTGATCAATAACTACATGAGTATCGCCCTGAATGCGCTCTCCGCCGAAGCCGCCGTGCTGTGCGAAGCGCTGGATCTCTCTTTTGATGTGGCGCTGCAGGTAATGAGCGGCACCCCGGCCGGAAAAGGCCACTTCACCACCTCATGGCCGAACAAAGTGCTGAAAGGTGATTTGTCACCGGCCTTCATGATTGACCTCGCCCATAAAGACCTCGGTATCGCGCTGGACGTCGCTAATCAGCTGCATGTGCCGATGCCGCTCGGTGCGGCTTCCCGCGAAGTGTACAACCAGGCGCGTGCCGCCGGGCGCGGGCGTCAGGACTGGACCGCCATTCTTGAGCAGGTGCGCACCAGCGCCGGTCTGGCTCAGAAAACACATCCGTAACGCATTAACCAAGGAAAGTTAAATGACTCATTACAGCCTTAACGATATCACCCGTCCGTCCGGCGGCTTCGCCATGCTGGCGGTCGATCAGCGTGAAGCGATGCGCTTAATGTTCGCGGCAGCCGGCGCGAAAGCCCCGGTCGCCGATCAGGTGCTGACTGATTTTAAAGTCAATGCCGCGCGGATTTTATCGCCGTACGCCTCGGCGATTCTGGTCGATCAGCAGTTCTGTTACCGCCAGATTGTTGAGCAACAGGCCATCGCGAAAAGCTGCGCCATGATTGTCGCGGCAGACGAATTTATTCCGGGCAACGGCATTCCGGTGGACAGCGTGGTGATCGATAAAAGTGTGGATCCGCAACAGGTCCGGGAAAACGGCGGTAAGGCGCTGAAATTACTGGTGCTGTGGCGCAGCGATGAAGATCCGCAGCAACGTCTGGCGATGGTGAAGGAATTTAATCAGCGCTGCCATGCACACGGGCTGCTGAGCATTATCGAGCCGGTGGTCAGGCCGCCGCGTCGTGGCGACAAATTTGACCGCGAACAGGCGATTATCGATGCCGCAAAAGAACTCGGCGACAGCGGCGCTGATCTTTATAAAGTCGAAATGCCACTCAGCGGGCGCGGTACGCAGGCTGAACTGCTACGTGCATCGCAACACCTCAATGAACATATTCATATGCCGTGGGTGATCCTCTCCTCCGGCGTTGATGAAAAACTCTTCCCGCGCGCGGTCAGCGTCGCCATGACGGCGGGCGCGTCCGGTTTCCTCGCAGGCCGTGCGGTCTGGTCATCCGTGGTCGGTTTACCTGATACCGAACTCATGCTCAGGGATGTTTCCGCGCCGAAATTACAGCGCCTGGGCGACATTGTGGACGAGATGATGGCGCGCCGCCGCTAACGAAAGGAGTGGAAAATGAAATGGTTTAACACGTTGAGCCACCACCGCTGGCTTGAGCAGGAAACCGACCGGATCTTCGATTTTGGCAAAAATGCCGCTGTGGCCACCGGCTTTGGCTGGCTGGGCAATAACGGCCAGGTCCGGGCAGAGATGGGCACCCATTTGTGGATCACTGCCCGCATGCTGCACGTCTATTCCGTTGCCGCAGGCATGGGCCGTCCCGGTGCGTATGCGCTGGTGGATCACGGCATCCGTGCCCTCAACGGCGCGCTGGCGGATAAACAATACGGCGGCTGGTACGCCTGCGTAAATGATGAAGGCGTGGTGGATGCCTCGAAACAAGGTTATCAGCATTTCTTTGTTTTGCTGGGCGCCGCCAGCGCGGTCACCACCGGCCATCCTGAGGCCGGAGCGTTACTCGATCAGGCCATCGGCGTGATCGAAAAGTATTTCTGGAGTGAAGACGAACAGATGTGTCTCGAGTCGTGGGATGAAGCCTTCAGCGAAACCGAAGCCTATCGCGGCGGCAATGCGAATATGCACGCCGTCGAAGCTTTCCTGATTGTTTATGACATCACGCACGAACGCAAATGGCTGGATCGCGCATTGAGGATTGCCTCGGTCATTATTCATGACGTCGCCCGGCCCGGCGAGTATCGCGTTAATGAACATTTCGATACGCACTGGAACCCGATCCGCGATTACAACAAAGATAATCCGGCGCACCGTTTCCGCGCTTACGGCGGCACGCCGGGGCATTGGATCGAATGGGGACGGCTGATGCTGCATCTGCATGCCGCGCTGGAAGCCCGTTTTGAAACGCCACCAGCCTGGTTGCTGGAGGATGCCAAAGGGCTGTTCCACGCCACCCTCCGCGATGCCTGGGCACCGGATGGCGCAGACGGTTTTGTTTATTCCGTTGACTGGGACGGGAAACCCATCGTGCGTGAACGCGTGCGCTGGCCGGTTGTTGAGGCAATGGGCACCGCGTATGCACTGCACTGCGTGACCGGCGAGGCGCAATACGAAACCTGGTATCAGACCTGGTGGGATTACTGCGTGAAATACCTGATGGACTACGAAAATGGTTCGTGGTGGCAGGAGCTGGACACTGACAACAACGTCACCACCAAAGTCTGGGACGGCAAACAGGATATTTATCATCTGTTGCACTGCCTGGTGATCCCGCGTCTGCCGCTGGCACCTGGGCTGGCGCCTGCCGTGGCTGCGGGTCTGCTGGACGTTAATGCAAAATAAAAATCACGGAGACCATCATGAGTACCCTACAAAATAAAAATACTCAGATTGAATTTATCGCCGGTAATAATGAATTTTCGCTGATTTATCAGCAGCGTCTGATTTTACGTCATACCGCGCAAGCGCCTTGTTTGTGGATTGGCGGCGGCGAAGCGGATATCGATATGTTTCGCGGTAATTTCAGTATTAAAGATCGTCTGAATGAAAAGGTCGCCCTGACAGACGTTAAGATCACTGCGCAACCCGCGGGATGGCACTTACATTTCAGCCGTGGCGATACGCTCAGCGCCACGCTGGTTATCACCACCGATGATAACGGGCGTTTACAGCTCAACCTGCAAAATGATAACCGCGCACATAACCGCATCTGGCTTCGGCTGGCGGCGCAACCGCAAGATCATATTTACGGCTGCGGTGAACAATTCTCTTACTTTGATTTGCGCGGCAAACCTTTCCCGCTGTGGACCAGCGAGCAGGGCGTCGGGCGCAACAAACAAACCTATGTGACCTGGCAGGCCGACTGCAAAGAGAACGCAGGCGGCGACTATTACTGGACGTTCTTCCCCCAGCCGACCTTTGTCAGCACGCAGAAGGTTTACTGCCATGTTGAAAACAGCGGTTATATGAATTTCGATTTCAGCGCGCCGGACTACCACGAACTGGCCTTCTGGGAAGATAGCGCCACGCTGCGTTTTGAATGTGCCGACGACTATATCAGCCTGCTGGAAAAACTCACTGCGCTGTTGGGCCGCCAGCCGGAATTACCGGACTGGGTATACGACGGCGTGACGCTGGGTATTCAGGGCGGCACGGAAGTCTGCCAGCAGAAACTCGACGTGATGCGCGAAGGCGGCGTGAAGGTCAACGGCATCTGGGCGCAGGACTGGTCCGGTATCCGCATGACCTCATTCGGCAAGCGCGTGATGTGGAACTGGAAGTGGAACAGTGAGCTGTATCCGCAACTCGACCAGCGTATTCCTCAGTGGAAAGAAGAGGGTGTGCAGTTCCTTTCTTACATCAATCCGTATGTCGCCAGCGATCGGGATTTGTGTGCCGAAGCCTCAAAAAAAGGCTATCTGACCAAAGATGCCACGGGGGGCGATTATCACGTCGAGTTCGGCGAGTTTTACGCAGGCGTGGTCGATCTGACCAATCCTGCTGCCTATGACTGGTTCAAAAACGTCATCAAAAAGAACCTGATTGAACTGGGATGTGGCGGCTGGATGGCGGATTTCGGTGAATATCTGCCAACCGATACCTTCCTGCACAACGGCATCAGTGCGGAAATCATGCATAACGCCTGGCCCGCACTGTGGGCGAAATGTAACTACGAAGCCTTGCAGGAAACCGGCAAGCTCGGCGAGGTGCTGTTCTTTATGCGCGCCGGTTACACCGGCAGCCAGAAATATTCGACGATGATGTGGGCGGGTGATCAGAACGTTGACTGGAGCCCGGACGACGGGCTGGCCTCGGTGATCCCGGCGGCCTTGTCGCTGGCAATGAGCGGCCACGGTCTGCATCACAGCGATATTGGCGGTTACACCACGCTGTTCGAGATGAAACGCAGCAAAGAACTGCTGCTGCGCTGGTGCGATTTCAGCGCCTTCACCCCGATGATGCGCACTCACGAAGGCAACCGTCCGGGCGATAACTGGCAGTTTGACGGCGACGCGGAAACCATCGCGCATTTCGCCCGCATGACCGGCGTGTTCACTCATCTCAAACCGTATATCCGGCAGGCCGTGCAACAAAACAGTCAGCGCGGTTTACCGGTGATGCGTCCGTTGTTCCTGCATTACGAAGACGATGCCCGCACCTATACCCTGAAATATCAGTACCTGTTTGGCCGCGATCTGCTGGTGGCACCGGTGCATGAAGAAGGGCGCAGCGACTGGTCGCTGTATCTGCCGCAGGATACGTGGATCAACGCCTGGACCGGGGAAACGCATCACGGCGGCGATATTACGGTGGCCGCGCCGTTAGGACAGCCGCCGGTCTTTTATCGTGCAGACAGCGAGTGGGCAGCGCTGTTCGGTGCATTACGTCACCTCTGATAAGGCTTGCCCGCCGGGGGGAATACATCGCCCCGGCGGGTGAAGGAGAATAATAATGAGTCAGACAACATCGGAAAACCCCGCGACCCTGCGCCTGCCTTTCAGGGAGAAACTGGCCTACGGCATGGGGGATTTAGGCTCCAATATCCTGCTCGATATTGGCACGCTGTACCTGCTGAAATTTTACACTGACGTGCTCGGCCTGCCGGGGACTTACGGCGGCATTATCTTTTTGATCGCCAAATTCTTTACCGCATTTACCGATATGGGCACCGGCATCATGCTGGATTCGCGCCGTAAGATCGGGCCAAAGGGCAAATTCCGCCCCTTCGTATTGTACGCCGCGTTTCCGGTGACGTTGCTGGCCGTCGCCAATTTCGTCGGCACACCGTTTGAAATCACCGGTAAAACCGTCGTGGCAACACTGTTGTTTATGTTGTACGGGCTGTTTTTCAGCATGATGAATTGCTCGTATGGCGCGATGGTGCCTGCTATCACCAAAAACCCGGACGAGCGGGCGTCACTCGCGGCATGGCGGCAGGGTGGTGCCACGCTGGGACTGCTGTTGTGCACTGTCGGTTTTGTGCCGGTGATGAATCTGCTCGAAGGCAGTTCGCAGCGCAGTTATATCTTTGCGGCGACGCTGTTCTCGCTGGTCGGGTTACTGTTTATGTGGCTGTGTTATGCCGGCGTGAAAGAGCGTTATGTCGAGGCGCAGCCCGCCAGTGATACGCAAAAACCGGGGCTGTTGCCGTCATTCCGGGCGATTGCCGGTAACCGTCCGCTGTTCATTCTGTGCATCGCCAATCTCTGCACGCTGGGGGCGTTTAACGTCAAACTGGCGATTCAGGTGTATTACACGCAGTACGTGCTGAATGACCCGATCCTGCTCTCTTATATGGGTTTTTTCAGCATGGGATGCATTTTCATTGGCGTGTTCCTGATGCCTGCCGCCGTCCGGCGATTCGGTAAGAAAAAAGTGTATATCGGCGGTCTGGCGCTGTGGATTGTCGGCGACATCCTTAACTACTTCTATGGCAGCGGCTCGGTCAGCTTTGTCGCGTTCTCCTGTCTGGCGTTCTTCGGATCGGCGTTCGTCAATAGCCTGAACTGGGCGCTGGTGTCCGACACGGTGGAATACGGCGAGTGGCGCACCGGCGTGCGTTCGGAAGGCACGGTCTACACCGGTTTCACCTTCTTTCGCAAAGTTTCACAGGCACTGGCGGGGTTCTTCCCCGGCCTGATGCTGACGCAAATCGGCTATGTGCCTAACGTGGTGCAGTCGGCGCACACGCAGGAAGGGCTGCGTCAGTTGATCTTCATTTATCCCTGTGCGCTGGCGGCAATCACCATCGTGGCGATGGGCTGTTTCTATAACCTCAACGAGAAAATGTACGTGCGCATCGTTGCGGAAATTGAGCAGCGTAAGCAGACGGCATAATGCATTCACTGTAACAGCGCCCTGCGGGGCGCTTTGAGGATCGCCTATGAAGGATTGTCATCACCCTGATCCGCTGACGTTGCGTGAGAAGTGCGCCTATGGAATGGGCGATTTTGGCTCGAACCTGATGTTATGTATCGGGACGCTGTATCTCCTGAAGTTTTATACCGATGAACTGGGCATGCCGGCGTTTTATGGCGGCATCATCTTCCTGGTGGCGAAGTTTTTCACCGCTTTCACCGATATGCTGACCGGCGTGTTACTTGATTCCCGCCGTCATATTGGTGCGCGGGGTAAGTTCAGACCGTTCATTTTGTATGCCTCCGTCCCGGTAGGGCTGATCGCGACGGCGCAGTTTATGGCGAATGATTTCGGCCTGCCGGTGAAAACGGCGCTCGCCACCGTACTGTTTATGTTGTTCGGCTTGTTCTACAGCCTGATGAATTGTTCATACGGCGCGATGGTGCCCGCTATCACCAAAAATCCCCATGAACGGGCGCAGCTTGCCGCCTGGCGCCAGGGCGGTGCCACGCTCGGATTATTGTTGTGTACCGTCGGGTTTATGCCGGTACAGGCGTTGTTCGGTAATTCCCCTTCGGTGGGGTATTTCTCCGCTGCCCTGATTTTCGCCACCTGCGGCATTCTGTGTATGGGCTGGTGCTATCGCGGCGTCAGGGAACGTTACGTTGAACTCACGCCTGCGGGACATAAATCCGGCATCCTGCGGTCGTTTCGCGCCATATTTCGTAATCCGCCGTTGCTGGTACTGTGCCTCGCCAATCTGTGTACGCTGGCGGCGTTTAACATCAAACTGGCGATCCAGGTGTATTACACGCAGTACGTGCTTAATGATATTCATCTGTTGTCGTGGATGGGGTTTTTCAGCATGGGCTGCATTCTGGTCGGTGTCTTTCTGGTGCCGGGTTGCGTGAAACGCTTTGGCAAAAAACAGGTGTACCTGGGGGGATTACTGTTGTGGGCAACCGGCGATATGCTTAATTTCCTGTGGGGAAACAGCTCGTTAAGCTTTGTGCTGTTTTCCTGCATGGCATTTTTTGGCACCGCATTTGTCAACAGCCTGAACTGGGCGCTGGTGCCAGATACCGTGGATTACGGCGAATGGAAAACCGGTATTCGTGCCGAAGGCTCGGTGTATACCGGTTATACCTTTTCACGAAAAATATCTGCCGCGCTTGCCGGATTCCTGCCGGGAATTATGCTGACTCAAATCGGTTATATCCCGAATGCGGTGCAGGGCAGCGCGACCTTACTCGGTTTGCGTCAGCTGATCTTTATCTGGCCCTGTGCACTGGCTATCAGTGCGGCGATCATTATGGGCGTATTTTACAAACTCAATGAGGAACGCTTTGCCAGAATCATTGAGGAAATCGGCGCGCGCAAAAAAGGGGAGATTCCAGATCCTGTCACCGGCAAAGAAAAGACGTCTGTGTTAAGCCTGTAAATCGTTCAGGTTTGCTATGGTTAACCGAGGGCACTTTCGTGCTACGTAGCCATCACGTTACAAGGAGAAACCCAAACATGACCAGTTCGGAATTGCTGACCTATTGCATGGGAAAACCCGGTGCGGAGCAAAGTGTTGAAAATCAGCGCGGCGCAAATCAGGTAAAAGTGGGCGACGCGATGTTTGCCATGGTGTGTGAAATTGATGGCCGCGAGGCTATTTCGCTGAAAACCAGCCCTGAACTGGCAGAGCAATTACGGGCAGCACATCCGGATATTGTGCCGGGAGATCATCTCAACAAAGCGCACTGGAATACCGTGTTCCTCGACGGCTCGCTGCCCGATTCACAGTTTTATTATCTGATTGATGATTCCTACCAGTTGGTGGTATCCGGTCTGCCGGAGGCGGTGCGTCAGGAAATTGGCCGCTGATTATCCGGCCAGTTGCCACTGCTGAGGGTTGCAGGAGAGAAGTCCGCCACCTCTGCCCGCCACGGCAGTGCGCCGCGAAAGCGCCACACGCGGGTGATGTCCAGACTCCAGTAACGTTCTGCGCCTGCTGGCCCGGGAATATCCTCCGGCTGCCAGTGGATTTGCGTGTGTCCCTGAAGATGCAGCAGGTCACCGTTTTCGAAATCGATAAACAGCAGCGCTGCACGCGGTTCTGCCAGCAAATTCCCCAGCGTATTCATATAACGGTTGCCGCGAAAATCAGGCACCCACAAGCGGTTTCCCACCAGATGCGCAAATCCCGGCTGGCCGCCGCGATGCGACACATCGGCACCGCCGTGCGCGTGGCTGGCGATAAAAAACGTATCGGCGCGGGCAATCAGTGCGCGGGCGTCAGCATCCGGTTCGGTCATATCCTCCCGCGCAGCCAGCGGCAAACTGACGGGCACATCGGCCAGTTTGCGTATCTGGATATACTGCGGACAATTACCAAAACTTTGATCGACGACGATCTCAATGCGGTTTTTATCCATGCGCCCGATCCTGCCGTTCACGCGGTTACGCCGCCGGTTGGAAAAATCGATCCCCAGCCCGCCAATCTGTTTCCCCGGCTGTAAAGCAGCCAGGGCCGGGTCGTCCGCCCGTCGCGGCGCATTTATCCGCAAATGGATGTCATCCGGCGTACTGATAAACCCGGCGGGGCCGGTCAGCAGAGTTGCCACCGGCCAGCCGTTTTCGTCCAGTGTTGAGATAAACAGATAAGGCAGCGTGGCGAAAAAAAGCCGGTGCTGTTCCGGCATCGCATCGCGGATGCCGTGTACGGAAACATCAAACCCTGCCATGTCCTGTGCCAGGATTTCGTCTGCATGGAAAGGATTGTTCATCGCGTTTTACCCCACAATTTCAGGCAGTGGCAACGCCGGAAGTGGCGTAAAGCCCGGCAGGCTTTCCACCCGTTTCAGCCAGCGGCGAATCGCCGGGTAATCCGCCAGCGAAACGCCGCCTTCCGGAGCCGTCGCCACATAGCTGTAACAGGCCAGATCGGCAATCGTTGCCCGCTCCGTCGCCAGAAACTCGCGGCTTTCCAGATGCTGTTCAAGCTGTGGCAGAAACTTTGCCGTCACGGCCAGCGCGCTTTCATAAGATTCCGGTGCGGCGAACTGTTTCACCATACGGGCAGATGCCGGGCCGTAACGCACTTCACCGGCGGCGCGGGACAACCATTTTTGCACCTCAGCGGCCTGCACCGGATCTTCCGGCAACCAGTGGCTGTCGGGCGCGTAACGTTTCACCAGATACACCAGAATCGCATTGCTGTCGGTGACAACGAGTTCGCCGTCGGTCAGCACCGGCACCTGCTGCAGCGGATTTAACTGCGCGAATTCGGCGGTTTGACGAATGTCTTTGCCGCCGTCTTTGTTCTCAAAGGGCAGGCTGAGCATGTTCAGCAACAGAGTTACGCGGTGGCAATGGCCGGAAAGCGGTGTGCTGTAAAGTTGAATGGCTGGCATGGAATGTCTCCTTTATGGGTCTGGCGTCAAGATTACTCTTGCATCAAATGATTGGGATCCACGAAGATTGAAATTGAGCGTTTCACCTGGTGGAAGAATCTATGGACCGTTTAGATGAAATGGCGATTTTTGTCGCTGTACTTCAGTATGGCAGCCTGGCGGAAGCTGCCCGTAAACTTCACCGTTCTCCTCCGGCGATCACCCGCGCCATTGCTTCGCTGGAACACCGGTTCGGCGCAAGGCTGGTCGAGCGCACCACGCGCAGTCTGGCGCCGACAGAAGCAGGCGCACGGCTGGCGGAAAAAGCGCGACTGCTGCTCAGCCAGTATCAGAACGCGGTAGAAGATACCGCGGAAACCCAGCTCAGCGGCCTGCTGCGCATCACCGCACCGGTACAGTTTGGTCGTAAACACGTCGCGCCGCTGGTGATGGAATTTCTGGCGCAACATCCTGATATGCAAATCGAAATGATGTTAAATGACCGTAATCTGGATCTGATTGACGAAGGGTTAGATCTGGCGGTGCGCATCGGTCATCAGGAAGATTCAGGCAAAGTCGCCCGTAAGGTTGCGCAAGTCACCCGCGTTCTGGTCGCCAGTCCGGCGTATCTGGCGCAGCATGGCGAACCACAGCATCCGTCGGAACTCGCTTCTCATCAGACGGTGATGGGCACGCTGCGCACCCAAATCCGTGAATGGCGTTTCGGGCCGAATGAGGACGATTTGCGCGTGCGGCTGTCGCCACGTTTACTTTCCAACGATGTGGAATCGCAACTGCTGGCGGTGCGCAGCGGGCAGGGGATCGCACGGTTATTGTCGTATCAGGTCAGGGATGATGTGCAGGCAGGCCGTATGGTGCGGCTGCTGAAGGATTTCGAACCTTTGCCGTTGCCGGTACAACTGGTGGCGCAGCAGGTACAGCAAATGCCGCGCAAGGTACGGACTTTCTGGGATTTTGCTTATCAGCGGCTGAGTGCACTGCCGCAGCTTCATGCTTTAGATGCATCTTCGGAACAGTGACGCCGATCACGCTCGCTGGCGGTAAAAATAACCTACTCTGAGAGTTGTGCAAAAACAGTGAGTTACTTGAGGACAGGTTGTCCGTTTGCTCACGCCAACCCAGAAGGAAAGGATGATGACCCGTAACCGGCTGAATCTTGCCACGCTTTTGATTCTGGCGCTCAGCGCGCCGTTCCCGCTGACCGTCTCTGCGCAAAGCTTGCCGCAGGATCCTGATGCGTCGGTGCCTGCGAAAAATTACATCACGGCGGTGAATCCTGATTTAACCATCACTTACCGGCTGTATGCGCCGACTGCCGAACATGTCGATGTGGTGACCGGTGCCACGCCGGTGACCTACATTCCGCATCAGATGACCAAGGACGATAAAGGTGTCTGGAGCTGGACATCGGGTGCACAGAAGCCTGATCTCTATGAATATTTCTTCAACGTGGATGGCTTGAGGATTGCCGATCCTGGCAGTGCAATGCCCAAGCCACAGCGTCAGGTGAATACCAGTTTGATCCTGGTGCCCGGCAGTATTCTTGATGTGAAAAACGTGCCGCACGGCGAAGTCCGTACGCTGACCTATCATTCCGCCGCGCTGAATTCCGAACGTCAGGTCGCGGTGTGGACGCCACCGGGTTACACCGATGCTTCACAGCCGTTGCCGGTGCTGTATTTCTATCACGGCTTTGGCGACACCGGTCGCTCGGCGCTGGATCAGGGGCGCATTCCGCAAATCATGGATAACCTGCTGGCGGAGAAAAAAATCGTGCCGATGCTGGTGGTCATTCCGGATACCGAAACCGACGCCAAAGGCGTGGTGCCGGAAGATTACGTCACCAAAGATCGCCGCAAAGAGTTTTATCCGCGCAATGCTGCCGCCGCAGATAAAGAGCTGACCGGTGATATTATCCCGCTGATTTCTAAAACCTTCCGTGTGCGTGATGACGCAACCGGACGCGCGCTGGCCGGGCTTTCACAAGGCGGTTATCAGACACTGGTCAGTGGCATGACGCATCTCGACCAGTTTGGCTGGCTGGCGACACTCAGCGGTGTCAGCACCACCACCGTACCCAATGCGGATGTGGCGAAACGCTTAGCTGAACCGGAAAAAATCAATGCACAACTGAAAAATTTCACCGTGGTTGTCGGCGAGAAAGATGTGGTAACAGGGAAGGACATTGCCGGATTGAAAACCGAGCTGGAAGAGAAAAAGATTAAATTCGATTACCACGAATACCCGAATCTCGGCCATGAAATGGACGTCTGGCGCCCGGCCTATGCGGAGTTTGTGCAGAAGATATTTAAGTAGGGTCACACCGTGTAAAGTCTTTTTCGATGTATAAAGTGATTTGCTTTATACTTTAAAAAATGACTTTACACGGATCTGCAAATGACACAGAAGATAACGCAACTGGTTAGCTACCTTGAAACGGTTTTAGGCTTTCGCACTACAGCCACCGAAGTAAAACTCTCAGTTTCATTCAGTCTTCAGGAGTTGTTTGGTTTCTTCGAACTGGAAGTTGGTGTGCCGGGTGACGCTCCTCTGATTCTGCTGGCGGCTTTACAGCGGGATGACACCTATCCGGGCATTGTCACGATAAGGAAACGTCTGTCACTCATTGAAAGGATGACAGATAAGGTGGTTGTCTACGTCTGCGAAAATATGAATCTGGCGGAACGCCGCAGCTTGATTGACCATCACATAAATTTTATTGCGATTAAAAAGCAGTTATTTATTCCTGAACTGGCCATGGATTTGCGCGATGCCTTCAGAATTCGTAAAAAAAGCGCCGGCAAAGACGTGCAAAACGATTTTTCTCCGGCCACTCAGGCTATGCTCATCCAGCTTTTATGGGATGAGTCATTCTCTAAATCCGGTATTACCTGTACGGCTGAGCAGTTGATGGGCTTATATAATTACAGTCGCGTGACGCTCTCAAAAGCCATTTCTGAGCTGACAAAATCCGGGCTTCTTGCTTCAACGCATGAGAAAGATTTTTCGACCCGATTTTATTCACTCAGATTTTCGCGCTCAGAGACTTTCGTAAAATCTCTTCTGCTGATGCGTAATCCGGTGAAGAAAATCGTCTGGATTAACAAGCTACCTCCTTTAGATGAGGGGGTCTGTTATGCCGGAGACAGCGCTTTAGCGGAATACACGATGCTGGCCCGTGGCGCTAAGCCTGTGTTTGCGATGACCCGGGAAGTATTCACTTCACTCCTGAAAAGGGGGGAATTTGATGAAGTGACTCATATCGACAGCGCTGTAGCTACAGTTGAAATCTGGAGCTACCGGAGTCCCAAAGCTTCAACACATATCGTTGATGAAATATCTCTGTATCTGACACAGAAAGATAATCAGGATGAACGGGTCCAACTGGCGCTCAGTGAACTTAAGGATCAATACCCATGGATGAAATTCGGGGACTAAAACTGTTTGGCGAGTATTTCAAAAAATATCAGGATCAATACGTCCTCATCGGTGGTGTCGCATCCTGGATCACTATGGATGAAGCCGGGGGAGAATTTCGGGCCACCAAAGATCTGGATATTGTCCTCATTATTGAGGCGCTGAGCCCTGATTTTGTCAGTCTGTTTTGGGAATTTATAAAGTCAGGCAACTACGAAATCCGCCAGACGGGTGAGGGAAAGCCCATTTTTTACCGGTTTCTGAAACCAGAAAACACGAGTTACCCCTTTCAGATTGAACTTTTCTCGCGTTCTCCACAAGGAATGGAACCTCCGGAAGATGCTCAGATTATCCCGATCCCCAAAGATGAAGGTGTTTCCAGCCTCTCAGCTATCCTCCTCGATGAACATTATTATTCCTTCCTCAGGGATGGCCTCCTGCGCACGGAATTATTCTCGTATATCGGAGCAGACAGGTTAATCCCTTTAAAAATGAATGCGTGGCTTGATCTGTCAACCCGCAAGGCGGCAGGAGAACCTGTGGATTCCCGTGTTGTGAATAAGCACAGAAATGATGTGATCCGGTTATCAGGTCAACTGACAGGAAAGGCTGCCACCATTCCCGAGAACATTCGGGCTGACATGGAGAGCTTTCTCACAAAACTGTCAGATGAGAATATTGATCTCAGGTCACTGAATCAGCGGGGGTCTGTAGAAGATGTCATTAAAAGGATCAGAGAAGGATTTGGTCTGTAATCAGGACAAACAAAAGGCCTTCCCGTTTGGGAAGGCCTTTTGCTATGGCTTAAGCGCTTTTCTTCGCCTGCTGGCTGTGGCGTTCCAGCAACGGTTTCAGGAAGCGCGCAGTATGCGATTCTTTGCATTCCGCGACGGTTTCCGGCGTACCGGCGACCAGAATCTGTCCGCCGCCCGCACCGCCTTCTGGCCCGAGATCAACAATCCAGTCCGCGGTTTTAATCACGTCCAGATTGTGTTCAATCACCACGATGGTGTTGCCCTGATCGCGTAGCTGATGCAGCACTTCCAACAGTTGCTGAATATCGGCAAAGTGCAGGCCGGTGGTCGGTTCGTCGAGAATATACAACGTCTGACCGGTGCCGCGTTTGGACAGCTCACGCGCCAGTTTGACGCGCTGTGCTTCACCGCCGGACAGCGTGGTCGCTGACTGGCCGAGGCTGATGTAGGTCAGACCGACGTCGATCAGCGTCTGCAATTTACGCGCAAGGGCAGGGACGGCATCGAAGAAATCACGCGCTTCTTCAATGGTCATCTCCAGCACTTCGTGGATGCTCTTGCCTTTGTATTTAATTTCCAGCGTTTCGCGGTTATAGCGTTTGCCTTTGCACTGATCGCACGGCACATAAATATCCGGCAGGAAGTGCATTTCAACTTTGATCACGCCGTCGCCCTGACAGGCTTCGCAGCGGCCGCCTTTGACGTTGAAACTGAAACGCCCCGGCGTGTAGCCGCGTGAACGTGATTCCGGCACACCGGCAAACAGCTCACGCACCGGCGTGAAAATACCGGTGTAGGTTGCCGGGTTAGAGCGCGGCGTACGGCCAATCGGGCTCTGGTCGATGTCGATGACTTTATCGAAATGGCCCAGACCTTCGATTTCACGGTACGGCGCAGCTTCAGCAATCGTTGCGCCATTCAGCTCGCGCTGTGCCAGCGGGAACAGCGTGTCGTTGATCAACGTCGATTTACCGGAGCCGGACACGCCGGTGATACAGGTAAACAGGCCCACCGGCAGCGTCAGCGTGACATCTTTCAGGTTGTTGCCTTTAGCGCCGGAAAGTTTCAGCACTTTGGTGGCATCCGCCGGGACGCGCTGCGCCGGTACGGAGATTTCCCGTTTACCGCTCAGGAACTGGCCGGTCAGTGAATTCTCGGTCGCCATAATGTCTTCAGCGGTGCCTTCAGCCACCACTTCGCCACCGTGTACGCCTGCACCCGGACCAATATCAATAATATGGTCGGCAGCGCGGATCGCGTCTTCGTCGTGCTCGACCACAATCACCGTGTTACCGAGGTCGCGCAGGTGGATCAGGGTTTCCAGCAGACGCTCGTTGTCGCGCTGATGCAGGCCGATAGACGGCTCATCCAGCACGTACATCACGCCCACCAGACCGGCACCAATCTGGCTCGCCAGACGGATACGCTGGGCTTCGCCGCCGGACAGCGTTTCCGCAGAACGTGACAGCGAGAGGTAATTCAGGCCGACGTTCACCAGGAATTTCAGGCGATCGCCAATCTCTTTCAGCACTTTCTCAGCAATTTTGGCGCGCTGACCGCTGAGTTTCATATTGCGGAAGAAATCCATCGCATGGCCGATGCTGAAATCAGAGATTTCCGGCAGCGTGGTTTCTTCGACAAATACGTTACGGGCTTCTTCACGCAGGCGGGTGCCGCTGCAGGAAGTACACGGACGGTTGCTGATGTATTTCGACAGTTCTTCACGTACTGCGCTGGATTCCGTTTCTTTATAACGGCGCTCCATATTGTGCAGTACGCCTTCAAACGGATGGCGACGAATCGAAGTATCACCGCGATCGTTAATGTATTTGAATTCAATGGTGGTTTTGCCGGAACCGTGCAGGATGGCGTTTTGCACGTCGCTGCTCAGTTCGTTAAACGGCGCTTCCACGTCGAAATCATAATGCTCACCAAGAGAGCGCAGCATCTGGAAATAATAGAAGTTACGACGATCCCAGCCGCGGATAGCCCCACCCGCCAGTGAAAGCTCAGGGTTTTGCACCACGCGATCAGGGTCGAAGAACTGCTGCACACCCAGCCCGTCACAGGTCGGACAGGCTCCCGCCGGGTTGTTGAACGAGAACATACGCGGTTCAAGCTCGCGCATGCTGTAGCCGCACACCGGACAGGCAAAGTTGGCCGAGAACAGCATTTCTTCGGCTTTCGGGTCATCCATATCGGCGACCACGGCGGTACCACCGGAAAGCTCGAGCGCGGTTTCAAACGATTCCGCCAGGCGTTGCGCCAGATCGTCACGCACTTTAAAGCGGTCAACGACCACTTCAATGGTGTGTTTCTTCTGCAATTCTAATTTTGGCGGATCGGACAAATCACACACTTCACCATCAATACGCGCACGGATATAGCCCTGCGACGCCAGGTTTTCCAGCGTCTTGGTATGCTCGCCTTTGCGATCTTTAATGATGGTCGCCAGCAGCATCAGACGCTGGCCTTCCGGCTGTGCCAGTACGTTATCCACCATCTGGCTGACGGTCTGGGCTGACAGCGGAATATTATGATCCGGGCAGCGCGGCTCGCCCACGCGGGCAAACAGCAGGCGCAGGTAGTCGTGGATTTCGGTGATGGTCCCGACGGTAGAGCGCGGGTTGTGCGACGTTGATTTTTGCTCAATCGAAATCGCCGGAGACAGACCTTCAATATGGTCGACGTCTGGTTTTTCCATTAAGGATAAAAATTGGCGTGCGTAGGCCGACAGCGACTCGACGTAGCGGCGCTGGCCTTCGGCGTACAGCGTATCGAACGCCAGAGAGGACTTGCCTGAACCGGATAAGCCGGTGACAACAATCAGTTTGTCGCGCGGGATAATCAGGTTGATATTCTTGAGATTATGGGTGCGTGCGCCCCGAACTTCGATCTTATCCATTCATCATTCCCGGATTAACTTGATAGCTCACCGTGCCGGTGACCGCCGTGAAAACCAGTTTCGCGCCAGCCATCGAATCGGGCACAGAGAAGAACGTAACGCGCAATTATGACACAAATCACAGCCTGTGCCACCCCAAAACCTGAATGTATATCCAGTACTCAATGTAACAATGGAATGTTTACTGGCCGATCTGCGAGGAATCTTCCAAGGCTTTACATGCATGGTACGGATAACACGTTTTGTGGTTATAATGGCACAAAGTGAATTCATCACCTTCAACTGTGGTTTCAACCACGACATACATCATCAGGAGAATCCACATGGCCAGCAGAGGCGTAAACAAAGTTATTCTCGTCGGTAATCTGGGGCAAGACCCGGAAGTCCGCTACATGCCTAACGGCGGCGCGGTTGCCAACATCACTCTGGCAACGTCTGAAAGCTGGCGTGACAAAGCCACCGGCGAGCAGAAAGAAAAAACCGAATGGCACCGTGTGGTGTTGTTCGGCAAATTAGCGGAAGTCGCAGGCGAATACCTGAAGAAAGGTTCTCAGGTTTACATCGAAGGCGCATTGCAAACCCGTAAATGGACCGATCAGGCTGGCGTTGAAAAATACACCACCGAAGTCGTCGTTAACGTAGGCGGCACCATGCAGATGCTCGGCGGCCGTGCAAGCGGTGGCGCACCAGCAGGTGGCGGTCAGCCATCCGCAGGCGGCCAGCAGGGCGGTTGGGGTCAGCCTCAGCAGCCACAAGGCGGCAACCAGTTCAGTGGCGGTCAGCAATCTCGTCCCGCTGCGCAAAACAACGCGCCAGCACAGAACAACGAACCCCCAATGGATTTCGACGACGATATCCCGTTCTGATTCATTGCCTTCGGGCATCAACGTTCAGAACAACAAAAAGCCCCGAAAGGGGCTTTTTGCTTGGCAGCGTTTACTACTTTCAATGCCTCACACTTTCCCCACCGCACCAAACACTAATCTGCCCTGATGGAATGTCGCTTTCACCTCTGACACCCGCGCCACCGCTTCGGCAGAGCAACTGGCGTCGACCAGGATCATTTCGGCGTTATCGTTCACCGCAGGCCACTGGCGTGTGCCGCTGTCGTCGAGCGGCAGGACGTTGCCGGTGGCGATAGCGAGGGAGCGCGTCAGGCCAAATTCGTCGGAGTTACCGTAGAGCTGGGCGTAGAGGCTGGCTTTTTCCAGCATGCTGCCGGTGCCGAACGGCGACCAGTGATCAATGACGCTGTCTGTGCCGGTCATGACAAATACGCCGTTCTGGCTGAGCTGCGGCAGCGGCATATTCAGTTTGCCGAGCGGAATGGTGGAAGCGACGGTGAACTGCTGTTCGGCAAGCCCGCCGATCACTTCATCGAGTTCAGCGCCCTGCATCATCGCCAGCGCAAAACCGTGGCTGAGCGTCACTTTGCCTTTCAGTTGCGGGTTTTTCTCCACGGTCTGAATCATGTATTTCACTGCCGCAATACCGGCCGGCGTGGTTTCATGCAGATGAATATCCACGCCTTTATTCGTATCCAGTGCAATCTGAAACATCGCGTCGAGGGATTTTTCCATCGCGCCATCCACGTTAGTGGGATCCAGTCCACCGACGTATTGCGCGCCCATTTGCATCGCCTCACGCATCAGGCCATCGACTTTCGAATGCAGCAAGCCGTGTTGCGGGAACGCCACAATTTCACAACTGAAATCCTGCTGATGTTTTTCCAGTGCGATTTTCAGATGCTCAAGGCTTTTCAGGCCGCTGACCGGGTCGATATTGCAGTGGCTGCGCGCCACGGTGGTGCCTTTGGAATGCAGCAGCCCGATGATCGCTTCGGCATGTTCCACCGATGTTGGTAGCAGTTTGGGGATCAGCACCTGTTCGCGGGCAATCATGTCCATGATTGTTTTGCCTTTACGCGGGCGTGGCGCTTCCCATTTGCCGCCGTAGAAGGTTTTGTCGAGGTGAATATGCATGTCGCGCGTGGCGGGCAGCAGAAGTAATCCTCTGGCATCAAAAGCAGGCAAGGTGCTGGCCGGGGCGTCTTTTGCAGGCTGGATCGCCACGATTTTGCCGTTGTTGATTTCCAGGTTGTACAGGCCGGTTTGGGTGGCAATAACGATATCGCCTTCGCGCTCAAAACCCTCTTCCAGCCGCACATTGCGCAACTGGTAATGCGGCGCAGAAATTGCGTTGATCTGGCTGGCATCGTCACATTTTTCGTCCATCGCGCCCGGTTTGAACGGGGAGGCTGATGCCATACCTGCGGTTAACAGCGCGCCGGTGGCAGTGATTTTGGCGCTATGCGAAAGAAAGTTTCTGCGGCTTTGTTGCTGAGGATTTTGCACGTCGAATTCCTTAATCATGATGCGGGAGGATGCTGCTTTTCCCTTCACCTTAAAAGATGACGCCGGTTCCGGCTGCGATTTTTCCCACTGCCTGCCAGTGGAAAATGCAATGGCTAACTAAGCTGACAAAAATCCTTTAATTTTCCGGCCAGTGCAATCTGCGCAGGCGTCGCGTCGTGGCGGTAAAACAGCGCCAGCTCGACGTTATCAATCGGCGGCAATCCGCTTTCTGCCCCAAGAATCCGGTGCTCCGGCTGGCGGCAACTGGCGGGCAATAAGGTGACACCCAATCCGGCCGCACTGGCAGCGACCAGCGCGGCGAGACTGGCGCTGCTGTAACTGATACGCCAGCTACGCCCGAGAGCATCCAGTGCCTGACACAGTTCTTCGCGGTATAACCCGTTGAGCGGAAACAGTACCAGCGGGATGGGATCCCGTTCAAACGCCGGAAACGCCGCGCTGTCCAGCCACAGCATCGGCTCGGGGCGCGAGGCGTTGGCCTTTTCGCCGGTGAGTTGTTTCACCAGAATGATATCCAGCATCTCCTGTTGCCAGGCGCGGCGCAGTTCGTGACTCAGGCCGCTGGTGACATCGAGGCGAATATGCGGATGGGCGCGGCTGAATTGCGCCAGCAGGGACGTGGTAGCCGCGGCAAAATCTTCAGGCACGCCGAGACGCACTACGCCGTCCGGCCACTGGTCACTCAGCGCATCGTGCGCTTCACCGTTCAGGGCGATAATCCGCCGCGCATAACCCAGCAACCGTTCACCTTCTTCAGTCAGTTGCACCTGATGAGACGTGCGTTCCAGCAAAGGTTTTCCCAGCGCTTCTTCCAGGCGGCGGATTTGCTGGCTGACTGTCGATTGCGACAGGTACACGCGGTCGGCCGCACGGGTAAAACTGCCGGTTTCGCAGACGGCGACAAAACTAAGCAACTGCTGCGGGCTGAACATCGGATAGCGATTCATTTTTTAAATGTTTATGCTTTTGGTATTCGAAATATCAATACTTAGCAGAGTATCAACCTTCCCGCTCTCGCACCAGACCAGAGGCTGAGAACCCCTTAGAAGAAAAGGTTTCCTTTATGTTTTCTGAATTAATCATGTTCAACATTGAAAGTATTTTTTCTTTATCATTTGCAAAGTTTTTCTTAATAATGGAATGAAGTGATTTTATGAGAATGGATTCAGTTAGACTGATACAAAATTATAATGGGATATATAATAAATTCCGACAGGGGGAATATATTAAGAAAAATAAATGGGATCATTGTGATGAGAAAAAACGTAAGGGCGCATGGACCGGAAATGTCTATGATCGCGCCGGCCGGGTGGTTGAATATGGTCTTGAAAACGGTGTGTGTCAGGGGCTGGTGGGCGCATACCTGATATCAGGTCAAAGCTGGAGTCGGTTCAGTGCCTATATTGCCAGTGAAAAAGGTAAGACGGTGGTGCGGGGGATCATGAATTTTCAGGAACACCTGAGTGCCAGCGGGAATATGAAAGAAATGAAAAGTGTTTTTCATGGCATTCTAAAATCTTATCAGGTTAATTTTATTCGGGAGGAAATAAAATTGACTGGAAATACCGCAATTACCATGGCGCAGTCAATATTAAAAAGTGTCAGTCAGGGCAATGGCTGTCATATATCGATTAAAAAATCTTCCAGCGGACACTCATTAGGTCTCAGGGCAGAATCCAATCAAATAAAAATCTTTGACCCCAATTATGGTGAGACGATTTTTCCCTTTAAGAATGGTATCAGCGATGAAATGGAAAAATTTCTGATACATATTTTTTCTGAATACTACAGCCAGTACTTTATGTTGACGGTTGAACATTATTCAGCTTCCGTTTTTTCCTGAATCTCCGGATTCACAGATAACAGTGAAAAACTACTTTTGAGGTTTTATTCTTAGCGTTGATATGTATTTAACTTCTGTATTCCGATTGTTTAATGGTCGTTGTAAAATAAGTCAACTTAATTATTTATTTTAAAACAAATGTTTGTTACAAATTATAATGTCGAGGTACGATAATTTACTAACAGTAAAATGATTAACCTCAAGGGTGAAAGTGTGTTCGTCTCAAAAAATAAAATTAAATATGGCAGGATAGCCATGGCTATCGCTGCTTGTTTGCCATTTTATACCTCAGCAGAAATAAATATTAGCAATGTGGCAACGCAAAGAGGTGGTTACCATGTACCGGATGTTGTACTCACTGTGCCTGATGGCATGAAGATGATCGACATGAGTTCTATGCAACGGGAAATATCACCGGGTCCTTCTCCTAATCCTCCCGCGCCTGTTCCGGTACCTGACCCTCATCAGGACGGGTTACCTATTCCTGATGATCAAAATGACTATGCCCGGATGAAACTCTCAACCGAAATATCTGGCTATAAGGTTTCAGAGAATTCAAGTCCATATGAAATAAAAGCAATCACTGTGCCAGGTGGACAAGCCGTGCGTTTATTAGAAGCTAAAACGGTCGATTCCAGTGATAACAATATCTCTCCAGTTGTTGCAAAAGGGGAGATGGTTATACCGATGTAAATGGGGTGGAGCATTCCCGTCCTTACGAAGTTTCAACAGACAGTGCGGAAGAAACATTCGAAGCACTGAAAAATATGAAAGAACAGCTGAGACAGGAGGTCTTCCCGGACGCGGCGGTAACCTCTGCGGTGTATGGTTCCATTGCTGCGCCAAAAGCCTGGAGCGCTGATACGACGGTCGGTGAAATACATGGCCGTCAGGTTAACGGGACTACTGAATTCTTTGAAGCAAAGTTTAATGGTAATGCGAAAAGTAAAAACTGGTATTACCCGGAAAATAAAAAAGATAATGCCTGGTGGCGTGTTGTTCATCCAAAAGAATATTATGCCATTACGTCTGACTGGCATTTTGGGGCTGAGACTACATCTACGCCATATAACACGGTACCCAGCAAAGCTAACTTTAAGAAGATTGATGCAATTAACACACTGAAAGACAAATACGGTGATGCCTTCAGGGGGACGATTATTAACGGCGACATTACCCACTGGGGGCATGGTGGCGAGTGGTCTGATGCCAAGAAAGCTTTTGGCAAACTTAATGCACCTTACTGGTACGGGCTGGGTAATCATGATTATGACGGCAATGTGAATGACTGTGGTTTGTGGGAAAATCGCTGTGCAATTCGTAGTATCCGGAATTTAGTTGATCATATTAATAGTTTGAAAGATGTCGTTTCCGTTGATTACGACGTCATGAATGGTTATAAATTCCCGCATCTCAGTACCAACTATATTGGCAGTTTCGGTTACAGTTTTGATATTGCGGGTATTCGTTTCATTCAGCTTAATAATAATTTGCATTATACGAAGGAATTTTCAGGGTTTAATTCGGATGCTGCCCGCCGGTATGATGTTAAGGTCAGGGACGGTGAAGGCTGGTTCCGTGAGCAGTTACGCGATGCAGGCATAAAAGGTAAAGCAACAATAGCGTTGGAGCATGGAGGTGAAAGTTACAGTGAAAATGAGACTCCAACGCGGGATATACTGGGGGAGTATGGCGGCTCGATAAGATTTGGTGGCCATTCACATGGTATCTCTTCATCAAACAGCGGGGCGGCTTATTACGGCGATATGCTGATTCTTGAGCTTGATTACAATAAGCAGATGGGAAAAACATATATGGTAAGCAATGATAAAATTGATGAAATGTCACCGGGAGCGGAATTTACACTTAATTTCAACGTCCCGGAAATGGCACCTGTACCGAAAAGTTACGTCCTGAGTCTGCGTAATAAAGGCGGTTACACAGGTTATTACAGACTCACTTATACCAACAGCAGTACTAAAGCCAATTTCAATAAAGAATATAAATTATCGCTGGGTAATACTCAGCAGGTTATTATTCCTGCTGAAGCGACGAACGTAAAAATTAAAGGCGTAACAGGAACGGGACGGGCTTTATATTCCCAGTCACTGACCAAACAGGAAAATACCTGCATAGAAACGTGGGGAACGCTACCTCGTAACCTGCACTGGGGTTGGTGCAAGTAACGCACTGCGGCATTTGTGGATCCAAATTATCACTCCCTCTGCTGGGGGAGTGATTTGCGAATATTTGTCTGATGTAAATCTTCCTCCGGCTTTCTCTCCGCCCCATCCTTTCGCACCAGAGTGATTCACTTCGCGGCTATTACGCCACTCTTGCTCCAAAACGACGCCTCGTTTTAGCGCATTTCACCTGCGCTTCGGCAGTTACTGATTTCACTTAAGATTGTATACAAGGCTTTGGCGGCAAATCGTCTTTCTGGTACAGAAATTGCTTTTCCCTAAAGAGACTCAGGGGAGAAAAATATGAAAGCGATCGTGATTGGTGGCGGTATTGGCGGTGCGTGTGCGGCGATTGCGCTGAAGCGTTTTGGTATCGAAACGGCGGTATACGAGGCAGTGAAAGAGATCAAACCGGTCGGTGCGGCGATTTCCATCTGGCCTAACGGCGTAAAGTGTCTGAATTATCTCGGCATGAAAGAGGCGCTGCGCGAACTCGGCGGCAACATGCGTTTTATGGCCTACAAAGAATATCAGCAGGGTCAGACCATGACGCGTTTCAGTATGGATCCGCTGATCCAAAGCGTCGGCGAGCAGCCATATCCGGTGGCACGCGCGGAACTTCAGTCGATGCTGCTGGAGACTTATGGCCGCGACCAGGTGCAGTTTGGCAAGCGCGTGACGCACGTTGAAGAATCTGCCGGCAGCGTCACCGCCTGGTTTGACGACGGCACTTCCGCGACCGGCGATCTGCTGATTGCCGCTGACGGCACCCATTCCATTATCCGCCAGCACGTTCTGGGTTATGCAACGGAGCGCCGCTATGCCGGTTATGTTAACTGGAACGGCCTGGTGGAAATCGATGAAAGCATCGCGCCTGCCGACCAGTGGACGACGTTTGTCGGCGAGGGTAAACGCGTGTCCCTGATGCCGGTGAGTGGCAACCGTTTCTACTTTTTCTTTGATGTGCCGCTGCCAAAAGGCTTGCCGGAGGATCGCACTACGGTACGCGAGGATTTACAGGGTTACTTTGCGGGCTGGGCGGAACCGGTGCAGAAGCTGATCAGCCAGATCAATCCTGAAACCACCAACCGCGTTGAAATCCACGACATCGAACCCTTTATGCAACTGGTCAGAGGACGGATTGCGCTGCTCGGTGATTCCGGCCACAGCACCACGCCGGATATCGGGCAGGGCGGTTGCGCGGCGATGGAAGATGCAGTGGTGCTGGCAAATATGCTGCAAACCAATTCATTAGGCATTGAAGATGCATTGCTGCGTTATCAGGAAAAACGGGCATATCGCGTGAAGGATCTGGTGCTGAAGGCGCGTAAACGCTGCGATGTCACCCACGGCAAAGAAATGGCCGTGACCGAACAATGGTATGAGGATCTGAAAAGCGAAACCGGCGAACGCATTCTTTCCGGCATGTGCGAAACCATTCTGGGCGGTCCGCTGGAATAACGTCGGGGGCGTAAGAAACAACTTTTACATATCCTTAAAGCTTCCTGTGTTTTTGCCGAAAATAGCATCAGAAGGATCAAGGTATCCACTGGCGCTATGGCGCAAAAACATAGGGACTCATCGGGATGACAGTTATCTCTGCGACAGGTAATCAGGCGCTCAACACGCTGGTTACGTCAACAAAATCACTGACGGCAGTCACTACTGCAGCCAGCCAGCAGCAGGCTTCGACGGCGCAATCCACCACGGTAATGATCGGCCAGGCGGACACCGCTTCGCCGGTCTACAACATCACCAAACCGGCACTGGTCTGGGAACGTTCTTCCAGTGATCTGATGTCTTCAAAGCTTGCATCGAACTTCAGCCATTCCGGCAATGCGGCGCGTTTTACCGGACTCGGTGCGGCGCTGCTTGAGCGTTTCACTACCGACAGCAGCAGTTATTCGCAATCGGTGATGAAGCAGACTTCCGCTCAGTCGACCCGTTCGGCGGCCAACGTTGCCGCCCAAACCCAACTTCATACCAAAGCTGATAACCAGATAAGCCTGAGCATTAAAACTGCCAGCGGCGCACTGGTGGATATCACGCTGGGCAGTGATGATGACGGACTCGGCGTGCAGGTGAATGTCAGCAAAGGCACGCTCAGCGATGCCGATCGCAAAGCGCTGGCCGGTCTTGCGGAAGGTTTTCAGAAAGCGATTGATGGCCTGACGGCGCAACCGCCGAAGCTCGATCTGAGTGGCCTGACGAAGTTTGATACCTCGGTGCTGTCGTCGGTGGACTTACACGCCACGCTGGGCACCACCAATACCCAGACGCTGGATTTTCATGCTGATGCGAATACCCGCTCAGTGAAATCGACCGGTGTTGCTGGCACGGTGGATATCAGCGTCGACATGAGTAAGCGCGCACTGCTGGGCACAGAAAGCCAGCAGAAGCAGGCGCTGAACAGTTATCTGAAACAAATCAGCAGCGCGGGTAATCGTGGCAATGGTGACGAATCGCTGATGAACATGTTCAAAGATGCCTTTACGGCGCTGAACAGCAATTATGGCGAAACCGCGACGACTTATAAAAGCGGGGGTGCTGAGCCGGTTTATTTCTCGCTGACCAAAACCGATAAAAACATGATGACCGGGCTGGCGGATTTCACGGCGTCAGTCTCGCAGACACCGGTCGATTCCACCAATCCGATGCGCCCGGATGAAACCGATACGTTCTCTTATCAGGTTTCTCAAACCAGCACGATCACCGGCACGGGTACGCAGGACCGCAATATCACGCAGAAGCAACAGTCACATCTGGCCGCCAGTTATCATGCATCGCTGACACCGGGGCTGAAACTGAATCTGACCAGCGACCGCAACTCGCAGAATTACCTTTACTATCAGATTGATGACAAGGCAGAAAGCACGACGTCCGTGCAATATCACAAAGGTGCGCTGATGAGTGCCACAGTGGCTCAGTCCGCCAGCAACTCAACACATATTCAGAAATATGTGAAAGGCGCACTGGAATCCGACATCACCACGCCGGAAATCACGTCGAAAACCACTGACCTGCTGGGCACGCTGCAATCGGCCTGGGAAAATAACGCCCCGCGCATGTCGTTCCGGGATTATCTGAATCATCAGACCCTGCCGGATCTCAGCGGGATGGTACTGATGGAATCGGATGCTGCGCAGTTGAAAAACAGTCCTTCATTAGTGTAGATAAAACCAAAACAGCCCCTGACGGGGCTGTTAATCATTACATCTCAAATTTCATGCCTTTCACCACAATTTCATCAAATTGCAGATGATGCATAAATTCGCGCAAAATCAGCAGCGTGGCGGCGAAATCATTGCCGTCGGGGATACCTTCGAAATGCGCCGGGCGGCCATTAATGACCAGCGCCAGCCGGTCGAAAGTGCGTTCCACCGCGTCGAGCGACAATGTCATCACTTCATTTTCCGCCTCACCGGCAATGCGGGCCAGCGCACGGATATCGTTGTCCGTGCTGAACAGTTTAGCGCCCGGCGGAATGTCGTGCCGGATGCGTATCACTTCGTCCTCGACCACCATAATGGCAGTTTCCATTTCATCCGGCGTCGGCGGTGAATGACGAAAATAGCCGACAGAGGTGAGTTGTGAGCCCAGTGTCAGGAGCAAACTTTTATCGTCGTCATCATCATTACGGACGATAACTTGCGTTTCTTCGCTGCCGATATGCAGCAATACAGCAGGTGTGGTCATCGGCATCTCCAGTCGTTAACGTTGTGACGTCATGCTTTCAGAGCAGAAAAACTATCATGTCAGATGCGGATCGCGCCGCGCAAACTCTTTCACCATCCAGTCGATAAACACCCGTACGCGCGGTGAAAGCTGGCGGTTACGCGGGTAAAGCAGGGAAACCGGCAGTGAACCGGCCGGGAAATCCGCCAGGATTTGTACCAGACTTCCCTGCGCCAGATCCTCCAGCAGGCCGTAATGCGGCACCTGAATAATCCCCATCCCGCGCCGTGCCGCTTCTTTCATGCTTTCCGCGCCGCTGACCGACAAACTGGTTGGCAGCAGGATTTCACGGTTTTTGCCCTGCACCTGAAAAATCAGCGGCAACAGCCCGCCGGTTGCGCTGGAACGAAAACCAATCATCCGGTGACCGGCGAGATCGTCTGGCGTTTCCGGTATGCCGAAACGTTGCAGATAGTCCGGGCTGGCGCAGGTAATTTCCGGCAGCGTACCGAGCGGGCGCGCCACCATATCGCTGTCTTTCAGTTCACCGGCGCGGATCACGCAATCAATGCCTTCCCGCACCAGATCCACCAGCCGGTCGCCTTCGCTCATGTAAAACTCAATGTCGGGATACTGCGCCAGAAAATCCGCCAGGCCGGGCAGCAGAAAATGCCGCGCCATCGAACCGTGTACATCCACCCGCAATAACCCCTTCGGCTGCGCACCGGCAAACGCCATTTCAGCATCTTCCACATCTGCCAGAATACGCAGACAGCGCTGGTAATAGGCTTCGCCATCCAGCGTCGCGCTGACGTGTCGGGTGGTACGCTGCAGAAGCCGGATGTTCAGCCGCGACTCCAGTTGTTTAATGGCATCGGTCACCGTGGAACGTTTCAGATTCAGCGCTTGTGCAGCCTGCGTAAAACTGCGCAGCTCCACCACGCGGGTGAATAACTGCATGCTGTCGAGTTTATCCATGATAATTGTTCGCCTTTTCCGGATAGTGATAACGAATATCAGGTAATTATCCGGCAGCGTCAATCGGCTACGCTTTCCTCACTGACAACAGATCCGAATCACTGAAAAAAGGAAACGCATCATGACTTCATCCAAACAGAACGTCGCGCTGGTCACCGGCGCATCACGGGGTATTGGCGCCGCCATCGCAGAGCGTCTGGCGCACGACGGTTTTACCGTGATTGTGAACTACTCACGCGGTGCGGCAGAAGCCGACGCGGTGGTCAGAAAAATTGAACAGGCAGGCGGAAAAGCTATCAGCGCGCAGGCGGATGTCAGCGACGCGGCGGCGGTCGGCCGGATGTTTGCCAGCGCGGAACAGGCGTTTGGCGGCGTGGATGTGCTGGTGAATAATGCGGGTATTATGACGCTTTCCGCCATTGCCGAAACCGACGATGCAGCATTCGACCGCCTTATCGATATCAACCTGAAAGGCACTTTCAACACGCTGCGTGAAGCGGCGAAACATCTGCACGACGGCGGACGTATCATCAATTTCTCATCAACCGTGGTCGGGTTATATCAGCCGACTTATGGCGTGTATGCCGCGACCAAAGCGGCTGTCGAGGCGCTGAGCCGCGTGCTCACCAAGGAAATGCGCGGCCGTCAGATAACCGTCAATACCGTCGCGCCCGGCCCGACAGCAACGGATTTATTCCTCAACGGTAAATCGGATCAACTGGTGGAAACCATCGCCAAAACCTCGCCGCTCGAGCGCCTCGGTCAGCCGGAAGATATCGCCTCCGTCGTCGCCTTCCTCGCCGGTCCCGACGGTGCGTGGGTCAACGGCCAGACGCTGAAGGCGAATGGCGGGATTATTTAATCCTTCCGTTTAACGCAGGAAAATAAAAAGCCGGAATGCAGCTCGCAAAAACCCGTATCAGGAATACTGTTACGGGTTTTTGGTTGTATACTCTTTGTAGATACAACGGTGGAGAAATGAACATGCGTACTCAGGCCACATTACAGAAATGGGGTAACAGCATCGCGTTACGGCTGTCCGGAAATTTGAAGTCAATTCCACAATTCGAGGAAGGTGATGTCGTTGATATCGAGATTTCTGAAGACGGGCTGCAAATTCGTAAAGCCGATAAGCAGAAGGTCACTGAGGCCAGCTTGTTATCGGGGCTGAGCGCGTATAATGCTCACGCTGATGAATTGGCAGAACCGACTGACAGGGAGCTTGATTATTAATGTATTTACCAAAGCGCGGGGATATTTGCTGGCTGGATTTTGAGCCCACCAAAGGAAAGGAAATAGGCAAATATCGACCGGCGCTGATCCTGTCTCATGAAACGTATAATCAGGTTACCGGGCTGGTGATTTGTATGCCGGTGAGCAGCAGCATCCGGGGCGCGCCGACCGAAGTGCCGGTCAACAATCTGAGCGCACCTTGTGTGGTTGCCACCACGTTGATCCATACAATGGACTGGCGGCACCGTCAGGCAAAGTTTATCGCTGTTGCGGAAAGTGGCGTCTTTAACGACGTGCTTGCCCGAATCATTCCGCTGATTGGTGGTGAGAACTTGTTGGCCTGAAGTTTACCTTCAGACCTTTTCTCACGCGTATTGCGCTTCTCCGTTGCCGAAGGACCAGTTTTCTTTCGGCACTTCCACCAGGCTGATGAACACATCTTCCAGACGTAACCCGACTTTTTCATGCAGCCCGTAAGCGACGGCGTGATAGAACGCCTTTTTCATTTCCAGTGTACGGCCGGTGTTGAGCGTTACCTGAATCACAATGCAGTTCGGGCTGCGCTGGATATTCAGATAATCAGGGGAAATCATCATTTCTGCCGGAGAGTGTTCGGAGATGACAATAAACTTGTCGTTTTCCGGCGCATTAAGAGCTGAGCGCAGCGCGTCATAGATCACATCGCCGACGGTTTTGCGGTAGGTTTCGGGTTTTCCTTCGACCATATCAATACGTACAAAAGGCATTTTATTCTCCTCATTATTTTCTGTAGGGCGCGCATCTCTTAGGATGCGGCCTTTCAGGTATGCAACACGAGGAGGAGAGTTGTCGAGTGTTTTTTTGTACCCGCCGGTAAGCCGTCCTACGCCGCAGCGGCTTTGCGCCTGAACATCTCCAGCCAGGCCGGACGGCAGAACATCACCAGATTACCGAGCAGGATCAGCGCCAGCCCGATAACCGCATTGGCATGCCATTGATAATTTTCATAAAATGTGGAAACCGTCAGTGCGACCAGCGGGAACAGCAGCGTACTGTAGGCCGCCTGACTGGCACCGATGCGGCCGACCAGCGTGAAGTAAATGCCGAAAGCCAGTACCGAACCAAACACGGAAAGATAGACCAGCGAGCCGAGATATTGCGGCGTCAGGTCGATGGCGAAGGAAGCGCCCTGCATCAGGCTCAGCGCGCCCATGACGGCTGTACCGTAAAACATCGCGTAGGTATTGGTGGAAAGCACATCCAGCCCGTGACGCTGATGGCGTGAGCTGATCATGTTGCCGAGTGAGAAACCGTAAGTGCCGAGCAGGCTGAGGCCGATGCCTTTGAGCAATTCCGGTGCGATATGCGCGGCGCTGAGGTCATGCCAGAAAAGCGTGATAATACCTGCCAGCCCGAGAACCGACGCCGGGATCACTGCCGGAGCCAGTTTCTGACGGAAAAACAGCATGCCGTTGAACGCGTTGAACAGCACGGCCATCGAGAAAATCACCGATTCCAGCCCGCTGGTGATGTAGGCTGCGGCGTGATAGAAGCAGTAAAAATTGAAGCAAAAAACGCAGCAACCCTGAACCAGGCAGAAAAGGTGATCTTTCAGCGCCAGACGACGCAACCTGCGTGTCGCCAGCAATGCCACCAGCATGATCACCGCAGCCAGCAGGAAACGGTAGAAAACCGACACCGTGACCGGCACGTCGCCCTGTTGCAGATAAATCGCAAACCAGGTGGTACCCCAGATCAGGATCACCAAAATATAAAGCAGTGCGTTCATAGAATTCTCTCACTCAGACAGTAATGACTGAGGACATTCTGTGGTAACGGCAGACCGCTGGCTTTCAACGTTTTGCGCTGAGTTGCATATTCTTGCGCATTTTTTCAGTCACCCGCACAGCAAGATCTGGTACCGGGGCGGGGGAAAAACGTAAAATGGGCGTCATCTTTCCTCCACACGGGTACGCCATGACTAAGGTCTATCAGGCTTTCGAAACGCTGCGTCAGCACAAAGCAGTTCTGCATGACAGTGTGGAACTGGGTTCCGGTATTCAGCTGGCGGCGTGGTCGAACAAAAATGACATCGTGAATCAGGAAAGCGCTGATCACCATACGCTGAGCCTGTACGTTGCCGACGGCTACGAGTGTTACCACAAAACCCGCAGCGGCTGGCGGAACGGCGGCGGGCCGGATCGTTTTTGTCTGATGCCGAAAGGCAGTATGTCGAGCTGGGATGTGCGCGACGATTTGTCGTTTGTGCATCTGTATTGCTCCGACGAACACCTGCGACATCTGGTGGAACAAACCTGGGATCGCAGCCCGGCGGCGATTGAGCTGGAAGAACGCACATTCGGAGAGGATCCGCAAATTACGCTGTTGTATCGCCACTTTTTGCTCAGCAGCCAGTGGCAGGAAAACAGCAATCAACTGATGCTCAGCAGCGCCGCCAATCTGCTGATGGCGCATCTGGTGAAACATTACACCCATCTGCAATGGGCGCTGCCAACGGTACGCGGCGGGCTGGCACCGCATATGCTCAACCGCGTAAAAGATTATATTCACACGCATCTCGGGCAGCCTTTATTACTGCCGGAACTTGCCGCGCTGGCAGAACTCAGCGAATTCCACTTCGCCCGCATGTTTAAACAAAGCATGGGGCTGGCACCGCATCAGTACGTGATGAATGCCCGGCTGATCCGCGCGGAAAACTTGCTGAAAACCAGTCAGATGGACATCACGTCCATTGCGCTGGAATGCGGATTCAGCTCCGCCAGCCATTTCAGTAACCGTTTCAAATCCGTGCGTGGCATAACGCCGACGGCACTGCGCGGCGGCATTATCGTCTGATTTTTATTTCCCGCTAAAACCTCTCTTCCGGTCAGCACAATTGTGGTGCTAAGTTAATGGTAATTCACCTTATTCAGGAAAAACCATGCAGACCAGTGCTCCCGTTATCGAAACCGAACGTCTGATTTTACGTGGCCATCATGTTGATGATTTTGAAGATATTGCCGCGCAATGGGCCGATCCGGCGGTTGTGAAATACATCGGTGGCACGCCTTCGGGTCGCGAAGCCAGCTGGAGTCGTCTGCTGCGGTATCCGGGCCACTGGCAGATGCTCGGTTTCGGTTACTGGATTGTGTTCGAAAAAACGGCGGGTGCAGAAGGCGCGTTTGTTGGCGAAATTGGTCTGGCGGATTATCAGCGCGATATCACACCCTCGCTCAAAGGCATGGCGGAAATGGGCTGGGTCGTTTCTCCGGCATTTCATGGCAAAGGCTACGCCTTTGAAGCCGCGCAGGCAGTGCTGAAATGGGCCGGTACACACGTCGATCGTCAGCTATGCTGCATTATTGCGCCGGAGCATCAGGCCTCGGTTCGTCTGGCGGAAAAATGTGGTTTCGTGGCAAAAACGGATACCACTTATCACGGCTCAGCCACGCGGATCTTTATTCGTCCGTCGTGACCGGCTATTCGTGTACCACGTTAACAGGGGAAATCATGCTAAAGATTTTGGGTAAATCACCGTCGATCAATGTGCGTAAAGTGTTGTGGACCTGTCAGGAACTGGGGCTGGATTTCGAACAGGAACAATTCGGTTCGGGTTTTCAGTCTGTCCAGACTGCGGAATTTAAAGCACTGAACCCGAATGCGATGGTGCCGGTAGTGCTCGATGGCGAATTTGTACTGTGGGAATCCAACGTGATTTGCCGGTATCTGGCGGCGCGGGAAGGGCGCGAAGATTTGCTGTCATCTGACCCGAAACGTCGTGCGCTGACCGAACAGTGGATGGACTGGCAATCCGGTGAGCTGAATAATTCCTGGCGTTATGCGTTTCCGGCGCTGGCGCGCAACAGTCCGCAGCATCAGGATCCGGCGCTGATTGATGCCGGTGTCAGCGAATGGAACCGTCATATGCAGATGCTGGAAGAACAACTTCAGCGCAGCGGCGATTACGTGTTGGGGGATAATTTTACGCTGGCGGATATTCCGCTCGGGCTGGCAGTGAACCGCTGGTCGATGACACCCATGTCCCGTCCGGCGTTACCGGCAGTGACGGCGTATTATGACCGCCTGAATCAGCGCGAAGGTTTCAGGCTGTATGGCCGAAACGGCCTTGTCTAATCCCCGTCATCCTTCACGCTGCTTCTGCGTTGGTTGCGTTACTCGGCCCATCCATGGACCTCGCTCCTGAAGGAGCCGCTGCAAGCAGCGTTCCAATCTGCTCCCTGCAGATTGGTCACTCACCCCGGTCACTTACTTATGTAAGCTCCCGGGGATTCATTCAGTTGCCGCCTTGAAGCAACGAGAATGATTTAGGGGAGTGTTTAATATTTAACAGACACCGGGTTTATTTAAAATCAACCTGCATCAGTTCGCTGATAGATTGTCCACGGGTTGAGGAAACACATTTATCAATATAACTGTTAAAGGCAGCAGGTTTTGGAATGCCCATATCTAATAAACGAGAATTATCAAACTTCACGTTTAACTGAGCAAAACCGCCATAAAGTTTAATGGCACGTAAAATAATTTTATCATTACATGGGCCGAGCACATCTTTAAATTGTTTGCGGATGCCGGTAAATTCCTGATAACTGGTCTGTTCATATTCACTGATAATACGTGAAGTATTATTGGCTTTTGCCACCGAGGTATCTATTGCATGGAATGGCGTACACATCTCTTCGCCGGAAGAAATATGATAAAAGTTATGGCTGAGGTCTTTGGCGAGACACAGTTTTACCAGCACCATCGCGCAATAGTCCACCGGAATAACATCCACCTGATCGTCGAGCGTACAGGTGAATTTCTTCAGTTTAATCGCCATCATGAACACCCAGAAGATGCTGCTTGAAGGCTGGCAGCCATGCTGCGTGTGACCGACGATAATCGACGGTCGTGCAACCACGAACGGCAGCGACGGGCATTCGGCGCGGACAAGATTCTCAATCGCCCGCTTGGAAGCCGTGTACTGCACCAGATCTTCGTTCTGCTCGTTGTCCGGCATGCCTTCGTAGAAGACGCTGTCTTTATCCGGCATCGATGCCATCGCCGTGCCAACATGCACAAATCGCTGCAAACCTTTTACCTGCACCATACGTTTGGCGAAGGCCAGTGAACCTTCGACATTCACACGCCACATGGCCGGATTATGACCAAACGAGGCGATGGCGGCGCAGTTAATAACGTGCGTGACATTATCTAAACGCGCGTCATGAATAAAACTTTCCGGATCGGCCAGATCGCCGGTCAATATTGATTGCTCAGTTAGCGGAGAAAGCTGAGTATCATTTAATTCAAACTTCTTCAAATTATCGATAATTCTGGCGAGTCCCGTCGCATTATCGTCAGCCCTGACTAAGAGTAATAATGCATTATTGGTGGTGAGTTGCTGGCGCAGAAAATATTCAACTACAGCTCCGCCAACAAAACCAGTGGCACCGGTTATTAAAATAGTATTCATATCAGAAGACCTGCAACGGGAAATTACCGGCACAGTATCACCTCTATTCTAAACGGAACGTATACCGTTTTTTGCCTTGAATAAACGAAGCGTAAACAGCACGAAAAGCTTAAGTTAAAGAAAAAGTTCCGAAGACATAAAAATTTATTAACTGGCATGCTTTATTTACAGTAAGAAATAATTAGCGGACATAAATTAATTATTTAAGTTAAATTTAATCAGGGTGCCATAAAACCCCGGCGGGCGTTGACGGTGAAAAGCAGCGGTAAAAAGTGATAACGTATGTGCATAAAGTATCCACTCCATCGCCACTACGTTAAACTGTACCCTTGAGAACAGTAAGCGATAAGGATCAGAAAGGATGACGCGAACGGCGTGTCTGGTGTGTAATGCAGGGAATATTGCGCAGGTCATTCCCTCATGCGCTGAAATAAGGTACAAGGCTGCATGAAAATCCCAAATAGAATCCAACCTCTGGTGGATGACGGCCTGATTGATGATGTGGTCCGTCGACTGAAAAGTGGCAAAGAAGCCGATGTTTACACCGTTTTATGCGGTGAAGAGATCCGCTGCGCCAAAGTCTATAAAGAAGCGACACAACGTAGCTTCAAGCAGGCCGTGCAGTATCAGGAAGGCCGTAAAGTCCGTAACACCCGCAACGCGCGTGCGATGCAAAAGGGGTCAAAGTTCGGGCGTAAACAGCAGGAAGAATCCTGGCAGACAGCTGAAGTGGATGCACTGTTCCGTCTGGCGAATGCCGGTGTGCGCGTGCCGCAGCCTTACATTTGTCTGGACGGCGTGCTGCTGATGGAGCTTATCACCGACGCTGACGGTGTAGTCGCGCCGCGTCTGAGTGACGTCATCCTGACTGAAGAAGAAGCGGTAGCCGATTTCGACACCATGATCCGCAATATCGTACGCATGCTGTGCGCCGGTATCGTTCACGGTGACTTGTCAGAGTTTAACGTGTTGATGGACGCTGAAGGGCCGGTGATTATCGACCTGCCGCAGGCCGTGGACGCCGCTGCCAATAACCACGCTGAATCGATGTTCGAGCGCGATGTGAATAACATGACCGAGTACTACGGGCAGTTTGCACCGCAGTTGCTGGAAACGCGCTTTGCCAAAGAAATCTGGGCATTGTACGAAGACGGCAAACTGACACCGGAAACTATTCTGACCGGATTGTTCACCGAAGATACGCACAAAGCCGATGTGGATTCGCTGCTCGATGAAATCACTGCCGCTGAAGATGAGTATTACGATCGTCAGCGGGCAATGAAAGAAAGAGACCTCGATCACTAAGGTCGCGTTGTACCTGTTTGTATTTTTTCTATTCCGGCATCACCGCATGTCTCCCGCAAAAACCGGCGTTCTGCAAAATATGCTGGCCGGTTTCTGAAAGAATAAATTCTGCCAGCGGTTTCCCTTTCTCCGTGCAGGTCGCGAGCGCGTATCTGGCCCGCACGTTGTAATCCGCCGGAATGTTGTAGACTTCCAGCGCATCATTTTCCCGCAACAGCGCGGCATAACTGGTGTAGCCGATAAAAACATCGGCCTGACCGCTGCAAATCAGCCATTCTGCCGCCAGTTTGCCTGCCGGAATTTTGGCCGATTTCTCACCGCCCACCAGACGCAGCGCCTTGTTGCGTAAAATAGCCCCGGCATCGGGATGTCGCCTTTCGATCTGCTCAAACATTTGCCAGGTGTAATCACCGGAAGGATCGCTTTGCGGTGTCGATGTCGCCAGCCGAAAACGGGGATCAAGTAATACGCTCAGCCAGTTGAGTTTATCCAGTTCCGGCCCTTTTCGGGCGGTGACACACAGGCTGTTGCCGCAAAATGCTTCCACGTCCAGCGCCTTACCGTGCTGCTGCAACGTCAGCGGATGCGCGGTATTGGCCGAGGCAAACAGATCGACCTTTTCCCCTTGTTCGATACGTTCGCGCAACAGCCCGGCGGGGCCGAATTCCACGTCGACTTTGCTGTCGGTTTCTTCCGTAAAGGCATCGCACAGCGGCGCCCATGCGCGGCGTAAACTCCCTGCCGCCAGCACTTTAATCGTATTTGTCATCAGGTCTCCTTGTCACATTGCCTCAACGTAAAGCGCCGGAGACGAGGCTATTTCCCCGCGCGCGCCGCGTCTGCCGCGGGTTTAAAATCCGTCCGGTAGAAGCGCTGGTACCAGGCATCAGCCTGTTTTTGCATATCGATGTCAGCGAATTTTTGCGGGTAGAGTTTTTTCGCCATCCACAGTTCGCCGATCGCCATCGCTTCAGGCATCGGATAGCCCCAGGCTTTGGCGTATTCCGGCATCAGATAAACGCGGTGATTTTTGACCGCATCAATACCCTGCCATTTCGGATCACCGGTGATCTGCCCGACCACTTCCGGATACCGGTCCTGCACGAAGATCACCTGCGGGTTCCAGGCGATCACCTGTTCCAGCGCGACCTGCTTAAACCCTTTCACTGTGGCTGCCGCAACGTTCATCGCACCGGCATGCGCCATCATCAGGCCGGTATATTTGCCGGAACCGTAAGTGGTCAGATCGGGATTTGCCATATACGTGCGGATCAGCTGATTGGCCGGAATATCTTTCAGCCGCTCGCCAGTTAACTGACGCTGAGAAAAAGTATAGTCGATCAACGCCTGTGCCTGTTTCTGGTGATTGACCACATCGCCAATCAGCGCGATGCCTTTCTTCAGCCCTTCGGTGTACGCCTCATCTTCATCCGGCAGCACCGGGTTCATCATATGTTCTTCGCCTTTCGGATCATCCCGCAATGAAACCGCCACGACGGCGATCCCGGCCTGGCTGATCTGGTCGATCATTTCCTGTGGTGCATAGTTGGTGACGAACACCACTTGCGGATGAAGCGCCACCACGCTTTCCAGGTTCACGCTGGTCAGGTCGCCGACCACCGGCGTTTTCGCCAGCTCCGGCGCAAGACGCACATAACCGCTGCCCAGCTGTCGCTGCCAGTTGTTCAGCACGCCGACAATATCTTTGGTGGCATCCAGCTGAACCAGCAGATTAAGGGTCTGATGTTGCAAAACGACGACGCGATCCACCTGATCGGGAATAGTGACCTGACGGCCAAGCTGATCGGTTATCTGGCGTGTGGCAAAAGCGCAAGGGGAAGCCAGGCTCAGGGCAAGCCCGAGCAAGGCAACGGCAGGCAAAAATCGGGATGAAAATAGACGCATGGAAAAATCCTCTGGTTTCGTTATGCAAAGGATTATATAGCGTTGATGCGGAACTGAATATGACGCGTGACAAATGGCCGGTTATTTACGCCCGTCGAGCAACATACGCATAGCCAGCCCGCCCAGCACTGCACCCATAAACCAGCGCTGGATGACCATCCACAATGGTCGTCCGGCCAGGAAGACGGCAATGTAACCGGCTGAAAGGGCAATGAGCGCGTTGACCGTCGCACTGATCAGAATTTGCGAGCTGCCCAGAATCAGCGACTGCGTCAGCACATGCCCTTGTTCAGGCACGATAAACTGCGGTAACAGCGTCAGATATAACACCGCCGCTTTCGGGTTCAGCAGATTAGTGACCAGCCCCATGGTGAACAGTTTTTTATTGCTGTCGCGGGGTAAATCCCTGACCTGAAACGGCGAGCGTCCGCCGGGTTTCACCGCCTGCCACGCCATATACAGCAAATACGCAGCGCCGCCGATGCGCAGGGCGTCATAAGCGAAGGGCACCGCCATCAGCAGCGCGGTAATGCCGAGCGCAGCAAACAACATGTAAAACAGGAAGCCCAGCACTACGCCGCCGAGGGAAATCAGTCCGGCTTTCGGCCCCTGACAGAGTGAGCGTGAAATCAGGTAAATCATGTTCGGGCCGGGCGTTAATACCAGCCCGAGACAAATCAGCAGAAAGGGCAACCAATGGGCGGCATCGGGCATGGAAATCTCCGGCAAAATTCAGAAAGTTGAAGCACACAGATATAGAGTGTTTTACGCTATTTTAGCAAGTGGCAGGTTGTCATTTTTTATTCATCGATTCCGATGCATTCTATGAAGACAGCTTTTGTTCCTTCCGACTGAAAACTCAGGATTTATCATGACCAACACTATGATGTCCCCGCGTCTGGCGGTTGCCAGTCAGATTGCGGCGCAGGCCGCCAGACTGGCGCTGGACTTTTTTCACCGCCGGGACGCTATCGAAATCAGCAGTAAGCGTACGCAGGATTTCGTTTCAGAAGCCGATCTGGCGGTTGAGCAGTTTATCCGCACCCGGCTGGCAGAGCATTTTCCGCAGGATGCGGTGATCGGCGAAGAGATGGGCGGCATTCTGACCGACGCGCCGTGCTGGGTGATTGATCCTATCGACGGCACCTCGAATTTCCTGCGCGGTTCGCCGCTGTGGGGCGTGTCGCTCGGGCTGGTGGAAAATAAACAGCCGGTGATCGGCATTGTGGCACTGCCGGTTTTAAACGACCTGTTTGCAGCAGAATCCGGAAAGGGGATTTTCCTCAACGACAAACCCTTCCGTCGCGATGATCGTTTTGAAGATGTACAGATTGTGTCGCTGGGCGACAGTGCGGACGACAAGCTGGACGAAGCCTCGGCCTTTTATCAGGGGATCCGCGCGGCTGACTGGTCAGTACATTGTTATCGCTGTACCACGGTCGGCATGGTGTTTGCGGCAAAAGGCATTATCGACGGCCATCTGCAACGGCGCACCACGCTGTGGGATATCGCTGGCGGCACGGTGTTGTGTCAGGAAGCCGGGCTGGAAACGGTGGTGAAATTTGCGAAGACAGCGGACGGCAGCGACAATTTCCGACACATGTCGGTGGCGGCCGGTACGGCGAATCTGTTGTCGGCAGTCACTCCGTTATGGCCCGCTTTTGAACCGAAGTGAGCCAAAGTGAGTCGCGCTGAGTGCTCTCTCTTTATGAGAGAGCAAATCTTTGCAACGCGTGGCAGATCATGTTTTTAAGGCGGGCCGGTAACATGAAAAATTCGTCCGGTAACCCTAAAATTACATTACGAAAGACAGCGCTTAACAAAATGAAATATAGTTTCATTTTCCCTAAAGTTCCCTTCATTCCGGCCGTTATGAGTGTTTCCTGTCACTGACTTTCCGATGTGCCCAGATGAAAAAGATCACCAACCTTTCCATACTTGCCCGTTTGCTGGGTGCATTCGCACTCGTCCTGAGCCTGCTGTTGATTCTGGCGGCGATGTCGGCCTGGCTGCTCAACAGCAGTAATCAGCAGATTGAAAACTACCGTGCCTACCGGCTTCCCGGCGTGCAGTATCCGCTGGTGATGCGCGGCACGCTGGCGGAATTACGCCTGCAACAGGTGCAATATATCGCCTCGCCAGAGGGGGCGCCGCGCGACGGCCACCGGGTCGAAATCCTTCAGGCGGTTGCCACCTTTAAAGACGCGGAAAATGCGTATCTGAAGCTGGACAGCGGCGGCAGTCAGTCAGATCTGTTTAAGCAAATCGTCGCTAATTTTGAGCAGTTTTCGCTGGCGAATAATGATGTGATTGCGGCGGTTGAACGCAACGACATTGCGCAGGCCACGAAAATCAGTGGCGATAACTCACGGAAATATCGCACACAGTTAATGGCGGATCTGGCAACGCTGGTCAAAAACGAGCTGACCAACAGTGAGAAGGCGGCAGCGGATGCGCGCAGCAGCTATCACACGGCCAGCGCGATGTTTTTACTGCTGGTCGGCGTGGCGTTTATTCTTTCACTGACGATGGCACTGCTGCTGGCGCACCATCTGGTGAAACAACTGGGCGGTGAACCGGCTTATGCCGCCTCTATTATGCGTGAAATCGCCGCCGGTAATCTGGCGGCAAAAATCACGCTGAAACCGGGTGATGACGGCAGTTTGCTGGCTTCGCTGAACGGCATGAACCAGCAACTGAATAAAACTATTCATCAGATTATGGAAGGCAGTGAATCCATCAATCATGCCGCCAGTGAAATTGAACAGGGTAATGTGGATTTATCACAGCGCACCGAAGAACAGGCGGCCTCGCTGGTGCAGACCAGTTCCAATATGCAAAACCTGACCGCGACCGTCAGCCAGAACGCTGAGAACGCCCGGCAGGCCAGCCAGCTGGCGCTGGAAACCTCGAAAACAGCGTCTCAGGGCGGCGTGATTGTTACGGGGATGCAGGCACATATGCGTGATGTTTCCGGCAGTTCGAATGAAATTATCAATATCATCAGCGTGATTGAAGGCATTGCCTTCCAGACCAACCTGCTGGCGCTGAACGCCGCTGTGGAAGCGGCGCGTGCCGGTACGCAGGGTAAAGGGTTTGCGGTGGTGGCGAGTGAGGTGCGGGTGCTGGCGCAAAAAAGCGGGCAGGCGGCGAAAGAAATTAAAGATCTGATTCAGGGCACCGTCAGCAAAATTGCCGAAGGGTCATTGCAGGCTGATCGCGCCAGTAAAGCCATGAATGAGATTGTCAGCTCGGTGAATAAGGTGGCTGAAATTGTCAGAGAAATCTCGACAGCAAGTTCTGAGCAGCACACCGGTATTCACGAAGTGGGGATTGCCGTTGACCAGATGGACAGGGTGACGCAGCAGAACGCCGCGCTGGTGGAACAGGCAGCGGCAGCGGCGCAATCCCTGACGGAACAAAGCGTTGAGCTACGCAACGCCGTGCGATTTTTCCGCACGGCGACAGCCTGAGCCGGGGGCGTCAGGCTTTATCTGTGAGGGTTATCTGCGACTCCCAGTCCGTATCGGGGTGTTGGGCAATCTGTTGTGGCGTCATCGGACGCCCCAGAAGATAACCCTGTAAGGTGTCGCAGCCCAGTTGCGTCAGAAATTCCTGCTGTTGGATCGTTTCAACGCCTTCGGCCACCACTTTCAGGTTCAGCGTCTGGCCGAGGGCAATGATCGCAGAAACGATACTGGCGTCTTCGCTACCGGCAATCAGGTCATTAATAAATGCACCGTCGATTTTCAGCTCACTGGCCGGCAGACGTTTCAGATAGAGCAGGCTGGAATAGCCGGTACCGAAATCATCAATGGAGGCTTTTACGCCGTACTGTGTCAGGCGCTCCAGAATTTCCACGCTGGCATCCGGGTTACGCATCGCGGTGGTTTCTGTCACTTCCAGCGTCAGCATTTCAGGCGGGATCTGATGGCGTTCAATGGTTTCAATCACCATTTCGACCAGATTCGCCTGCTCAAATTGCAGCGTGGAAAGATTCACCGCCACTGTCCATTGTGTATGGCCGGCCAGATGCCATTCCCGCAACTGGCGACAGGCTTCATTGAGCACCCATTCGCCAATCGGGATAATCAGTCCGGTTTTTTCCGCCAGCGGCAAAAACACATCCGGGCTGAGGAGGTTACCGTCGCGCTCCCAGCGCAGCAGCGCTTCGAAGCCACTCACCGGCCCGTAAGGCGCAATAAATTTCGGCTGATAGTGCAAACGCAGCTCATGGTGTGCAACCGCCAGACGCAAATCATTGAGCATTTGCAACTGGTTCTGGGCGTTGGCATTCATCGACGGCTGGAAGAAACTGTGGCCGTTACGGCCGGAATTTTTGGTGTGATACATCGCGGCGTCAGCATTGAGCATCAGCTCGCGTTCATTCTCGCCATCGCCCGGATACACCGCGATCCCCACGCTGGCAGAGACCAGCAGTTCGTAGCGGGAAACGTAAAACGGACGCGCAATCAGATGCACCAGTTTATCGGCCAGTTGCGAGGCATCGGTGGGTTCGGTGATCTCAACCAGCAGTACAAACTCATCGCCGCCGAGCCGCGCCAGCGTATCTGTCGCCCTCAGCTGCGATTGCAGGCGTTCGGTGACTGAAATTAACAGCTGATCGCCGATGTGATGGCCGAAGGCATCGTTAACGGCTTTGAATCCGTCGAGATCGAAAAACAGCACCGCAAACTGTGATTCGCCACGTGACGCTTTCTGAAACGCCTGACTCAGGCGGTCTTCCAGCAACAGACGATTTGGCAAATGGGTCAGATTGTCGTGCAGCGCCAGTTGGGTCAGCTCGCGGTTCGCCTGTGCCAGCGAAGATGCCAGAATCGAGGTGCGTGCCTGCATCCGGCCATCAAGAATAGAAATGATCAGGGTGATCGCCAGAATCGCCAGCGTGACCACAATCACCAGCAGTGCCAGCCAGTTATTGTCTACGCCGCTGAACGCCGCCATACTGTGGCTGTCCATCGGGAATTGTGCCGCAGCCATGCCGATGTAATGCATACCGACAATGGCAGCGCCCATTACCACCGCAGCGCTGATGCGCAGCAGACGGACATTGGGTGACTGATGACGCAGATTGAACGCCATCCACAGCGCCGCGCCGGAGGCGACAATCGCCACTCCCACAGATAACGCGACCCAACGGTAATCGTAGACAATGGGCGGCATCATCTGCATCGCCGCCATACCCGTGTAATGCATCGCGGCAATACCGCCGCCCATCAGCAAGGCACCGGCAAGTAACCGCCCGGTGGGTAACTCCTCAAGGCATACCAGCCACAGCGCAAAAGCTGAGGAAATGATGGCAATCAGCATAGAAAGCAGGGTAATTAAAGGGTCGTAACCCATTGGCATCGAAGCATTAAAGGCCAGCATGCCGATAAAATGCATCGACCAGATGCCGATACCCATTGCAATGGCGCCACCTGTTAACCAAAGTCGGGAAGCCTTTCCCTCTGTGGTGGCAACCCGGCCTGCCATATCAAGCGCGGTATAAGAGGCAAGCATTGCAACAATGAACGAAAACATCACAAGCACATTGTTGTAATTACTGGAAAACATGTGAGGCTCCACCAACAGAGAGTCGAAAGCGACGGGTTAATTTGTTATCCGGCGATAATGGCATTAAGCCTTATTAAAGGCGAACGAAGTTGCGATAATTTTTTTGGCATAATTAAGATTAATCCGTAAGTGATTTTAATCAAATAAAAAGATTTTTGATAAATTAACCCTGAAGAAAGTCAGGGTTAATAAAGCGAATCTGATACGCGCTTTGAAAGTGTTGTCTATAGTTAACAAATAATTAATTGAAAAAGGACAGAAGACTTTTATGCTAACTGTGCATCATTTGGATAATTCCCGTTCACAGCGAATCTTATGGATGCTCGAAGAATTGGGCGTCCCTTACGAAATCAAATGTTATCAGCGGGATAAAGGAACCATGCTGGCGCCGCCATCGCTGAAAAAAGTCCATCCTCTGGGCAAGTCACCGGTGCTGGAAGACAACGGACTGATCCTTGCGGAATCTGGCGCCATCATTGAATACCTGCAGGAAGTGTACGATGAGGCGGGCACGCTGAAACCCACGGCGTTTGCTGAGCATCAGCAGTATCGTTACTGGATGCACTACGCTGAAGGTTCTCTGATGCCTTTGCTGGTGATGAAGCTGATTTTTAGCCGTCTGGGTAAACCGCCGATGCCGTGGCTCATCCGTCCGATTGCCGGCGCCATAGGACAGGGCGTGCAGAAGAATTATCTGGATAAGCAGATTTATACGCATATGGATTATCTGGAACAGCATCTGAGTACACATCCTTATTTCGCCGGTCAACAGTTCAGCGCGGCAGATATTCAGATGAGTTTCCCGATAGAGGCGATCAATGCCCGCGCCGGACTGGGAAAATATCCTCTGCTGAAGGCCTGGTTATCGAATGTCACAGCGCGTCCGGCATATCAGAAAGTGCTGGAAAACGGCGGTTCGTTTAATATTTTGCGTTAATTTCTTATCCATTTTTTATATTTTCAGGCGTTCATTGCGGGCGGAGTTTTACGTAATAAACGTCTTATAAAAGATAAACCACAATAAATACCCTGTTATTTATTTCCCTTCTTTCCCCTCCTTGTTTGTCTCTTTTTCTGCCACCGGATAAATTTCCACCACAACCGCGTTTTTATTGACCAGACAACGGTAAATTGTTGTCATTCACGGTTGATGTACGGCGGTTAAAGGCAGGATAATCGTTTGCGTAATTTTTTGTCCTGCCACACGCGATGCGAGTTAAACGTTTGCCTTGCCGTTCTGACGCCGTTTTCGGCGATTTCAGGCGACAAATAAGGAAGTGAACGTGCAGAAACGGTTTCATAATGACCACGCCGGCTAATCAGTAAAGACATTCAGAGGATTTTCCATGTCGAGTCAACAACCTCAAGCTGGCCGCGCAGTTGCGCCAAAAGGCCCGCTTGATGCTTTTTTCAAAATCAGTGCGCGTGGCAGTAACGTCCGCCAGGAAGTTATCGCTGGCTTAACCACCTTTCTGGCGATGGTCTATTCGGTGATTGTCGTGCCCTCGATGCTCGGCAAAGCGGGCTTCTCGCCAACCGCAGTGTTTGTCGCGACCTGTCTGGTCGCCGGTTTCGGCTCCCTGCTGATGGGGCTGTGGGCGAATTTGCCGCTGGCGATTGGTTGCGCCATTTCTCTGACTGCTTTTACCGCGTTTAGTCTGGTTCTCGGCCAGCACATCAGCGTACCGGTGGCGCTCGGCGCGGTATTTCTGATGGGTGTGTTGTTCACTATTATCTCGGTGACCGGCATCCGTTCGTGGATTTTGCGCAATCTGCCAACCGGCGTTGCGCACGGTACCGGTATTGGTATCGGCCTGTTCCTGTTACTGATCGCCGCCAATGGCGTCGGTCTGGTGGTGAAAAACCCGCTGGACGGCTTACCGGTGGCACTCGGCGCATTTACCTCATTCCCGGTCGTGATGACGTTGCTTGGTCTGGCGGTGATTTTTGGCCTGGAGAAACTGCGCGTTCCGGGCGGCATCTTGCTGGTGATTATCGCGATTTCCATTATCGGCCTGATCTTCGATCCAACAGTGAAATATCAGGGTTTATTCGCCATGCCTTCTCTGGCGGGGGCTGACGGTAAATCGGTGATTTTCGATCTCGATATTCTGGGTGCACTGAAAGCTGCGGTATTGCCCAGCGTGCTGGCACTGGTGATGACAGCGGTGTTTGATGCCACCGGCACCATCCGCGCTGTCGCCGGACAGGCAAACTTACTGGATGAAAACGGCCAGATCATCAGCGGCGGTAAAGCCCTGACGGCTGACTCCGTGAGCAGTATTTTTGCCTCCCTGGTTGGCGCATCTCCGGCAGCGGTTTATATCGAATCGGCAGCCGGTACGGCGGCGGGCGGCAAAACCGGTCTGACGGCTACCGTCGTCGGTGTGCTGTTCCTGCTGATGCTGTTCCTCTCTCCGCTGTCTTATCTGGTACCGGCTTACGCCACCGCACCCGCGCTGATGTACGTGGGTTTGCTGATGCTCAGCAATGTCACCAAACTGGATTTCAATGATTTCGTGGATGCGATGTCAGGGTTACTGTGCGCAGTATTTATCGTTCTGACCTGTAACATCGTCACCGGTATTATGCTCGGTTTCAGCGCACTGGTGATTGGACGCATCTTCTCCGGCGAATGGCGAAAACTGAACATCGGCACGGTGATTATCGCCGTAGCGTTAGTGGTGTTTTATGCGGGCGGATGGGCGATTTGATCTGTTTGCTCCCTCCCCTGCGAAGGGGAGGGTTGGGGTGGGGTATTAATGACGAATCAGTAGGTTGAAGTGTGCTTTGGCATGAGTTTTGTCATTAAAACCCCCTCCCGTCCTCCCCCTTCGCAGGGGGAGGAGCAAACCCATCTCTGATGTAACCGCACGCACTGATTTAAATCCCGTCCCCTTTTGATCTACTATTCCTTAGTTCGCTCCGGACTCACTCACCTGCGTCTGGCTGAAATTCATAAAAACAAGAGTCTAAGGAAAGCATGGAAATCTTCTTTACCATTCTGATTTTGATTCTGGTGGTGTCGCTCTCCGGTGTCGTCACCAGAATGTTGCCATTTCAGGTTCCTCTTCCATTAATGCAGATTGCCGTCGGTGCTTTGCTGGCGTGGCCCAATTTTGGCCTGCACGTGGACTTCGATCCGGAACTGTTTCTCGTCCTCTTTATCCCGCCGTTGCTGTTCGCCGATGGCTGGAAAACCCCGACCCGTGAATTCCTCCACCACGGGCGCGAAATTCTCGGGCTGGCGCTGGTGCTGGTGCTGCTCACCGTCGTCGGTATCGGTTATCTGATTTATATGATGGTGCCGGATATTCCGCTGGTGGCCGCGTTCGCGCTGGCTGCGGTGCTGTCGCCGACCGATGCCGTGGCACTGGGCGGCATTGTCGGTAAGGGCCGTATTCCTAAGTCGATCATGAGCGTGCTGGAAGGTGAAGCGCTGATGAATGACGCGTCCGGTCTGGTGTCGCTGAAATTCGCTATCGCCGTGGCGATGGGCACGATGATCTTTACCGTCGGTGGTGCCAGTGTTGAGTTCCTGAAAGTCGCGATTGGCGGTCTGATGGCCGGTGTGGCGGTGACGTGGTTGTACAGTAAATCGCTGCGCATTATGAGCCGCTGGAGCGGTGATGATCCGGCGACACAAATCGTGTTCCTGCTGCTGTTGCCGTTCGCGTCTTATCTGATTGCCGAACATATCGGTGTGTCGGGCATTCTGGCCGCTGTGGCTGCAGGGATGACCATCAGCCAGTCCGGCATTATTCGTAATGCACCGCTGGCGATGCGTCTGCGTGCGAACAGCGTCTGGGCGATGCTTGAGTTCGTGTTCAACGGCATGGTGTTCATCATGCTGGGCCTGCAATTGCCGGGCATCCTTGAGAACTCAATTGATCAGGCGACACACGACCCGTCTATCGTGACGTGGCACCTGTTTGCCGATGTCGGGATTATCTACTTTGCGCTGCTGATCCTGCGTTTCGTCTGGCTGTGGGTGATGAAGAATTTCAGCAACCGTTTCCTGAAAAAGAAACCGCTGCTGTTTGGCAGCTACAGTACGCGTGAACTGTGGGTGGCGTCTTTTGCCGGTGTGCGCGGAGCCATTACGCTGGCCGGTGTGTTGTCGATTCCGTTATTCCTCGCCGATGGTTCGGCGTTTCCGTCGCGTTATCAGCTGGTGTTCCTGGCGACCGGCGTCATTCTGTTCTCGCTGATTGCCGGTGTGATTGCCTTGCCGTTCCTGCTCAAAGGCGTGGTAGTGGCGGATGGTACCGCTTATCGCGAAGAAGAGCGCATGGCGAAATCGGTCGCGGCGGAAGTGGCGATTGAAAGCCTGCATAAGATGGAAGAGCGTCTGGCGGCGGATACCGAAGAAAATATTGATGAACAGACGCTGAAGGAAATCAGTTCGCGGGTTATCGGGACGTTACGGCGACGCACGGCCAACCGCGATGATATGGAAACCGCGCTGAAGCTGGAAAATCTCGAGCGTCGCTTCCGTCTGACTGCGCTGCGCGCTGAACGTGGTGAGCTGTATCACCTGCGTGCCACGCAGAAAATCAGTAACGAGACGCTGCAAAAACTGCTGCATGACCTCGATTTACTTGAAGCGCTGCTTGTCGAAAAAGAAGTGTAGTTTCTGTCAGAAATGAAAAAACCGCGTGCGCTGCCAGGTTCACGCGGTTTTTTATTGGCTATTTCCAGTAGTCGCGGCACAACGTGATCCACGCCTGTGCACTGTGCGAGAGATAGCTGCCCTGATGCCAGATCAGCCCGAGCTGCCACGGCATCAGCGGATCCAGTGGCAGCCACATCAGCGCATTCTTATCCAGCCGCTGACAGACAGGTTCCGGCAAAATTGCCACACCCATACCGGTTTGTACCATCGCCGCCAGGAAATCCCACTGCCCGCTGCGCGCCGCAATTTTTGGCGTAAAGCCGTGTGAGGTAAAGGCATCCATCAGCTGGCGGTACAGGGCAAAATCTTCGTTATAAATCAGGATGCTTTCTTCAGCCAGATCACTGAACCCGATGCGCGTGCGGTTCAGCCAGTGCGGCGTGCGCGGCACCACAACGCACAGCGGATGACTGAACAGCAGCAGTGAGGCGATAGAAGGCACGGCGTCAGCGGGCAGGGCAGTCAGCGCCAGATCCAGCTCGCCGGAAATCACAGCCTGTTGCACGGTCAGCCCGCCAAACTCGGAAATAATCAGTTCAATGCCGGGATATTGCTGGCGGAAGCTGCCGATAAGTGGCGCGATTTGCGTCCCGACCATCGGCGGAATACCCAGCCGCAGATGACCGGATTTCAGCGAGTTAATGTCTTCCAGTTCCGCTTCAAGCTGGCGGAATTCCTCAAGGATATTCAGGCCACGCTGATACAACGCCTGACCGCTGTCGGTCAGGTGTAAACGCCGTCCTTCGCGGACAATCAGCGTGCATTCCAGTTCTTCTTCCAGATGACGCAGCATTTTGCTGATCGTTGGCTGGGTGACGAACAACTTTTCCGCCGCGCGGGTAAAGCTCTGCTGGCGAACCACTTCGACAAAATAGCGTAAGGTACGGACGTCCATGGGCTGATGTTTCCCCGGTCAGATCGGCGAGTTACAAAGTATTCCAAACTGGAATCATTTTTATGATTTTAATTCATTTCTTTACCGGTTTCCTGCCAGCGTATACTTCATTTTCACACTTTTCCCTCTTTCGAGGTCGTCCCCATGTTGTTGGCGTTGCGCACTAAAGCGCCGTCCCTGCTGATCCGTTGTCAGATCCCTGTTCAGGTGGTGTTGTACGCGGTGTTATTCGTTATCGCTGATCGTCTGGTCACTGCGTTACATCTGCCGTTACCCGCCAATATTGTCGGGATGCTGATGCTTTTACTGCTGATTATGTTGCGTATTTTGCCTGTGAAATGGGTGAAAGCCGGTTCCCGCTGGTTGCTGGCGGAAATGCTGCTGTTCTTCGTACCAGCCGTGGTGGCTGTGGTGAATTACGCCCAGTTGCTGATGATCGAAGGCTGGAAAATCTTTCTGGTGATTGGGATCAGCACGATGCTGACGCTCGGGGCGACCGCCGTGGTTGTCGATAAAGTGTATCGTCTGGAGCAGCGTCTGGCGGCAAGGAAGGCGAGCCGTGACTGATTTACTGATCAGCATGTTGTGTTTTGTGGTCACCCTCGGGTTGTATTACGGCAACAAAAAACTGTACCGCCAGAAGCGCACACTGCTGCTGATGCCACTGGTGTTCACGCCGATTGTACTGGTGATTTTGCTGGTGGTGACGCACACGTCGTATCAGGATTACCTCGGTGAGACGCACTGGTTGTTATGGCTGCTCGGGCCGTCAACCATCGCGTTTGCGGTGCCGGTTTACGAGAATATGGCGGTGATCCGCCGTCACTGGATGTCGCTGAGTGCGGGCGTGCTGACGGCGATAGTCGTTGCCGTCGGCAGTTCCGTCTGGCTGGCGCGCATGCTGACCCTGCCCGAAGAAATCCAGCGTAGTCTGGCGGTACGCTCTATCACTACGCCGTTTGCGCTGGCAGCCGCGAAACAAATGGGTGGCCAGCCTGATCTGGTCGCGTTGTTTGTGGTGATTACCGGCGTATTCGGCATGGCGGTCGGGGATATGCTGTTTCTGCGTCTGGCGGTAAAAAGCGGCCTCGCAAAAGGTGCCGGTTTCGGTGCGGCGTCGCACGGAGCGGGTACGGCGAGAGCTTATGAACTGGGTGCGGAAGAAGGCGTGGTATCGAGTCTGGTGATGATGCTGGCAGGGGTTGTCACTGTGGTGATTGCGCCGGTGATCGGGGTGCTGATGTGGTGATGATCTTTTGAAAAAGATCTGAAACATTAGGGTCAAGACCTTGGGTTGCCACCCAAACTGGCCTTAAGGGCGGCTTATCGCCGCCGCCCTTAAGAATCCCGGGCTCTTTTACTGCACGCTTCGCTCGCTGGCTATGTTTCAGGTGCCGCAGCGATAGCCGCAAAATTCCGCCGCTGCGCGGTGCCCTCCGTTCGGGTTACAACCCGCGCAAAAAGACGCGCGGTTTTCCACCTCTCCTCCGGCGGTATTTTAGAACCGGCCTCAACGTTAACTTCACAACCTCACCATCCCCTTTTGGGCGGTTTCGGCGCAGCGCGATAAGTGATCACCGCTAATGAGAAACCGAAATTTTCACCGTTCCGTTCAGATGCCGGTCAAGCTGCGGCCTCAGCTCAGTGAATCACCTGTGACAAGAACTCCCGCGTCCTCGCTGACTTCGGATTGGCAAAGAACTCCAGCGGCGGGGCCTGTTCCACGATCTCCCCGCGATCCATAAAGATCACCCGGTCGGCGACCGTTCTTGCAAAGCCCATTTCATGCGTTACACACAACATGGTCATGCCTTCTTCCGCCAGCGTGATCATGGTGTCCAGCACCTCTTTCACCATTTCCGGATCGAGCGCAGAAGTCGGTTCATCAAACAGCATAATTTTGGGCTTCATACACAGCGAGCGGGCGATCGCCACACGCTGTTGCTGACCGCCGGAAAGCTGGCCGGGGAATTTATGCGCATGCTCGGCGATACGGACACGTTTCAGGTAATGCATCGCCAGTTCTTCGGCTTCTTTCTTTGGCATCTTACGCACCCAGCAGGGTGCCAGGGTGCAGTTTTGCAAGACGGTCAGATGCGGGAACAGGTTGAAATGCTGGAACACCATACCGACTTCGGTGCGCACGCGTTCGATATTGCGCAAGTCGTCGTTCAGTTCGGTTCCGTCCACCACGATGCGCCCTTGCTGGTGCTCTTCCAGATGGTTAATGCAACGGATGGTCGTTGATTTCCCCGAGCCGGAAGGGCCGCACAACACGATACGTTCACGCGGTTTCACGCTCAGGTTGATGTCTTTCAATACGTGGAACTGTCCGTACCACTTATTCACGTTTTCCAGCGTGATCATCATATTTTGGTTTTCAGTGACTTGATGGTCGCTCATGGTTTACCTCAGTGTGCGGAACGTCCGGTGTGAAAGCGTCTTTCCAAGTGCTGGCTATAACGCGACATGCTAAAACAGAAAATCCAGTAGACGGCGGCGGCGAAGACGTAGCCTTCGGTTGACATGCCCAGCCATTCAGGGTCGACGGTGGCTTGCTGGACGCTGCTGAACAAATCAAACAGGCCGATGATGATCACCAGACTGGTGTCCTTAAACAGCGCGATAATAGTGTTGACCAGACCCGGTATCACCATTTTCAGTGCCTGCGGCAGAATGACTAAGCCTTGCGTTTTCCAGTAGCCGAGCGCCAGTGATTCGGCGGCCTCCGTCTGGCCTTTCGGCAGCGCCTGTAACCCGCCGCGCACCACTTCCGCGACATACGCCGACTGGAACAGCACCACACCTACCAGCGCACGCACCAGTTTGTCGATACTCGTCCCTTCGGTCATAAACAGCGGCAGCATCACCGAGGACATGAATAGCACGGTGATAAGCGGCACGCCGCGCCAGAACTCGATGAAAATCACCGACAGAATACGCACGACAGGCAGGCTTGAACGCCGTGCCAGCGCCAGCATAATGCCCAGCGGTAACGCACCGGCAATGCCGACAGCGGCAATGATCAGCGTCAGTGTCAGGCCACCCCACTGACGGGTTTCGACGCGACTCAACCCCAGGAAACCGCCGTACAGCATGATCCAGGTGAAAATCGGGAAGAGCACCATCCAGCAGGCGATATAACGTCCGCGGCGTGGCATGGCTTTAAAGAAGATCGGTGCAAGGGTCAGCAGACCGACGATCAGTGTGACGTTGATGCGCCAGCGTTGATCGAACGGATACAGCCCGTACATGAACTGGCCGAAACGTGCGTGGATAAACACCCAGCACGCGCCAGCTTTGGTGCAGTCAGTGCGTGCCGTGCCAACCCAGTTGGCCTGGAAAATAACCCAGTTCAACAGCGGAGGGATCAGCAGCCACATCAGCCATAAACAGAACAGCGTCAGCAGGCTGTTAAACCAACTGGAGAACAAATTTTTACGCGCCCAGAGCACGGCCGTTCCGAGTGGCGTTCCGGGTTTCACGGCTCTGACTCCCGGAGGAAGTGTTGTCATTGTCATGGGATTCCCTTAACGCTCGACCAGCGCGATACGCCGGTTGTAAATGTTCATCAGGAAGGAAATTGCCAGGCTGATGATCAGGTACACCGACATCGTAATAGCAATGGTTTCAATTGCCTGACCGGTCTGATTGAGCACGGTACCGGCGAACAGCGACACCATATCCGGATAGCCAATTGCAGCCGCCAGAGAGGAGTTTTTCACGATATTGAGATACTGGCTGGTCAGCGGTGGAATGATCACCCGCATGGCCTGCGGCAAAATCACCTGACGCAACGTGACAGGATTCGGCAATCCTAACGAACGGGCGGCTTCATGCTGACCGTGTGAGACAGACTGAATGCCGGATCGGATCACTTCGGCGATAAACGTTGAGGTATAGACCGATAATGCCAGCGTTAACGCCGCCAGTTCCGGGATCAGCACCATGCCGCCACGGAAGTTGAACCCGCGTAGCGCAGGCACGTCCCAGTGCAGCGCAGGCCCGAAAATCAGGTGCGCCAGCGCCGGAAAGACAACCAGCATCACAATCGCCCACGGCCAGATATGCCAGATCCGGCCGGTGTGGATCTGGCGGAAATGGTTGTAGCGTTGCAGCGCGATGATGCCAAAAATCGCCAGCAGCACGGCGATAAAGCCCGCCAGACTGCCCGGTGCCAGTTCCGGTGAGGGCAGATACAGGCCACGGTTACTGACGAAAGCCAGGTCAAAAGCATTCAGACTCTGACGCGGTCCCGGCAGGTTACGCAGTACGGCGAAATACCAGAAGAAGATTTGCAGCAGCGGGGGAATGTTACGGAACGTCTCGATATATACCGTCGAGACTTTGCGAATCAGCCAGTTATCGGAAAGGCGTCCTAAGCCGATAATGAACCCGAGAATCGAGGCAAAAACGATACACAGCGCGGAAACCAGCAGCGTATTCAGCAGACCGATAACAAATACGCGGGCGTAGGTGTCACCTTCCTGGTAATCAATAAGATGCTGAACAATGCCGAAACCGGCACCTTTTTCAAGAAACGCAAATCCCGAGGTGATCCCTCGTGTAGTCAGATTGGTAATGGTGTTGTGGAGCAGGTAACCCAAACAGGCTACCAGCAACACCACCGCGAAAATTTGATAAATCCAGGCTCGTACGGCTGGGTTGGTCAGCGATAACGAACCTTTTTCGGTTGGGCGTTGCGACATAGTGAATGGCCTTTAGCAATCTTTCACCGGGAAGTGATGCACCGGGGAACGACCGGTGCATCAACATCCTTAAACACTTTTCAACTTCATGAAGAAAGGATATTTAGCGAACTGGAGGAGCGTATTGGATCCCGCCTTTATTCCACAATGCGTTCTGGCCACGTTTGATTTTCAGCTCGCTGCCCTGACCGACGTTGCGTTCAAAGCTTTCGCCGTAGTTGCCGACCTGTTTAACGATTTTTACTACCCAGTCATTAGGCACTTTCAGGTCAGCACCGTAAGTCCCGGTTTTGCCCAGCAGGTTGCTCATATCAGGTGTCGTCGGGTTAGCCGCCAGCTTATCCACGTTCTGAGAGGTTACGCCCATTTCTTCAGCGTTCAGCATCGCGAACAGTGACCAGCGGACGATCGCCAGCCAGTCTTCGTCACCACGACGAACTACCGGACCCAGAGGTTCTTTAGAAATCACTTCCGGCAGAACGATGAATTCGTCTGGTTTGCCGAGTTTGATACGCAGTGCGTACAACTGAGACTGGTCAGAGGCCAGGGTGTCACAACGACCTGAGTCCAGCGCTTTCGCACTTTCGTCCGAGCGGTCGAAGGTGACCGGGGTGTAAGTCATTTTGTTGGCTTTGAAGTAGTCAGCCACGTTCAGCTCGGTATCCGTACCGGCCTGCAGACAGACCGTTGCGCCATCGAGTTCTTTCGCGCTTTTCAGGCCCGCTTTCTGGTGAGTCAGGAAGCCGATACCGTCGTAGTAGTTTACGCCAGCGAAAATCATGCCCATGCCCGCATCGCGGGAAGAGGTCCAGGTCGTGTTACGTGACAGGATGTCCACTTCGCCAGACTGCAGCGCGGTGAAACGCTCTTTGGCAGTCAGCGGGGTATATTTCACTTTCTCAGCATCACCAAACACGGCAGCAGCCACCGCACGGCAGACGTCAACGTCGATACCGGTGAATTTGCCTTTGGAGTCAGCGTAAGAGAAGCCTGGCAGGCCGTCGCTGATACCGCATTGAACAAATCCTTTCTTTTTAACGGCATCCAGAGTGGTACCTGCATGAGCCTGACCAGCCAGTGTCACGAAGCTTGCTGCGGCAATCAGTGTTGAGAGCAATATTTTTTTCATAAAGCGTCCTGTGAGACAAAACTGAAAATTATTATTGTGTAAGTGCCGGAGCACCCTGTCTGTTTATGGGGCAACGCCCTCTGCACCTGTCTTTGCAAAGGGAGTGCCAACATGAAAAACGCCCCATCAATCAAGTCATGTAGAGGAATTGCACAGTAACATTGACGAGGCGTATAAAATTTATTGCCCCGTTTCAGTGCGCGGTCAATGTGGCTGCGTTAAATGAGTGCGGAATATTTCAATATTGGAGTGCAGATCGCGCTGTTTGCAGCGAAGTGAAATGTGCATTCATATTTGGAAAAAAAATGAGGCAAAACGATGAGTAAATCTCTCAGACCAGGCGTTCTGAGAGAGATGTTGGCATGACGGGATTTAAAACAGGGGACATTATCAGTGCAGCGGAGAAAATAGAGTGACTTATTTGGCCTGATCTTTACTGCCTTTGATCAGTTTACGCGCCGCCGCAATCTGGTCATTGTCCGGCGTTTTAGGTTTGGCTTTGTTGAGCGCAGAACTGAGGCCTGAGCGCCCCCAAAGGTCAAAGCTGTCATCCTCTTTGAGATGGTCAAAGATAGAAGGTGTCGCGTCGGGTTTTTTAGCCATAAAGATTACAGATCTCTTATTGGATGCAATGAATGAAAAAAGCCCGACGCGGTGGCATCGGGCTACTGTTTTATGGCCTCTGGCGCTTATCGATAAAGCGAAGGCGCACCCGCCGGGCGGGTTTTAAAGCGGCGATGCAGCCAGAGATACTGATCCGGCGCACGCATAATTTCTTTTTCGATCACGCGATTCATGTAGGCTGCTGCCGCCATTTCATCGTCGATCGGGTAATCCTGCAACTGGGGCTGGATAACCAGTTCATAACCCGTACCGCCTGCTTTACGTACCAGCACAACGGTCACCAGCGCAGGTTTTGCCAGACGCGCCAGCATAAAGGTTCCGCTGGTAGTTGCGGCCTGATCGACAGCAAACAGTGGCGCAAATACGCTGCCACGCGGGCCGTAATCCTGATCCGGCGCAAACCAGACAGCTTCGCCTTTTTTAAGCGCGTGAACCATACCGCGTAAATCTTTGCGATCGAGCATCGCCTTGTTAGACCGCATACGCCCCCAGGTCTGCACAAATTCCATCGCTTTATTATTGTGCGGGCGATACATCGCCATCATCGGCTGACATAAGCCCATCGCGCGGCCGCCTAATTCCAGCGACATAAAATGCACGCCAATCACCAGCACGCCCTGTTTGTTTTCCTGCGCCTTTTTCAGGTTGTGCAGGCCGCTGACGTCAAACCAGCGTTTAACACGGGCATCCGACCAGAACCAGGCCATGCCGGTTTCCAGCAGGCCCATGCCAAGGGATTCAAAGTTGCTGATGATGCGCGCTTCGACCTGATCAGCGGGGAGATCCGGGAAGCACAATTGCAGGTTACGGCGCGTTATCGACACACGACGTTTCAGGAAACGCATGGACGTCCGGCCCAGCCAGATGCCGAGACGGTTTAACACCGGATAAGGAAGCTGAACCAGCAGGAACAGTACGCCAAGGCCAAACCAGGTCAGCCAGTAACGTGGATGTAAAAATGATGCGCGAAAGCGAGGAGAATTCATAAAAGCCCAATCATCTGCATAAAAAACCGGGGTAACGCGTCAGGGGTTAGCTCAGTCGCGATACGAATTGTCTGTTAAAGAGTGGGACAACATGCGGGTGTAAACGTTTCCGAAAGCACATATATTGACTCACTTTTACTTTATCAAGACACAATTAAAAGGCGGGATCGCGAAGCTGAAGGGCTGTCCGTAGGCGTTGAGCGGGGCGAATTCGACTCTTGCCGTGAGTATAACATGTCGTGTGATCTAACCGCAGAGGGTAATTGTCCGATAAACGCACTCTTTACTGTTTATTTACGTGTGGGTTTAGACAATAAAATGAAAACACTACGGAAAGAAGGCATTAGCATTCAGACGTCGCGATATCCACCACATGATATTTCAGCATGCTCCGCTGGCGAAACATGCTGAAAGGGAATATCAGCGATACAGCGGGTTGCTCATCACAGAGTACCGTCCACTGCCATACAGCGCGATCACGACGGCGGCCATGAAGTAATAGACGATATCTTCAATCGCCCAGGCACCGACCGGGGTGAGTGCAAAGGTGTGATGGATACCGACCATCATCCACGCAACAATCATTGTCGCTGCGGCAGACAGCGCGGCGAGTCGGGTGAAAATCCCCAGCATCATCATAATCGGGGCGATCACTTCGCCTATGATCACGCCGTAGGCGACAAATGCCGGAATACCATAGCCTGCCAGCATGCCCTGAATACCGCCCAGACCGTCATGCAGCTTATGCCAGCCGTGAAAAATCAGCAGTCCATAGGTGATCCGTAACAGCAAAATCGCCAGATCAGGTTTGTTCAGTGCTGCGGTAAAACGAAGATAAAGTTGCTTCATCAGAGTGACTCCCGGAGACGTTTTATTGTCCGTCTAAGGTAGTGCTTAATCGCTGAATGCAGGAGATAATTATTCTCATTTGGGTTGATCTGGGTTAGGTTTTGCGCAGATTTTGGGGTAAAGGTCTACGGGCAAAGCAGAAAACAAAAAGGCGCTCCCCTTGCGGAAAAGCGCCTTTTTAAGACATCGACTGATTAGTATCAGTTCATGCCGTATTTTTTCAATTTCTTACGCAGCGTACCGCGGTTGATACCCATCATCAGGGCCGCACGAGTCTGGTTGCCACGGGTATACTGCATCACCATGTCTAACAGTGGCTGTTCAACTTCAGCCAATACCAACTCATACAGGTCATTCACGTCCTGACCATTCAATTGAGCAAAATAGCCCTTAAGTGCTTGTTTTACCGAGTCACGCAGGGGTTTTTGGGTTACCTGATCCTGAGAATTAACGGTAGAAACGGTCAGTACGTCAGAATTCACGCGTTGTTCGAACATAGTTCTGTCAGCTCTTTTTTGTTACGCAAGATTTTCGAAATATGCTTCCAACGCCTCCAGCTGTTCGCTGGCATCCTCTATGGCGTTGAAGGAGCGCCGAAACTGGTCATTTGGGGCATGCTCCTGGAGATACCAGGAAACATGCTTACGGGCGATACGGAATCCCTTGCCTTGACCGTAAAAGTCGTGCAATTCCCGTACGTGCCCTATTAACAAGCGCTGAACCTCACCCATAGGAGGTGGAGGTAACAGCTCCCCTGTGTCCAGATAATGCTGGATTTCCCGGAAGATCCAGGGTCTCCCCTGAGCGGCACGTCCTATCATCAGAGCATCAGCTCCGGTGTAGTCGAGCACCGCTCTGGCTTTATGCGGGTCAGTTATGTCGCCATTCGCGATAATCGGAATGGAAACACTCTGCTTAACTGTCCGAATACTGTCGTACTCTGCTTCTCCATTGAAGAGACAGGCACGGGTTCGGCCATGAATAGTCAGGGCCTGAATTCCACAGTCTTCAGCCAATTGGGCAATTTGTACACAGTTACGGTGTTCCGGTGCCCAACCAGTACGAATTTTCAACGTGACTGGCACATCTACCGCCTTAACAACGGCAGTCAGGATTTGTTTCACCAAATCCGGATACTGCAACAATGCAGAACCTGCCAGTTTGCGGTTCACTTTCTTGGCCGGGCAGCCCATATTGATATCAATGATTTGCGCACCGCTTTCCACGTTAATTCGTGCAGCAGCCGCCATATCTTCGGGGTCGCAACCGGCAATTTGCACGGCGCGGATCCCCGGTTCATCGTTATGTACCATGCGCAAACGTGACTTATCCGTCCGCCACACCTCCGGATTGGAGGAGAGCATTTCAGATACTGCCATTCCAGCCCCCATCGCATGACATAAGGCACGAAATGGTCGGTCAGTGATACCGGCCATCGGGGCCGCAATCAGGCAATTTGTAAGCTGGTGGTGTCCGATGCGCATGAACTAGGAATGACCATACTGATGTCCGCAAGGGCGCGTATATTACGCATTTTCGCTGCGATATGAAAGGCCAAACTTTGAGCAATTTGATAAGAAAATGTCTTGTCAGCGCTGAAGTTCATGACGATTTGTTTTTTTATCGTGGTTTTACATTGAGTTATGTGACTTCGGTCAAATTGTGCGCTTGGGCAAATTCCTAATAACTCTCTGAATCATCCGGTTATAACAGTTGATTCTAAGGGGAGATCTGACGTTTTAAGCAGCAACAACCACAAAATTCTGTGATGCAGATCGTCTTTTGGTTAAAAAGTGACTCATTTTCAGAAAGGTGAACAAACAAGACAAAGAGATGCAGAAACAGATTCTGCACCTTAATCTGCAGTACGGAATTACTCTGCCACTACCACGCGGCCATGCAGTCCTTGTACCGGGCGATTGTTCGCATGATGCATCGCATGCTGGAATTTCTTCAACTGCGCCTCAGACAGCGTCTGAGGTTGTTTAACGACCAGCCAGCGAACGCCTTCTGTACAAGGTGGCGTAGTCAGCGATCCGCTGAAACGATAATGCGTCAGATCGGTGGGCAGCAGGCCATCAAGACTGACTTTCTCTTTCAGCGTGACAGATTCGCCCGCTTTTTCCGGCATCTGTTGCCAGATTTTTTCCAGCTCGGCATTAGCTTTGCCGGTTTCAAACATTACGGCAATCACCGCAATTTCACCGTCAGCATCCATATGAACAAAATGCGCCTCCATCGGGAAAGATTTACCGTTGAGGGTATTTTCGCTCGGAGAGTGGAAGTGGAATTGCTGGAGGACGAATTTATCCCCGTCCAGCGTGGCAAAATCACCCTGCTGAACATTCACCTGCACGCTGTGGCCGTTATTAATGACATTCACCGGCGGTAACTGATAGCTGAGTTTAAGCGGGCGAGGGTGCACCTCTAACGCCTCTTTGATATCGATAGGCGACTGTGCTTTGCCCTGCTCGCACAGATGGAAGTCAGGGCTGAGTTTTGACCAGTTTTGCGGGGCGGCGTCGCCATCATATGACCAATGTGGCGCTTCGTTTGCGAAGGCGGGTTGTGCAGAAACTGACAGCGTAAGTGCAGCCAGCGCGGCAGACAATATTGTTCCTTTCAAGAGTTATCCCTTTCATTTGCTGAGTAATAAACCTTGCGAAGTGTAAGGGGTTTAGGCGGCAGGAGAAATACGGGAAAAGGCCGGAAAAGGATTTTGGGGGGAAACCCGCTCTTTCTGCACAAACAAACAGAAAAAGCGGGAGGCTGACATCAGGCTTTTTTAACACCGGTTATACGGCACCATTCTTCTTTCTCGGCCACCGGATCCAGTTCGAATTGGTCTTTATAGGCATCCGCTACGCTTTGCGCCTGGCTGGCCAGTACGCCGGAAAGCCCCAGATGGCCACCTGCTACCGGCAGCACGCTGATCAGTGGCGCCAGTTCGCGCAGAGGGCCTGCGAGAATATTGGCGACCACCACGTCGGCTGACAGGTTATCAGGCTGGTCTTTCGGCAGATAAAGCGACAGACGCTCTGATACGCCGTTACGTTCGGCGTTATCGCGGCTGGCCTGAATCGCCTGCGGATCGATGTCGATCCCAACCACGTGTTTTGCACCCAGCTTCAGCGCGGCGATCGCCAGAATGCCGGAACCGCAACCGAAGTCGATCACGGTTTTATCGGTCAGATCCAGACTGTCGAGCCATTGCAGACACATCGCGGTGGTCGGGTGGGTGCCGGTACCAAACGCCAGTCCCGGATCCAGCATCACGTTCACGGCATTCGGATCCGGCACATCGCGCCAGCTCGGGCAAATCCACAGACGTTCGCCAAAACGCATCGGGTGGAAGTTATCCATCCATTCGCGTTCCCAGTCTTTGTCTTCCAGTTGTTCGATTTTGTGCACGAAACCTTTGCCCAGCAGAGGTTCGTTTTCCAGCATGGCGATCACTTCGTCCATGTCGGTTTCCGCATCGTACAGGCCGATGGCGTCGGTATCACCCCACAACAGGGTTTCGCCCGGCAGCGGTTCGAAGACCGGATTATCGTGGGTGTCCTGGAACGTTACGGACACGGCGCCACTTTCGATAAGCGCGTCGCTCAGCGTTTCCGCGTCGTTACCGGTGGTATTAATTTTCAGTTGGATCCAAGGCATAGCCATTCTCTTCTTAACAATCTGTAAAATCAGTGCCGCCCGATCAGGACGGCTTGAGTACGTTTTCGCGTGGCTGTTTACCAAACTTATTGCCGGTATAAAACGCCAGCAGGCTCAGCAACAGCGACGGCACAATCGGATGCAGACCGGCAATATGCAGGTCAATACTGGCGAGCAGGGTATAACAAACCGCGCCAACAATCATTGAGCTCAGTGCGCCCGTGGCGTTCGCCCGCTCCCAGTACAAACCGAGCACCAGCGGCCACAGGAACACCGCTTCCAGCCCGCCAAACGCCAGCAGGTTCAGCCAGATAATCATTTCCGGCGGACGCCATGCGGCCAGTAAGACCAGTAATCCCAGTATAAAGGTGGCCCAGCTTGAGAAGCGTTTTAACTTGCGCTCGTTAGCCAGTTGTTCCGGTTTAATACCGAGGTACAAGTCTTTAACGATAGTCGCAGATGATTGCAAAAGCTGCGCGTTGATGGTCGACATAATGGCGGCCATCGGTGCCGCGAGGAAAATCCCGGCGGCGTAGGGCGGCAGCACGGTGATCATCAGCGTCGGGATCACCTGATCGGGAATTTTCAGATCAGGTAAAATGGCACGCCCCAGCGCACCCGCCAGATGCATACCAAGCATCAAAATGGCGACCACGATAGTGCCGAGCACAATGCCACGGTGTACCGCTTTGCTGTCTTTGTAGGAAATACAGCGCACGGCGGTATGCGGCAGGCCAATCACGCCAAAGCACACCAAAACCCAGAAAGAAGCCATAAACGGCAGTGAAAGGACGTCATCCCCGCCATGCACGGATACCAGTTTCGGGTCGATTTGCTGGAGCTTATCCACCGCACTGTGCAGGCCACCCGCCGCGTGAATGACAGCGATCAGGAGTAAAATGGTGCCGAGCAGCATCACCAGTCCCTGCATGGCGTCATTGAGCACGCTGGCACGAAAGCCGCCAAACGCGGTATACAGCGCGATGCTGATGCCGAAAATCAGCAGTCCGGTGTCGTAAGGAATACCGGCTGCTGTTTCCAGCAGGCGTGCACCACCGATGAACTGAACGGTCATCGCGCCCAGAAATGCCACCAGCAGACTCAGGCTTGCCAGCCAGACCAGCAGACGGCTCTGGTAGCGGGCAAACAGCATGTCGTTCAGCGTGACCGCATTATAGCGGCGCGCCAGAATGGCGAATTTTTTACCCAGTACGCCGAGTGAAAGCCAGACGGCAGGCAACTGAATCATTGCCAGCAATACCCAGCCAAGGCCAAATTTGTAGGCGGCACCGGGGCCGCCGATAAAGGAACTGGCACTGATGTAGGTGGCGGTCAGGGTCATGGCCAGCACGAAGCCGCCCATGGAGCGGTTGCCGAGGAAATATTCAGTCAGGAAGTTGCCCTGCTCGCGGCGGGTATATGCATAAACAGACAACCCGAAAACCAGCAGCAAATAGGCAATCAGTGGCAATAAGACTTCAGTCTGCATGACTGTCCTCCAGCGGAATATCGCGGTAAATCACGCGAACCATCAGCCAGCTTAAAAGAACGAATATCAGCGGTACCAGCAGACAGGCCATTTCGAACCAGTGCGGCAGGCCGGTGATGCCCTGTTTATCGTCAGGAATATAGGCGGCAAAACTCCATGCCAGCAGATAAGCAATCGTCAGCCCAAAAGCCCATCGGGCTTCACGGTTGGCTTGTAAGAAACGTTTGTCCAACGCCATTTACTTGTCTCCCCTCAAAACGTAAAAAAGGCCGGAATATCCGGCCTTGATAAGAGAGTACGCAACGGTACGGTCTTTTTTATTTTTCCTGCAAACCGAGTTTTTTCTCAAGATAGTGGATGTTAGTGCCACCATGCTGGAAATTCTCGTCGTCCATAATGCGCATTTGCAGTTCAATGTTGGTTTTGATGCCGTCGATGATCAGTTCTGCCAGCGCATTTTTCATGCGGGCAATGGCCACTTCACGGGTTTCACCGTAAGTGATCAGTTTACCGATCATGGAATCGTAGTACGGAGGCACTGTGTAGCCTGCGTAAATGTGCGATTCCCAACGAACACCGAAGCCGCCAGGTGCGTGGAAACGGGTGATTTTGCCTGGGCTTGGCAGGAAGGTGTTCGGGTCTTCCGCGTTAATGCGGCATTCCACCGCATGGCCTTTGACTTTCACTTCGCTTTGTTTGATCGACAGTGGCTGGCCGGACGCAATGCGCAGCTGCTCTTTGATCAAATCCACACCGGTGATCATCTCGGTAACCGGATGCTCAACCTGGATACGGGTGTTCATTTCGATGAAGAAAAACTCGCCGTTTTCATACAGGAACTCGAAAGTACCTGCGCCACGGTAGCCAATATCCACACAGGCTTTGGCACAACGTTCGCCGATGAAACGACGAAGATCTTCCGTGATGCCCGGTGCTGGCGCTTCTTCAACGACTTTCTGGTGACGACGCTGCATGGAGCAGTCACGTTCAGCCAGATAAACGGCGTTGCCCTGACCATCAGCCAGTACCTGAATTTCCACGTGACGTGGATTTTCCAGGTATTTTTCCATGTAAACCATGTCGTTGTTGAAAGCTGCTTTAGCTTCCGCACGGGTCATGTTGATGGACTGTTCGAGGTCTTTGTCGCCGCGTACAACACGCATACCACGACCGCCGCCGCCGCCAGAAGCTTTGATGATGACCGGATAGCCGATACGTTTTGCGAAGGCACGGTTTTGATCCATGTCATCGCCCAGCGGGCCGTCAGAGCCAGGTACACAAGGTACGCCAGCCGCTTTCATCGCCTGGATCGCAGAAACTTTGTCACCCATCAGGCGGATAGTTTCAGCTTTCGGGCCGATGAAGATAAAACCAGAACGCTCAACCTGCTCTGCAAAATCGGCATTCTCGGACAGGAAACCGTAGCCCGGGTGGATAGCCACCGCACCAGTGATTTCCGCCGCAGCGATGATGGCAGGGATGTTCAGATAGCTTTTTACTGAAGGTGCAGGACCGATACAGACGGTTTCGTCTGCCAGCAGCACGTGTTTCAGGTCACGGTCAGCGGTAGAGTGCACAGCAACGGTTTTGATGCCCATTTCTTTACAGGCACGCAAAATACGCAGAGCAATCTCGCCGCGGTTCGCGATAACAATTTTATCTACCATGGTACGCCTCGTTATTCGATGACGACCAGCGGCTCGTCGAATTCAACCGGTTGGCCGCTTTCTACCAGAATTGCTTTAACAACACCGGATTTGTCTGCTTCGATTTGGTTCATCATTTTCATCGCTTCAACGATACACAGGGTATCACCGGCGTTCACTTTCTGACCCACTTCGATGAAGGCTTTAGCGTCCGGGCTTGGCGTACGGTAGAAGGTGCCTACCATCGGTGAGCGAACGATATGGCCACTGATTGCAGCCGGAGCTGCTTCTGCAGGCGCAGCTGCTGGCGCAACCGCAGCAGCCAGACCTGGCTGTTGTTGTACAGGCATAGCGTAAGCTTGTTGCATCATAGGATAAGCCTGCGCAGGTGCAGCACGGCTGATACGTACTGATTCTTCGCCTTCAGAAATTTCCAGTTCAGAAATGCCTGATTCTTCAACCAGTTCGATCAGTTTTTTAATTTTACGAATATCCATGGGTGTGATTCCGTACTCTTTTTGCGTAGAAATTAGTGGGTTTTTGACAAGCGGTTAACCGCTGCCTGTAATGCAAAGTGGTAGCCATCTGCGCCAAGTCCGCAAATAACGCCCACTGCGATGTCGGAAAGATAGGAATGGTGCCGGAACGCTTCGCGGGCATGTACATTCGACAGATGGATCTCGATAAACGGAATCGACACCCCCAGTAATGCATCGCGCAGCGCCACGCTGGTATGGGTAAAGGCCGCGGGATTGATCAGGATGAAATCGACATTTCCGCGTGCCTGATGAATACGTTCAATCAGGACATGTTCTGCATTGGATTGCAGATGGCTCAGTGCTACATCAGCAGCAGCAGCCTGCACTTCCAAACCTTTAACAATATCGTTGAGCGTGGTGTGTCCGTACGTTTCAGGCTCACGGGTGCCTAACAAATTCAGGTTAGGACCGTTCAGTAGCAAAATGTCAAACTTATGCGCCATTGTGAGCCTATCTCCGGCAATTAGACAAAGATTGTAGAAAATACCCTGATGTCACCGGTTTGTCACCTATTTCGCGGCAAATCGGCCCGTCTCTTCGGCATGAGGTCGGGCATTATAATGATATCGTGGCAATTCGCAGCTAAATACTGGTCTTATCAGCGAAGATAATCAACCCTCGGCCGGTCAACGTGGGTGCAATTGTCGAAATTATGAGGGGCAACCGGGCCAAAAGTTCCACGGCTTATCGCAGCCACTGGCGGAATTTTTTATAACGGAATGCCAGCAAGATGACGGCAAGTATTGCGTAAATCACCGGTTGTGGCGACAGCACTTTTACCGACCAAAGGTAGTGGATCGGCGCAAGTATGGCGATGAGATAAATGAAGTTGTGCAACTTTTGCCAGGTTGATCCCATTTTGCGTTGTGCCCACACGGTGGAGGTGCAGGCCAGTGCCAGCAGCAGGATCCAGCAGATGATACCGAGGGTGAGATACGGGCGCGATATCAGTTCACTTCCCAGCAGGCGGATATTGTTGATCCCAAGCTCCAGGAATGAATAGCTGAGAAGATGCAAGGTTCCCCACGCAAAACACCACAACCCCAGCAAACGGCGCGTGCGGATCAGTAATGGCTGTTTGCCATAGCGTGCGACGGGCGTGACCAGTAATGTCACCAGCAAAAATTTCAGAGTCATCCTACCGGTAAAATGCTGAATATCTTTGGCGGGATCGGCGCTGAACCCGCCCTGATTAATCGAAAGCACAATCCAGAAAAAAGGCAAAATGGCGCAAAGATAGATGATCACTTTCAACCCGGTAATATTGGCAGGGCTTAAACGACGCATAACTGAACCGCCTCTTCCTTAATAGAACTTACGTAAATCCATACCGTGATACATCGATGCTACCTGCTCGGCATAACCATTGAACAGCAATGTCGGCTGGCGTTGCACGTCGAGTAAGCCGCCGGAACCGATAAACCGTTCCGTTGCCTGCGACCAGCGCGGGTGATCCACATGCGGGTTCACGTTGGCGTAAAACCCGTATTCGTTGGAGGCAATCTGGTTCCAGGTTGTCGGCGGCTCATCTTGAGTAAATTTGATGTTCACGATGGATTTGATGCCTTTGAAACCGTACTTCCACGGAATGGTCAGGCGGATGGGCGCGCCGTTTTGTGGCGGAAGTGCTTTACCATAAACGCCGACCGTCATCATCGCCAGCGGGTTCATCGCTTCATCTATACGCAATCCTTCAACGTACGGGTAATTCAGTCCACCGCCGATAAACCGGTCTTTCTGCCCCGGCATATGTTCCGGGTCATATAAGGTAGTAAACGCGACATAACGCGCTTTGCTGGTCGGTTCGGCAAGTTTGAGAATCTCACTCAGCTGAAAACCGATCCACGGCACCACCATCGACCAGGCTTCGACGCAACGCATCCGGTAAATACGTTGCTCAAGCGGGAAGCGCTTCATGATGTCATCCATATCCAGCGTCATCGGTTTAGCAACTTCGCCTTCTATTGTTAATTTCCACGGCGAGGTAACCAGTTGCCCGGCGTTGGCGGCCGGATCAGCTTTATCCAGCCCGAATTCATAGAAATTGTTGTAGCCGGAAACTTTGTCCTCGGGGGTCAGTGTCAGGTCATTTTGATAAGCAGCGGGTTTGGTGAAATCCAGCGGTTTACCGGCGGGCGCGGCAGGGCGGTCATGGCCTTTGAACCAGGAAAGGATATCTGCGCGTGCATTTTGGGGAACAGCGAGTGCCGCGGCACTGATCCCCAGTGCCTGTAAAACTTTGCGCCGGTCATAAAAAATACTTTCGGGTGTGACGTCTGCTTCGGTTAGTTTGCGGGGTTTGAACATAGCCTTCTCCGGCATTCTCATTTTCGTGATTCATTTTTATGGTTATAAACAAAGCATGGCGTGAAACCGGACGCTTTGCGAGATATCACGCTAAAAAAGCGCATTTTGCCGCAGACATTGAGGAGGCGCTTACCATTTATATAAGAATTACGAATTGATTGGTTTTTGTGTTGCTATGCTATGAATGTATGCGAATGACTCTTTCGAAAATTTCTCCTTTCATCGCATTTTTCTGTTTTATAGTAGCGGCGTTTTTTCGTGGCAAGCTCAGAGAAAGGGTTTGTTTCCCCCTCACCGTAGCGAGTAAGGCACAGGGATGCGATTTACTACCAGACTATCGGCACTGATAACGATGTTAGTTGCGCTGGCAATGTTACTGATGTTGCTTGGCGTCACTTTCAGCTTTATCTATCTGAACAAACAAGATACCGAACAACATCTTCAGGCACTTGCCACGACTTATGATCAGGCATTACTGACGCATCCCCCCGCAGATGCCCAACGCTGGATGCCTCAGGCTATGCGTATGCTTGATGTCACGGATATCGAAGTCAAACTTGATAACACCACCGTTTTTGAATACCACGAGCGTCCGGATGTACACCGCTCGTGGGACAGCGTGATGCCGGAATATGACACTGCCATTATCCCGCTGATGCACAACCACGCCATGTCGCTGCACATTTCCTATGTTGATCCTGTCAGCAGTTACATCCGCTCCCTGCGTTCTACGTTCACGATTGGGATCGCCATTCTGGTCATGCTCGCTATGCTGCTGCTCAGTTTTCGCTGGTTACGTCAGGAAACGGACGGTGTGGAAAAGCTGGAAGACCGCGCGGTCAGAATATTACGCGGCGAACGAGAAGGGCTGTCCGGTCATGTGGGCGAATGGCCGCATTCTGCCAGCAGTGCAATAGATCGTCTGCTAGGGGATCTGAATGAAGCACGTGAGCAGCGCAGCCGCGTGGATACCTTGATCCGTGCTTATGCTCAGCAGGACGCGCAAACCGGCCTCAGTAACCGCCTGTTCTTTGATAATCAGCTTGCGACGCAACTGGAAGAAAAGGGTGCGCACGGTGTGCTGATGTTACTGCGCTTGCCGGATTTCGACACCATGCGCGAAACGCACGGTCAGGCAGTGGTCGAAGAACTGCGTTCGGCGATGGTGAATTTGTTATCGACGTTCGTGATGCGCCATGTTGATGCGCTGCTGGCACGTTATTTCCACAGTGATTTTGCCGTGCTGTTGCCACACCGCACCTTAAAGGAAGCGGAAGTGATGGCCTCACAATTAGTCAATGCGCTCGGCGTCCTGCCGACCTCGTCGCTAATTGACCGCGATGCGCTGATGTACATCGGTATCAGCGCCTACCGTTTCGGTCAGACGCCGGATCAGGTGATGGACATGGCCGAGCAGGCGACGCGACATGCGGCGTTCCAGGGCAGTAACAGCTGGTTTATCTATGATAAAAATGTGCCGGAAAAAGGTCGCGGCAGCGTGCGCTGGCGGACCCTGCTGGAAAACACGCTGGCGCGCGGCGGCCCGCGCCTTTATCAGAAGCCCGCCTTCACCCGGGACAACAAACCGGATCACCGTGAGGTGCAGCGGCGTGTCTTCGACGGCGAGCAGGAACTGCTGGCTGCGGAGTTTATCCCGCTGGTGGTTCAGTTCGGGTTGTCGCAAAGCTTTGACCGGGTCATGTTAAGTCAGATTATTCCGTTACTTAACCGTTGGCCGGATGAAACGTTAGCATTTCACCTGACGGTTGATTCATTATTGCAGCGCTCATTTGTTCGCTGGCTGCGCGATACCTTGCTGCAGTGCGAAAGAACACAACGAAATCGAATTTTGATTGAACTTGCTGAGGCGGATCTCTGTCAACATACCGACCGCCTGCGTCCTGCGATCAGATTGTTACAGGGTTTGGGCTGTCGTCTGGCCGTTTCGCAAGCCGGACTGACGGTGGTCAGCACCTCCTATCTGAAAACTTTCCCGGTGGAGAGAGTTAAGCTTCACCCGGGGTTAGTGCGTGATATTGATAAAAGGGTTGAAAATCAGCTCTTTGTACAAAGCTTACTCAGTGCGTGCGAAGGGACTCAGGCGCTGGTATTTGCCTCTGGCGTGCGCACAAAAGAGGAGTGGGCTGTCCTGCTGAAAAGCGGGATCCACGGCGGGCAGGGCGATTTTTTTGCCGGTCCGGAGCCTGTTGAACCGGTCGGTAAAAAATATTCACACAACCGCGATGTTTAAGTGACCGTTAATGCATTATTTAACGTAGAATGAGCCAGCTTTTGACCTACGCCCTTGTCTGGTTTCCGGTGTTTGTACTCAGACCGCAGATGGATGGAAGATGTTGGTAAAAGTGTAAGAATTTATGTGTGGTGTTGCTACTTCGCCTGGGTGCCTGCCCGAGGTAAACCGAGCCTGCGAGACAGAATTATTTCGCAGTGCCATCAGCCTCAAAAAGTCACCGCAAGTGAATGGCGACATCACGGACAATTTTCACGGAAGCAGGACGTTTTTGCGCCTTGTCGCTGCTTCGCGTGGTTGGTAAAGTAGGCGGATTTTATTTTCCGCCCCCAGCTAGCAGGATTATCCCTTCGTTATGTTTAAGAAATTTCGTGGCATGTTTTCCAACGACTTGTCCATCGACCTGGGTACCGCCAATACCCTCATTTATGTAAAAGGACAAGGCATCGTGCTGAATGAGCCATCAGTTGTGGCTATTCGTCAGGATCGTGCTGGTTCACCTAAAAGCGTTGCTGCTGTTGGTCACGACGCGAAACAGATGCTGGGTCGTACTCCTGGCAATATTGCCGCTATTCGTCCAATGAAAGACGGCGTTATCGCTGACTTTTTCGTGACTGAGAAAATGCTGCAACACTTCATCAAGCAAGTTCACAGCAACAGCTTCATGCGCCCAAGCCCGCGTGTACTGGTGTGTGTGCCAGTCGGCGCAACTCAGGTTGAACGCCGTGCTATCCGTGAATCTGCACAAGGTGCAGGCGCGCGTGAAGTGTTCCTGATTGAAGAACCGATGGCTGCGGCAATCGGTGCAGGCCTGCCGGTATCCGAAGCGACCGGTTCAATGGTGGTGGATATCGGTGGTGGTACCACAGAAGTTGCCGTGATCTCCCTGAACGGCGTGGTGTATTCCTCTTCTGTACGTATCGGTGGCGATCGTTTCGACGAAGCTATCATTAATTACGTACGCCGTAATTATGGTTCACTGATCGGTGAAGCAACAGCTGAGCGTATCAAGCACAGCATCGGTTCTGCCTATCCGGGTGATGAAGTTCACGAAATCGAAGTGCGCGGTCGTAACCTGGCTGAAGGTGTTCCACGTGGTTTCACGCTGAACTCCAACGAAATTCTCGAAGCATTGCAAGAGCCGCTAACCGGTATCGTCAGCGCGGTGATGGTTGCACTGGAACAGTGTCCGCCAGAACTGGCTTCCGACATCTCCGAGCGCGGCATGGTGCTGACCGGCGGTGGCGCATTACTGCGTAACCTTGATCGCCTGCTGATGGAAGAAACGGGTATTCCTGTTGTTGTCGCAGAAGATCCACTGACCTGCGTCGCCCGTGGCGGTGGTAAAGCATTAGAAATGATCGACATGCACGGCGGCGACTTATTCAGCGAAGAGTAATCTCAGCGAAGACTTGCTGATTCAAACAAGTCTTGTTGCAAGCAAGAATAGTCTGCCCGGGAAGGTGGTTGTCCGTCAGGTAAAACCTGCAACGCGAAGTGTGCAGTGTTCAATGTGGATCCGTGCAAACACTGGCTGAGCGATAAAGCTCTGCCAGTGTTTTGGCTATCCCATGAGATTGCCGCCGTTTCTGTCAGGTGAGGTCTTTACTTCGACTGGCTGAAACTTTCTGTTGCCGAGGAACTCGCATATTTTATGAAGCCAATTTTTAGCAGGGGACCTTCCCTGCAACTGCGACTTTTTTTGGCTATTCTCACGGCCATTGTCCTGATTGTTGCCGACAGTAAAATAGGTACGTTTGTTAAAATCCGCACCTATATGGATACTGCCGTCAGTCCCTTCTATTTTTTGTCCAATGCCCCGCGTGAATTCTTAGATCAGGTTTCTTCTACGTTTGCCACCCGTGGCCAGCTGGAACTTGAAAACCGCGCTTTGCGTCAGGAATTGTTGCTGAAAAACAGCGACCTGATGCTGCTTGGCCAATACAAACAAGAAAATGCTCGCTTGCGCGAGCTGCTGGGATCGCCGTTGCGTCAGGACGAGCACAAAATGGTGACGCAGGTTCTCTCCACCAGCAATGATCCTTACAGCGATCAGATCGTCATCGACAAAGGCAGCAACAACGGTGTGTATATCGGGCAACCCGTCATCAGCGATAAAGGCGTTGTTGGCCAGGTCATCGCTGTTGCCGCGCTGACCAGCCGTGTGCTGCTGATTTGTGATGCTTCACATGCGTTGCCGATTCAGGTGCTGCGTAATGACATCCGCGTTATCGCTGCCGGTAGCGGCTGTGCTGATGACTTACAACTTGAACACTTACCAAGCAACACCGATATTCGTGTCGGTGATGTGCTGGTCACCTCAGGTCTGGGTGGACGTTTCCCTGAAGGGTATCCGGTCGGCGTTGTATCTTCGGTTAAAGTTGATAATCAGCGTGCGTATACCGTCATTCAGGCGCGTCCGACCGCCGGTCTGCAACGTCTGCGTTACCTGCTGTTACTATGGGGCTCTGACCGTAATGGCGAGCATCCTTTACCGCCGGATGAAGTTCATCGCGTGGCCAATGAACGCCTGATGCAAATGATGCCGCAAGTGTTGCCACCTCCGGGAGATATGGGGCCGCCAGCTCCTGTTCCTCCACCGGCAACGGGTACGGTAACGACACCGGTTAGCACGCCTGCTGTGCAGGGAGCGACGCAATGAACAGCTACCGGAGCCACGGACGCTGGATTATTTGGCTATCCTTCTTAATAGCCATGTTATTGCAGGTGATGCCGTGGCCTGAACAGATTTATATGTTCAGGCCGTCATGGCTGATGCTGATCCTGATTTACTGGGTGATGGCATTACCGCATCGCGTCAACGTGGGTACCGGTTTTGTTGTCGGGTTTATTATGGATCTGATCCTGGGATCGACCCTGGGTATTCGCGCGCTGGCTTTTGCCATTACCGCCTACCTGGTCGCGTTCAAATTCCAGTTATTCCGTAACCTGGCTCTGTGGCAACAAGCGCTGATTGTTATGGTGCTTTCGCTGGCTGTGGACGTCATGGTGTTCTGGGGAGAATTCCTGGTAGTCAATGTGTCGTTCCGGCCTGAAGTTTTCTGGAGCAGTGTGGTCGACGGTGTGCTGTGGCCATGGCTGTTCCTGCTGATGCGTAAAATTCGTCGTCAGTTTGCTGTGCAATGAGGATGTTATGACCGCACTTTATCTGGCTTCCGGGTCACCACGTCGCCGTGAATTACTGGCCTTGCTGGAACTGCCTTTTGAGCGTCTGGTGACTGAGGTTGCAGAAGAGCGTCAGCCTGACGAAGCCCCGCAAGATTATGTTTTACGGCTGGCGAAAGATAAAGCACAGGCCGGTGTGACGGTCGCGGCAGAGGATTTGCCGGTGCTTGGCGCAGATACGATTGTAGTCCTCGACGGTAAAGTGTTGGAAAAGCCACGTGACGAAGCGCAAGCCGCTGTTATGCTTAAGGCATTGTCTGGCAGACAGCATCAGGTGATGACCGCCATTGCGTTTGCCGACAGGCAGGAATGCCTCAATACGTTGGTTGTGACCGATGTCACTTTCCGTTCACTATCCTCCGACGATATTGCACATTATATTCTGAGCGGTGAGCCCATGGATAAAGCGGGCGCTTATGGTATTCAGGGAAAGGGCGGTTGTTTCGTCCGTGAAATTCGCGGCAGTTACTATGCAGTTGTGGGCCTTCCTCTGGTGGAAACTCAGGAACTGCTCAATGAATTTTCTGCCTTACGCGAGCTTAGGAGAAAACATGACAGCTGAATTACTGGTCAATGTCACCCCGTCTGAAACCCGCGTGGCTTACATTGACGGTGGCATTCTGCAGGAGATCCATATTGAGCGCGAGACCAAGCGCGGGATTGCCGGCAATATTTATAAAGGGCGTATCAGCCGTGTTCTGCCGGGTATGCAGGCAGCATTTGTCGATATCGGCCTTGAAAAAGCCGCATTTTTACATGCTTCAGACATCATGCCGCACACCGAATGTGTGGCGCGTGACGAGCAGAAAAATTTCCACGTGCGTGACATCGCAGAACTGGTGCATCAGGGCCAGGATCTGATGGTGCAGGTGGTGAAAGATCCGCTGGGCACCAAAGGTGCGCGTCTGACGACTGACATTACCTTGCCTTCCCGCTATCTGGTGTTCATGCCTGGTGCGTCACACGTTGGCGTGTCGCAGCGTATTGAAAGCGAAGCCGAGCGTGATCGCCTCAAACGTATCGTCTCAGAATATTGTGATGAGCACGGCGGCTATATTATTCGTACCGCAGCCGAAGGCGTGGGTGAAGAAGAACTCAAACAAGATGCGGCCTACCTGAAACGCTTGTGGACCAAGGTGATGGAGCGCAAGCGTCGCAACAAAACCAAATGCAAGCTGTATGGTGAGCTGGCACTGGCGCACCGTGTGCTGCGTGATTTTGCCGGTGAAGCACTGGACCGCATCCGCGTTGACTCCCGCCTGACGTATGAATTGCTGGTCGAATTCACCAGCGAATACATGCCTGAAATGACCAGCAAGCTGGAGCATTACAGTGGCAAGCAGCCTATTTTCGATCTATTCGATGTGGAGAACGAAATCCAGCGTGCGCTCGAGCGCAAGGTGGAACTCAAGTCCGGCGGTTATCTGATTATCGATCAGACCGAAGCCATGACCACCGTGGATATTAATACCGGTGCGTTTGTCGGCCATCGTAATCTGGAAGACACGATATTTAACACTAACACCGAAGCGACGCAGGCCATTGCCCGTCAGCTACGGCTGCGCAATCTCGGCGGCATTATCATTATCGACTTCATTGATATGTCGAATGAAGATCACCGCCGTCGCGTGCTGCACAGCCTCGAGCAGGCGCTGTCGAAAGACCGCGTGAAAACCGGTATTCACGGTTTCTCCGCCCTTGGTTTGGTAGAGATGACCCGCAAACGTACCCGCGAAAGCGTCGAACATGTGCTGTGCAGCGATTGTCCGACCTGTCATGCACGCGGCACGGTGAAAACCGTTGAAACCGTCTGCTATGAAATTCTGCGTGAAATCGTGCGCGTGCATCACGCCTACGATTCTGACCGTTTCCTGGTTTACGCATCTGCCGCAGTAGGGGAAGCGCTCAAGGGAGAAGAATCCCATGCACTGGCCGAAGTAGAAATCTTCGTCGGCAAGCAGGTGAAAGTGCAGATCGAGCCGCTCTACAGTCAGGAACAGTTTGACGTCGTCATGATGTGATCCGATGGCTATTCGTCTGAAGCATCAAGAAGTTAAAGGTTTCCATTGCCGTCTGTGCGGGTGAAAACCAGCATGGAATGGAAAACAAGGAGAGAAGTTTGAGGCGACTGCCCGGTATTTTATTAACCACCAGCGCAACCCTTGTCGTGATAGTGGCTTTGGTGATCAGTGGCTTGCGTCTGGCATTGCCTCAGTTGACCCGCTTCCAGGATCAACTGGTCGGGAAAGTCGAGGCGGTCACGGGCGTACCGATCGAGTTATCGCAAGTCAGCGCCAGCTGGAAAACCTTTGGCCCGATCATGGAGATCCGAGGCCTACAGGTGACATTACCGGACTCAAAGTGGCAGGTTCAGCGCATTACCCTGGCGCTGGACGTCTGGCAATCCTTGCTGCATTTCCGCTGGCAGTTCCGCGACCTTACTTTTTACAATTTGCAGCTGGATTTAAACAGCACGCTGGGTGGCGAAAGCAATAAAGGCAACGGCATCCAGCCAAACCGCGTCAGTGATATTTTCCTCAGACAGGTCGACCATTTCGATCTGCGCAACAGCCGCATTTCCTTCCTGACGCCTTCCGGTCCACGGGCGGAATTCGACATTCCTCAGATGACCTGGCTGAACAGCCACAACCGCCATCGCGCCGAAGGGCAGCTTAGCCTGTCGAGTTTTAACGGGCAGCACGGCATTGTGCAGTTGCGTATGGATCTGAACGACACCAATGGTTTGCTCAATAACGGGAAAATTTATCTTCAGGCCGATGATATCGACATGAAACCGTGGTTCAGCCGGTGGTTGCGCAATAATACCGGTCTGGAAAGTGCTAACTTCAGCCTTGCGGCGTGGCTGACGGTGCGTAGTGGCGATATTTATGCCGCTGACGCATTGCTGAAAAATGGCTCTGCCACCTGGAAAAATGGCACTGAGGAACACCAGCTCGATGTCGATAATCTGACATTACACGGTAACCGTCAGGGTAATGGCTGGCAGGTTGGCACGAAGCAGCTGAATCTGAAAACCGATGGTGTGGCGTGGCCGAAAGGCCGCCTTGAAGTACTTTATCTGCCGGAAAATAACCAGTTCCTCGGGCCCTCGCAGGGTGAAGAGCTGCGCATCCGTGGCACCAATCTGCAACTGGAACGTTTAGGCCCGGTGATCCCGACTTTCTCATTCCTGACTCCGGCTTTACTGGAGCGCTGGCAGGATTTAAAACCCGCCGGTAACGTTGATCGGCTCGCGCTGGATATCCCGCTAAAGCAGCCTGATCAGACCCGTTTTGATGTGAACTGGCGCGATGTCAGCTGGCAGCGCTGGAAACTGCTGCCGGGTGTCAATCATTTCAGTGGTGGCCTGAAAGGTAGCGTGGCGGGCGGGCAGATGACGGTGAAATTACAAGACAGCCTGCTGCCGTACGGCGAAATGTTCCGCGCACCTCTGGATATCAGTGCGGCGACCGGTACCTTTAACTGGAAGAACGGCAAAGATGGCTGGTCATTGTCGGGTAAAGACTTAGATGTCAAAGCCAACGCGCTGTGGGCGAAGGGCGATTTCCGCTACAACCAGCCTGTCAAAGGTGACCCGTGGCTGAATATCCTGGCCGGTATTCGCCTGTATGACGCCGGTCAGGCCTGGCGCTATTTCCCTGAACCGCTGATGGGCAAACATCTGGTAAATTATCTCAGTGGTGCCATAAAGGCCGGTCAGGTGGATAACGCCACCCTGACCTTCAACGGCAATCCACATCATTTCCCGTTCAAAAAGAACGAAGGGCAGTTTGAAGTGTGGGTTCCGCTACGCCACTCGACCTTTGAGTTCCAGCCAGGTTGGCCAGCGCTGACTGATCTGGATATCGATCTCGATTTCCTTAATGACGGCCTGTTTATGAAAGCCGCGCACACCAAACTGGGCAATGTGGACGGTAACAATGTCGTTGCCAATATTCCTGACTACCTGAAAGAAAAACTGTTTATTGATGCGGACCTGCGCGGGCAGGGGAAAGATATCGGCGATTATTTCATGGATACGCCGTTGCATGACTCGCTGGGCTCCGCGCTACAGGAATTGCAGATTGGCGGCGAAGTGAATGGTCGCTTACATCTGGATATTCCGCTCGATGGTGAACTTGTGCGTGCATCCGGTGGCGTCACGCTCAATAACAACAGTCTGTTTATTAAACCGCTGAACAGCAAAATCAGTCAGCTCAGTGGCCAGTTCAGTTATGACAACGGCAACCTGCAAAGTAACCGGCTTACCGGTAACTGGTTCGGGCAACCGGTCAACGTGATGTTCAGCACGCAGGAACTGCCGGATGATTTCAAGGTTCAGGTCGGGCTGGATGCCAACTGGCAACTGTCCAAAATCCCCGGCTTGCCAGCGGCAGCAGCCAGTAAAATTTCGGGTGGTACACCGTGGAAAGGCGACGTCAATATTACGCTGCCGCACAAAGGCACCCCGACCTATACCGTCGATGTAAACGCCGATCTGAAAGATGTGAGCAGTCACTTACCCGATCCGTTGAGCAAGAAAGCCGGTCATCCGCTGCCGCTGGTGGTGAATGTCAAAGGCGACCTGCACAGTTTTAATCTGCAAGGTGTGCTGGCGGGCAAAGATCATTTCAACAGCCGCTGGCTGCTGGGTAAACAACTGAAACTCGATCGCGCATCGTGGCAGGCAAACAGCAAAAAAACGCCTCCATTGCCGGATGACAGCAGTCTGACGCTCCATCTGCCCGCACTTGATGGTGAAAGCTGGCTGGGTTTGCTGTCACCGGATAAAGCGACGCAGGACACTACTACTAAACTGGCCGGTTTCAGCTTCCCGCACCAGATTATCCTGACAACGCCTGCGCTGACACTGGGCGGACAGGTCTGGAATGACCTGACCCTCACCTCGGTACAAGGGCATCAGGGCATGGAGGTCACTGCCAAAGGTAAGGAAATCGATGGCAGGCTGAACATGAATGACAACGGTCCGTGGCTGGCTAATCTGAAATACGTCTATTTCAATCCGCAATGGACGGTCGCGGATGTGGCCAGCAGCGGTCAGCCGGGCGGTAATCCGTTTGCTACTGAAAAAATTTCGTTTGCCAGCTGGCCGGCATTGCAACTGCGTTGTGAAGCCTGCTGGTTCCTCGGCCAGAACTTCCGCAAAGTGAATGCTGACCTGACACCGCAAGGCGATCAACTGATGCTGCGTAACGGTCTGATAGATACCGGCGTGGCACGTCTCGACGTGCAGGGCGACTGGAGGCAGAACGGGCAGGGCGAAAACACCGGCCTGAAAGGCAAGCTGACCGGTAAGAATATTGAGCAGGCCATGTCATTCTTTGGCGTGACTACACCACTGAAAGGCGCGCCGTTTGACGTTAACTTTGATTTGCACTGGAAATCCGTGCCGTGGAAGCCAGATATCAGCACACTGAACGGCACCCTGAAAAACACGCTGGGCAAAGGCGAAATTGCGGATGTCGGCACGGGCCGCGCCGGACAATTGCTGCGACTGGTCAGCTTCGATGCGCTGCTGCGCAAACTGCGTCTTGATTTCAGCGATACCTTTGGCCAGGGCTTCTATTTTGACTCCATCAAATCCACGGCCTGGATTAAAGACGGCGTACTTCATACCGACGATCTGCTGGTTGACGGACTGGAAGCAGATATCGCCATCACCGGGAAGGTCAATTTCGTGAATCAGCAATTGGATCTCGAAGCGGTCATTGCGCCGGAAATTTCCGCCACAGTAGGTGTGGCGACGGCGTTCGTCATCAACCCGGTAGTCGGCGTTGCAGTCTTCGCTGCCAGTAAAGTGCTGGCACCGCTGTGGAATAAAATCTCGCTTATCCGCTATCAGATTGACGGCACTATCGCAGAACCCCGTATCAACGAAATTCTGCGTAAACCGGTTGAACATCCAAAAGCCGCCGCCGCACAGTAACGCCACCGTGAAGGTGGCAGGAAACCTCGTTCATGCTGTGTTAGGCTGTTAATAACCTTGTAACAATGGATTGTCCGGCGTGCAGACTGTGTAGACCACAGTCTGCACGCCGGATTGTCGTCTAAAAGAGAGTGAACATCTATGAGTCTGGCCTTAGTCAGTGAGCAGTTACTAACTGCTAATAATCTGAGTCATCAGGATCTGTTTTCCATTTTGGGCCAGTTGTCTGAACGTCGTCTTGATTATGCCGATCTCTTTTTCCAGTCCAGTTTCCATGAAAGCTGGGTGATCGAAGACAGCATCATCAAAGACGGTTCTTACAATATCGATCAGGGCGTTGGTGTTCGTGCGGTAAGCGGTGAAAAAACCGGTTTTGCTTATGCTGACCAAATCACGCTGAATGCCCTGAACCTGAGTGCAACAGCTGCCCGCAGCATTGTCCGCGACCAGGGCAATGGCAAAGCGCATACGCTGGGCGAAATTGCCTATAAATCTCTTTATTCTCCGCTGGATCCGCTGCAAAGCCTGTCACGCGAAGCAAAAATCGAACTGCTGCACCGCGTCGACAAAATTGCCCGTGCGGCCGATAAGCGCGTGCAGGAAGTCAGTGCCAGCATCACCGGCGTGTATGAAAACATCCTGGTGGCAGCCACCGACGGCACGCTGGCGGCAGACATTCGCCCGCTGGTGCGTCTGTCCGTGAGCGTTCTGGTTGAACAGGACGGACGTCGTGAGCGTGGCTCAAGTGGCGGCGGCGGTCGTGTTGGTTATGACTACTTCCTCGAAACCGTTAACGGTGAAGTGCGTGCGGAAGCTTTTGCCCGTGATGCCGTGCGTATGGCGTTGCTGAATCTGACGGCAGTCGCCGCCCCGGCGGGTGGCATGCCGGTGGTGCTGGGCGCAGGCTGGCCAGGTGTGCTGTTACATGAGGCGGTAGGCCACGGTCTGGAAGGTGACTTCAACCGTCGCGGAACCTCTGTATTTAGCGGTCAGATGGGCAAACGGGTGGCTTCTGAACTGTGTACCGTAGTGGACGACGGCACCCTGCCGGGTCTGCGCGGTTCACTGGCGATTGACGACGAAGGTGTGCCGGGGCAGTACAACGTGCTGATCGAAAACGGCGTGCTGAAAGGCTACATGCAAGACAAACTGAATGCGCGCCTGATGGGCGTTGCGCCGACCGGTAACGGCCGCCGCGAATCTTACGCACATCTGCCGATGCCGCGTATGACCAACACCTATATGCTGGCCGGGAAATCAACGCCGGAAGACATTATCAGTAGCGTAGAATTTGGCCTGTATGCGCCAAACTTCGGCGGCGGTCAGGTGGATATTACTTCGGGTAAATTCGTGTTCTCTACCTCCGAAGCTTATCTGATCGAAAAAGGCCGCATCACCAAACCGGTGAAAGGCGCGACGCTGATCGGCTCGGGCATTGAAGCGATGCAACAGATTTCCATGGTCGGCAACGATCTGGCGCTCGATAAAGGCGTCGGTGTGTGTGGTAAAGAAGGCCAGAGCCTGCCGGTCGGGGTCGGTCAGCCTACCCTGAAACTGGATAATCTCACCGTCGGCGGCACTGCGTAGCAGAAGATTATTTCGGTGTTATCCCTCCCCTTTCACAAGGGGAGGTCAGGTGGGTTTTTGGTTTGATACGAACTCAATTCCACTGAGTCACTTTCTTGCCCTGCCGGTATCCCTGATACACCTTGCTTACCCGTTTGAAATAATCCGTCAGATAATCAATACAGACCTGCACTTTCAGCGGCAGTTTGTCCTTTTCAGTATACAGCGCGTAAACCGGGCGCGGATCGGACTGATAGCGCCTGAACAGAATCTCCACCTCACCGGCATTAATCTCCTCAATCACCCACATCAGCGGAACATACGCGATACCGACACCGGCTTTCAGCCAGCGGATCATGGTCTGCGAGTCGTTAGTCACGAAGCGGCCTTGCGGTGTAATACGGGTTGAAACACCTTCGGGGGCGATCAGTTCAAATTCACTGTCCGGGCGGACGCTGTATTCCAGCCAGGAGAAATTCACCATATCGGCGGGTTTCTCCGGCGTGCCGTGTTGTGCCAGATAACTGCGCGCCGCACACACCACCATCGGCATTGAGCCTAAGCGGGTGCAGAACAGGCTGGAATCCTGCAACGCGCCGACGCGGATCACCACGTCCAGTCCGTCAGCGATCAGGTCTGGTGCCGGAATGCCAGTCACCAGATTCACCGTCAGACCGGGGTATTCGGTGAGCATTTCCGCAGTCATCGCGGCAAGAACATTTTGTGCCATCGTCGATGAACTGCCGATGCGTAATGTTCCGGTCGGGGTGTTGTTGAAGGCATACAATTGTTCATGCACTTCACGTACGTCGTGCAACATTTTCCGGCAACCCTGATAATAGAGTTTACCGGCTTCTGTCAGGCCGATGCTGCGGGTGCTACGGTTTAGTAATTTGATTTGTAAGTCATTTTCCAGCTTTGAAATCGTCTGGCTGATGGCAGAAACGCTCATGTCGAGGCGTCGTGCGGCCGCCGTGAAGGAGCCGCTTTCCACGACCTGAGCAAAGATCGACATGCGTTTTAATCGGTCCATTGTTAACTCTGGCTTAAAAGTGATTTAGATCACAGAACGTTGATCTGTTGATAATAAGCACGCTAATATACCCTTCCGGGCGATAAAGCTCAGGTTTCAGTTTTCCTGACATCATGCTTACCTTCGCACACTTCCCTGGCAACTCTGCAGCTTCATTGCTCTGCTCCCGTTGAATTATTTTCTCCGGGGTCGCGTGCCGTTGCCTAAAATAACGAATAATGCGTGCGCGGGACGATATGTGTTTGTCCGTCGTAATAATGTAAGGAATTTTTGATGAGTTTGCTTCCGGTAATGGTGATTTTCGGATTGTCGTTTCCTCCGGTGTTTTTTGAAATATTGTTGGCGCTGGTGGTGTTTTTCCTGCTGCGGCGCATATTGCAACCCACCGGAATTTATGATTTTGTCTGGCACCCGGCATTGTTCAACACAGCGTTGTACTGCTGTCTTTTCTACCTGATCTCCTGCATGTTCGTCTGAGGGCGTTGTGAAAAATTTCTCCATAAAAATAATACGTTACACAATAACGTTGATTCTTGTCGTGCTGGCTGTCATCGCAATCTTCAAAGCCTGGGCGTTCTATACAGAATCTCCATGGACCCGTGATGCCAAGTTTACCGCTGACGTTGTGTCCATCGCGCCCGATGTCACCGGTCTGATTACCGATGTGCCAGTAACGGATAACCAACTGGTGAAAAAAGGCCAGGTACTGTTCAAAATTGACCAGCCGCGCTACCAGCAGGCGCTGGACGAAGCGAGTGCTGACGTCGCGTATTACCAGGCGCTGGCTTCTGAGAAAAAGCGCGAGGCCGGACGTCGTGTGAAACTGGGCGTACAGGCCATGTCGCAGGAAGAAATCGATCAGGCCAATAACGTGCTGCAAACCGCTGAACATCAGCTGGCGAAAGCGCAGGCTGCACGGGATCTGGCGGTGCTGGATCTGGAACGGACCGTGGTTGTCGCACCTGCTGATGGCTGGGTAACTAACCTGACCGTTCATCCGGGCAACTACATTAACCGGGGTTCGACTGCCGTGGCGCTGGTGAAGAAAAATTCCTTCTACATTCTGGCGTATCTGGAAGAAACCAAACTGCCGGGGCTGAAAAAAGGGGATCGTGCGGAAATCACGCCGCTCGGCAGCAACCGTATTATGCACGGTACGGTCGACAGCGTAGCGGCGGCGGTGACGAACAGCTCCTCTTCTGCGGCGACCAACGGTCTGGCGACCATCGACAGCAACCTTGAATGGGTGCGTCTGGCACAGCGTGTGCCAGTGAAAATCCTGCTTGATGACAAAGACCAGCAACATCCTTATCCGGCAGGTACCACGGCGACGGTCGTGATTACCGGCAGCCATGACCGTAAACAAGATGAAGGATCCCCGTTCCTTCGCCTCCTGCACCGTCTGAGAGAGTTTGGTTAAGGCCGGAAAGATGAATAGCGTACTTATCCCGCGCGTACGTTTTGCCTGCAAGCTGACGTTCGCGATCCTCGGCGCACTGGTTCTCGGGTTCTATCTGCAACTCGAAACCCCGCGCTGGTCGGCCATGACTGCCGCGATCGTAACGTCGGGACCTGCGCTGGCGGCGGGTGGCGAACCCTTTGCCGGTGCTATTCGTCATCGTGGTTTTCTGCGGGTTATCGGCACCTTTATCGGCTGTATCGCGGCGCTGGTGATCGTGATTGCTACCGCCCGCGCACCGGTCGTTATGCTGCTGTTATGCTGCATCTGGGCGGGCGTGTGCACCTGGTGGTCGTCGCTGGTTCGTATCGAGAACTCGTATGCGCTGGGTCTGGCTGGTTATACCGCGCTGATTATCGTGGTGACTTCCGCCAGCTCGCCTTTGCAAACTCCGCAGTTTGCGGTTGAGCGTTGCAGTGAAATCGTTATCGGGATTTGTTGCGCTATCGTCGCTGACCTGTTGTTCTCCCCCCGTTCCATCAAAAAAGATATTGACCGTGCCGTCAGTCAGCTGATGTTGGATCAGTTTGCGCTGATGCGGATTTGCGTGAATAGCGGGACGAAGGAAGAAATCGATAAGTCCTGGAATAACCTGGTGAAAAGCACGACCGCGCTGAACGGGATGCGCGGTAGTCTGATGATGGAGTCGTCGCGCTGGCAGCGGTGTAATCGGCGCCTGAAAGCGCTGCACAGCACCTCGCTGAGCATGATCACCCAGGCGTGCGAAACCTATCTGATTATGCAAAGCTCTCCGGAACGGGTCTCGCCTGAACTGAAAGCATTGTTTGCTGAACCCGCTGAAAACGTGGCGGATGTGCATCGCAGACTGAAACAATTACGCCAGATGATTACCGGCATGCACAGCGACAACGTACTGATGACGGTCAGCGCCTGGACCGGCGCCGGAACCCGTGCGCTGTTGCTGATGAAAGGCATCCAGACCAACAGCAGTATCAGCGCCATTGAAAGCGGGGTGCTCGATGGCGAAGTGGTGGTGCGGCCTGTTTCAGCAGAACGTCACCATGCGCTGGTCAACGGCCTGAGAACCTTCACGGCGACAACCATCGGCTGCCTGATGTGGCTGTGGACCGGCTGGACCTCAGCCAGTGGTTGCGTGATTATCATCGCAGTGGTGACTTCGCTGGCAATGCGTACGCCGAACCCGAAAGGCATGGCGATGGATTTCATTATCGGCATGTTGCTGGCGATTCCGGTCGGCTCGATGATGTTTATGCTGATCATGCCCGCAACGCAGCAGAGCCTGTTCCTGCTGTGTCTGATGCTGGGGATCTTCACCTTCTTTATCGGTATCGAAGTGACCAAGCGCCGTCTCGGTATGCTCGGATTGCTGGCGGGCACCATTAATATTCTGGTGCTCAGCAATCCGATGGTTTTTAACGTCACGTCGTTTCTGGATAACGCGATGGGGCAGGCGATCGGTACGGTGATCGCGATGGCGGTGTTGCTGATTGTGCGCGACAAGTCTCGCGAGAAAACCGGGCGTACGCTGCTTAACCGCTTTATGAGCAGCGCGGTATCGGCGCTGACCACCAAAGCGTACCGGCGTCGTGAAAACCATCTTCCGGCGCTTTATCATCAGCTGAACCAGTTGCTGGTGATGTTCCCGAACGATATTGGTAAATACCGTCTGGCGCTGATGCTGATTATCGCGCACCAGCGCATGAAACTGGCAGAAGTGCCGGTGAATGATGAGCTGTCGGCATTCCACAAGAAAATCCGTAATACGGCCGATCACGTGGTCTCTGCTTCAGGTGAAGGCAAGCGCACCTATTATTATCAGCGGTTACTGAAAGAGCTGGGTGAGTATCAGGAGAAACTGGTCGAGTACGACGCACCACTGAAAGTGACCGAGCCGGTAAGGCGCCTCACTGACATGCTGCAACGTTATCAGCACGCGTTCCTGGCCTGACCGGCGGCTATTTCAGGAAAGCCTCACGGTCGCTGGCGGTGATCGGACGTAATACGCGGCAGGGTACACCTGCCGCGACCACATCCGGGGGAATGGATTTGGTCACCACACTGCCAGCCCCAATCACGCTGTTACGTCCAATCGTCACACCCGGATTGACTATCACGCCGGTGCCCAGCCAGACATTATCTTCAATGACAATCGGCAGCGAGAATTGCTGTCCGGTGATGCGGATGTCAGGATCGATGGGATGTCCGGCGGTGGCGAGCGTGACGTTCGGTGCGATCATCACGTTATTGCCAATGGTCACGGTGGCGTCATCCACCACCGTGAGATTGAAGTTAGCGTAAAAGTGGTTGCCGATATGAATATGGGTGCCATACGCGACGCGCAGCGGCGGCTCAATCCAGCAGGACTCCCCCAGACTGCCCATAATACTTCTGAGCAATTGCAGGCGCTTTGCCTCTTCAGAAGGGCGCGTGAGATTGAAATCATACACCCGCTCTTTTCCGGCACCGCGTTCCTCCGGCAATCCTTCGTCCATGTCTGTATAAAGTTCACCGATATTCATTTTTTCGCGCGTCGACATGCCTTCTTCCTTTGTAAAAATGGGGTGGGGTTCACCGCAGTTTACTGAGGGATGCGGAAACTGTGAACGTATGACAATTCACTTTGCGATCTGTGTCTCTCAGTGCTGTCTGACAGACGCTTCTGCTCAAGCCGCTATACTTACCTGATAGATCGCTTAAAACGGCATAAATCAGGAGGATCCTCATGTCAGCCCAACCTCATAAACTCTCCACGCATCCATTATTTAAGACCGGCTATTTTGCCGGTGGTAAATGGCTTAAAGCCAAAGAAACCTTTGATGTGCTGGATCCGGCAACCGGCGATGTGGTCGCCAAAGTCGCCAAAGCCGGTAAAGCAGAAACAGAAGCCGCGGTGAAGGCAGCCAGTGACGCATTCCCCGAATGGCGCAAAACCACTGCGAAAGCGCGTTCTGAAATCTTGCATCGCTGGTATGAACTGATGCTGGAAAATAAACAGTTTCTGGGCGAGCTGATGGTTGCCGAGCAGGGCAAACCGCTGAAAGAGGCACTGGGCGAAGTCGATTACGCCGCCAGCTACCTGCAATGGTTCAGCGAAGAAGCCAAACGCGCTAACGGAGAAATCATTCCTCCGGCCAAATCCGGCTCACGCATTCTGGCGACCCGCGAACCGGTCGGCGTGGTGGCGGCCATCACGCCGTGGAATTTCCCGCTGGCGATGCTCACCCGTAAACTGGGGCCGGCGCTGGCGGCAGGCTGTACCGGTCTCATCAAACCGGCCAGTAACACGCCGCTGTCGGCTTTCGCCTTGTTGCAACTGGCGCAGGATGCCGGGGTTCCGGACGGTGTGATCAATGGCGTGGCCGGTGACACCGGTGCCATCAGCGACGTGATTATGACCAGCAATGCGGTACGTAAAGTCTCCTTTACCGGCTCGACGGAAATCGGCAAAACGCTGGTGCGTAACAGCGCCGACACCATGAAAAAGGTGTCGATGGAACTGGGTGGCAATGCGCCGTATATCGTGTTTGACGATGCCGACATTGAGGCGGCGGTGAAGGGCGCGATCACTTGTAAATTCCGCAATACCGGCCAGGTCTGCGTGTGCATCAATCGTATTTATGTGCAGGAGGGCGTGTACGAGGCGTTTACCTCACGGCTGGTGGAAGAAGTACGCAAGCTGAAAGTCGGCAACGGCATGGATGAAGGCGTCATTGTCGGGCCGCTGATTGATATCAAAGGACTGGAGAAAGTTGAAGAGCACGTCAAGGACGCGCTGGAGAAAGGTGGACGCCTGATGGAGGGCGGACAGCGCCACAAACTCGGTGGCAACTTCTTCCAGCCGACGGTCATTATTGATGCCACTGATGACATGAAAGTGGCGCATGAAGAAACCTTCGGTCCGCTGGCGGCCTGTTTCCGTTTCAAAACGGAAGAGGAAGTGATTAAACGCGCCAACGACACACCTTTCGGGCTGGCAGCGTATTTCTATAGCCAGAATCTTCAACGTATTTTCCGGGTCGCGGATGCTATTGAGAGCGGGATGATTGGCATTAATGAATGTGCGATTTCCAACGAAGCCGCGCCATTTGGCGGCGTAAAAGAATCCGGCCTGGGGCGTGAAGGTTCGGTGCTGGGGCTGGAAGAATATTTGCAGGTGAAAACGCTGCATTTAGGGAATCTTTAAGTCAGCTTTCCAGAAGTTACTTTTTAAGAAACAATAAACAGAAACAGTTTCATTCCGGCTCAACACAAAGGACGTCAATGAAGGCATTTAACGGGCGGTGTGTGCGCAATCTGATGATGGCCGCCGTGTTTTTCGGGCTGTGCGGTGTCGCGGGGCAGGTTGTCGCGAAAACGACATATAATCAGGGCACAATAGTTCCGGGCACCGATGAACAAACGGTGATCGGCTATTTACGCCAGAACCATAAATTGCCTGAAAATTACATCACCAAGAAAAAGGCGCGGGAAGCCGGCTGGGATGCCCGTTCCGGGAATTTATGTGATGTATTGCCGGGCAAAGCCATCGGTGGTGACCGCTTCTCAAACCGGGAAGGACGTTTGCCTTCGGCGTACAAAAGGGTGTGGCGCGAAGCGGATATTAACTATCGCTGCGGGCGTCGCGGTGCTGACCGCGTGTTGTTTGCCAGCGACGGGCTGATTTATGTCAGTAAAGACCATTATCAGAACTTCGTTCGGGTGGAGTGATGTCGATGAATAAAGTGAGCTTCGATTTTAATCACATCCCGGATTTACCCGCATTCTACCGCGAGTTTGTCCGTCAGTTTGCACTGACTGACAGCTTCGGCGCGAATCTGGACGCACTCTGGGATGAGGTAACGGGCGGGATTGCACTGCCGGTTGAGATAGATTTCATTAATCTGAATGCCAGCCGTAAACGCCGTTTCGGCGCGCTGATTCTGTTGTTTGAAGAAGCGGAGGAAGAACTGGAAGGCGAGTTGCGGCTGAATCTGCTGGAGAAACCCGCAGTAAAGGCTAAAGGCTGAAAAGAAAAAACCCGCCATTTTCTGTTAAGTAAAAAGGCGGGTTTTTGTTTTTTTATTCCTGACCTTCAGCCAGTTCGCGCAGATACTGAAAAATCTGGCGGTAAGATTTCGGCGGCTTGTTAGTGGCTTTCTCTTTCTGTGCGTTACGGATCAGTGCGCGCAGTTGCTGGCGATCGGCTTCAGGATACAACTCCAGTACCGGCGGGATCGCATCATCACCTTCTTCAACCAGACGGTCACGCAGCATTTCCAGTTTATGGAACAGCGAAATCTGCTGGTTATGGCGGTTTTTCAGCTTATCCAGCGCGGTCTGGATCGGTTCAACATCGCGGGAACGCAGCATTTTACCAATCAGCTGTAACTGGCGGCGGCGGCCTTCTTTCTTGATCTTCTGCGCTAAGTCGATCGCTGCGCGCAGATCGTCGTCCAGAGGCAGTTTGTCCAGCGAGTTTTTACCCAGTTCAACCATTTCTGCACCGAGATCTTTCAGCGCCTCGGCGTCACGTTTAATTTCACTTTTACTGACCCAGATGATTTCTTCATCATCTTCGTTCTCGTTGGTTTCGGGAACGTCGTCGTGCCAGTCGTCAATTTTCTTTGTCATGGGCGCTTCCTCTTAACGAGGTAATCCTGTCAGTTTGATTGTGCTTTATTGCTTTGGCGGCATTATGCAGGGTTATGCCGCATACATCCATGTTCTGTTGCAACTTTGGGCATAACAACGCCGGAGTGAATGCGAAATTGTGGCGAGTCTCTGTTAGACTCAAAGATAAGACTTTCTGTATATCAGTGTAGAACAATCCCTTTTATCTCATAAGCGATGGCATGCCGATGAACGTAGTGAATCAAGTAGCGCAGCAGCGTAAGACTCTGGAACAGGCCGTATCTCAGGCACTGGAACTGGCGAAAGCCGGTTCAGATGCTGCAGAAGTGGCGGTCAGCAAAACCACCGGTATCGGCGTCAGCACCCGTTTTGGCGAAGTCGAGAATGTGGAATTCAACAGCGACGGCGCACTGGGCATCACCGTTTATTATCAGAACCGTAAAGGCAGTGCGTCTTCCACCGATTTAAGCCCGGACGCTATTTCCCGCACCGTGCAGGCGGCGCTGGATATTGCCCGTTACACGTCGCCGGATCCGTTCGCGGGCGTGGCCGATAAAGAGATGCTGGCGTTCGATGCACCGGACCTGGATTTATTCCACCCGGAAGAGCTGGATCCGGATCGCAGCATCGAACTGGCCGCACGTGCTGAACAGGCGGCGTTGCAGGCTGACAAGCGTATCACCAATACCGAAGGTGGCAGTTTCAACAGCCATTACGGTATCCGCGTTTTCGGTAACAGCCACGGCATGTTGCAAAGCTATTGCTCGACGCGTCATTCGATTTCCGCCTCAGTGATTGCCGAACACGAAGGCGACATGGAGCGCGATTACGCCTACTCCATCGCCCGTAAAATGAGCGATCTGAAAGACCCCGAATGGGTCGGCGCAGAGTGCGCCCGCCGCACCTTGTCACGTCTGGCGCCGCGCAAATTACCGACCATGCAGGCTCCGGTATTGTTCGCTTCTGAAGTCGCGACCGGCCTGTTCGGGCATCTGGTGGGGGCGATCAGCGGTGGCAGCATTTACCGTAAATCGTCTTTCCTGCTCGACAGCCTCGGCAAGCAAATTTTGCCGGAGTGGCTGACCATTGAAGAACATCCGCACCTGTTGCAGGGGCTGGCTTCCACGCCATTCGACAGCGAAGGTGTGCGCACCGAGCGTCGTGATATCGTCAAAGACGGCGTGCTGCAAAACTGGCTGATGACCTGCTATTCCGCGCGTAAGCTCGGTCTGCAAACCACCGGTCACGCGGGCGGCATTCACAACTGGCGCATCGCCGGTCAGGGCGATGATTTCGCCGGAATGCTGCGTAAGCTCGATAAAGGCCTGGTCGTCACCGAACTGATGGGGCAGGGCGTCAGTGGCGTTACCGGCGATTACTCCCGTGGCGCGGCAGGTTTCTGGGTCGAGAATGGCGAGATCCAGTATCCGGTAAGCGAAATCACTATTGCCGGTAATCTGAAAGACATGTGGCGCAATATGGTCGCCATTGGCAGCGACATCGAAACCCGCAGCAATATCCAGTGCGGTTCCGTGCTGTTACCGGCAATGAAAATCGCTGGCGAATAACCCTCCTTAAAGCAGCGGTCGCCCGATCGCTGCTTTAATTCTTTACAAAAAATTCATCCCGTTTTTCTCTCTCTCAGCCTATTTTTATAAAGCCTTACAAGCAATGTCGTTTTATCTAATAAACAAATAACAATAGAGAGAAAGTTCATGCGTAAACAACTGATGGCGTTAGCGGTGATAGCCATGCTCGGCAGCAGCACGGCAGCACTGGCAGCAGATTTAGAAACGGACATGGATACAATTGCTGATAACTACGGCAAGGTGTTGAAAACCAGCGATCAGGCCGAACTGACCACCGGTCTGGCAAACATGAAAGCGGCTGCCGAGGACGCGAAAAAAGCCACACCACCGAAACTGAAAGGCAAAGCGCCGGACAGCCCTGAAATGCAGGATTACCACAAAGGGCTGGATACGCTGATCGGCCAGATTGATAAAGCTTCCGCTTTAGCCAAAGCAGGCAAAGTGGATGAAGCGAAGAAAGAAGCCGAAGGGTTTAAGGCTACGCGTAACGAGAATCATAAGAAGTTTAAGTAGGCAGATGGCCGCTGCCTGAGCGGCTTCTCAATGCTGAGAGTGCTGAGAGTGCTGAAAGCGGTGAAAATTTCGGTTTCTCAATCGCGGTGATCAGACGGCCTCTCGCGCCGAAACCGACCAAAGAGGGCTAAGACGAGCCCTCTTTGGAATCTCCACGTCTTAAACTGCGCGCTTCGCTCGCTGGCTCTGTTTCAGGTACCACCGCGACAGGCTGGAAATCTTGCCGCTGCGCGGTGCCTTCCTTTCGGGATTGCAGCCTAAGGTCTGCAACCTCTCACTCAGCAAGATTTCTGAATCGCCCGCAGGATCTTAAATTCAACGGCAGATTATTTGTATCTTCTAGATAGGTTTATTGGCGTGCTCAAAAATGGCACCGAATGAACGGCTCGAGACCTATGGCTCGAAGCCTGAAATGAGGGAATCGCGCAGCGATGACATTTTGCGCCACTCACCGATGCAGCAGAACATGTCCGTTGTGCCAGCGACAGCGCGCAGTAAAAAGCGGAGGGAGATCCAAGAGGGAGAAAGCACTTCTCCCTCTTGGGCGGTTTCGGCGCTGCGCGTTAAGCGATCACCGCAGGTGAGAAACCGAAACTTTCTCATTCTCAAGTAAAGCCGCCGTGCAGCGGCTCCCGCAGGTGAGAAACCGAAATTTTCTCATTCTTAAGTAAAGCCGCCATTGCAGCGGCCTCTGCAAAAGAAAACCCTTAACGACGCAATTCCCCCGCCGCCTCCGGCTGATACAACAGTTCCAGCACTTCAATCCGGCTGTTCTCGCCATTCGGCATTTCCCACGTGATACTTCCGCCTGTGCGCAGCCCCAGCAAGGCAGCTCCCAGCGGGGCCATCACGGACAGCTGTTCTTTACTGTCTTTTAGCGCTGCGGGATACACCAGCGTGCGGATATGTTCTTCGCCGTCTTTACCTTCTGTAAAGCGCACCTTGCTGTTCATCGTGACCACGTCGGCGGGGATTTGCTCGGGCGGCAAAATCTCTGCGCGATCTAACTCTTCGTTCAGTGCATCGGCGACCGGGGTGTTGGCAAAGGCCGGTTGTGCCAGCAGTGTATCCAGGCGTTCTGCGTCAAGTTCGTTGATGATCAGTATCGGTTTACTCATAACATTCTCCGTGGTTCCTTTTGCATCACCCGCTTCATGCGGGTGGGGTGCCGGTCGGCAAAAAATAACACCCCCGCGGGTAAGCGCGGGGGTGTCGGGAATTTGCGTGTGTTCTTTGATACTAGGCATTCTTAAGCAGAAATGAAAGCATTGCGAGGTAATTAATCCGCATTGCGAAAATTCCGATTACCAGTGAAATACGCTGCTACAAACCGAAATATTCAGTGATATAACGACTTAACTTTTCGTTTTGCGAATTGGATCTGCTCAGCGCACCGTATTTCCACTTCGAACTGGAAAAAGATCCTCTACACAGGAAATCTGCGCGGGGTTAGGGTAAAGACAGACGAAATAAATGGCTGAAAATAGTGAGTCAGGCAAGGAGAGAGGTAATCGCGAGTGAATAACGCAAGCGCATCTGTGAATGGGACCGGGCGGATTGAATTGAAAGATGCTGCGGCGATAACAGAGCAAGTATTAAAGGATATTCAGGCGATGCAAAGTGCGAAGAATATCTATACCACCGATGTTCAGTTGCAGATGTTAACGTCACACGTTAAAGCCATGGTATTACGCTCAATTACCGGCGAGCCGTTGCCTGAAGTCGAAAAAGATTTATTTGATGAAATCTCTGCTGAGTCCATGCAAATGGCAGAGGACGTGGTCAGCTGGTTTGGAAACTTACCGATTGAGGAAGCGTATTTACTCTCGGTACATTTAGAAGTCGCAAGAGATAACGAACCTAAATAACCTTTTACTGAAAATTTAACGAATTAATTATCCGGAGATGTGAATGATGGGACAAGTATTAGTGGTGATCGGTGACCGTTTAGGAAAAGGCCAGAAAGTGGCAGCCGGCGTGGAAGCGGCTGGCGGGAAAGCCATCGTTGTCCCGGGTATGGCAGCAGATATGAAACTCGGTGACGTGATGAAAGCAGAAGGTGCGACCTTTGGTATTTCTTTCTGCGGCAGTGGCGGTGCCGGTGCGATTACCGCTCAAAACAAATACGGATATAAAGCTAAGTACGGGATGCGTTCAGTGGATGAAGGTGTCACGGCAATTAACGAAGGCTGTTTAGTATTAGGGTTCGGATTTATGGATAAAGAAGAACTGGGTCAGCGTCTGGTTGAAGCTTATAACAAGAAGTATGGTCAGGCGTAATGAAGCAACAATTAACCACGACAGTTCGGGTTGAAGGAAAGGGCGAAAATAAGGCTGCCGCCTTTTCTTCCGCACTGAGTCAGGTTCAGAGAACGGTTCTCAAATCGTCTGCCAATAATGTCTTACTGCGTATAGAACCGCAGGACGTCAGGATAATAAAGGCAGAAGAGTCAGTCAAAAGAGAAAAGTTTCTGTTCTTTTTTCTGGCCAGGGAAAGAAAGAGTTATTACGTGGCGTTAGACATTACCGTCAACCTGACTGTTATTAATACGGAACAGGTAGTTTTTGTCACGAAATAAAAACGTTAGCTATAAATGACAAGGATATACTGATGTTTTTAATTATTTTATTTAAGTCGCTTATTATCGGCGGACTGGTTGGCGTGGGCGTAGGTGCGGGGGCCGCACGTATGTTCCATGCACCCACCGTGCAAGGAATGGGGGCTTTTCGTACGCTTGGGGAATTAAACTCCTGTGAAGGCGATCCGGCTTCGCATTTCTCATTTGGTCTGGGCTTCTTCTTTAACGCCTGGGCTTCTTCCGTGGCGGCAGGTTCTTTCACCCAGGACGTTGACCACCGCATCATTCCCCACTGGGCAACCGCTGCCCTGATGTTTAAAAACCGCAATGTGGCTGAAACCATGCATGACCCGCGCAAGATGGCGATTGCAGGCGGCATCATCGGCATGATTGTGGTCGCCTTCCTCAACACTACTGCGTCTGCGGTGCCTGCGGCGTTGCAGGTCACGGCAATCAAAGTGCTGGTGCCTGCGGCCAACCTGTTGGTGAACACCGTGATGCCGGTGATTTTCTGGCTGGCGGCGATCGATGCAGGACGTCGTTCCGGTTTCTGGGCCACTATTTTTGGTGGTCTGGCGCAGATGATCATGGGTAACGCCGTACCGGGTCTGGTGCTGGGTATCCTGATCGGTAAAGGCGTCGAAGAAAGCGGCTGGAACCACGTCACCAAAGTGATGATGGCGGCGATTATCGCGCTGTTCGTCCTCAGCGGTTTCTTCCGTGGCTTCGACGTCAAACTGTTGCAGTCATTCATGCTGGACGTCCCGACATGGCTGAACGGCATTCACAATTCACTCAGCGGCAAGTAAGAGGAACATGACAATGGAAGAACAAGCCAAACGTGGTTTCTGGTACGCCGAGTGGTCGTTCCCGATTTTTGTCGGACTGCTGTCTTCCGGTGTTTTCGCCGGGACACACATGTATTACCTGTACGGCATCGGTGCGTTTAACGAAGTGGCGTTTGTATCAATGCTGCGTTCCGGCATGGATACCGGCGTGTACGGCGCAGTGGCGGCCTTCGGTGCCAGCTTTCTGTTTGCCCGCATCATCGAAGGTTCGCTGGTCGGTATTCTCGATATCGGTGGTGCGATCCAGACCGGTATCGGCCTGGGCGTCCCGGCACTGTTGCTCGGCGCGGGGATTATCTTCCCGGTGGCGAACTTCGCGGCCTCGCTGGTAACCGGCCTGATCCTCGGGTTAGCCGTCGGTTACATCATCATTCTGGCACGTAAATTCACCATCAATCAGAGCAATTCTACCTACGGCGCTGACGTGATGATGGGTGCGGGTAATGCCTCCGGCCGCTTCCTCGGGCCGTTGATTATCCTGTCAGCGATGGCGGCATCGATTCCTATCGGTCTGGGCTCGCTGATTGGCGCACTGGGTTTCTATCTGTGGCAAAAACCGATTACCGGTGGTGCCATTCTCGGCGCAATGGTGCTGGGCGCTGTCTTCCCGGTTTCACTGTAAGAACGCAGTAGTACAGAAGAAAAGCTGCAGTAAACGGGCGTCAGGAACACTCCTGACGCCCGAGATTATGGAGAACGTCGTATGTATGACTTAATCATCCGGCAGGCATTACGCGCAGACGGCAGCCTGACTGATATTGCAATCCGCGACGGCAAATTCGCCGCCATTGGCACGTTGCCCTGCGGTGCCACCGCCCGCCAGACTCTCGATCTTCAGGGCAAGGTTTACGCCAGCGCGGGATGGATCGACTCCCATGTTCACTGTTACCCCAAATCGCCGATTTATCATGACGAAGCCGATCTGATTGGTGTGGCCTGCGGTGTCACCACCGTGGCCGATGCGGGCAGTACCGGCGCGAATGATGTCGACGATTTCTATCAGATTACCCGTGAGGCGAAAACCAACGTCTACGCGTTTCTCAATATCGCCCGCACCGGCATTGTCACGCAGAACGAACTGGCGGATATGACCCAGATCGACAAGGTCGGCGTGCGTGACGCCATCGCGCGAAATCCCGGTTTTATCATTGGCATCAAAGCGCGCATGAGCAGCAGTGTGGTCGGCCAGAACGGCATTAAGCCACTGGTGCGCGCCAAAGAAATTCAGCAGGAAAACGATGACCTGCCCCTGATGGTGCATATCGGTAATAACCCGCCGAACCTCGACGAAATCGCAGATTTACTGACCTCGGGCGACATCATTACCCACTGCTATAACGGCAAGCCGAACCGTATTCTCTCGCCGGAAGGCGTGCTGCGTGATTCCGTTAAGCGGGCGCTCAGCCGTGGCGTGCTGCTGGATGTCGGTCACGGCACCGCGAGTTTCAGCTTTGAAGTGGCAGAGCTGGCCATTAAGCAGGGCATTTTGCCGCACACCATCAGTTCCGATATTTATTGCCGCAATCGCCTCAACGGGCCGGTGCACAGCCTGGCGACGGTGATGTCGAAATTCTTCAGCGTCGGCCTGACATTGCCGCAGGTGATTGATTGCGTTACATCGCATGCCGCTGATGCGCTGCGTCTTCCTGCCAAAGGTCGTCTGCAAATCGGTGCCGACGCCGATCTGACCCTGTTCGAACTCCGTCAGGCGCCGCAGGTGTTTATCGATTCCGAAGGACAGTCCGTGAAAGGCGAAAGTTTGCTGGTGCCTCTGGCCGCTGTGGTCGCGGGCGTCACTCTGTTAACCGAAGAAGGGAAATCTGCTCATGTCTTCTGAACAATCGCTGTATGAAAAGTACCAGTTAAAACAAGTCATTAATGCTTCCGGTCGTATGACAGCGCTGGGCGTTTCCACGCCGCGTGAAGAAGTCGCAGCAGTGGTGAATACCGGTCTGAATCATTACTTTGAGATGAAAGATCTGGTGAACAAAACCGGCGCTTACATCGCGAAACTGCTAAACGTCGAAAACGCGGTGGTGGTTTCCTGCGCTTCTGCCGGGATCGCGCAATCTGTGGCGGCGGTGATCGTCAAAGATGACGCCTGGCTGCTGGAAAACCTGCACGCCGCGCCACTGGAAATCCCGCACGATATCGTTCTGCCAAAAGGCCATAACGTGAATTTCGGTGCACCGGTCGCGACGATGGTGACGATGGGCGGTGGCAAGGTGGTAGAAGCCGGTTATGCCAACGAATGTTCTGCCGCACAACTCGCGGCCTGCATCACCCCGCGTACCGCTGCAATCATGTACATAAAATCGCACCACTCAGTGCAGAAAAGCATTTTGTCGGTTGCGGAAGCCGCTGAAGTGGCGCGTAAGCACAATGTGCCGCTGATCGTCGATGCCGCCGCGGAAGAAGATCTGACCTGTTATTACGAGATGGGTGCGGATCTGGTGATTTACAGTGGCGCGAAGGCCATCGAAGGGCCGACCAGCGGGCTGGTGCTCGGCAAAAAACAGTATGTCGAATGGGTAAAACTGCAATCGGGCGGGATTGGTCGTGCGATGAAAGTCGGCAAAGAAGGCATTCTTGGCCTGACGCAGGCTATCGAAAGCTATCTCACCTTGCCGAAAACCACCGGGCAGGAAATGGTCGACAAGATGACGCCATTTATCGCCAGCCTGAATGAAATCAGCGGTGTTACCGGACGCGTGGTCTGGGACAGCGCCGGACGTGATATCGCCCGTACGGAAATCACTTTCGATGAAGCGGTACTGGGCTGGAAAACCAAAGCCATTGTGGACGCCATGAAAAACGGCGATATCGCGATTTATTTCCGTGGCTACCGCGCCAACGAAGGCAAGATCGAAGTCGATGTGCGCAGCGTGACGCCGCCGCAGCTCACCATCGTCGCACAACGTTTTAAACAACTTTTCAGCGGAGACAAAGCATGAAGCTGACCCCAAATTTCTATCGTGACCGCGTGTGCCTGAATGTGCTGGCGGGCTCGAAAGACAATGCCCGTGATATCTATGAAGCGGCAGAAGGTCATGTACTGGTCGGTGTGCTTTCCAAAAATTATCCAGACGTCGCGAGTGCGGTGGCGGACATGAAAGAGTATGCCGCATTGATTGAAAACGCGTTGTCTGTCGGTTTAGGCGCGGGCGATCCGCGTCAGTCTCTGATGGTCAGCCAGATTTCAGCGCAGGTTCAGCCGCAGCACGTCAATCAGGTCTTTACCGGCGTCGGTACCAGCCGTGGAATGCTTGGGCAAAACGACAGCGTGGTCAACGGTCTGATTTCACCCACCGGTAAACCCGGCTTTGTGAAGATCAATACCGGACCGCTGAGTTCTGCTTCTGCGGACGCCATCGTGCCGGTGGAAACCGCCATTGCGCTGCTGAAAGATATGGGCGGCAGCTCGGTGAAATATTTCCCGATGGGTGGCCTGAAAACCCGTGATGAATTCGCTGCCGTGGCCCGTGCCTGTGCGGAACAGGATTTCTGGCTGGAACCGACCGGCGGTATCGATTTAGAAAACTTCGAGCCGATTATGGAAATCGCGCTGGCGGCGGGCGTCACTAAAATCATCCCGCATATCTACAGCTCGATTATCGACAGCGCCACCGGTAACACCCGTCCTGACGATGTGAAAACCCTGCTGGCCAGCGTCAAAAAGCTGGTGGGCTGAAGGTTCTGACCTTTCCTGCGCGGTAAGCCGTCCGGGCACACTGATGTTGTTACCGGATGGCAAATATATTTACGCAATCAATCAACGAAGCGATAACATCACCTGATTCAAGGTATTTGCCGAAAACGGCAAACCGCGTTTATCGATGACTCTGTGGCGGTCGGCAGTTCGTCGTAAAGGGTGATCGCGCCGTAGCCGGAATAATATGGAAGAACAATGGTGAGATTTCCCAATCAACGTCTGGCGCAACTGTTTGATGCGCTGCAAACCGAAACGCTGCCTCAGGATGAACTGGCAAAACGCCTGTCGGTGTCGACGCGGACGGTCCGTGCGGATATCACTGCGCTTAATGAAATCATCGCGGACTATGGCGCGACCTTCGTACACAACCGTGGCAGCGGGTATCAGCTGCGCGTTGATGATCAGAGCCTGTTCTCGTCGTTACAGCAGTCGACACAACGTAAACCGAATCCGACGCCGCGTACGGCCGCAGAGCGGGTGAAGACGCTGCTGATCCGCTTTTTGACCTCAGCTTTTTCATTAAAGCTGGAAGATCTGGCTGATGAATGGTTTGTCAGCCGGGGAACCCTGCAAAATGATATGGCTGAGGTAAGGGAGCATCTGGCCCGCTATCATCTGAATATTGAAACCAAGCCGCGCTATGGCATGAAGCTGTTTGGTGCGGAGCTGGCAATCCGCGCCTGCCTGACCGACTTGTTGTTCCAGCTCGATGCCGAAGAACAGGCCAATCCGCTGCTGAAGGCGGAAAGCCTGGAGTCGGAAGCGCTGGTGCCGCTGACGCGCTTTATGCATCAGCTTCTGACGCAGTCTTCTATTCAACTGACCGACGAAGGTGAACAATATCTGATTCTCTATTGCGCGGTGGCCATTAAACGCATTGCCGGCGGTTATCCGCTGACTGATTTTGATGCTGAAGACGGTGACCCGGCGGTCAAACACGTTTCTGTGCGGCTGGCTGCGGAGCTGAAAAGTCTGGTGGGCAAGGAAATTCCGGCCTCTGAAGAAGCTTATCTGCGGGTGAATATCGCCGCGCGTCGCGTGCAGCAAATCCTGCCAACGGACATTAATGCTGACGATGACGAATCGCTGGTCGATTACATCCTGTCGTATATCAATTCGCACTATAGTTATGATTTACAAGGTGATAAACAGCTGCGCGCTGATCTGCTGACGCATATCAAAACCATGATTACGCGGGTGAAATACCAGATTAATATCCCCAACCCGCTGCTGAACAACATCAAACAGCATTACCCGATGGCGTATGACGTCACGCTGGCGGCGGTGTCGAGCTGGGGGAAATACACGCCGTACACCCTGAGTGAAAACGAGATTGGGTTTCTTGTGCTGCATATCGGCGTCGGGCTGGAGCGGCATTACAACATCGGTTATCAGCGACATCCGCAGGTGATGCTGGTATGCGACACCGGCAATTCGACCATCCGTATGATTCAGGCGCAGATTAGCCGCAAATATCCGCAGCTGGTGATGAAACAGGTGGTGACGTTGCGGGATTACGAACAACTGGAACACATCGACGAAGATTTCATCATCTCCAACGCCCGCATCAGCGAGAAGAATAAACCGGTGGTGGTGCTGTCGCCATTCCCGACCGAATACCAGATGGAGCAGCTTGGCAAGCTGGTACTGGTTGATCGCACCCGGCCTTATATGCTGGAAAAATTCTTCGACGAAAAACACTTCATGATCATCGATGAACCGATGACGCAGGCGGAGTTATTCCGCCATGTGTGCTCTCAGCTGGAAGCCGAAGGCTACGTCGATCAGGCGTTTTATCCGTCGGTGGTTGAGCGCGAGGAAATTGTCTCGACCATGCTGGGGGAAGGGATTGCGCTGCCGCACTCGCTGGGGCTGCTGGCGAAGAAAACCGTGGTGATAACGTTGCTCTCTCCGCAGGGCATTGCGTGGGGAGAAGGGGAGACAGCACACGTGATTTTCCTGCTGGCAATCAGCAAGGCAGATTATGAAGAGGCGATGGCGATTTACGATTTGTTCGTGACGTTTGTGCGGGAACGCTCAATGAGCCGTCTGCTGAGCAGCGAAAACTTTGAGAGTTTCAAGGCCATTGCAATCGACTGTTTAAGCCGCATTTAATACGGCTCAAAGAGTGCGTTAATTATCAGTCTTCATCAAAACCTGAATTAATCAGATTTACCACTGCCGTCAATGCCTGTTCTTCATCGGGGCCGGTGGCTTCGATTTCGATTTTCTGACCTTTCGGGGAATCGAGCATCAGCAGCGCGATGACACTGCTGGCTTCCGCTTCAATGCCCGTGTCGTTGCGCAGCATCACTTCTGATTCAAAGCTCTGCACCAGTTCAAACAACTTCATTGCCGGGCGGGCATGCATACCCAACCGGTTTTTGATTTCTACCGTTTGTTTCACCGTCATGATTTGCGTTTTTCCAGCGTGCGATGGCGGGATTGCACATTTTTCCCGCGGGAACGGAAATAGTCGGCCAGTTGCTCTGCGATATAGACCGAACGGTGTTTACCGCCGGTACAGCCAATGGCGACGGTCAGATAGCTGCGGTTGTTCGTTTCCAGCATCGGCAGCCATTGTTCGAGGTAGCTGCGGGTCTGGTAAATAAAGTTGTGCACTTCAGTATGACGGTCAAGGAACGCCGCGACCGGCTTATCAAGGCCTGTCATCGGACGCAGTTTCGGATCCCAGTGCGGGTTTGGCAGAAAACGCACATCGAAAACATAATCCGCATCAATCGGAATGCCGTGTTTGAAACCGAAGGATTCGAACACCATCGTCAGTTCGCGCTCGCGTTTACCCAGCAGACGGGTACGCAGCATTTCTGCCAGTTCATGCACGGACATTTCGGAGGTGTCGATGATCAAATCCGCAGACGAACGCAGTGGTTCGAGCAGATCGGCTTCTTCATCAATGGCACTTTCGAGGGACAGATTTTTGCTGGAAAGCGGGTGCAGACGACGGGTGTCGCTGTAGCGGCGGATCAGAGTATTGCGGTCGGCATCAAGGAATAACAACTGCGGTGAGAAGCTCTCCGGCAGTTGTGACATCGCATACTCATAAACTTCCGGTGTTTCCGGCATGTTACGGACGTCAATGCTGACGGCCGCTGATGTATTACGTTCAACAAGGGTCTGGGCAAGCTGCGGCAATAACACCACCGGCAGGTTGTCCACACAGTAAAAACCCATGTCTTCTAGTGCCCGTAGGGCAACCGACTTCCCGGAACCGGAACGGCCGCTGACAATCATCAGCACCATGGTGTCACTCCCCTGGCATTCAGTGTGCAGAATTCATTTTCCCGGCACTGTACCGGGAATCAGCAATTTATTCGTTTTCAGTCATTATCTGGAACAGTTCTTCGTCACTTTGCGCGCCACGCAGACGGCGACACACTGTTTTATCAGCTAATTTCTTAGCGACTAAAGATAATGTATGTAAATGGGTTTTACATTGATCTGCCGGTACCAGCAAGGCAAAAAGCAAATCTACCGGCTGATTATCGATGGCGTCAAAAGCAATCGGTTGTTCAAGCTGAATGAATACGCCGACGGCACGTAAAGTGTCTTCTTCCAGCTTACCGTGCGGGATGGCGATCCCGGCACCGATCCCGGTGCTCCCCATACGTTCACGGGTCAAAATGGCGTCAAAAATCACCTGCGGCGACAAATTTAATTGTTTGGCGGCCAACTCACTGATGATTTCCAGTGCGCGTTTTTTGCTGGCGCAATGAACGCCGCTTTTGGTGCATTCGGCATTAAGCACCGACGTTAATTGCATTGCAGTATCGTTAATCATGTCATCTTTCACTTTTGCGCTGTTTCACCCTTAAAGCTATATCGGCTCGTTTCCCGAAGGTCACAAGCCGATGCCCGAAGGTTTGTAGCACAGGGTTGGCTACATGAATGTCAGTGCTGTTTCAGTTTGTCTTTATGTTTATTCAACTGTCGGGCCAGTTTATCAACCAGTCCGTCAATCGCTGCGTACATATCCTGATGTTCCGAGGTGGCATGTAATTCGCCTCCGTTCACATGCAAAGTGGCTTCCGCTACTTTCTGCACCTTTTCCACGCTCAACACCACATACACCTGATTAATCCTGTCGAAATACTGCTCAAGCTTAGCCAGCTTCGACGTGATGAACTCTCTCAGGGGATCCGTGATCTCAATGTGATGTCCGGTAATGTTGAGCTGCATAATGTCTTCCTTCTCTGTTGAGGTCAAACTAACTGTTTACGTTGGTTTGAGGGCGGGATGGACAAAGACTCTCGGTATTTGGCGACAGTCCGACGCGCAACCATAATTCCCTGATCGGAAAGCAGGGTCGCTAACTTACTGTCACTGAGCGGTTTTACAGGATTCTCCGCTGCGATTAATTTCTTCACCAGCGCCCGGATCGCGGTTGACGATGCCTCGCCACCGCTGTCTGTACTGACATGGCTGGAGAAGAAATACTTCAGTTCGAAAATGCCACGCGGGCTGTGCAGGAACTTCTGCGTCGTCACACGTGAAATCGTCGATTCGTGCATTTCCACGGCACTGGCAATATCTGCCAGTACCATAGGTTTCATAAATTCTTCACCCAGTTCAAAGAACGCCTGCTGCTGCTCAACGATGCAGCGCGTCACTTTCAACAGCGTGTCGTTACGGCTTTCCAGGCTTTTGATTAACCACTTGGCTTCCTGCAGATTGCTGCGGATAAATTGCCCGTCGCTGTCGCTGCGTGCGGAATTCCCCATCGCGGCGTACTGCTGGTTAATCTTCAGACGCGGAATGCTGTCGGAATTGAGTTCTACCGCCCAGACACCTGACACTTTACGCACCAGCACATCCGGGATCACGTATTCGGATTCGCCGGTGTTGATAGACTGGCCCGGACGCGGATCAAGAGACTGGATCAGGAGCATCGCTCCTTTCAGTGTATCTTCTTTTAACCGGGTTGATCGCATAAGTGCGCGGAAATCATGGTTCGCCAGCAAATCGAGATGTTCGCTGATGATAAGACGGGCTTCAGTGATGAAAGGCGTGTCAGTCGCATATTGAGAAAGCTGGATCAGCAGGCAGTCGCGCAGGTCACGGGCGGCGACACCCACCGGATCAAAACGCTGAACGCGCTTAAGTACGGCTTCGACTTCGTCCATGGTGACATTTTCATCACCGACGCTTTCAAGAATGTCGTCAAGGGAGACGGTCAGGTAACCGGTGTCATCCACTGCATCGACGATTGACGTGGCAATCGCGGCATCGGTATCAGAGAACGGCGTCAGCTCGACCTGCCACATCAGGTAATCCTGAAGTGTCTGCGTGGTTTCGCCCTGGTAAATCGGTAGCTCATCGTCGCTGTAATCATTGCCGGTGCCTGACGGCGTGCCTGCGGTGTAAATCTCATCCCAGGTGGCGTCCAGCGGCAACTCTTCCGGCATGTCTTTCTGCTCGAGTGCCTCGCGGGTGTCTAACCCTTCGCTGTCGGTGGTTTCTACCGAGTCGATTTCTTCATGAAGGTCGGTTTGTTCCAACAGAGGGTTGCTCTCCAGCGCGAGTTGGATCTCCTGCTGGAGCTCAAGCGTGGATAGTTGCAACAAGCGGATGGCCTGTTGTAACTGAGGAGTCATTGCCAGTTGTTGGCTGAGTCTGAGTTGCAAACCTTGCTTCATATCTTGGCTTAATTCCGTTGATGAGTGAAAACGGCAACACTTCTGTCAGAGACGGCCTGTTTCAGTGTAGGTTGAAACAGGCACGGTTCCGGCGGCACAGATCACAGACGGAATTCTTCACCAAGATAAACACGTTTAACTTGTTCATCAGCAAGAATGTCGGCTGGCGTGCCGTGGGCGATCAATTTCCCCTGACTGACGATATACGCGCGTTCACAAACGTCGAGTGTTTCGCGAACGTTATGGTCAGTGATCAGTACGCCGAGGCCGCTGTCACGTAAATGCTCAATGATTTTTTTGATGTCGATAACGGAAATCGGGTCAACCCCGGCGAACGGTTCATCCAGCAGGATGAATTTAGGGTTCGCTGCCAGTGCACGGGCAATTTCAACACGACGGCGTTCACCACCAGACAGTGACTGACCGAGGTTATCGCGCAAATGAGAAATATGGAACTCTTCCATTAATTCATTAGCGCGGTCATTACGCTGTTCTTTGGTCAGATCGTCACGGATCTGCAGCACCGCCATCAGGTTATCAAATACGCTCAGACGACGGAAAATGGAGGCTTCCTGCGGAAGATAGCCAATACCGCGACGGGCGCGGGTATGCAGCGGCAGCAGGCTGATGTCTTCATCATCAACGATAATGCGGCCCGCATCGCGCTGGACGATGCCCACGACCATGTAAAAGGTGGTGGTTTTACCCGCACCGTTTGGCCCTAATAACCCGACGATTTCACCCGAGTTGACCATCAGACTGACATCTTCAACGACCTTACGGCCTTTGTATGCCTTTGCCAGATTCTCTGCGATTAATTTAGCCATAAAATATCAGTTACTCTTTTTGGTCGGCTGGCCGCCCGCTGCAGGCGTTTTTTGTTGCAGCTGCGAAGGTACCAGAACGGTCGTCACACGGTTACCTTTATCACTAAAGGCTTCCATTTGCTGTTTCTGTACCAGATAGGTAATACGGTCGCCTTTCACATTGCTGTCCAGTTGCTCAAGGTAAGCGTTGCCGGTCAGCGTGACGAGGTCATTTTCCACTTCGTAGCGGACTTTCTGTGCATGGCCTTTAATCGGCTTACCGTTATCCTGCATCTGGTAGAACGTCACCGGGTTGCCGTAACCTTCTACCACTTCTTTACCGGAAACCCCCTGCGGGCGGATGACGACCACTTTGTCGGCTTTAACCTGGATCGTACCCTGATTGACGACCACATTGCCGGTAAAGGTCGCGGTATTGGTATTGACGTCGAGCGCCTGGTTTGCTGAATCAATGGTGATCGGTTTCGTTGTATCGTCTTTTAAGGCAAATGCCGGAACGCTGACGGCTAACAATGAGCTGACGATCAGGAGATCACGGATTTTATTTTTTGCTTTGAATTTCATAAGAGGTCGTTACCTTTTCGATCAGCTCTGCTGTTTTGTCACGCAGATTACCACGCATTTTCATGCCGTTAGATGTAAAACCTGTACCATACAACGTCACTTCATCGTCTGAGGCAACGTCCTGTGTCGTCAGGTTAACCCGTGCATTGTCCGTTTTGATTCTTTGCAGCTGTGATGTCTCAGGTGTCAGGCTGTCTGCCTGCACATGCCCATAAAGATAGAGCATTTTATCCTGAGTCAGTTTCGCTTTATCAGAACGCAATACCCAGGTGGCTACTTTGTTCTTGTCATACATGGTCGCGACCGGATTGGTAAACCATGACACCTGATCAGCGGTGTAATATTTTACCTGGTCTGAAACCAGTTTATACGTCAGGCTGCCCATCGGGTCATACACCATCGTAACGGTGTGGGACGTCTGGTAAGTCGGATCCTGATCATTGACCGCTTGCGGAACATCATCGCTGTTGTCAGATAATGACCAGCCAATCAGCACCAGAACGATGGCAGTCAGCGCCAGAATAATCCAAAGTTTTGCTTTACTCATATCGACAGCCCTTTGGCGTCCTCCAGCTTACCCTGCGCCAGCAGAATCAAATCACACAGTTCGCGTACTGCACCACGTCCACCCGCGATACGGGTAACATAATGCGCTTTCGGTAACAGAACAGGATGTGCATCCTGAACCGCGACAGAGAGACCCACTTCGGCCATCACCGGCCAGTCAATCAGGTCATCACCAATGTACGCCACTTCTTCGGCCCGCAGAGACAGTGTATCTAACAGTTCGCGGAAGGCCAAAAGCTTATCAGATTGCCCCTGATACAAGTGGCGTATGCCCAGAGTTTTAGCGCGATCTTCCAGTAATTTCGCATTGCGGCCTGTAATAATCGCGACTTCGATATCGGATGTCAGCAGGCAGCGGATACCGTAACCGTCGCGAACGTTGAAACTTTTCAGCTCTTCTCCCTGATTTCCCATATAGATCAGGCCATCAGACATAACGCCATCGACATCGCAAATCAGCAGGCGGATTGCTTTTGCCCGTTCAAGCACTTGCGCACTGACCGGACCGTAGCAGGTTTCCACCAGGGCTGCGCTATTACTCATTCAGGGAATTCCTCAATTAAACTACGCCAGCGCGCAGCATATCGTGCATATGTAACACACCCAGCAACTGGTCACCATCAGCAACCATCACGCAAGTGATGTGTTTGTCCTGCATTAAATTCAGCGCATCAACTGCCAGCAGTGAAGGACGCACGCGGATACCGCCTGTCGTCATCACATCCGCAATCGATGCCGTATTGATGTTGACGCCCATATCAAAGATGCGTCGTAAATCCCCATCGGTAAAGATCCCTTCGATTTTCATCAAATCGTTGCAGATAACCGTCATGCCCAGATTTTTTCGGGTGATTTCCAGCAACGCATCCCGCAACGAAGCTTCACGGCTGACGTGCGGAATTTCATCCCCGGTGTGCATGATATCGCTGACGCGCAGTAACAGCTTGCGACCCAGTGCTCCGCCAGGATGTGACAGGGCGAAATCTTCCGGTGTGAAGCCGCGTGCTTCAAGCAGTGCGACGGCCAGTGCATCGCCCATCACCAGCACTGCCGTGGTGCTGCTGGTCGGTGCCAGACCCAGCGGGCAGGCTTCTTTGGGCACTTTTACACAAAGGTGAACATCTGCCGCTTTCCCCATCGTGCTTTCGGGGTTAGACGTCATGCAGATAAGCGTAATGCCCAGACGTTTGAGTACCGGTATCAGCCCCAGAATTTCATGGGCTTCGCCGGAGTTGGAAATCAGAATGACGACATCCTGCTTCGATACCATGCCCAGATCACCGTGGCTGGCTTCGCCGGGATGCACAAAGAATGCCGGTGTGCCCGTACTGGCAAAGGTGGCGGCCATCTTACGGCCGATATGACCAGATTTGCCCATGCCCATGACGACGACTTTGCCATTGCAGGCGAAGATTTTTTCGCAGGCGCGGGTAAAATCACCGTTAATGTATTGATCTAACTGCTCAAGTCCTTCACGTTCTGTTTTCAGCACATCATGTCCGACGGCCTGAAAATCAAAACCGGGGGCGAAGGTATCGTTAGCCATAGTGGGTTCCTGACAGAGTTCAGAAGGCAATGCTGTCCGGTAATAGAAACAGCACGGCCATATAAGCGATAAATCCACACAGCAGTAATGCACCGGCTAAATGTCCGATACGGTGTTTACGCATCAGGCATAGTCCGGAAAGCACCACGCTGACCGCCAGCATGACCCAATAATCGCGATGAAACGCGTCTGGGTTGAACGAACCTGGTGCTACCAGCGCGGGTAATCCCAGCACCAGGCAGGTATTAAAAATGTTTGCGCCGATAATATTACCCAGCGCGATGTCATCTTCGCCTTTGATAGCGCCGGCGATAAAGGTCGCCAGTTCTGGCAGACTGGTACCGATAGCAATCACCGTCAGGCCAATCACCAGTTCACTGACACCCAGATAACGCGCGATGACAGTGCTGTTATCAACGATCATGCCCGACGCCAGCGGCATGATGATAAAGCCCAGTGCCAGCCACAAAAATGCGACCGTATTGCTACTGTCTTGCGGAAGTTCGGACATTTGCTCGTAGGTCAGCGTATCCAGCCCCTCTTTTTCGGCGGCCCGGGCGATTTTTATCATCAGCATCATGAACACGCCTGCGCTGGCCAGTAGCAAAACACCATCAAACCGGCTGAGTTCGCCGTCGCTTAACAGAAAACCACACAGTGCGGTGACCAGTAACAATAATGGGAGCTCGCGGCGTAATATATCAGAACGAACGGAAAGTGGATGAATCAGGGCGGCACCGCCCAAAATCAGAAGAATATTAATGATATTCGAACCAATTGCGTTTCCGACGGCCAAATCCATCTGATCGTTGATGGCGGCGGTGGTGGAAACCACCAGTTCAGGAAGGGATATTCCGACGCCGACGACAGTCATACCAATCACCAGCGGGGAGATGCCCATCGAGCGTGCCAGCACTGCGGCTCCGTACACCAGACGATCAGCGGCGTAAACTAACAGTAACAAGCCGACAATCATCAGTACGATAGCGAGAAGCATGAAACATCCTTTATTGGGTATAATGCGAGGTTCGTTGCCCTGGCGGGCAGGCGATTCCTTCGTCAACATGAGCTAAGGCGACATTTTGTCTGAAAATGACGCCTGCGGGTTCCTGTATGTTAGACGATGAAGGCTTTTATTTTAAAATGGTAATTCGTTGATTTTGACCGTCTGTGGCAGAAAAGTAAATCGATGGCAACTTTGGTAACGAAACCGGGGTAAGTTTTTGTAAAAATACCAAAGTTATACGATACCTTGTGCGTGTCAGACGTATTCTTAGCGAAAGCATTCCGAAGGGAAAAACTGAATGAGTCAAAGCGAATCGAATCTGGTTGAGATCAAAGGCATGAGTTTTGTGCGCGGCGATCGTCCCATTTTCGAAGAGATAAATATGACCGTGCCGCGTGGCAAAGTCACTGCAATCATGGGGCCTTCGGGGATCGGTAAAACCACCTTGCTGCGTCTGATTGGCGGACAACTTGCGCCCGACAGCGGCGAAATCTGGTTCGACGGCGATAACATTCCGACGTTGTCCCGTCGCAAATTGTACGAATCGCGCAAGAAAATGAGTATGTTGTTTCAGTCCGGTGCATTGTTTACTGACCTGACTGTGTTCGAAAATGTGGCGTTCCCGCTGCGTGAACACAGCAAATTACCGGAAGAATTACTGCGCAGTACGGTGACCATGAAACTGGAAGCGGTCGGGTTACGCGGTGCCGGTGACCTGATGCCTGCTGAATTGTCTGGCGGTATGGCAAGACGTGTCGCACTGGCTCGTGCGATTGCCCTCGACCCTGAACTGATCATGTTCGATGAGCCTTTTGTGGGACAGGATCCGATCACCATGGGCGTCCTGGTTAAACTCATTGATGAACTGAACCATGCGCTGGGTGTGACGTGCATCGTGGTTTCTCATGACGTTCCTGAAGTGCTAAGTATTGCTGATTACGCTTATATTGTGGCCGCGCAGCATGTGATTGCCGAAGGCACACCTGAGGAGCTGCAAAATAATCCTGATCCGCGTGTTCGTCAGTTCCTTGACGGTATTGCCGATGGACCGGTGCCTTTCCGTTTCCCTGCCGGTGATTACAAAACCGAGCTGCTCGGATGATGGAGTTCCCTATTCATGTTAATTAAGGCGTTAGCCTCAGTCGGGCGCCGCGGGATAAACACCTGTGCGTCTTTTGGCCGCGCCGGTCTGATGCTCTTTCGGGCATTGGTCGGTAAGCCGCAATTTGCCAAGCAATGGCCGCTGTTGATCAAGCAGCTTTACAGCGTTGGTGTACTTTCCCTGCTGATTATCCTCGTTTCCGGCTTGTTTATCGGCATGGTGCTTGGTTTGCAGGGATATCTGATTTTAACCACCTACAGCGCTGAGGCCAGCCTCGGTATGATGGTGGCGCTCTCTTTACTGCGTGAACTTGGACCGGTGGTGACTGCTCTGTTGTTCGCCGGCCGAGCGGGTTCCGCGCTGACCGCCGAACTGGGGTTGATGAAAGCCACCGAGCAAATTTCCAGCCTGGAGATGATGGCTATCGATCCGCTGCGCCGCGTTGTTGCACCGCGTTTCTGGGCCGGTCTGATTTCCATGCCTTTGTTGACGGCGATTTTCGTTGCCGTGGGGGTTTGGGGAGGTTCGCTGGTGGGTGTGGACTGGAAAGGCATCGACAGCGGTTTCTTCTGGTCAGCGATGCAAACCGCGGTAGACTGGCGGACTGATTTACTTAACTGCCTGATTAAAAGCCTTGTTTTCGCTATCACTGTGACCTGGATTGCGTTGTTCAATGGCTATGATGCGATACCGACGTCCGAAGGGATTAGCCGGGCAACGACACGTACTGTGGTGCATTCGTCACTGGCGGTGCTGGGATTGGATTTTGTGCTGACAGCACTGATGTTTGGAAATTAAACCATGCAAACGAAAAAGAGTGAAATCTGGGTAGGCGCGTTTTTAATCATCGCATTGATTGCGGTGATCTTCCTGTGTCTTAAAGTGGCCGACATCCGTTCCATCGGCTCCGACCCGACTTACCGTATTTCTGCGGACTTCGACAATATAGGCGGCCTGAAAAGCGGTTCGCCGGTCAAAGTCGGTGGCGTGGTTATCGGCCGCGTCAGCAGCATAACGCTTGATAAAAACTATTCCCCACGTGTCGAAATGGATATCGACCAGAAATACAACCAGATCCCGAGCACCAGTACGCTGGCGATCCGCACGTCTGGTTTGCTGGGCGAACAATTCCTGGCGTTGAATATTGGTTTTGAAGACCCTGAAATGAGAACGACTATCCTTAAAAACGGCGGCGTTATTCAGGACACTAAATCAGCGATGGTTCTCGAAGACCTGATTGGCCAGTTCCTTTATAAGAGTGGCGACGGCAAGGCTGACCCTGACGCAACGGCGGCTCCTGCTGCGCCTGAAGGGAATGCTGCACCTGCACCTGACGCTAATACGGCGCCACAGCCGGCTGCCCATTAAGAATTTGCCATTACGGATTCTCCATAAAAGAGGAAATAAGTATGTTTAAACGTTTAGTGATCGCTGCACTGTTGGTGGTTATGGCTCCGCTGGCGAATGCTGCTGTGGACAAGACCAATCCTTACAGCGTGATGAATGAAGCAGCGAACAAAACCTTCACCCGCCTCAAAACCGAACAGCCGAAAATCAAGCAGGATCCTAACTATCTGCGCCAGATCGTTCGTGAAGAATTGCTGCCGTATGTGCAGGTCAAATACGCCGGCGCGCTGGTATTAGGCCGCTATTATCAACAGGCGACACCTGCACAGCGCGAGGCTTATTTCGCGGCGTTCTCTGACTATCTGCAACAGGCTTACGGTCAGGCGCTGGCGATGTACAACGGCCAGAGCTACACGGTGCAACCAGAGCAGTCCTACGCGGATAAAGATATCATTGCTATCCGTGTCACCATTACCGATCCGAATGGTCGTCCTCCGGTTCGTCTGGATTTCCAGTGGCGTAAAAACAGCCGCACAGGCGAATGGCAGGCATATGACATGATCGCCGAAGGCGTCAGCATGATTTCGACCAAACAGAACGAGTGGGCAGATATCTTGCGCCAGAAAGGTATCGAGGGTCTGACAGCGCGTCTGAAACAAGCCGCTGCTCAGCCGATCACGCTGGATAAACAACAATGAGTGAAGCCCTGCGCTGGGAATCGCAGCCGCCGCGACTGATGTTGCACGGTGAGTTAGATCGCGAAACGCTGGTGGCATTCTGGGATATGCGCAGAAAGCTGATGTCCGGCGTGACCTGTCTGGATGTTTCCGGGCTGGAGCGTGTGGATTCTTCCGGTCTGGCTTTCCTGGTGCATTTACGCGAGGAAGCCCGTCAGCAGGGGATTACGCTGACGATTGCGGGCATCACCGACAGGCTGAGAACACTGATTACCTTGTATAACCTTCAGGACATTATTCCGTCGGACACTACGGGCTGCTCTGTTGAATAAATATATGAGCAGTTCCCGTGAGTTAGGCTGCGGGATGTGAATAATTGACTGAATGTCCGTAAAGCCCCTGTGCGAAACTCTTCGTCAGGGGCTTTTTCGTGGTTTAAGAATTGCGCCGATCCCTATAAGATATCGGGCTGTTATGATTCTTCAGAAGAATAGATCCCTATGGAAACGAGTGAAATTAAAGACGTGCTGATGAACGCATTGGCACTGGACGAAGCCCACATTACTGGCGATGGCAGTCATTTTCAGGCCATTGTCGTTGGTGCGATGTTTGATGGCATGAGCCGCGTGAAAAAACAGCAGACCGTTTACGCACCGCTGATGGAATACATCGCCGACAATCGAATTCACGCACTGTCTATTAAGGCTTATACCCCTGAAGAATGGGCGCGTGACCGTAAACTGAGCGGTTTATAAGACTGCCGGAGTTCCGGCAGCTTCCTCGTATTTGACCTGTCGTTTTAATGAATAGAGAGCAGTCATAATGGATAAATTTCGTGTACAGGGTGGGACTCGCCTGAGCGGTGAAGTCACTATCTCTGGTGCAAAAAATGCAGCACTTCCTATTTTGTTTGCCGCACTGCTTGCTGAAGAACCTGTTGAACTCCAGAACGTTCCTCATCTGAAAGATATCGATACCACCATCAAACTGCTGAGCCAGCTGGGCACCAAAATAGAACGCAACGGTTCTGTTTTCGTTGACGCCAGTGCGGTGAATGAGTTTTGTGCGCCGTATGACCTGGTGAAAACCATGCGCGCTTCTATCTGGGCTCTTGGCCCGCTGGTGGCGCGTTTTGGTCGCGGTGAAGTCTCCCTGCCGGGCGGCTGTGCTATCGGCGCACGTCCTGTTGACCTGCATATTACCGGTCTGGAACAGCTGGGCGCGACCATTGTGCTGGAAGAAGGTTATGTGAAAGCCTCTGTCGATGGCCGCCTGAAAGGTGCGCACATCGTGATGGATAAAGTCAGCGTGGGTGCGACCGTTACCATCATGAGCGCAGCGACATTGGCTGAAGGCACCACCATTATTGAAAACGCCGCGCGTGAGCCGGAAATCGTCGATACTGCGAATTTCCTGAATACGCTGGGTGCGAAAATTACCGGTGCGGGTACGGATAAAATCACCATCGAAGGCGTTGCACGTCTGGGTGGCGGTGTTTACCGTGTGGTCCCCGATCGTATCGAAACCGGCACCTTCCTGGTGGCGGCCGCGATTTCCGGTGGCAAGATTACCTGTCGCGAAGCCCGTCCTGATACGCTGGATGCTGTACTGGCAAAACTGCGTGAAGCCGGTGCCGATATCGAAGTGGGCGAAGACTGGATCAGTCTCGACATGCATGGTAAACGGGCTAAAGCCGTCACCTTCCGCACCGCACCGCATCCGGGCTTCCCGACTGACATGCAGGCGCAGTTCAGCTTGCTGAATCTGGTGGCAGAGGGTACCGGTGTGATCACCGAAACCATCTTCGAAAACCGTTTCATGCACATTCCTGAACTGATCCGTATGGGCGCACATGCTGAAATCGAAGGCAGCACCCTGATTTGCCATGGCGTTGAAAAACTGTCTGGCGCTCAGGTGATGGCGACCGATTTACGTGCGTCTGCGAGTCTGGTTCTGGCGGGTTGTATTGCCGAGGGTGTGACCGTGGTTGACCGTATTTATCACATCGATCGTGGCTATGAGCGTATCGAAGATAAATTGCGTCAGCTGGGTGCGAAAATTGAGCGCTTCAACGGCGAATGATTCGTAGCTCTTGATGCAATAAAAAAGCCGGAAGGGGAAACCTTTCCGGCTTTTTCGTTGCTGTCTTCAGCGATCGTCAGTGATCAGGATATTCCTGCACGGTCACCTGCAAGGTCAGCTTCTGACCGTCACGCATAATCTCCACCGGAATGACCGTACCCGGACGAACCTCTGCGACCTGATCCATTGTCTCGATAGCGGAAACAGCCGGTTTGTTGTTGACGTTAACGATCACGTCTCTGACCTGCATGCCTGCATTAGCCGCCGGGCCATTGGGTGTGACTTCATTCACCACAATCCCCTGAATATGATCCAGTCCGCTATTCGGCCCGTGCAGAGGGGAAACCTCGCGCCCGCTGATTCCGATATACCCGCGAATAACCCGGCCATCGCGAATCAGCTTGCCCATGACTTTTGTCGCCAGTGCGGTCGGGATGGCAAAGCCGATACCTTCCGGTGTGGCGCCGTCATTACTTTGGTCAAAGGACAGTGTATTAATCCCCATCAGCTCACCCAGCGAATTCACCAGTGCACCGCCGGAGTTACCCTGGTTAATCGATGCATCGGTTTGCAGAAAGTTCTGGCGGCCTGACGGGCTGAGGCCAATACGACCAGTGGCGCTGATAATACCCTGCGTGACTGTCTGACCGAGGTTATATGGGTTACCAATTGCCATCACGACATCACCGACATGCGGGGCGCGATGTGGATTAATCGGGATCACCGGCAGATTTCCGGCGTTGATTTTCAGTACGGCCAGGTCAGTCAGGCTGTCAGAGCCGACCAGCAAGGCTTCAAATACGCGGCCATCCTGCAATGCGACGATGATCTGATCGGCATTATTGATTACGTGCTTGTTGGTGAGGATATAACCATTGTCGTTCATGATCACACCGGAACCCAGTGTGCGGATGGCCAGTTCGTTCTGTGAACTGTTACCCATGTTGCGGTTATAAACGTTCACCACTGCCGGAGCAGCGTGGCGGACGCCTGAGTTATAGCTGACCGGTTCTTCGCTGTTTTGGGTGAAGTTTCGGTCAAACAGCGGTTCTGTGATGTTTTTACGCAACATAGGTACCGCCGCCAGCAAAATGCCAGCAACAATCAGGCCGATAACAGCGGATCTCAATAGCTTAACAAACATGGGTATATGGGATGCGAGATAAAAAGTGAGGGAAGAATAGCATGAGTTAATCGGACGCAGCAGCACCTGCGTCCGATTTTCAACGCTTTACGGCATGAATAAGTAGATATTTTGCCCTTTACGCAAGATGCTCAGCGCGATCAGGTCAGGTTTGCTTTCCAGTATTTTGCGGAAAGCGGCCAGATTTTCGAGCGGTTCGCGGTTTACACCGATAATCACATCGTCTTTTTCCAGACCGATTTGGTCAGCGGGCGTCCCTTTTTTCACGTCATCGACATGCACGCCTTTGGCGTTTTTATCCGCCGGATCGCTGAGCGTCACACCCTGCAAGGCAGGATTGAGTTTCTCAATGCTGACTTCCACGGCCGGGCTTTTATCCAGCGTGACGTTCACAGTCATCGGTTTACCATCGCGCAGCAAACCAATCTGCATGGTGACGCCCGGACCTGCGGTGCCCACTTTCGCGCGTAACTCAGCAAAGCTGCTCAGCGTTTTCCCCTGCAGGGTAATCAGTACGTCGCCCGGTTTAATACCGGCTTTCGCCGCTGCAGAATCCGGCAATACTTCATTGACGAAAGCGCCGCGCTGGCTGTCAAGTTTGAATGCCTGCGCCAGTTCCGGCGTCATTTCACTGCCGCGGATCCCCAGCAGGCCGCGTTTCACTTCACCGAACTCAATCAACTGATGGCTGAGGTTCTTCGCCATGTTCGCCGGGATAGCAAAACCGATACCGACGCTGCCACCCTGAGAGGAAATGATGGCGGTGTTAATACCAATCAGTTCACCTTTCAGATCGAGCAATGCGCCCCCGGAGTTACCGCGGTTAATCGACGCATCGGTCTGAATAAAGTTTTCCAGCCCCTCAAGATTCAGGCCGCTGCGACCAAGCGCAGAAACAATGCCGGATGTCACCGTCTGGCCAAGCCCAAACGGATTGCCAACGGCGACGGCAAAATCACCGACACGCAGGTTGTCGGAATCCGCCATCGTAATTTGTGTCAGATTTTTAGCATCAATCAGCTGGATCACCGCAATATCAGACTGATCGTCTTTGCCGATGAGCCTGGCTTTATATTCACGGCCATCGTTGAGCTGAACGTTGATTTTATCCGCATTATTCACCACGTGGTTGTTGGTGAGCACATAGCCTTTGGCGGCATCAATAATAACGCCTGAACCGAGCCCTTCAAAAGGCTGTGGCCCCTGATTGGGTTCAGGGTCCTGCTGACCGAAGAAGAATTTGTATTCCGGTGGGACATCCGCACTGGGTGGCTGGGTACCTGAAACCTGAACGCCCACGACTGCGGGCAATACTTTTTCCAGCATAGGTGCCAGACTTGGCAAAGGTTGTCCCTGAACTTCCGTAGGTAAAGCGGCATTCGCCATAGGCGCAGAAGCGAAAGTTAATCCAAGGCTAACAGCTAACACACTGAGCAAAAATGACTTTTTCTTCATCACGATAACTCTCTCGCTTTCTGTAATGGACGTCAGTTATGGACAATAGAACAGTGATTCACAGCACGGGAAGGGTCTGGAGAACGGCACATGCACGGGACATATGCCGTAAATACGCCTGCATAACGATTGTTATGCAGGTCAGGGGCGTCTGTTATTTACGAACCGGACGCTCACCACGCAGCAGACCGGACGCGCCATCAGAATAATCGCGTGGCATTTGCACCGGTACCTGATCGTTATCGGCCTCGGAGCCGGTCAGGCGGTAGTTGAACGGATTATCTTGCTCGGGCATATCGGGCAGCAAATTGTTGGAGCTTTTAGCCATGTGCTGATACAGCTGACGGTAATCAGTCGCCATGTTATCCAGCAACTCTGCGCTGCGGGCAAAATGGCCCACCAGTTCCTGACGGTATTCGTCGAGTTCGGCTTTGCTTTTCTCCAGTTCGTTTTTCATGACTTGTTGATCACGTAATTTACGATTACCAAAGCGCATCGCTACCGCACCAATCGCGATACCGACCACTAATCCAATGAGTGCATACTCCCAGGTCATAATGACTCCTATTTTGACTTCGTTGTCCCGCAGGGCTTTTTCACGTAACTTTTATGACTTAACTTCTTTACACAATGGTTTTAACGTAATTGTTACACGCATTTGTCATGCAATATCTCCACTATAACCGTTAACCTTGCCAGAGTGGAATCCTGCGAGGAAAATCACTGCTATCTGTTGGTTTTTTCATACACAGACAGCCGGGAAAAGCGGCGAACCCACGGCAAAAAAGCGGCTAAACGACGTGAAAAACATAAAAATTTTTTCTCAGGGACGTTAACAAAGATGCAATCTCAATCACCCCTTTTCCTTTATCAGAACGCTGTGGATGCCGGTGAATTCCAGGCGGATGCTGTTCAGAAACAGGCTGTCGCACAGCTTGATGTGATTTATCAGGCACTTTCCGCGCAGCCCGCAACAATGCCTCAGACCACCGGTCGTGGAGGGTTGCTGGGCCGTTTGTTTGCAAAATCTCCGCCGAAAACCCCTTCGCGACCAGTACAGGGACTGTATATGTGGGGCGGCGTGGGGCGCGGTAAAACCTGGCTGATGGATTTGTTTTTCCACAGCCTGCCCGGTGAACGTAAGCTTCGCCTGCATTTTCACCGCTTTATGTTGCGTGTCCATGAAGAACTGACGGAGCTTCAGGGGCAGGAAGATCCGCTGGAAGTGATTGCTGACCGCTTCAAAGCGGAAACGGACGTACTCTGTTTCGACGAGTTTTTTGTTTCGGATATTACCGATGCGATGTTGCTGGCGACGTTGCTGCAGGCGCTGTTTGCCCGCGGTATCACCCTGATTGCGACATCGAACATTCCGCCTGATTTGCTGTACCGCAACGGTCTGCAACGCGCGCGGTTCCTGCCGGCCATTGATCTGATTAAAGAATATTGCGATGTGCTGAATGTGGATGCCGGCATTGATTACCGTCTGCGTACGCTGACACAAGCCAATTTGTGGTTATCGCCTGTTGGCCCTGATACGAGTGACGCGATGCATTCCATGCTGGGCAAACTGACCGGCAATCACAGTGGCGCGGAGGCAGGCGAAAGACCCGTACTGGAAGTGAATCATCGTCCGCTGCAAGCCATTGCTGCCGTTGACGGCGTGCTGGCGGTGGAATTTCATACCTTATGTGAAGAGGCGCGCAGCCAGCTCGATTATATTGCGCTGTCGAAAATCTATCACAGTGTACTGCTGCATAATGTGCCGGTGATGGGCGCAGACAGTGAGAACGCTGCGCGGCGTTTTCTGGCGCTGGTCGATGAATTCTATGAGCGCCATGTAAAACTGGTGATTTCCGCAGCGGTGCCGATGTTTGAGATTTATCAGGGGGAACGGCTGAAATTCGAATATCAGCGTTGTCTCTCGCGTCTGCAGGAGATGCAGAGTGAGGAATACCTCAGGCGGCCGCATCTGCCGTGATTTTAATTGATTATTATTTGCTCAGCCTGTGGTATAAAAAGGCGCAGTAAAGCCTGCATGGCGAACCCTCAGAAGACGTTGAGGTAAATCTTCCTTTTTGTCGAAAAAGGGTTCGATCTTTGCGGGAGACTTCTCTATAATCTTGCGACCCCACGTTACTACAAAGTTTTTTTCCCGAAACTTTATAAGTGCCAGCATTGGCTATTCGAAGGGGTAGGTTTGCTGGACGATGGTCGTGTGAACCTCAAATACTTATTTTATAAACAAGTAAGCGTTCGGGTGTTCGCCAACGTGTAACTTTAATTGGGTAAGCTTTTAATGAAAACTTTTACAGCTAAACCGGAAACCGTACAACGTGACTGGTTCGTAGTTGACGCTACCGGCAAGACCTTAGGTCGCCTGGCCACTGAACTGGCTCGCCGTCTGCGTGGCAAACATAAAGCGGAATACACTCCGCACGTTGATACTGGTGATTACATCATCGTTCTGAACGCAGAAAAAGTTGCTGTTACTGGCAACAAGCGTAACGACAAGATTTATTACCATCACACCGGCCACATCGGTGGTATCAAGCAAGCGACCTTTGAAGAGATGATCGCTCGCCGTCCTGAACGCGTGATCGAGCTCGCGGTTAAAGGCATGTTGCCAAAGGGCCCGTTGGGTCGTGCAATGTACCGTAAAATGAAAGTTTACGCGGGTAACGAGCACACTCATGCGGCGCAACAACCGCAAGTTCTTGACATTTAATTCGGGATTATAGGCAATGGCTGAAAATCAATACTACGGCACTGGTCGCCGCAAAAGCTCCGCCGCTCGTGTTTTCATCAAACCGGGTAGTGGTAACATCGTAATTAACCAGCGTAGCCTGGAACAGTACTTTGGTCGTGAAACTGCCCGCATGGTAGTTCGTCAACCACTGGAACTGGTCGACATGGTTGAGAAATTCGACCTGTACATCACCGTTAAAGGTGGTGGTATCTCCGGTCAAGCTGGTGCTATCCGTCACGGTATTACCCGTGCACTGATGGAATATGACGAAAATCTTCGTGGCGAACTGCGTAAAGCTGGCTTCGTTACTCGTGATGCTCGTCAGGTTGAACGTAAGAAAGTCGGTCTGCGTAAAGCACGTCGTCGTCCTCAGTTCTCCAAGCGTTAATTTTCTGCTGCTATTGCAGCACAGTGCTTCGGCACGAAAATCAGCGTCAAAAACCCGGTGTTTCACCGGGTTTTTTTATGCCTTTTGTTCCGTAATTGCAGGGGAAATGATCTCCTGACACACAATTCCCCATGAAATCGTCTCACCGTCCCCCACAGCCTGCGTAAAATCTGGTAAACTATCACACACTTTTGTGCCTGTTCGCCGAGCAGTTGACGTTGCCGCGCTTCCTGGCTGGGTTCGCCTTGCCGATGGTTGTCTATGAAACTACGGGACAAAAACTGCAGGCTGGCGATAACTCGCTGTAATATTCTAGATAAACTTGGAGGTTTTCATGGCTGTCGCTGCCAACAAACGTTCGGTAATGACGCTGTTTTCCGGCCCGACCGACATTTTTAGCCATCAGGTACGTATCGTACTGGCGGAGAAAGGTGTCAGTGTCGAGATCGAGCAGGTTGAGATGGATCACCTGCCGCAGGATCTTATTGACCTCAACCCTTACCGCACTGTACCGACACTGGTTGATCGTGAGCTGACCCTGTTTGAATCCCGCATCATCATGGAATATCTTGATGAGCGCTTCCCGCATCCGCCGCTGATGCCGGTTTATCCGGTTGCCCGTGGTGAGAGCCGTCTGATGATGCACCGCATCGAAAATGACTGGTATTCGCTGATGCGTCAAATCGAGCAAGGTTCTGCGACTGAAGCGGACGCTGCACGTAAGCAACTGCGTGAAGAGCTGCTGGCGATTGCGCCAATCTTCTCGTACATGCCTTATTTCAAAAGCGAAGAGTTCAGTCTGGTCGATTGCTACCTGGCTCCGCTGTTGTGGCGTTTGCCAGAGCTGGGCATTGAATTGTCAGGTACCGGTTCGAAAGAGCTGAAAGGCTACATGACCCGCGTCTTCGAACGTGATGCTTTCCTGGCTTCCCTGACCGAAGCAGAGCGCGAAATGCGTTTGCATACCCGAGGTTAAGGTATGGAGATGACCGACATGTCTCCGCGTCGCCCCTATCTGCTGCGGGCTTTTTATGACTGGTTGCTGGACAACCAGTTAACCCCGCATCTGGTGGTTGACGTGACGATGCCTGGCGTGATGGTGCCGATGGAGTTTGCGCGTGACGGACAAATTGTTCTGAACGTTGCGCCGCGTGCTGTCGGCAATCTCGAACTGGGTAATGATGACGTACGCTTTAACGCCCGTTTTGGTGGCGTACCGCGTAACGTGTTTGTACCGATTGCTGCTGTTCTGGCAATTTATGCCCGTGAAAACGGTGCCGGTACCATGTTCGAACCTGAACCTGCTTATGAAGCCGAAGGTGCCTTTGACGGTGACCTGAGCGCTGATGAGCCGACAGAACCGACCATGTCAGTCATTGATGGTGATTTGCCGGATGTGGCTGAAGAAGATCCGGATGATGAGCCGCCGACACCGCCTCGCGGTGGTCGCCCGGCATTGCGTGTTGTGAAATAACAACCCGCTCAATCCGGCTTCATGCTTAAACCCTGCGTTGTTACGTGGGGTTTTTTATTGCCTTAAATACGCCGCCGCCTCTTTTCGCCAGTGCAGATTGCATACGATTAAAAAAACAACGGGGCTGCCATCGCTGGCAGCCCCGTTTTGATGCCCCGTCGGATCAGACTTCGAGGAAGTTCATGATGCCTTCTGCGGCCTTGCGGCCTTCAGCAATAGCTGTCACCACCAGATCAGAACCGCGAACTGCATCGCCACCCGCGAAGATTTTCGGATTGCTGGTCTGGAAGGCGTTGTCGCTGCCTTCAGGGGCAACGATGCGCCCCTGAGAGTCCAGCTCAACGTCATGGGCTGCCAGCCATTCCATTTTGTGAGGGCGGAAACCAAATGCCATCACCACGGCATCAGCTTCCATCACATGTTCGGAACCGGCCACGATTTCTGCACGACGGCGGCCATGTGCATCCGGAGCGCCCAGTTCGGTACGCGCCATACGCACGCCGCATACGCGGCCTGAATCATTCAGCTCGATGCTCAGCGGTTGCAGGTTGAATTTGAAATCCACACCTTCTTCACGCGCATTCTTCACTTCACGACGCGAGCCCGGCATGTTCTCTTCATCACGACGGTACGCACAAGTTACATGCGTTGCGCCCTGACGAATCGAGGTACGCACGCAGTCCATTGCGGTATCACCACCGCCCAGCACCACGACGCGTTTCTTATCCATCGTCACGTAAGGTTCTTCCTGGCTGTCATCGTAGCCCATCAGCTGCTTGGTGTTAGCGATGAGGAACGGCAGGGCATCGTACACGCCCGGCGCATCTTCGTTCGCCAGGCCACCGCGCATGGACTGATAGGTGCCAACGCCGAGGAATACAGAATCGTATTCCGCCAGCAGCGCATCAATAGTGATATCTTTGCCGACTTCGGTATTGAGCTGGAATTCGATACCCATCTCAGTGAAGATTTCGCGACGCTTGGTCATCACTGATTTTTCCAGCTTGAAGGCCGGAATACCGAAAGTCAGCAGGCCGCCGATTTCCGGATGGCGATCGTAAACCACCGCTTTCACACCGTTACGGGTCAGGACGTCTGCACAAGCCAGACCTGCCGGGCCTGCGCCGATGATCGCCACGCGTTTGCCGGTTGGCTGCACGTGAGACATATCCGGACGCCAGCCCATCTCGATCGCTTTATCGTTGATGTAGCGTTCGATGTTACCGATGGTCACTGCACCGAACTCATCGTTCAGGGTACAGGAGCCTTCGCACAGTCTGTCCTGCGGACAAACGCGCCCGCAGACTTCCGGCAGGCTGTTAGTCTGATGCGCGAGGTCGGCTGCTTCCATGATGCGACCTTCGTTCGCCAGCTTCAGCCAGTTCGGAATGTAGTTGTGAACCGGGCATTTCCATTCGCAGTAAGGGTTACCGCAGGACAGGCAGCGGTCAGCCTGTGATGCGGCCTGCGTTGCTGAGAACGGCTCGTAAATTTCCACAAACTCAATTTTGCGGATCTTCAGCGCTTTCTTAGGCGGATCAACACGCTGCAGGTCGACAAATTGATAAACGTTTTGACTCATCTTAACCTCTTACTGCGCTTGTACCCGCAGCTCAGCTGCGGAACGACTACGGTGACCCAACAATGCTTTGACATCACTGGACTTCGGTTTTACCAGGGCAAATTTAGGCGCCCATTCCGGCCAGTTCGCCAAAATCTCTTCACCACGGGTCGATGCGGTCAGCTGTACGTGTTCGATGATCAAACCGCGCAGATGCTCTTCATGGATAGCCAGATCGGCTACTTCCAGGACTTCAACCAGTTCCGGGTTAACACGTTTGCGGAATTCGCCATCTTCATCAAGAACATAAGCGAAACCACCGGTCATGCCTGCGCCGAAGTTGACGCCGGTACGGCCCAGCACACAAACAATGCCGCCGGTCATATATTCACAACCGTTATCGCCGATGCCTTCCACCACGGTGATGGCACCGGAGTTACGTACCGCGAAACGCTCACCCGCGCGGCCTGCAGCAAACATTTTGCCGCCGGTTGCGCCATATAAACAGGTGTTACCGATGATGCTGGCTTCGTGACTGCGGAACGCAGAACCAATTGGCGGACGAATGGCAATGCGGCCACCCGCCATACCTTTGCCCACATAGTCGTTCGCGTCGCCGGTCAGCATTAAATCTACGCCGCCTGCGTTCCAGACGCCGAAGCTCTGGCCTGCGGTGCCGTTGAAGTTAATACGCACCGGATCAGCCGCCATGCCCTGATCGCCATGTTTCTCTGCAATCGCACCGGACAACATAGCGCCAACGGAACGGTCAGTGTTGCGGATATCAAAGTAGAACGCTTTGCTCTGTTTTGAATCGATATGCGGCGCGGCCTGTTCCAGGATGTCTTTATTCAGCTGACCCTTGTCGAACGCCGGGTTGCTTTCAGTGCAGTACACCGCTTTGCCTTCATGCGGCGTGGCCGTTGCCAGTATCGCAGAAAGGTCGAGATTGTTTTGCTTGGCGGTGAAACCGTCCAGTTCAGTCAGTAAATCGGTACGACCAATCAGATCCACCAGCTGGCTGACACCCAACTCGGCCATGATTTCACGGGTTTCCTGCGTAATGAACCTGAAGTAGTTCACTACGCGTTCCGGCAGTCCGTGATAATGGTTGCGTCGCAGTTTTTCATCCTGAGTTGCCACGCCCGTTGCACAGTTGTTCAGGTGGCAAATACGCAGGTATTTACAACCCAGCGCCACCATCGGGCCGGTACCAAAACCGAAGCTTTCTGCACCAAGAATCGCTGCCTTGATGATGTCGAGGCCGGTTTTCAGGCCGCCATCAACCTGCAGACGGATCTTATGACGCAGGCCGTTGGCCACCAGTGCCTGTTGTGTTTCTACCAGGCCCAGTTCCCACGGACAACCGGCATACTTCACCGAAGACAGCGGGCTTGCGCCGGTGCCGCCATCGTAGCCAGCGATAGTGATGAGATCCGCGTAAGCTTTTGCCACGCCAACGGCGATAGTGCCGACGCCCGGTTCAGACACCAGTTTCACCGAAATCATCGCTTTCGGGTTGACCTGTTTCAGGTCGAAAATCAGCTGCGCCAGATCTTCAATGGAATAAATATCGTGGTGCGGCGGTGGAGAAATCAGGGTCACGCCCGGTACGGAATAGCGCAGTTTCGCGATGTACGGCGTCACTTTGTCACCCGGCAACTGGCCGCCTTCGCCTGGTTTTGCACCCTGCGCCACTTTGATCTGGATAACGTCAGCATTGACCAGATACGCCGGGGTTACACCGAAACGACCGGAAGCCACCTGTTTGATTCGGGACACTTTATTGGTGCCGTAACGCGCCGGGTCTTCGCCACCTTCGCCGGAGTTAGAACGTCCGCCGATGCTGTTCATCGCTTCGGCCAGAGATTCATGCGCTTCCGGGCTCAGTGCGCCGATAGACATCGCTGCGGTATCGAAACGGGTAAATAAACCTTCCGCCGGTTCAACCTGATCAACAGGGATCGGCTGGCCTTTTGGCGTGACTTTCAGCAAGTCACGCAGTGTGGCCACCGGACGCTCGTTTACCAGTTTGGCGTATTTCTTATAATCGTCGTAATCACCGCTGTTGACAGCGGCTTGCAGGGTAGTGACCACGTCCGGGTTATAGGAATGGTATTCGCCACCGTGGACAAATTTCAGCAGGCCGCCCTGATCCAGCGTTTTGCGTTTCAGCCACGCGCGCTTGGACAGGTTCAGTAAGTCCTGTTCGAAGTCGCTGTAACCGGCACCGCCGATACGGCTGACGACGCCGTTAAAGCAGGTGTTGCACAGATCCTTCGCCAGACCGACTGCTTCAAACAGTTTCGAGCAACGGTAAGAGGCGACGGTTGATATGCCCATTTTGGACATGATCTTGTACAGGCCTTTGTTGATGCCGTTACGGTAGTTCAGCATCACTTCACGGTATTTCTTCTCGATGACCTGGGAGTCGACCAGTTTTGCCAGGGTTTCGTAGGCCAGATACGGGTAAACCGCAGTGGCACCGAAGCCAATCAGCACGGCGAAATGGTGCGGGTCACGGGCGCTGGCGGTTTCAACAATGATGTTGGCATCGCATCGCAGGCTTTTTTCAACCAGACGCAACTGCAACGCACCGACGGCCATGGGTGCAGGCAGCGGCAGGCGGTTCGGGGCGATATTGCGGTCAGACAGCACCAGCAGAACCGCGCCGTTACGCACTTTCTGTTCGCCTTCGTCACAGAGTTTCTGGACGAACTGCTCCATATTTTGTTCGGTCGGATCGTACGTAATATCCAGCGTTTCCGCGCGATAGTGTTTGCTGTCGAGTGTGGTCAGCTGTTTAAAGTCAGACCACAGCAGGATTGGCGATTTGAAGCTCAGACGGTGAGCCTGACCTTCGGCTTCGCAGAACACGTTCATCTCGCGGCCGATGCTGGTCGCCAGAGACATCACGTGGGCTTCGCGCAGCGGATCGATTGGCGGGTTAGTGACCTGCGCAAATTGCTGGCGGAAGTAGTCATACACGATACGCGGACGGCTGGAGAGCACGGCAAATGGCGTGTCGTCACCCATGGAGCCGACGGCTTCCTGACCGTTTTCACCCAGTACGCGGATGATCTGATCGAGTTCTTCGCTGCTGTAGCCGAATTGCTTCTGGAAAGTTTCCAGTAAGGTGTCTTCCAGCTCACGGCTGCCCACCTGATCTTCCGGCAAGTCTTCGAACGGCACCAGACGCTGAACGTTTTTCTCCATCCATTGCTTATAAGGATGGCGGCCCTTCAGATCGTTGTCAGTTTCTGCAGAATGGTGGATTTTGCCGCTGCGGGTGTCGATCACCATCAGCTCGCCCGGTCCGACGCGGCCTTTTTCGACCACTTCGTCCGGCTGATAATCCCAGATGCCAACTTCGGACGCACAGGTGATCAGCTTATCTTTGGTGATGACATAGCGCGCAGGACGCAGACCGTTACGGTCAAGGTTACAGGCGGCATAACGGCCATCTGACATCACGATACCGGCCGGGCCATCCCACGGCTCCATGTGCATGGAGTTAAAGTCGAAGAATGCGCGCAGATCGTCGTCCATGTCCGGGTTTTGCTGCCAGGCTGGCGGCACCAGCAAACGCATGGCGCGCAGTAAATCCATCCCGCCTGCCAGGAACAGTTCCAGCATGTTGTCCAGCGAGCTGGAGTCCGAACCGGTTTCATTCACGAACGGTGAGGCGTCTTGCAGATCGGGGATCAGCGGCGTTTTGAATTTATACGCACGGGCACGCGCCCACTGGCGGTTACCGGTGATGGTGTTGATTTCGCCGTTGTGCGCCAGATAGCGGAAAGGCTGAGCCAGTTGCCAGCGCGGTACGGTGTTGGTCGAGAAACGCTGGTGGAACAGGCAGATGGCCGATTCCAGACGCAGGTCGGCCAGGTCTAAATAGAAGCGTGGCAGATCCGCAGGCATACACAGGCCTTTATAGATCGTGACCACGTTGGAGAAACTGCACACATAGAAGTCTTTATCCTGAATGCGTTTCTCAATACGGCGGCGCGCCATATAAAGGCGGCGCTCCATGTCACGCGGACGCCAGCCGGCAGGCGCGTTGACAAAAATTTGTTCGATGCGGGGCAGGGAGGAAAGCGCGATTTCACCGAGTACGTCCGGATTGGTCGGAACGTCACGCCAGCCCACCACGGACAGCGTCTCGTTTTGCAACTCTTCTTCAACAATGCGGCGGCTTGCCTCAGCTTCTTTTTCATCTTTGCTGAGGAACAGCATGCCAACGGCATAGTTTTTCGCCAGACGCCAGCCACGTTCTTCAGCAATCATGCGGAAGAAGCGGTCAGGTTTCTGTAAATGAAGGCCACAGCCGTCGCCGGTCTTGCCGTCAGCAAGGATCGCGCCACGGTGTTGCATACGGGCCAGCGCGTGGATCGCAGTACGCACGACCTTATGGCTAGGTTCGCCTTCTATATGGGCGATCAGGCCGAAACCACAGTTGTCCCTCTCTTGGGATTTATCGTACAACATTACGTGAACCTCCCCAGGCTCTGCGAGACTCTCACACCAATCGCGAGCGGGCTTATACACAGAGGTTTGTCCGCAATTTCGCGCACTCTTGCGGTGCGTTGATTGCCCGGACATCTCCGTCAAAGGCCTCTCGTGATGGTTCTCACAAGTGGTGGTTGACTTGTTTTAATGAGGGAGTCTTCAATTACTGCATAAATATGACGAGTTGCTCACCCGTCGAGATTGCTTCCAGCGGACTCCCAACTTAGCGAGAAAGCACAGACAGGTCAAATGGCGATTTAAGTTATATTAAAAGTGATATAAAGAGATTTAATTATTTGAAATATATATGTTTTGTGGGGTTTTTGCTGGCATATTTCCGATGGGGGCATGCACGTAAAGTGTGAGCTGACTCACTATGGGGAAAGCGTAAGATCTCCGCACCGTGCTGGCAGGGGCGTAATTACCAGTATTTTATACTGGAAAATACTGTACCCATGCGGTTTGTCACTGTTTTTAACCTGACAGTAATAATGTGTTAGTCCGGTGTTTGTAATAAGAATTATTCATACTGCCACGAATGACTTTATTTGCAGTAATAATGAATAGTTATGCCTGTGCGAAACGCACCGGGAGAGAAAATATTCGGAGGATAAAAGGAAAAAATGTTAGCTGGACGGCAGTTGGCAACGCGTGCAGCCTGATAAAAGCCGGCCGATATTAATAATATCACCGCAGATAATAGTCAATAACTCTGCCCTTATTTCCTGCATTGCACCATGACAAGCCCCTGCAAGGTGCATCTCACAAACTTCACGCTCAATTTATCCCCTGCCATCACGCCGGTGAGGTTTTGCGGTATGATTCAGACGACTTCGTTTTAAGGGAAACGTTATGAAGCAAATCCGGGTTTTAGCGCAGTATTATGTCGATCTGATGGTCAAGCTGGGGCTGGTGAGATTCTCACTGTTGCTGGCGTCTGCGCTGGTGGTACTGGCAATGATTGTCCAGATGGCGGTCACGATGCTCCTGCGCGGGCAGGTTGAGAGTATCGACGTCGTTCGTTCCATCTTCTTTGGTTTGCTGATCACGCCCTGGGCGGTTTACTTCCTGTCGGTGGTGGTTGAACAACTTGAAGAGTCGCGTCAGCGTTTAGCGCGTCTGGTCGATAAACTGGAAGAAATGCGCCACCGCGACCTCGAACTGAATCAGCAACTCAAAGACAACATCACCCAACTGAATCAGGAAATCGCCGACCGTGTGAAAGCGGAAGAAGCGCGTCTGGCAGTGGTCGATAAGCTGAAACTCGAAATGCAGCACCGCGAACAGGCGCAGATCGAACTGAGCCAGCAATCTGCATTATTACGCTCTTTCCTCGATGCCTCGCCGGACCTGGTGTATTACCGCAACGAAGACAAAGAATTCTCCGGCTGTAACCGGGCGATGGAACTGCTGACCGGCAAAAGTGAAAAGCAACTGATCGGCCTGACTCCCAACGACGTTTATACTCCGGATATCGCCGAGAAAGTGGTCGAAACCGACGAGAAGGTTTTCCGTCACAACGTTTCCCTGACCTACGAACAATGGCTGGTCTATCCGGACGGGCGCAAAGCCTGCTTCGAATTGCGTAAAGTGCCGTTTTATGACCGTATCGGTAAGCGACACGGGCTGATGGGCTTCGGACGCGATATTACCGAGCGTAAGCGCTATCAGGACGCGTTAGAGAACGCCAGCCGTGAGAAGACCACTTTTATCTCAACGATCAGCCACGAGCTGCGTACGCCGCTTAACGGCATCGTCGGGCTGAGCCGCATTTTGCTCGACACCGAGCTGGACAAAGAACAGCACAGCTACCTGAAAACCATTCATGTCAGCGCGATCACCCTCGGCAATATCTTCAACGATATTATTGAAATGGACAAAATTGAGCGCCGCAAAGTGCAGCTTGATAACCAGCCGGTTGATTTCACCGAATTCCTCTCCGATCTGGAAAATCTCTCCGGACTGCTGGCCCAGCCGAAAGGGCTGAAATTTATCATGGAGCCTGACCTGCCGTTGCCGCGCAGTATTACGACGGACGGCACGCGTCTGCGCCAGATTCTGTGGAATCTGATCGGCAACGCCGTCAAATTCACCCGCGAAGGTGAGATTGTGCTGAGCGTGCATTATGAACCGAACGATATGCTGCGATTTGTCGTGCGCGATTCCGGTCTGGGGATCCCGCAGGATGAGCAGGACAAAATCTTCGCCATGTATTATCAGGTGAAAGATCAGAACGGCGGTAAACCGGCGACCGGCACAGGGATTGGGCTGGCGGTGTCAAAACGTCTGGCGCAGGCAATGGGCGGCGATATCACCGTCAGCAGCGTGCCGGGTCAGGGTTCCTGCTTTACGCTCGTCGTACGCGCACCAACGCTGGATTCACCGGCTGACCTGGCCAGTGACGAAGAAGACATGCCCTTACCGGCGCTGCACGTGCTGCTGGTCGAAGACATTGAGCTGAACGTCATTGTGGCGCGTTCAGTGCTGGAGAAGTTAGGTAACAGCGTGGAAGTGGCGATGAATGGCCATGATGCGCTGGAGATGTTCGATCCTGACGAATTCGATCTGGTACTGCTGGATATCCAGTTGCCTGACATGACAGGGCTGGATATTGCCCGCAAGCTGCGCACCGATTACGCCGGACAACGTCTGCCGCCACTGATTGCCCTGACAGCAAACGTGCTGAAAGACAAAAAAGAGTATCTCGATGCGGGAATGGATGACGTGCTGAGCAAGCCGCTGTCTGTTTCCGCGCTGACCGCGATGATTCAGCAGTTCTGGGATCATCAGCCTGACGTTTCCGTAGTGGAAAAGGAACCCGTAGTGATGAAAGACAGCGAATCGTTGCTTGATACCGCCATGCTTGAGCAGTACATCGACCTGGTTGGGGCGAAACTGATTTATCAGAGTGCGGATATGTTTGAAAAAATGATGCCGGGCTATCTGGCTGTGCTTGATTCCAACATGACGGCACGCGATCAAAAAGGGATTGCCGAGGAAGGCCACAAAATCAAAGGCGCGGCGGGTTCTGTTGGCCTGAAACATTTACAGCAACTGGCACAACAAATTCAGACGCCGACATTGCCAGCCTGGTGGGATAACGTTCAGGAATGGATTGATGAGCTGAAGGCCGAATGGCGCAATGACATCAAAGTATTACGTGACTGGACGGCAAACGCTGAAAAAAAATAACCCCGGCCGAGGCCGGGGTGCGCGAATACTGCGCCAACACCAGGGAAAGAGGTAACCCACGATAGTTTTTAGGGTTCGGTTTTCGCAGGTCTTGGAATTCAGGTTTAAAGTCTAATACATCCTGTAGCAATCAACATAACAAATATAAGCAGAACTGTTACAACATTCATTAAAAACTGTGATGTAGATTAGTCTTTGTCTATACAAAACATCAAGTCTTTATCGCAGGATTTTTGACAGAATACAAATGAAGCATGTTGATGTTGTATTGGCGACATGCAATTTTGCTTATGGAAGTGAACAATAGCAGGCGGTTTTGCAGGTGAATTTGCGACATGCCCGTCTATGAAACCGGTTCTATAAATTGAAAAATTTATGCCAACTTGTTGTAATATATGGTTTAAGTGTGAATTTCAGCGAAATGATCTCTCCGGAGCCAAAAGAGATCTGAAATTTATTTTAAATGAAAAAATTTCACTTAGGTTTATGCGTTTTTTATCTGATAAAAAGGTGCACACCCTGCTGATTTTTTAGGTATCACAGGTGTTGTATTTGACTTAGTGCGTTAACGCATTACGGAATAATTGATGAGAATTTATTCACTTTCACTGATCGGAATCATAAATTAATCTTACGTATCTTTTGTTGATTAGTTTACAAAAATTTTACTTTTTTGCTTAAAAATCAGTCGCAGTGAAAAAAGCAAGAGTTCCTGACTGTTTGACGGAACTCCTTGATGGTAGTGGTTTAATCGGAATTTTTCGTTCTGAATGTAAGCAAAAGTTTCATTGTTATTGCTCAATTGTTAGCAATATTGTGCAGCATTTCGCTAGCCTGATCTTGCAGGTTATTATTGAGATTGATTAGATGGTCGGATGTGTTGTGGAAAGCGCCAAATGAATAAAATTACTCGAAAAGGCCTGTTGCGTACGCCGCTGTTATGGCTAAAACGCGCAGTGATACTGTTACTCTGCTTATGGGTAGCGGGCATTCTTCTTTTTTCTTTTTTACCCGTGCCTTTTTCTGCCGTGATGGTGGAGCGCCAGATTTCCGCGTGGCTGACCGGTGATTTTGGTTATGTTGCACATTCGGACTGGGTGCCAATGAGTGAGATTTCCTCACCAATGGCGCTCGCGGTGATGGCGGCGGAAGATCAGAAATTCCCGACTCATTGGGGATTTGATGTCGATGCTATTCAGTCGGTGCTGGATAAAGACGGCGGAAAAATGCGTGGTGCTTCGACATTATCCCAGCAAACCGCTAAAAACCTGTTTCTGTGGGATGGGCGCAGTTGGGTGCGTAAAGGGCTTGAGGCCGGGCTGACCGTGGGTATTGAAACCGTATGGACAAAACGTCGCATTCTGACGGTGTACCTGAATATCGCGGAGTTTGGTGATGGCGTCTTTGGCGTCGAGCAGGCTGCGCAGCATTTCTTCCATAAACCGGCCAGCCGCCTGACTGCGTCTCAGGCCGCGTTACTGGCGGCGGTGTTGCCGAATCCGCATCTGTTTAAGGTGAATGCGCCTTCTGCGTATGTCATACGCCGTCAGCAATGGATCCTGCGTCAGATGAGCCAGCTCGGTGGTGAGTCTTTCCTGCAAGAGCATAAACTGCATTAGAGCGGATGATGTTTACATTAAAAAAAGGACAGCCTGAGCTGTCCTTTTTGGTTATAACGTACTGAATTATTTCACGTAGCTATTTAACGTAAGTAAAGGCCGTGGTGACGTGTTTAACGCCGCTCACGCCAGCCGCTATCCCAGCCGCTGACTTACCTTCTTCCTGCGTCACCAGACCCAGCAGGAACACTTCGCCGTTTTCGGTGGTGACTTTGACGTTAGATGATTTAACCGAATCACTGGTCAGCAACTGAGAACGGACTTTGGTGGTGATCCACGTATCCATTGACGCTGTGCCCATGCTGACCGGCTTACCGGTACGGATTTCGTTGTACACTTCCGTTGCGCCTTCAACACCCATCGCAATTTGTTTTGCGCGAGAAGCCATATCCGCCGTCGGCGCCTGACCGGTTAACAGGACTTTACCCTGATACGCAGTCGCCACGATGCGGGCTTCGTCTTTCAGTTGTTTATCTTTACTCACCGCATTAGAGACACGGGCTTCCAGCGTGCTGTCATCAACCTGAGTGCCGACCGTACGTGGGTCAGTCGTTGTTTTTGTTGCGACGCCAGCCGCACCAACTACCGCAGCGGCGACACAGCCTTGTAGCAGAAGGGCGCTTAACAATACAGCAAAGAGAGGACTCGCCTTCATGGGATCTCCTTAATCGTCCTGGTGTGGGAACAGCGTGTTATCTATCAGGTCACAGAGACAGTTAACTGTGAGCATATGCATTTCCTGAATGCGGGCGCTGCGATGAGAGGGAATACGGATCTCAACATCATGAGGCCCCAGTAAACCCGCCAGCTCGCCGCCGTCATAACCTGTTAATGCGACAATGGTCATATCACGGGTTACCGCTGCTTCAACGGCTTTGACAATATCACGGCTGTTGCCGCGGGTAGAAATGGCCAGCAGAACATCACCCGCCTGACCTAAGGCGCGCACCTGTTTAGCATAAATTTCTTCATGCAGTCGATCGTTGGCAATCGCAGTGAGCACAATGTTATCTGCACATAATGAGATTGCAGGAAGGCTAGGACGTTCAGTTTCAAAACGATTAATCAGACTGGCGGAAAAATGCTGCGCATTTGCCGCAGAGGTGCCATTGCCGCAGCACAGAATTTTATTGCCGTTAAGCAGCGATTGCACCAGCGTCATCGCGGCGCGGGAAATCGCGTCAGGCAAGGCTTCTGCCGCCGCAATCTGAGTTTGGATACTTTCTGTAAAGCAGACTTTGATTCTATCCAGCACGGGTTTTCGTCCAGTCAGTCGTCGTAATATTTATTCCGCATTGAAGGCATCACGCAGCCATTCTATCTGGCTGCCGGTGATGGCAAAAACATCAAAACGGCAAGATGATGTGTCAAAGCTTGCGTTCTTTCCTGCAAGCCAGAAAGAGGCAGCGCGTAACAGGCGCTGCTGTTTTTGAATCGTCACGCTGGCCGCCGCACCACCAAAACTGGCGTTGCGCCGGTAACGGACTTCAACAAACACCCAGGTTTGCTGGTCACGCATGATCATGTCAATTTCACCGGCACGGCAGGCCACATTGGCCGCCACGAAGGTTAACCCGGCTTTTTCGAGATAGCGTCGTGCAAATGCTTCGTATTTATCGCCGCACGCCCGCGTTTTTGACAAAAAAGACTTCATCAGTACGTCCTTGTACCTGTAATGGCTGAGAATTCCGATCTCTGTTGAGCTGTTTCAGTTTTCTCTTAAGAAGAAACTGGCACCAGCGAACCCTGACGGTATTGCAGCCATGGCAATTTACGGTGGATCACGCAATTGCTATTGGCGCTCAATTCTCCGGTGCTGCCGGAAACCTGGAAGCCAGGCAATGTGCGCATCTGGGAGAAATGATTTGCCAGATTCCAGGCATCGATCCCCATCGCATAGAGACGGACCAGCGAATAGTCGTTACCAAACTTCGCGGCTGCCTGCTGCATCAGCGCAGGGTTACCGCCTGCCAGTAAGGGGATATCGCTAAACTGCACGCCTTCCATTTCGAGACGGTAATCCGGACCGGCACCTGCCTGATAGCTGCGTGAACTGGCGTACACTGAAGGATGCACGCGGCCATTCACGGCCAGATCCAGCATCGGTTTAATCAGCGTCAGTTCACTTTGTGTCGCAACAACGTAGACGGAATCCACTGCGCCACTGGTACTGCCTTGCGTAATCTGTGCATCTGTCGGCGGCGCCGGGATGGTAATGCCACCAATTGTGACACCCTGCGCTTGTGCTGGCGCGGCTGCATCACTGGTGGTGACCGGCGTACCGGTCAGGCGGATACCGCTGCCAATAGAAGAACGCAATTCACCGGCGGAACCGAGACCTTGTTTCAGTACGGTTTGCCCGCCCAGTTTCTGCCATTCGTTAGCAAAAGCCTGCGCGATACGGTCGCCGAAGCTGCCACGCGGCACCAGTAACAGCGGCATACGTTTCTGCTCAGACCACATGTGGCGCGCAGCATCCTGTGCCTCGTCTTCCGGCGAGAGCGCAAAGTAACAGATATTCGGGCTGTTTTTCTCAGTTTCTGGCTGATTGAGCGCTAAAACATTCAGAGGCGTCTGGTCAGAAGCGAGTGCGTTCACCTGATCTTTCAGCAGCGGGCCGACAACCAGCGTTGCGCCATCCTGCTGAGCCTGCGTCAGAAGCGCGGCCAGAGGCTGACCATTGGTATCATACACTTTCACCTGCCCGTTGCTGCTGGCCACGGGCGCAGCGGCTGGGGTTGCGGCAGGCTGAGCCTGGGAAGGATCGGTTTGAGACGCGGTATTTTGCGCGTTGGCGTCCGGTGCAGATGTACTGACGGCTGCGTTCGGGTCTGCCGGCGTCTGAGATTGTGCGTTTGGATCGGTCGGTGCCGTTTGTGCCGCTGGCTGGCTGACCTGACCGCTCATTGCCGCATTAAAACCCTGCTGAATGGCATTCCCGTAAACCTGTGCCGGGCCGCTCATTGGCAGAAACAGCGCAATTTTGCCGGTTGAAGCAGGCTGGAAAGTCAGCACATTATTGAGCTGAGTCGGCAGGCTTTTCGCTGCCGGATTCACCGGATAACGGCGCTGCCAGTCTTTAATCCCGGCTTTCAGTAAATCAGGATCCTGCTTGTTGCTTTGCCAGACGCTGAGTAAATCCAGCCATCCCTGCAGCGTATTTTCATCCGCATTGATCACGATGCTGTTGACGTCCTGTGCGGACATCTGCGTCAGCGCCATCCAGGTGCGGTCAATGTTGTCCTGATGCGGCTGACCTTGTACCAGCGGCTCCTGCGCGATATAGGCGCGGATCACGCCAAGGCTGGTGCGCCCCTGACTGGCATCGATTTGCGCCTGATAATAACGGGCTTTCTGATCGTTGGTCAGATCGTGGGGATCCAACTGGCTCAGACTGGTGGCTGCTGCCGGATAATTTTTCAGCGCAACCTGCACTTCTGCACTGGTCAGTTGCTGTTCGACGGTTTGGGCAGCCGTCAGATTTTGCGGCACTTTAGCCAGCTGTTCCGCCGCCTGAGGCGCTTTGCCTTCGCGTATCAGGGCACGCACTGCAAGCAATTGCCAGTCAGCCTTGTTATCATCACCGCTTTGCTGCGCCTGCTGCAAATAATAGTCAGAGCTGCCGGACGCTGCACCCTGGACACTTTCTGTCGGTGCCTGCGGCGCCTGACCTGAACAGCTGGCAAGAAGCATGGCCACGATGATGGCAGGGAGTAAACGTCCCGAACGGGTACGAAAGGTCATTGAGGAAGGCATTCAGTTTCCAGTGATGTTTTTTTAAGATGCTCAATATTAAATCGGCAATCCGGATGAAACAATGAATCAAGACGATCAAGCAGATATTTCTGCCTCAACGCTGTATATCGTACCGACGCCAATTGGCAATTTAGGGGATATTACCCAACGCGCGCTGGCCGTACTGAACAGTGTAGATTTGATTGCTGCAGAAGATACCCGCCATACCGGATTGCTGCTGCAACATTTCGCGATCACGGCAAAAATGTATCCGCTGCATGATCATAATGAACAGCAGAAAGCTGAGCATTTACTGGCGAAATTGCAGGCAGGCCAGACGATAGCGCTGGTCTCGGATGCCGGTACGCCGCTGATCAATGATCCTGGCTATCACCTTGTGCGTCGCTGCCGTGAAGCCGGTATCCGCGTGGTGCCGTTACCCGGTGCCTGTGCGGCGATCACCGCGCTTTGTGCCGCCGGTTTGCCCTCTGATCGTTTCTGTTACGAAGGGTTTCTGCCCGCCAAAACCAAATCCCGTAAAGATACGTTGCAGGCATTGATTGAAGAACCCCGTACGCTGATTTTCTATGAATCCACGCACCGCCTGTTGGACAGTTTGCAGGATATGGTCGAAGTCTGGGGGCCAGATCGTTATGTCGTACTGGCGCGTGAACTGACCAAAACCTGGGAAAATATTCACGGTGCGCCGGTGGGTGAACTGCTGGCATGGGTGCAGGAAGTCGAAACGCGCCGGCGCGGTGAAATGGTGCTGATCGTTGAAGGCCATAAGGTCGATACCGAAGCCTTACCGGCGGAAGCCCTGCGCACACTGGCATTGCTGCAAAAAGAACTGCCGCTCAAAAAAGCGGCCGCGCTGGCCGCCGAAATCCACGGTGTGAAGAAGAATGCGTTGTATAAATACGCGCTTGATGAGCAAGAGGGTGACAAATAGGGCGTAATACCCTATTATCCGCCGCGGAGTTGACCAGACAGTCGCCGCTTCTTTGCCGTCCCTTTCGGGGGAGACAGAAGGAGGGGAGGAAAGTCCGGGCTCCATAGGGCAGGGTGCCAGGTAACGCCTGGGAAGCGCGAGCTTACGACAAGTGCAACAGAGAGCAAACCGCCGATGGCCCGCGCAAGCGGGATCAGGTAAGGGTGAAAGGGTGCGGTAAGAGCGCACCGCGCGGCTGGCAACAGTTCGTGGCAAGGTAAACTCCACCCGGAGCAAGGCCAAATAGGGGTTCACATGGTACGGCCCGTACTGAACCCGGGTAGGCTGCTTGAGCCAGTGAGCGATTGCTGGCCTAGACGAATGACTGTCCACGACAGAACCCGGCTTAACGGTCAACTCCCTCGTCAACAGAAAGCCCGCGTAGTGTTAACTACGCGGGCTTTCGCCTTTTCCCCGTCACCATTCAAACTGCCGACGCGTTGGCTGCTCTTACTCACCCGAATCGCTTACTTCAGTAAGCTCATCGGGATTCATGCGTTCGCCGCCTTCCTGCAATTTGCATGATTTAGTGGACGTTCTACACCGGCATATCAATCAGCAGCGCCCGTAATGGCGTGCTGGCAGAAACGGTCAGGCTGTTTTCCTGATGGATAAATGCACCGTCACCGCAGGCCAGTTTTTGTGATTCGTGGGTGACCGCGCCCTGTGCATTAATCTGCCCGTGAATTGATTGCAAATAGGCGCGTGGTCCACGAACCGGCAATGTTATTGCTTCACCCGCCGCCAGTGTCAGTTGATGGATCCACACGTTTTGCCGCAGTTGCAGGCTGCCCTTTTCCCCGTCTGGTGAGGCCAGCAGGAAATGCGTCGCCTCCGGCAGTACCATTTTCTGCGTTAACGGATTCTCGTGTTCAGGACAGGCATCCAGCCACAGTTGCATTCGCGTCAGTGGCTGGGTGGTGCTGGTGTTCAGTTCGCTGTAACTGACATTCGCCTGCGTCGACAGCAACGCTGCTTCACCGGCGCTGACCTGCATGCTGTTGCCTTCGCTGTCGCGGTATTCCGCCGAACCCTGCAACACCAGATTCAGCACATCCACGCGCGGATACGTGCGCGGCTGGAAACTGGCGCCGGGTGACAGCACTTCCTGATTCAGGACGCGCAGGGAAGCGTAGCCCATCAGCTTGGGATCAAAGTAATGGCCGAAGGAAAATGTATACCGTGCCTGGAGCCAGCCAAAGTCAGCGCTACCGCACTCTTTTGCCGTTCTGCTGGTAATCATGGCGGTCGCCTCTCTTAAAAATTTCGATGTATAAATGGTAAGCGTCTGGACGTGTGATTGTTAGCCAGTTAATCTGGTCGCTATATTCAAATTTCCTGAAAGAGAAGAGAATGGCTAAGGATCGCGCACTCACACTGGAAGCATTACGGGTCATGGATGCGATTGACCGCAGGGGGAGTTTCGCCGCTGCCGCCGATGAGCTGGGCCGCGTCCCGTCGGCATTGAGCTACACCATGCAGAAACTTGAAGAAGAGCTGGATGTGGTGTTATTTGACCGTTCAGGTCATCGGACAAAATTCACCAATGTTGGCCGGATGTTGCTCGAACGTGGACGAGTATTGCTGGAAGCCGCAGATAAACTGACAGTGGATGCCGAAGCACTGGCCCGCGGTTGGGAAACGCACATCACCATCGTGTGTGAAGCGTTATCGCCCGCTGCGCAGTTGTTCCCGCTGATTGAAAAGCTGGCGCTGAAAGCCAATACGCAGGTGTCCCTGTTAACCGAAGTGCTGGCCGGTGCGTGGGAACGTCTCGAGCAAGGCCGGGCGGATATTGTGATCGCGCCGGATATGCATTTCCGCTCTTCCACCGAAATTAACAGCCGCAAGCTGTATAAGCTGGCCAGCATATACGTGGCCGCGCCGGATCACCCGATCCATCTTGAAGCGGAGCCGCTGTCTGACGTTAGCCGGGTTAAATACCGCGGGATTGCCGTGGCGGATACCGCCCGTGAGCGTCCGGTATTAACCGTTCAGTTGCTGGATAAACAGCAGCGTCTGACGGTCAGTACCATCGAAGAGAAGCGTAAAGCCTTGCTGGCGGGATTGGGCGTGGCGACGATGCCTTATCCGATGGTCGAGAAAGATATCGAGGAAGGGCGATTGCGGGTGGTGAGCGCGGAATATAACCGTGAAATCGACATTATTATGGCGTGGCGCCGCGACAGCATGGGCGAGGCAAAAGCCTGGTTCCTGCGTGAAATCCCTAAGCTGCTGGCTACGCGGGACGTGAAGTAATGTGTCCTTCCCCGTGTGAAAGGGGAAGGAGCCGAACGAAATCAAAAACGGCTATCGCGGCCGTGCTCAGAGTCTAAATCCTGCGCCGGTCCGGTGGAAATAATCCCGTAAGGATTGATGGTCGCGTGGCTGCGGAAATAGTGATTACGGATGTGCGCGAAATTCACCGTGTCGCGAATCCCCGGCATCTGGTAGATATCGCGCAGGAAACCGTACAGATTCGGGTAGTCGCTGATGCGGTAGCGATCGCATTTAAAGTGTGTGACATAGACGGGATCAAAACGCACCAGCGTGGTCCACAAACGCAGATCCGCCTCGGTCAGCTGATTGCCGGTCAGATAGCGATGTTTGCCCAGTAATTCCTCGGCACGTTCCAGTGCCGCAAAAACACCGTCAACCGCTTCATCGTAGGCTTCCTGAGATGTCGCAAAACCCGCCTTATACACCCCATTATTGATTTGCGGATACACCCACTCATTAATCTCATCAATCTCTGAACGCAACGCCTCGGGATAATAATCCCCGGCTTTGGCACCCACGGCATCAAACGCGCTGTTGAACATGCGGATGATATCGGCGGATTCATTGCTGACGATGGTCTGCTGCTTTTTATCCCACAGGATTGGCACGGTGACGCGGCCGGTGTAATCGTTCTGCGCGCGCAGATAGATTTCATAGGCGTAATTCAGATGATACAAATCATCACCGGTCGCGGCCGGGAAATCGGTGCCGAACGTCCAGCCGTGTTCCAGCATCAGCGGGTGCACGACAGACACCGGGATAATGTCTTCCAGCCCTTTCAGCGTACGCATCAGTAAGGTGCGGTGCGCCCACGGGCAGGCCAGCGAAACATACAGATGATAACGGTCGCGTTCTGCGGTAAAGCCGCCAACGCCGTGTTCGCCCGGCGTCCCATCAGGCGTTATCCAGTTACGAAACTGCGCTGCTGAACGTTTGAAATGACCGCCGGTCGACTTGGTGTCGTACCAGGTGTCCTGCCAAACGCCATTCACTAGTTGTCCCATTTTTCCTCCTTCCCCCTCATCCTCCGAGCCGCCTTGATGCAACCCGAATGATTTAGGGGAGATTTACAGATAAGTAATAAAAAAGGGCGAGGTGATAAATCACATCGCCCTGCAGGTCTGACTTATTGTCTTATTTAATTATAGCGTGGTTGCTGCTCCCTGGTGCCGGGGCAATTACCAGTTTTTCTTGATCAGGCGGTCGATGCTGAATGCGCCAGGGCCGGAAGCAAACAGGACGAAGAATCCACCCGCGATAGACAGGTTTTTCATGAACATCATCTGGTTCACGCCCTGTGCAAAATCAGTGTGGAAGATCAGCGCCGTCAGGATAGTGAAGATGGCGGTGATCAGCGCGGTGGTACGGGTAAAGAAGCCGAACAAGATTGCCAGACCGCCGCCAAACTCTAACAAGATAGTCAGTGGCAGGAAGAAGCTTGGCACGCCCATGGAAGCCATGTAACCCGCAGTCGCGGTGTAACCGTTAATTTTGCCCCAACCTGCAACAATAAACAGAATAGGCATCAGAATACGTGCAACCAGTAAAGCTGTGTCGTGTAACTTGTTCATCTTCGACTCCGAAAGTGGTGCGCCCAAATTGAGCTAAAAGTGTTACCGGTCCGGTCGGAAAATATTTCCTGCCGTTACCGCATCAGTTGATGACGAGATAATAAGTCGGATGAATAAGTTATGTTAGCAAGTAAATCTGTCTGAATGGTTCAAATAAATTGAACAGCCACCGTATTGTTATTCAAAAAGAAAAGGGCTGATTGTTTTCAATCAGCCCTTTTTGCAGGATGGGTATCACGCTATTTGTTGCCGATGGTCTTGCGAAACAGACGTACCGTTCCCCAGATACCGAAAGCGCGCCGGGACCAGCGAACCACTGCACTGGGATGACGGATACCGTAAACAGCCAGCAGGCTTGAGCCTACGACCAGATATTTACGCATATCCACCAGTTTTATCCAGTAGTGATCCACTTTCGCGGTGGCATCCAGCCAGTCAGAACCGGCCTGAGAAAGCTCGCCGCGCTGACGCTCAATTTTGCGCAGCAACCTGACTTTTTCGATAGCACGGTTCGGAATGCTCATAGCTCGTCATCCTTTTCCAGCAGAGCGCGATCGACGTCCAGTTGCTTACGGGTGAGGCTAAGCAGTGTTGATCGTTTGGCTTTCGCCAGTGTCATCGCGCCAAGGATCACTGCCAGAAGCAGCAACACGCCGGTCGTTGTTGCTATCGCCGTAAGACGATAGGCCGGGTCAATGGCCCAGAATAAAACAACCAGCAAACTCATAAGACCAAAGGCAGTAAAGATCAGGGTAATACCGGCCATAAGCAGTAATTGGAAAATATTGGCCTTTTCCTCTTCCAGCTCAACCACAGCCAGCCGGACACGCGTTTCCACAATACTCACCACCACAGTGGCAATGCGGGACACGATGTCAAACAGGCCCTTACCCGGCCCTTGTGGCGAAGGTTTGATCGATTCAGCCATAATCAGCGGCGGGCTAACAGAACGCCAATCACAACACCGACCGCGGCACCAATACCGACGCCCGTCCAGGGTTTTTCATGCACGTAATCGTCAGCTTTACCGGCGATTTCTTTGGTCTGATAGGCAATCTTGTCACCTGTATCACTCAGACGCTCGCGGGTATCTTTGAGCAGAGATTCTGCTTTACCACGCAGTTTATCGAGTTCAGCTTTCGGCTTATCGGTAGAGGTCTGGAGAACTTCTTCCAGAGTATCCGCCAATGACTTGAGTTCAGCGCGCAGTTGTTCTGATGTATTACTAGCCATGTGTAAGTCACTCCATACGTTAACTGATTCGAACTTTTAACATAGCGGATATTCGGGTTATCGCAAATGCGAATTGTCTGTTTCAAAAGGCAAGATCGCTGTAAACCCGCTATGGCGTGAGGCAAAATCTGTCAGTCTGAAAAGCGATTAATGGCCTTCAGCCTCTTTCAGTTCAGACTTCGCTTCTTCCAGTTTTTGCTGTTTCTTGATGATTTTTTCGTGGTCGCCTTTAGCCTGAACCTCTTTCAACTCTTGCTCACGTTCGGCAACTTTTTCACGTTTCTCTTCAACACGTTTCTGATTTTCTGCTTTCAGACCTGCATCGGTACAGTGCGCTTTATTTTCACGTAACGCTTTCTCCAGACCGTCAACGCGGTTCTGGTTTTTATGCGCCCGCGCTTCGTCGATCTGTTTCTGGATTTCCTGTTGCTTAGTCACGCAACTTTCCGGCTGAGGTGCGGCAAAAGCGGCAGTGGTAAACAGCAATGCAGGAACAAGAGTGAGGGCAGATAAAGTGATTTTCATCATCGGTTTTCCTTTTGACGTTTAAGCGAATGTGCACTTAATTCCATTTGTTGATGAGTTTTATGAATGCTAGCGTCTAAATTATATTACCGCTGAATATGTGGTGATATGAGACAAATCCTGCGCATGGTCTTATCCGAACTTAAGACGCTCACGATCCAGTTTCGCCCCCCAGGTCGTAGCATGTTGAGGTTCGTAGTACTGGATAACGAATCCGGCAGGCAAAATGTCCTGCAATACGGTCTCCGCCAGTTTGCGTTGTGAGGCGGTGTCGAGTTGTACCACCAAAGCATCATTGAGCGGCGTAATGCTTTTGATGTGAATACCGCGCTGGCTCAGCCCCTGATAGACATAAAAACCATCGGGTAAGGCGACGCCCGCTCTGGCAGGACGGATTTGCAGCGCACTGGTCGGTGCCGGAAGACGTGATACCGCCAGCCCGATCATAGTCGCCGCCGCCAGCAGCATGAGCAGCAGAGGCCAGATAAATGAACGTTTGAGTAATCTTCGGTTCATTATGCGTTCTTGCCTTTATTTTGACGGTCAGCGTGTTTTTTGCGCCACAGCACGACAATCGAACCGATCAGGCCGCCGACCAGCAGCAAAACAGGGAGCAGCATCAGGCAGTTCATCACCTGATCTTCATATTTCAGGAACAGCGGGGTTTTACCGAGAAAATACCCCAGCGAGGTCAGGATCAGGATCCACAACAATCCGCTCACCCAGTTGAAAAACTGGAAACGGCTATTGTTCAGGCCTGAAAGTCCGGCAATTGTTGGCAGCAGGGTGCGGACAAAGGCCAGAAAACGGCCGACTAACAAGGCGGAAAGACCGTGCTTATGGAAAAGCGCGTGTGCACGTTCATGATAATGCACGGGTAAATGCGCCAGCCAGCTTTGTACTATCCGGGTGTTGCCCAGCCATTTTCCCTGGGCGTAACTCAGCCAGCAACCGAGGCTGGCTGCGGTGGTCAGCAGGAAAATGGTTAAAGGGAAATTCATGGCATCTTTGGCGATCAAAACGCCAACAAGGATCAGCAGGCTGTCGCCCGGCAAAAAAGCCGCAGGCAACAAACCGTTTTCCAGAAAAATAATCATGAATAAAATCAGATACAACGCCCAGACTAATTGGGGATTAGCCAGGGTTTTATAATCTTGTTGCCAGAGGGCATCGATAAGCGAACTGATAATTTCCATCGGTGTTGTAAAACTCCATCATTTTCAGTGGGTCAGCGAAAGACATCAGCGGAGAATTTGTCTCGACGCTGCCTGTTTTGCTGATAAGGTCGCCTCTTCCCTGGCGGGCTTTCTGGTCATGAGTTTTTCGGGGATTTACGCGTCTCCGGGCCTGTTTCACTCGGCATGGACGGGTAAAAAAAGTGGTCTAACTGTAACAAAATAACAATAACTCAGACAGGTAAATATAGCGCGTTGAGACTGATCATTTAAGTCTGAAGCACGTTATGGAAAAGGGTTTTACATTGGCTGACACTACTCGACAGTGCCTGACAGGATTGGCGGGGGCAAAGCAGAGGCACGAAAAAGGCAGGTTGGGAGAATAAACCTGCCTTAAGGGGAATTTATTTAGAATTGAGTACCGGCGGGTCGAGATGAACTACCGGGTTTTCTGAATAAAGATAACGGTCTACGTTAAACTCGAAATCATCGCTGGTCGCGCGGAAAAGCATTTGTTTGGTGTTTTCCAGATGCTGCCACATTGCCAGTTTGGCGGCGTGGGGATCACGGCGGATCAGCGCTTTTAAAATCAGATCGTGTTCTTCACACCAGCTCTCAATGGACTTCTCATCAATGTGCTCATGCAGTTTGCGCCAGTAAGGGTTATGCAAGCGCTGGCTCCACATCTTCTCAACGATGGTCGCCAGCGCACTGTTTTGCGTGGCCTGTGCGACCTGCACATGGAATTTTAAATCCCATTCTGAATCGCGGAAGCGGTCTTCCTGGCGGGCATGCTCCTGAATTTCCATCAGACGCATGATGTCCTGCTTGGTGACTTGTGTGGCGGCGAATTCAGCGATGTTACTTTCAATCAGCTGACGTGCCTGTAACAGCTCAAACGGACCGGCAGTGCCAAACTCGCTGCCACAATCGGGCACAACAAGGTGGCGCTGCTGATTTGACATCACATGAATTCCCGACCCTTTACGGACTTCCACATAACCTTCAACTTCCAGCATGATAATCGCTTCACGCACGACCGTGCGACTGACATCCATTTCATCTGAAATCAGACGTTCAGCGGGCAGCTTTTCGCCAACCGGATACAAGCCTGTTTCGATGCGTTCCTTGAGCGTGGCAGCCAGTTGTTGATATAGGCGTCTGGTGTCTGTGGATTCCATATGAGTGCTCTTTAAAGTAGTGAAACCTGTAAGAAATGAGTGTCGGACAGACCTGTGAACTTATTATACAAGTGCCAGTATACGTTTTACGAAAGTTTGATGCACCGTGCATCGGACAGAAAGGCATGGGAGAAATGTCAGAAAAATGCAAAGCCCGGTAAAGAGAGTTACCGGGCTGACGAACAGACGTTTAGGCTTTTGCGGTTTTCAGCGGAGCCGGGACAGGTTCTACTGCAGAACGGTTCTGCAGGACTGTCCAGATAATGATGGCGCCGAGCAGATCGAACACGGCAAGGGCGGCGAACAGCGGGCTGAAACCGATGGTATCGGCCAGCGCCCCGACCACCAGTGCAAACATGGTACTTGCCATCCAGGCCGCCATACCGGTCAGACCGTTGGCGGTAGCCACTTCGTTACGACCGAACACATCAGATGACAGAGTGATCAGCGCTCCGGACAGTGACTGGTGAGCAAAACCACCGACACATAACAAAGCAATAGCGGCGTAAGGGCTGGTGAACAAACCGATCATGCCAGGGCCAATCATCAGAACCGCCCCCATGGTGACAACCATTTTACGGGAAACGATCAGATTAACTTTGAAGTACTTCTGGAATAACGGTGGCAGATAGCCGCCCAGGATACAGCCGAGGTCGGCAAACAGCATCGGCATCCAGGCAAACATCGCGATTTCTTTCAGATTGAAACCATACACTTTGAACATGAACAGCGGGATCCAGGCGTTGAATGTTCCCCAGGCGGGTTCAGCCAGGAAACGTGGCAGCGCGATGCCCCAGAACTGACGGTTACGCAGGATCTGCCAGGCAGACATTTTCTTGCCGTTGTTGGTCTGATGCTGTGCTTCCTGACCTTCCAGAATGTAGGTGCGTTCTTCAGCGCTGAGTTTCTTCTGATCTTTAGGGTGCTTATAGAACACCAGCCAGCTCAGTGCCCAGATCAGGCTCAGTACGCCGGTAATGATGAAGGCCAGTTGCCAGCTATGCATCACGATGCACCAGACGACCAGCGGAGGCGCAATCATGCCGCCAATAGATGAACCCACGTTGAAGTAACCGACGGCAATAGAACGTTCTTTTGCCGGAAACCATTCGCTGCTGGCTTTGAGGCCGGCAGGGATCATGGCCGCTTCTGCCATACCGACCGCACCGCGGGCGATGGCCAGGCCACCCCAGCTACTTGCCAGCGCTGTCGCCATACAGAAGATGGCCCACATAATAGCGAACATCGCGTAACCGACTTTGGTGCCCATGACGTCGAGAACGTAACCGGCGACCGGCTGCATCAGGGTGTAGCAGGCGGAATAGGCGGCGATAATATAGGAATATTGCTGTGTGGTGATGTTTAACTGGCTCATCAGCGTTGGCGCTGCAGCCGCAATGGCGTTACGTGTCAAATAACCTAATACAGTGCCGCAGGTGACGAGTGCGATCATGTACCAGCGTAACCCTTTAATCTTACCCATTTAACTCTCTCCCAGTAAATAATCCGGCGATGACAACATCAGGCTGTCAGGGCGTATTTCGCACCACCTGAACAAGCGTGGGGGTTCTGGCTTTCCTTAAAGTGTTTTCGGGAACGTTGCCGCCAGATGATTTCACTGGGAGCTGCCCGTGTTATTACGCACTGCGTTATTGTTATCTGTGCGTAAGGGTCCGATGAACGTCCTGAACACCAGAATTACTGCTTCGCCATGGGGCTGACTGCACCCGGGAAGTGTTTTGCCCGGAAACAGCGAAAGGACGTGGCAGGTAATCTCTGACGCTCTTGTCCGGGCGATGCAAAGATAACTTGTCATACAGATTTAAAATTTGAATGACATCACAAAACCACATTTATATTGTGTGGTTACTTAACTTTTTTAACTTCACGGTTATTTACTTGATTTTACAATGAAAACTGTATTTTGATTGATCCGGTTCACACTTTTCTGTCAATGCTTAACAATGACAGCCTGAAAAATGAAACGTAATTGGTGTGACAACTTCACGAAATGATCACATTTATCGTGAACAGTTAATGAACACTGTTATCTGGTAAAAATTGACCGATGCAGGCCGCCTGAAGGGCAAATGGATTACATAAGCCCTGCTGGCGTGGGAAGAGGATAATGAGGCCGAAGCCCGGTTGAATGTCCGCAAGCCGGCGCGCACTTTTTAGGTTTTGTCACATTTGGTACGAAATAACTTGTCATACAGATTTAAAGTTTGAGTGACATCACAAAATGACACTCTAATTGTGAGGATAATAAGCACCAGCAGCTGATGACGCTAAAGTCATTATTTTACAGAGAATTAGTTTGTTTTTTTGGAATGAAATCAGTCATTTTAATGGCTTTGGTGCATTAAAAAGTACTGGACGATAGCTTAAATTGGTGTGATAACTTCGCACCATTGAGTGACAACTCTACAGAATTCATGATGAGGAACCTAAGATGGCGCAGTTTTTAACGGAAGACTTCCTTCTCGACACAGAATTCGCACGTCGCCTGTATCACGACTACGCGAAAGATGAGCCAATTTTTGACTACCACTGCCATTTGCCACCTGAGCTGATTGCGCAGGACTATAAATTCAAAAACCTGTATGACATTTGGCTGAAAGGCGATCACTACAAATGGCGCGCAATGCGTACCAACGGTGTGCCTGAGCGGATGTGTACCGGCGATGCCAGCGACCGCGAGAAATTTGACGCCTGGGCTGCAACGGTTCCCCACACGATCGGTAACCCGCTGTACCACTGGACGCACCTTGAGCTGCGCCGTCCGTTTGGCATCACCGGTAAACTGCTTTCCCCGTCTACCGCGGGCGAAATCTGGGAGCGCGGTAATGAATTGCTGGCGCAGGATGCATTCTCTGCCCGCGGCATCATGAAACAGATGAACGTGAAAATGGTCGGCACTACCGATGACCCGATTGATTCTCTGGAACATCATAAAGCGGTGGCACAAGACTCCGGCTTTGATGTCAAAGTGCTGCCAAGCTGGCGCCCGGATAAAGCCTTCAACATTGAAGCGGCAACCTTCGTCGATTACATGAAGAAACTCGAAGCCGCGGCGGATGTCTCCATTACCCGTTTCAGCGATCTGCGTGATGCCCTGAAAAAACGTATGGATCACTTTGCGGCGCACGGCTGCAAAGTGTCAGACCACGCGCTGGATGTAGTGGTTTACGGCGAAGCGGATGATGCGACGCTGGACGGCATTCTGTCCCGTCGTCTGAGCGGTGAAACGCCAACTGCGCAAGAAATTGCTCAGTTCAAAACCGGCGTTCTGCTGTATCTGGCTTCTGAATATCAACGTCGTGAATGGGTACAGCAGTATCACATTGGCGCGCTGCGTAATAACAACACCCGTATGTTCCAGCTGATTGGCGCAGACGTTGGTTTCGACTCCATTAACGACCAGCCACTGGCCGAGCCGCTGTCCAAATTGCTGGGCGCGCAAGGTCTGGCCGGTGGCCTGCCAAAAACCATTCTGTACTGCCTGAACCCGCGTGATAACGAAGTGATCGGCACCATGGTCGGTAATTTCCAGGGTGAAGGGATGCCGGGCAAAATGCAGTTCGGTTCCGGCTGGTGGTTTAACGACCAGAAAGACGGCATGCAACGTCAGATGACACAGCTCGCCAACCTCGGCTTACTCAGCCGTTTCGTCGGCATGCTGACTGACAGCCGCAGTTTCCTGTCCTATACGCGTCATGAATATTTCCGTCGCATTCTGTGCCAGATGATTGGTCGCTGGGTGGAAGAGGGCGAAGCACCGGCAGACATCGAACTGCTGGGCAGCATGGTGAAAAACATCTGCTTCGATAACGCGAAACAGTATTTCCAGATTGAACTGAACTGATCGGCTTGAACTGAGTAGCACGACGGAGCGCAGGTTCCTGCGCTCCTGAAATAAACATTGAAATAACAAACAACTATCCCAACAGATAACGACGGCCATAGGGCAATTTTCCCGCCCTCAAAGACCGGAGTCTGAGCAAATTAAGGTGAATGTGAGATGCAAAGGTTAAATCGCCGTGACTTCCCTGGCCGTCAACATCCGGACAAAATTATTCAATTCGGTGAAGGTAATTTCCTGCGGGCGTTTGTCGACTGGCAAATCGACCTGCTGAATGAACATACCGATCTGGATGCCGGGATCGTGGTTGTTCGTCCGATTGACACTGACTTTCCGCCTTCACTCAGCACGCAGGATGGTCTGTACACCACCATCATCAGCGGTCTGAACGAGCAGGGGGAAACGGTGCGTGATACCCGGATCATCCGCTCCGTTAACCGCGAAATTAATATCTATCACCAGTTTGATGAATACCTGGCGCTGGCCCGTGACCCGAATATCCGCTTCGTGTTTTCTAACACGACCGAAGCCGGTATCAGCTATGTTGAAAGCGACCGTCCGGACGATACGCCTCCGGCCAGCTTCCCGGCTAAACTGACCCGGTTGCTGTTCGAGCGTTTCAACCATTTCTCCGGCGCGGCCGATAAAGGCTGGGTTCTGCTGCCATGCGAACTGATCGACTACAACGGTGAAGCGTTGCAGGAACTGGTGCTGCGTTACGCACAACTTTGGGCATTGCCAGCGGCATTCACCCAGTGGCTGAAAAACAGCAACACCTTCTGCTCAACGCTGGTTGACCGCATCGTTACCGGTTATCCGCGCAGTGAAGTCGACAGCCTGCAGGAAGAACTGGGCTATCAGGACAGCTTCTTCGACAGTGCCGAACACTTCTATTTATTCGTCATTCAGGGGCCAAAAAGTCTCGCGCAGGAACTGCGTCTGGACAAGCTGCCGCTGAATATCCGTCTGGTTGACGACATCAAACCGTATAAAGAACGCAAAGTGGCGATCCTTAACGGCGCACACACCGCGCTGGTGCCGGTGGCCTTCCTGTCAGGGCTGAACACCGTTGGCGAATCCATGAATGATGCGCAAATCAGCCGCTTTGTCGAACTGGCGATCGCTGAGGAAATCTCGCCGATGCTGGATTTGCCACAGGATGAACTGACGTCCTTTGCCCAGGCGGTACTCAGCCGTTTCCGCAACCCGTTCATTCAGCATCAGCTGCTGTCGATTGCCCTGAACGGCATGACCAAATACCGCACCCGCATTCTGCCGCAACTGCTGGCGAGCCAGGAAAAGAATCAGCTTCTGCCTCCGCGCCTGACCTTTGCACTGGCAGCCTTGCTGGCGTTTTACCGTGGTGAACGTAACGGTGAAATTTATCCGCTGCAGGACGATGCACACTGGTTGAGCCGTTTCTCCGAACTGTGGGGTAACGTGCGTAATGGCAGCCTGCCGTTGGCCGGGCTGGTCGAAACTGTGCTGGCGGATGAAGAACACTGGGGACGTGACCTGAATACCGTGCCGGGTCTGACTGCAAAAGTGACCGAACAATTGCAGTCGATTGAAGACCTTGGCATGCGTGACGCGTTGGCGGCTTACAGCTAAGAGAGCAACTATGCAAAGTATCATTCAAATTCATACCGCTGATAACGTCGCCGTCGCGTTGCGCGATATCGACGCGGGCGAGCAGGTCGAAGCAGGCGGTCACACCGTCGTGTTGGCTCAGCCGGTTGCCCGTGGCCACAAGTTTGCCCTTCGCCAGATTGCGGCGGGGGAGAACATTGTTAAATACGGTCTGCCGATCGGGCATGCGCTGACGGCGATTGAGCCGGGTGTGCATATTCATTCGCAAAACGGTAAAACTAACCTGAGTGATCTGGACGAATACCAGTATCAGCCGGATTTCGCCAGCCTGCCGGAACAGATGGCGGATCGCGATGTGCAGATCTTCCGTCGTAAAAATGGTCAGGTGGGGATCCGTAACGAGCTGTGGTTGATCCCGACCGTTGGTTGCGTCAACGGGATAGCCCGCCAGATCCAGACACGTTTCCTGAAAGAAACCAATGACGCGGAGGGTACCGACGGCGTTTACCTGTTCACGCATCCGTTCGGTTGTTCGCAACTGGGTGACGATCATGTGAACACCCGTACTATGCTGCAAAATATGGTACGCCATCCGAATGCGGGTGCGGTGCTGGTGATCGGCCTTGGTTGTGAAAACAATCAGGTGGACGTGTTCCGTGAAACGCTGGGCGAAGTGGACGAAGAGCGCGTGCGTTTCATGACGCTGCAAAAGTTCGACGACGAAGTGGAAGCCGGTCTGGAACGCCTGCGCGAACTGTATGCTGTAATGCGTGACGATAAACGCGTTGCCGGTAAACTCAGCGAACTGAAATTCGGTCTGGAATGTGGTGGCTCTGATGGTTTATCGGGTATCACCGCTAACCCGCTGCTGGGGCGTTTCTCCGACTACGTGATCGCCAACGGCGGCACTTCCGTGCTGACCGAAGTGCCTGAAATGTTTGGCGCAGAACGTATTCTGATGAGCCGTTGTCGCGATGAAAGTACGTTTGAAAAAACCGTTCACATGGTGAATGATTTCAAACAGTACTTCATCGAACATAATCAGCCGATTTACGAGAACCCGTCTCCGGGTAACAAAGCCGGTGGCATCACTACGCTGGAAGAAAAATCGCTGGGCTGTACACAAAAAGCCGGCCAAAGCCCGGTAATGGACGTGCTGAAATACGGCGAACGCCTGACTACGCCGGGGCTGAACCTGCTGAGTGCGCCGGGTAACGACGCCGTCGCCACCAGTGCGCTGGCAGGTGCGGGCTGTCATATGGTGCTGTTCAGTACCGGACGCGGCACGCCTTACGGCGGTTTTGTGCCGACAGTGAAACTGGCAACCAACAGCGAACTGGCCACGAAAAAACCGCACTGGATCGATTTCGATGCCGGACGCCTGATCCACGATGTCAGTATGGATCAGTTGCTGGGTGAATTTGTGGATCTGATCGTGGCGATCGCCGATGGCCGCAAAGCCAAAAACGAACTCAATGATTTCCGCGAATTAGCCATTTTTAAAAGCGGTGTCACATTGTAACCGGTCAGGTTTATCGTTAGGATGAAACGGCGTTTCAGTTATGGAACGCCGTTTGCTTTTGCAGCGCAAGACCCCCACGTATGAGACTCCTGACAAATGACGTATTACTGGTTTGCCCAGTCAGTTGGTGTTGTGGCCTTCATGGTCGGCATCACGATGTTTTTCAACCGCAGCGACCGCCGTTTCAAACAACAGCTTTCTGCCTACAGCGCCATTATCGGCGTGCATTTTCTGATGATGGGTGCCGCGCCCGCTGGCATGAGCGCCTTACTGAATTCTCTGCGCACACTGATTTCCCTGCGTACCCGTAACCAGTTGATTATGGTAATTTTCATCGTCCTGACCCTGGTGCTGGGGCTAAGCCGCGCCCATCACTGGATGGAACTCTTACCGGTCGGTGCGACAGTTGTCAGTACCTGGGCGCTGTTCCGCACCAGCGGGCTGACAACCCGGTGCATTATGTGGTGCTCAACCTGCTGCTGGGTGGCACACAACATCTGGCTTGGCTCGATTGGCGGTTCACTTATCGAAGGCAGTTTTCTGGTCATGAACGGTTTTAATATCATTCGCTTCCGCCGCCTGCAATTGCGTGGCATCGATCCGTTTGAGGTCGAGAAGAAGCTAGTGCAGAAGATGGATGAGCAGGGATAGTCCCTGCTTTTTTGTCCTTCATTCGCGTACCCCGCTTATTTTGAATCTGCTCACAGATTGCAATAATAATTCCGCGTTTCCCCCTCTATTGATTCCTTCCGCCTGTTTGCCTCGTTGACAACCTCCGGACGCAGGAGTAATTTCCGATTCCGTGGGAGCGGTCCCACAAAAAGGGAAAGGGAAAAAGGAAAATCATGGACGCTATTCAGGGATTACTGAAACAGATATATGCAGGGAAATTGTCAGCGGTATTCTTAGATGATCTGATTACACGCATTGAGGTTGCCAGAAATCAGATTACCTATACGGCCAAACAGGGATGGGATGAAAAAGATGTGGTATTGATCACCTATGCAGATCAGTTCACGAACAAAGCAGAAAAAACACTTTCAGTATTTGATAGTTTTTATCAGCAGCATCTGGCGGATGTTTTTAATATTGTTCACCTTCTGCCTTTTTATCCTTATTCGTCGGATGATGGTTTCTCGGTGATTGATTATCAGCAGGTCAATCCACTGGCGGGGGACTGGAAAGATATCCGTAAGCTTGGCCAGTCTTCAAGGCTGATGTTTGATTATGTCTGTAATCATATTTCCGCGAGCAGTGAATGGTTTAAACAATATCTGGCGGGCAATTCGAAATATGAAAACTATTTTATTAGCCTGAACGAAAATAGTGATTTATCTGCCGTGACCCGTCCCCGCAGATCGCCGCTGTTAACGCCTTTCCGCTTTGAAAATGGCGAAACCCGTCATGTCTGGACCACCTTCAGCGCGGATCAGATCGACCTGAATTTTGCGCATCCTGACGTACTGCGCGACATGCTGGACGTGTTACTGAAATACCTGTCGGAAGGCGCTGAATATGTGCGTCTTGATGCTGTGGGTTACATGTGGAAGGAACCCGGCACCTCCTGTATTCATCTGCCCAAAACACATTTACTGGTGAAGCTATTCCGCGCCGTGGTGGAGTATGTTTCACCCGGTACTGTGATTATTACCGAAACCAATGTGCCGCATCAGGACAACATCAGTTACTTTGGTAACGGGTTTGATGAGGCGCAGATGGTCTATCAGTTCCCGCTGCCGCCGCTGGTTCTGCATGCCATTCACAGTGAAAACGGGGAAACGCTGAAACGCTGGGCCGCCGGTCTGGATGCCTGCACACCCGCCACCACCTTCTTTAATTTTCTTGCTTCGCATGATGGCATTGGCCTGAACCCGTTGCGCGGATTACTGCCGGAATCAGAGATCCTCAGGCTGGTGGATGCGCTGCAACAGGAAGGCGCGAGGGTGTCGTATAAAAATAATCCGGATGGCAGCACCAGCCCGTATGAAATCAACGTCACCTATATGGATGCGCTGAACCGGCAGTCGGACGACGACGATATCCGTCTGCAACGCTTCATGCTGGCGCACGCTATTTTGCTGGCATTCCCCGGTGTTCCTGCGGTGTATATCCAAAGTATTCTGGGTTCGCGTAACGATATTCAGGGGGTTGAGAACACCGGGCATAACCGGGCAATTAACCGGCAGAAATATGATGTCACGGAAATTGGACAGATATTATCTGAACCTGATTCATTACGTGCGCGGGTATTTGGTGAACTGAAGAAATTAATTATCTGCCGAACTGAACAGGCGGCATTTCATCCTTCCGCGCCGATGCGGGTCATAGAATGTCATGAAAGTGTGTTTGCCTTTATCCGGGGGCAGGGAAACCAGGAAATAGTGTGTCTGTTTAACCTTTCCGCTAACAATATTCAGGTAACGCTCCCTTCGGGGGATTATCAGGTCTTACCTTATAATCATTCACTGAAATGTGACGGGGAGATAACATTAAAGCCTTATCAGTATATCTGGTTACGCCATTAATTAAGATGTTCCGTTATTTTTTTGTATTTAAAGGGTGTGATATTTCACAGGCCAGTGATTTCGGCTGGCTATAAATTAGCAAAGGAGATGTTCATGAATATAAAAATGAAAAGAAAATATATCCTTATAACTCCATTATTATTATCCGCATTATGTTTATCGGCCTGTGAGGACGCCAAAGAGAGACAGGTCACCATTGAGTTTATGCATTCTTCGGTCGAGCAGGAACGTCAGGTGGTCATTAATCAGCTGATCGCGAAATTTGAACAGGAAAATCCGCAGATCACCATCAAACCGGTGCCGGTGGAAGAAGATGCCTACAACACCAAAGTGATTACGCTGGCCCGTACCGGCGCACTGCCAGCCGTGATTGAAGTCAGTCACGATTACGCCAAAGTGATGGATCAGGAACAGCTGATCGACCGCGATGCCATCAGGCAGGTGATCGACGGCATAGGTGCTGATCAGTTTTATCCCGGCGTATTGCGCATCGTGCGCACGGAAGAAGGCGAGAATTACACCGGCGTACCGATCCACGGCTGGATACAGGGGATCTGGTACAACAAATCACAACTGGCCGACGCCGGATTCTCTGCGCCGCAAAACTGGCAGGATGTCACCCGCATTGCCACGGCATTTAATCAGCCCGCGCGGAAAAAATATGGCATTGCGTTACCGACCGCCGAAAGTGTTCTGACCGAACAGGCTTTCTCGCAGTTTGCGCTTTCCAACGATGCCAACGTATTGAATGCTCAGGGGCAAATCACGGTTAACACGCCGGAAATGCAGCAGGCGCTGGATTATTACCGTCAGCTCGCCACCTTCTCGATGCCCGGTTCCAATGACGTCATGGAAATCAAAGACGCCTTTATGAACGGCACGGTGCCGATGGCGATTTACTCCACTTATATTCTTCCTGCGGTGTACAGCGAAGGCAAAGCCGGTGACCTTGGTTTTGCCGTGCCGACTGAAAAATCCAAAGCCGTTTACGGCACCATCACCTCACTGACCATCTCCAACGGGCTGGATACGCCTGAACGTGAGGCCGCCGAACGGTGGGTGAGCTTCCTCGAAAAACCGGATAACGCGACAGCCTGGGTGCTGATGTCGCCGGGTGCCGCATTGCCGGTGACCCAAGGCGTGACCGGTAATGCCACCTGGCAAAACAATCCGGTGATCAAGGCATTTGGCACGCTGCCGCAAATGCTGGTGAACGAGTTTGCCAACGTGCAGGTGTTCGGTTCCGTCGGGGAGAAAAACTTCGCAGCAATGGGCGATATCACAGGCTCTGCCGTGCTCAGCGAAATGCTCAATGGCGTGACCGTCGGGAAGAAGGATCCGCAGCAGTCACTGGCGGAAGGGCAAAAGCGTATCGAAGCACTGATGCAAAAACGCTAAACGGAGGAGCCTGAATTGTCAGGGAAGATCATGAAATCACGTAAATTTAACCATTCTGACGGTCGTTTTGCGCTGCTTCTGCTCGCCCCCAGCATCTTTTTGCTGGGGCTGCTGGTGGCGTATCCGATGTTGTCGAATATCCAGATCAGCTTTCTGCAAATCCCGCTGAATCCGCGTCTTGATAACCGGTTTGTCGGGCTGGATAACTACATCAGCATTCTCAGCGATCCGGGCTTTTATCACTCGTTGTGGGTGACGTTCTGGTACACCACACTGGTCGTCGCGGGCAGTACCGGGCTGGGGCTGGGCGTCGCGTTGTTTTTTAACCGTGAGTTCCGCTTTCGCAAAACGGCGCGTTCGCTGGTGATTTTGTCCTATGTCACACCTTCCATTTCGCTGGTATTTGCCTGGAAATACATGTTCAACAACGGCTACGGCATTGTGAATGTGATCGGTGCTGACATGCTGCATTTGTTCAGCGATGCCCCGCTGTGGTTCGACAATCCGGTCAGCAGCTTCGTGCTGGTGGTGTTGTTCGCCATCTGGCGTTACTTCCCCTACGCCTTTATTTCGTTTCTGGCGATTTTGCAGACCGTCGATAAATCCCTGTACGAAGCCGCAGGCATGGATGGCGCCAATGCCTGGCAGAAATTCCGCATCGTCACGCTGCCCGCCATCATGCCGGTACTGGCAACGGTGGTCACGCTGCGCGCGATCTGGATGTTCTACATGTTTGCCGACGTCTACCTGCTGACCAACAAGGTCAATATTCTGGGTGTGTATCTCTATAAAACCGCCTTCGCCTTTAACGATTTAGGCAAAGCCGCCGCCATATCCATGGTGCTGTTTGCCCTGATCTTTATCGTGATCCTTCTTGCCAGAAAACGGGTGAATATCAATGGCAGCAACTAACCGCAAGATCCTGCGCAAAGCGGGCTTTTATGCCAGCCTGCTGATTTTCCTTGGCGCGATGTTATTTCCTTTTTTCATCATGCTGATGACCTCGTTCAAAAGAAGTAAAGAGGCGATTTCCCGCCATCCGACGCTGTTCCCGCAGGAGTGGGATTTCCATCATTACGTGGATATTTTCAATCCGCAGATTTTCCCGTTCCTCAGTTACTTCAAAAACAGCCTGACCGTGTCGGTACTGGCGTCCGTGATCGCTGTGTTTTTCGGCATCCTGGGCGCTTATGCGTTGTCACGGCTGCGTTTTAAAGGGCGCGTCACCATCAACGCCAGCTTTTATACCGTCTACATGTTTTCCGGCATTTTGCTGGTGGTGCCGCTGTTCAAGATTATTTCGGCGCTGGGCCTGTATGACACCACTACCGCGCTGGTGATCACCATGGTGGTTCAGACCTTGCCGACGGCCGTGTTTATGCTGAAAAGTTACTTCGACACCATTCCTCACGACATTGAAGAAGCGGCGATGATGGACGGGCTTAACCGGCTGCAAATCATTTTCTACATCACCGTGCCGCTGGCGATCTCCGGCATCATTTCGGTGTTTGTGTACTGCTTTATGGTGGCGTGGAATGACTATCTCTTCGCCTCCATTTTCCTCTCCAGCTCTGCCAATTTCACCCTGCCTGTCGGCCTGAACACGTTGTTCAGCACACCGGATTATGTCTGGGGAAGAATGATGGCTGCCTCGCTGGTGACCGCGCTGCCGGTTGTCCTGATGTACGCGCTTTCGGAGCGGTTTATCAAAGGCAATCTTACTGACGGCGGCGTAAAAGGCTGACGTTAAAACGCATATTGACTGATTAAAGATGAAGGAATATCCGATGAAAAAACTGGTCGCAACCCAGCCGCGAGTGGCTGAACTGATGAATTATGAGGACCGCCCGGTCGCGGCATATGAAGTCAAAATTCGCGTGAAATTTGGCGCACCGAAACACGGTACCGAAGTGGTAGATTTTCGCGGCGTCAGCCCGTTTATTGACGAGGAGTTTTCGGCTGAATGGGGCATGTTTGTCCCCCGTCCGGCGGATGCGCCGCGCGGTATCGTGTTCGGCGAATTCCAGCTCGGCAACATGGTGGTGGGCACCGTTTGCGAAAAGGGCTGCGAGGTGACGGATTACGCGCTGGGCGATGATGTCTGTACTTACGGACCGCTGAGCGAAACGGTGATCGTCAACGCCGTGAACAATTACAAATTGCGCAAAATGCCCGCCGGTGCCTCATGGAAAAACGCCGTCTGTTATGACCCGGCGCAGTTCGCCATGAGTGGTGTGCGTGACGGCAATGTCCGTGTCGGCGATTTCGTGGTGATTGTCGGGCTGGGGGCGATCGGTCAAATCGCTGTGCAACTGGCGAAAAAGGCCGGTGCCAGCATCGTGATTGGCGTCGATCCGCTGGAAAAACGCGGGGAAATTGCGCTGAAAAACGGCGCGGATGCCGTGTTTAACCCGATCGGTACTGACATCGGGCTGGAGATCAAAAAACTCACCGGCAAACAGGGTGCGGACGTCATCATCGAAACCAGCGGCAATGCCCAGGCATTGCAGGCGGCGCTGCGGGGTATCGCTTACGGCGGCACAATTTCTTATGTCGCCTTTGCCAAACCCTTTGCCGAAGGCTTTAACCTCGGGCGGGAAGCCCACTTTAACAATGCCAAAATTGTCTTTTCCCGCGCATGCAGCGAACCCAATCCCGATTATCCCCGCTGGAGCCGTAAACGCATCGAAGACTCCTGCTGGGAACTGCTGATGAACGGCTACCTGAACTGCGAAGACCTGATCGATCCGGTGGTCACGTTCAGCAACAGCGCGGAGAGCTACATGAAATACGTCGATCAGCATCCTGATCAGAGCATCAAGCTCGGCATCACTTTCTAAAAGGACTTAGACATGAAAATCGGTACACAAAATCAGGCATTCTTCCCGGAAAATATTCTGGAGAAATTCAAATTTATCAAAGCAATGGGTTTCGACGGTTTTGAAATTGACGGCAAATTGCTGGTAAATCATCTCGACGAAGTGAAAGCGGCTATCGCCCAAACTGGCCTGCCAGTGATTACCGCCTGCGGCGGCTATGAGGGTTGGATCGGTGATTTCATCGAGGAGCGCCGTCTGAACGGATTGCAGCAAATCACTGCGATTCTGGAAGCCCTTTCGCAGGTCGGCGGTAAAGGGATTATCGTGCCCGCCGCCTGGGGAATGTTTACCTACCGTCTGCCGCCGATGACCTCACCGCGCAGTCAGGCGGGCGACCGTCTGGCGGTCAGCGCATCCTTGCGGGAGCTGGAAAATGTCGCCAGACGCACCGGCACCACGGTGTATCTGGAGCCGCTGAACCGTTATCAGGATCACATGATAAACACGCTGGCGGAGGCACGCCGTTATATCGAAGAGGGCGCGCTTGAGCACGTCAAAATTATCGGTGATTTTTACCATATGAGTATTGAGGAGGATTGCCTCAGCGCTGCGTTCCATCAGCAACGCGATCTGCTCGGCCATGTACATATTGCTGACAATCATCGTTACCAGCCGGGCAGCGGAAGCATTGATTTTGGCCGCGCATTTCAGCAACTGAAAGAAGATGGCTACGACGGCTATATCGTCTACGAATGCCGCGTGCGGGCAGAAAATCCGACCCAGGCTTATCAGGATTCACTGACTTATCTTCGCAATTTACTCTGACTGACAGGCCGCGAAATGGAATTTATAACGAAACCGGCAGGAACGCTGAAAGTGGCGCTGGTGGGGGCGGGTCAGGTGGCGGAAAAGGTCCATGTGGCCTGTTACCGCCAGCTTCCGGGGCTTGAACTGGTCGCGGTGGTGGATTGCGATACGGCGCGCGCTCAGGCATTTGCCGGGCGCAACGGTATCGCCCGTGCCTTTACCTCACTGGAAGAGATGCTGGAGGCTGAACGGCCCGACATCGTCAGCATCTGTACGCCCAACCTTTTCCATCATCAGCAAGTGATCACGGCATTGCAGCACGGCTGTCATGTGTTCTGTGAAAAACCGCCTGCCATGACCGCCGCGCAGGCGCTGGAAATGTGGCAGGCGGCGGAACAGGCTGGCCGGATTCTGGCCTATGACTTTCATCACCGTTTCGCCGAAGATGCGCGCATTTTACGCCAGAAAGTCGCAGCGGGTGAACTGGGTGAGGTTTATGTCACCACCGCGCGCGCCCTGCGCCGCTGCGGCGTGCCCGGCTGGGGCAATTTCACGGATAAAACGCAGTCCGGCGGCGGACCGCTGATCGACATCGGCATTCATATGCTGGATGCCGCCATGTACGTGCTCGGCTTTCCGGCGGTGCGCAAAGTCACCGCGCAGATGTTTCAGAAAATCGGTAACCGCAAAAGTGAAGGGCAGTTCGGAAGCTGGGATCCGCAGAAATACAGCGTGGAAGATTCAGTATTTGCCGCGATTGAGTTCTGCAACGGCGGGTTGCTGCGTCTGGAAACGGCGTTTGCGCTGAATATTCAGCCGCAATCGGTGATGAATGTTGAGTTTTGCGGTGATAAGGCCGGTGCCACACTGTTTCCTGCCCAGGTGTATACCGATGAAAAGGGTGAACTGGTGAGGTTATTCCACCGGGAGGTTGCCGACGATCAGCGCCATGTTCGCAGCGTTCAGGCGTTTGTGGCGGCGGTTCGCGGGGAAACGGTGAGTCTGGCAGACGCGGAACAGGGATACCGGATCCAGCAACTGGTGGCGGCTGTCTATCAGTCGGCAGAGTCGGGGGAGAGCGTGTATCTATGATTCAGCCTCAGATCCTGCCCGAAGCCCCGTTTTCACCACATCGCCTGAATAAGTACGGCAGCCTGCATACCTGCGGCAATGGCCGGATTGGTATCCGTGGCTGTCACGAAGAAGCCTATACCGATCAACAGCGGGGCATGTTTGTCGCGGGTTTTTATCACCGTGCGAATACGACCGAAGTCACCGAACTGGTGAATCTGCCGGATATTATTGGTATGCGCATTGAGCTGGACGGCGAAAGTTTATCGCTGCTTTCCGGCACGCTGCTGTCCTATCAGCGTGAACTGCGCACCATGAACGGTGAGCTGTATCGCGAACTGGTCTGGCAGTCGCCCGCCGGTCAGCGGTTCAAAATCGAAACCCGTCGTTTTGTGGCGCTTTCTCCGCTGACGCTGGTGGCGAGCCGTTTAACTGTCACCGCGCTGGATGCGGATGCACATTTGTGCGTGAGCACCGGCATTGATGCAACGCTCACCAACAGCGGCAGACAGCATCTGAATGAATGTTCAGTACGGGTTTTCGATCAAAACGTTTTACAAGGCGGTTATCAGACCACAGACGGCCAGCAGCAGGCGATCATCACCAGCCAGTGCCTGTTTCCTGCCCGCGCCAGCAGCAGTTTTTCGTCGAAAAACCGCCAGTTACTGCAACATATCAGCCTGCCGTTATCTGCCGGTGAAGCGGTGACGCTGGAGAAATTCAGCTGGATTGCCACGTCGCTCGACGCAGATTTCCTGCCAGAAAACACCTTCGCAGCACGCTGCCTGAAGGCCCTGCTGGCACACGCGCAGCAAGGTTACGGACACCTGCTGATGGAAAATACCCGCCACTGGCAGCATTACTGGCAGGCATCACGGGTCTGTGTGGCGTCAGATGATCCCCAGGATCAACGTGCGCTGGATTTTGCGCTGTATCACCTGAAGCTGATGATCCCGGCGCATGACGCGCGCGCCAGTGTGGCGGCGAAAGGGCTGACCGGCGAAGGCTATAAAGGGCATGTTTTCTGGGATACCGAAATATTTATCCTGCCTTTTGCCCTGCTGAATGCGTCTGAACAGGCGCGAAAACTGCTGGAATACCGCTATCTGCATCTGGCGCAGGCGCAGGACAAAGCCCGGCAGAATGGTTATCAGGGCGCACTGTTTCCGTGGGAAAGCGCGTTCAGCGGCGAAGAGGAAACGCCTGAATTTGCCGCGATCAATATCCGTACCGGTCAGCGGCAACGGGTGGCATCGGCGCTGGCAGAACATCATCTGGTGGCAGATATCGCCTATGCCACGGTGGGCTATTTCCAGGCCACGCTCGACACGGAATTTATGCAACAAATGGGACTGGCGCTGCTGAAAGAAACCGCGCGGTTCTGGATGAGCCGCGCTGAATGGCGTGACGACCGGCTGGCAATTCTCAACGTCATCGGGCCGGATGAATACACCGAACATGTTGATAATAATGCGTTTACCAATTATATGGCGCAGTACAACGTCCGGGAGGCCTGCCGGTATCTGCATGAATTTAATCATGAGGACGCCGCATTCTTTGCGCAGGCGGAAGATTTTCTGACGCACCTGTATCTGCCGCAGCCCGATGTGCAGGGTGTGATCGCGCAGGATGATTCCTTCCTCAGCAAACCGCAATGCGACCTGACAGCCTATAAATCCCGGCAGGGCACACAGGCCATTTTGCTGGATTATTCCCGTGCGGAAATCAACGAGATGCAGATTCTGAAACAGGCCGATGTGGTCATGCTCATGCAACTGCTGCCCGCACAGTTCACGCCACAATGTCAGGCTGCCAGTCTCAGTTTTTATGAACCGCGTACGATTCACGACTCTTCGCTGAGTAAATCGGTGCATGCGATTGTTGCCGCCCGGACCGGGCAGGTCGCACAGGCATTGCAGTTTTACCGCGAGGCGTGCCGCATCGATTTGGGCGAGGAACCTCACTCTTCGGACGACGGTATTCATGCGGCCGCCACGGCCGCTATCTGGACGGGGGCGCTGATGGGGTTTGCGGGGCTGGATTATCAGTCAGGCGAACTGCATTTCCGGCCCTCGCTGCCGCAGGGCTGGACGCGGTTACAGTTTCCCCTTTGCTGGCGTGGAACGCGCCTGACGGTGTCGCTTGAACCCCGGCAATTTACCCTCAGCAAAACGGATGCTCAGCCGCTGAAGGTCTGGATCAACGGCATCTCTCACACATTTACGGAAAGCCTCATTCTGAAAGGATCTCATGATGAAAACTGAACCCCTGCCGCGTGCCGTTATTTTTGACCTCGATGGTGTGGTGGTCGATACCGCACACCTGCATTTTATGGCCTGGCAACGACTGGCGCAGCGTATCGGGATCCCCATCGATGCTGCGTTTAATGAGCAACTGAAGGGCGTCAGTCGTCAGGAATCGCTGTTGAAGATCCTCGCTGTGGGCGGAAAAACCGGAACTTTTACGCAGGCAGAATGTGACGCAATGGCGGCGGAGAAAAATGCCGATTATGTCGCATTACTCGCCGGGCTGACCACGGCGGACATTTTGCCGGGGATCAGTGAATTGCTGCATACGTTGCGTGAACAGGGCGTGCTCACCGGTCTGGCTTCCGTTTCACAAAATGCCCCGCAGGTGCTCAGGGCGTTAGGACTGGAGCAGGCTTTCGATTATGTCGCGGACGCCCGCCGGATCACGCATTCCAAACCGCATCCGGAAATTTTCCTCAAGGTTTGCGAGGCGCTGAATATCGCGCCGCAGCATGCCGCAGGGATAGAGGATGCGCAGGCGGGGATTGATGCATTACGTGCCGGAGGCATTTTCTCGATTGGCATTGGCGCCACGCTGGAAGGGGCAAATCACCGTCTGGATTCTACCGACGGGCTGTCGTGGGCGGTTATCAGGCAACTATGGTTGCATCATCAGGCTGATATTTAAGGAAAAATTATGGCTCAGATTTCACTGCAACACATTCAGAAAATTTACGACAAACAGGTTCACGTGGTGAAGGATTTCAATCTGGAGATCGCGGATAAAGAATTTATCGTGTTTGTCGGGCCATCCGGCTGCGGAAAATCTACCACCCTGCGTATGATCGCCGGGCTGGAGGAAATTTCTTCCGGCGACCTGCTGATCGACGGCGTGCGCATGAACGACGTCGCACCGAAAGATCGCGAGATAGCGATGGTATTTCAGAACTATGCGCTTTACCCGCATATGTCCGTGTACGACAACATGGCGTTTGGCCTGAAACTGAGAAAGATTGCGCCGGAGGAAATCAGTCAGCGCGTGGAGTATGCGGCCCAGATCCTCGGGCTGAATGAGTATCTGGCGCGACGTCCGGGGGCGTTATCCGGCGGCCAGCGTCAGCGCGTCGCGCTCGGGCGCGCGATTGTGCGTGATGCCAAAGTCTTTCTGATGGACGAACCGCTGTCGAACCTCGATGCCAAACTGCGGGTACAGATGCGGGCCGAAATCAGCAAGCTGCACCATAAACTCAATACGACGATGATTTATGTCACCCATGATCAGACCGAAGCCATGACCATGGCAACGCGGATTGTGGTGATGAAAGACGGCATTATCCAGCAGGTTGGCGCGCCTAAAACGGTCTATAACCATCCACAAAATATGTTTGTGGCCGGTTTTATTGGATCACCGGCGATGAACTTTATCCGTGGTGCGCTGGATGGCAACTTTTTCGTGACGGAAAGTCTGCATATTCCGGTGCCTGAAGACAAACTGACGATATTGAATGCACGGGGTTATCAACGTAAACCGCTGGTACTCGGGATCCGTCCTGAAGATATCGCCGGTGCAGAGCAGCAGAACGCACATTTTGACGCGCGAATTACGGTGGCTGAACTGACCGGAGCAGAATTTATGTTGTATTGCTCGATTGGCGGTCATGAATTTGTCTGCCGTTCAAACGCTAATACTGATTATCAGGCCGGACAATTATTATCCCTGTGCTTTGATATGAATAAATGTCATTTCTTTGATTGTGAAACTGAGGAAGTCATTACCGCGCATTAATAAGTTATGTCACTAACGTGTATAAATAACACGAATTTTAAAAGAGGTTATCCGTTGTTTTAATATCCATATGTCCCTACTGTAAAAGGAATTATTATAATGAAAATGAAAGTGGCTGCCGCATTATTATGCGGCACAGTCTGCTCGTCGGCTTTTTCCGCTGAGAGCGAAAGCGTAAATAAAAATGAAGATCATAATTCACCGGCAATGCTGACGCCGGTACCGATCGGTAACGTTGCGTTACCTGCTGAACCCTGGAAAGTGCAGATCGGCGCCATGCAGGAAACAGAGAACACAGAAGGTCAGGGCGATAAAGACGGCGCTTATGAACCGACGGTATTTGTTAACTTCAGCAAAGGAAAGTGGAACTTCTACGGCGCATTTTATCAGGAAGACCATAACGTCGATTACTCCGAAGATACCCGGAGTGACTGGTTTAATCAGGTCGAATTCGATATGCATTATCAGTTTGTGGATAACGCAGATTATGCGCTGGGGCTGATGCTCGGTTTCAGGAACTATCAGTGGCAATATAATGAAGATAAAAAGAAAGAGGGCAATTCTTATAATACCCAGCGTTATACCATTCAGCCAGACTGGTCGGTGTCGCTTAGTCCTGCGTTGAAATATAACGGCTGGATGGCGTTGTATAATTATTATAACAGTATGGACGACAACGGTTATCTGAATAAAGAGTTTGAAGGTGAAACTGGTTTGAAATACAGTTTCACCGACGATATCGCGATGCAGGTCAGTTATTATTTAGATCGCGGATGGAATACCGGTGACAGCCAGCGCGGGGAATTCGCTAAACAGGAAGCGCGTATCTATTTGCCGGTGAGCTTCGATCTTTTCTCCAGCGGGAAAACTGTGCTGACGCCTTATGCCCGCCGGACGCTGGATACCTATTATTACAATGATGATCGCGGAGAACGCGAAGGAGAAACCGATACGCGATTCGGGTTGTTAATCAATCAGCCTTTACCCAACGGTTTTGCCATCTCACTGGAATATGCCTACGAATTGCAGTTGCACGATAATACCGATGCCAGCGCCAATGCGAAGACCAAATTCCATTATACCGGTGTCGGTGTCACCTATTCTTTCTGATGCCTCTCATCACCCAACCGGAAGCTGTTTTCCGGTTGGGTTTTCTTATTTTCCGGCAGTGATTTCTATGGCGGAATGATTCACCACCAGCTGTGTCGGCACCAGCGTGCGGGAATGCGCTCCGGGACGATCGAAAATTTTATCGAACAGCACACCGCAACCCTGCCAGCCTAATTCGCGGATAGGAATTTCAATGCCGGTCAGCCCCGGAGACAGGATCGGCGAAATATTGTCGCTGCTGTAACCGGTGATGGAAATTTCATCGGGAATGATCTTTTTCTGTTCATGGGCCGCGCGGTAAATGCTCATGACTTTCACGGCATCCGTGGCGAAAACGGCCGTCGGCGGATGCGCCTTTTGCAGCAATGTCGTCGCCGCCAGATAAGCGCTTTCGGTGGTATAACCGCCGTCAATCATCAGGCCCGGTTGCGCAGTCAGACCGGCATCCTGCATGGCGCGTTTATAACCGGCAAGGCGGTCAATGGAAACGTGATAATCCAGCGGCGCGTGCAGGCAGGCAATATCCTGGTGACCGAGCGAAATAAGATGTTCTGTCAGCCGGTAACTGTCCTGAAAATTATCGGTATCGACGGAAAAGACGTGCTGATATGTTCCTTCAATATTGCCAATCACCACCACAGGAACCTGATAATTATCTAACTGTTCCAGAATATATTCATCGGCGGGTGAACTGAGCATTATCACACCTTTCACCATTTTTTCCGTTATTTTAGCGACACACTTTTGCAGATCTTCTTCGCTATTTTTGGACGTCTGCAAAATAACGTCAAAACCCTCTTCTTCCGCTCTCAGCGCAATGGATTGCAATATTTCGGAGAAGAAAGGGTTCCCGGCGGTTGTTTTGGTCGAACGGGTGGATATCACTAAAATCGCATCAAAACCTTTGGATGTCAGCGCCCGCGCCAGTTTGCTTGGCTGATAATTCAGCGTGCGGATAGCATCCAGCACGCGCTCACGGGCATCTGGCGAAATATTGGTTTGGTTGGTAATAACTCTGGAAACGGTAGATTTGGACACTTTTGCCAGACGGGCAATATCATAAATAGTGACTGCCACAATATATGCACCTCAAATATCCGTATTAAGGACGGGATATTGATAATACGGGGCAGGTCTGAGGTTGTCCATTTTCCCCAGACCTGATGTGGTGGATTATTACTCGTCTAATTTCAGCGGCGGCAACTGCGCAAAAATGCTCAGCAGGCCTTCGCCCCAGCCTTTGCGGATCATGTCGAAATACGGGTGTGTTTCGGTGATCCGGTGCTGTTGCGCGGCGCTGAAGCTGTCTGTCGGATAGGTCATCACATCCAGCGGCAGGCCGACGGAAAGATTACTGCGCAGTGTGGAGTCCATCGAAATCAGCGCACATTGCATCGCCTGATCCAGCGCGGTGTCGTAGCTCAGTACGCGATCGATAATCGGCTTACCGTACTTACTCTCACCAATCTGGAAATACGGCGTGTCGTGCGTGGCTTCGATGAAATTCCCCTGCGGATAAATGTGGAACAGCCGCTGGCCCTCACCTTTAATCTGTCCGCCGAGCAACAGATTGCAGCTGAAATCTGTATTGCCCCCCTGATTTGCGCCGCTGTCCCGTGCAATCACTTCACGCACCGTTTCACCCAGCAGGCTGGCGGCATCGTAAAGCGACTTCACGTTCAGCAGGTTTTCCCGCTCATCGTCTGCGCAGCGACGATGCAGCAGACTGATAATGCTCTGTGTGGTCGCCAGATTTCCGGCACTCTGGATCACCAGCACGCGTTCATCGCTTTGATGAAAAACATGCAGTTTACGGAAGGTGGAAATATGGTCCACTCCGGCATTGGTGCGTGAATCTGAAACAAACACCAGGCCAGAGGACAAGCGCATGGCCACACAGTAAGTCATAAAAAGGTTTCCTCAGGTATTCAGGATCATTGCGGAACGTCGAGTATGGCAACGGCCGCGACAGTGCGCATGTCTTCGCTTCCTCCCCCTAACCGGATACCGCGGACCGGGCATGCATCAAGATAATCTATGCCGATAGCCAGTTTCAAATGCTGATTCGGTTTACAGGTGTTATTGGTGACATCGAAGCTCTGCCAGCGGTCATCCAGCCAGGCTTCCGCCCACGCATGCATGGCCACATGCGCCGAGTCTTCCGAGTAAAGATAGCCGCTGACGTAACGCGCCGGAATGCCCAGGCTGCGGCAGCAGGCCAGGAAAACGTGTGTGTGATCCTGACATACGCCGGTTTGTGCTGAAAAGGCTTGTGAGGCGCTGTCTTTCACCGTGGTGCTGCCGGGGTTGTAAGGCATTTTCAGCAGCAGTTCGCCCATCAGGCTGCACAGACTTTCATGCTGTGCCTGCGGCCGGTAATAACGGCTGGCGAAATCGCGGATCGCGCCATCGGCCAGGGTCAGCGGGCTGGTGCGCAAAAACACCAGCGGCGAGAGATGCCCGCAATTATCGTCTTCCGTATTGTCTTCAATCTCGACCACGCCGTTGGCTTCAATGGTGATCGCCTGATGGGGTTGATCGAGCGTCAGGACATGCAGCACATTGCCATAGGCATCCAGCGTGCGGGTGGCATATTCCGGCAAGGTCAGATCCCACGACAAAATCTTCTGATGGCTGGAATCCTGCGGTGTGAGGCGCAGATATTGCGTGCTGTGTTTAACCTGTTGCGCATAGCTGTAATGCGTCTGATGTGTGACATTCAGTTTCATTATTGGGCCTCCAGATAGGTTTGATGAATGCTCTCAGCGATGGCATTGGTCTGATCCAGAAACTGCATCAACCAGGGGCTGAGACCCATCTCAACAATCTCGTCCATTTCGGTGAAGCGAAGCTGAGCATGAAGGGTATGGACACGGCGACGTGGCAAATTGCCTGCGCTGCCGCCGATTTCCTCCAGCTGTTCGGCCATGATTTCGACACAGGAAAGCAGAGAACGCGGTAACTCGCGGCGCAGTATCAGCAGCTCGGCAATACGTTTCTGGCTAAGTTGCTGCTTATAAAGCGTGTGGAACGCTTCGCGGGCGCTGACCGCACGCAGCAGCGTGTCCATCCGGTAGTACTCGCGCACCGGATCTTCATCGGCATTCAGTAACTGATTTTTGGCATCCAGCAGGCGGGCGGTGCTGTCCGCCCGCTCAAGCATGGTGCCGAGGCGGATAAAGTTCAGTGCATCACTGCGCAGTAATGTGCCGAACATCGCACCGCGAAACAGATGTGAGCGCTCCTTGACCCAGTCGAAGAAAGCGTCTGCACCGGCAGAACCGACGCCCTGACGGCGGATCAGTTTCATCTCTATCCAGGTGGCATTGATGCTTTCCCAGACTTCAGAAGAAAGACTGCCGCGCACCGCATGCGCATTGTTCCAGGCCATTTGCAGGCAACTGAAAATGCTGCTGTGGTTGAAGCTGTCCAGAGCGAAGAAGTTGAGCAGATTACCCATCGACTCCTGCGGATAGTGCTCGTTGAACAGTGTCCGCGTACCGGTCATGGTCAGCGGTACCAGTAAATCATTGTTTTCATCGCGTGCGTTGACGTCACGGATCGACATCATCGACAGCTTATTGGTCACGTCCAGCAGGCGTGCAATATTCTCGGCGCGTTCCAGATAACGCGCCATCCAGTACAGTTCGCTGGCTGTTCTGCTTAGCATGCGTCATCCTCCGTCGGATTTTCTTCCAGCACCCAGGTATCTTTGGTCCCGCCGCCCTGAGATGAATTCACTACCAGCGAGCCTTCTTCCAGCGCTACGCGGGTTAATCCGCCCGGTACCAGACGAATTTCGGCACCGGTCAGCGCAAATGGCCGCAGGTCGATATGACGCGGTGCCAGCCCGTTACCGACAAAGGTCGGGCAGGTGGAAAGCGCCAGCGTTTCCTGCGCGATGTAGTTTTCCGGGCGGATGCGCAGTAATTCGCGGAAGCGTTCAATTTCTGCCTTGCTGGCCGTCGGCCCAATCAGCATGCCGTAACCGCCTGCGCCATGAACCTCTTTCACCACCATTTTTTCCAGGTTTGCCAGCACGAAAGACAGATCGCTTTCCTTGCGGCATTGCCACGTCGGCACGTTATTGAGGATCGGATCTTCCGCCAGGTAGTAACGGATCATCTCCGGTACATACGGGTAGATCGATTTATCATCCGCCACGCCGGTACCGATCGCATTCGCCAGCACCACACCACCGGATCGATACACCGACAGCAGGCCGGGAACCCCGAGCATGGAATCGGCGCGGAACGCCAGCGGATCGAGGAAGGCGTCGTCAATACGCCGGTAGATCACGTCAATCTTGCACGGTCCGGCGGTGGTGCGCATAAACACCGCGCCGTCTTTCACGAACAGATCGACACTTTCTACCAGTTCAACACCCATTTGTTGTGCGAGGAAACTGTGCTCGAAATAGGCACTGTTAAAGCGGCCGGGCGTCAGTACCACGACGGTCGGATCGTTGACGGTGGTGCTTTCGCGCAGGGTTTGCAGTAAGTGGGAAGGGTAGCGGGAAACCGGCGCGATACGCTGCTCGGCAAACAATTCGGGATATAACCGCATCATCATTTTGCGGTTTTCCATCATGTAAGACACACCGGACGGCGTGCGCAGGTTGTCTTCCAGCACGTAGTATTCGCCATCGCCTCCCCGCACCATGTCGGTTCCGGCAATGTGGGCGTAGGTATCACGATGAAGATCGATGCCCTGCATGCAGGGCTGATACTGATCGTTGGCCAGCACTTGTTCGGCGGGCACGATCCCTGCCTTGAGGATCTTCTGGTCATGATAAATATCATGCAGAAAAGCATTAAGCGCCTGAACCCGCTGACGGATCCCGCGATCAAGCATCTGCCATTCGCTGGCCGGAATAATGCGTGGCACGCTGTCAAACGGGATCAGCCGTTCCGCGCCATCATCTTCGCCATAAACATTAAAGGTAATCCCCACCCGGTGAAACAACAGCGCAGCTTCCTCTTTTTTGCGCTGGACTGCCTGTTGATCGGCTTGCTGCAACCACTGCCAGTAGGCCTGATAATGGCTGCGGTGTTTGCCTTCAGCCATCAACATTTCATCAAAAAAGGGTGAATCGGAAAGGTCAATCTTGATCATCATCACCTCACAAACTGGACAGGCTGCAATTGAATCGTTCAATAACAATGAAGATCAGGCATAAAGTGTGCCAGCGTGCAAAACGGGCTGAAAATCAGGGGAAAAGGGGCCGGTCTGCTTAATTATAGGGCGAGGAGAAGTTTGTTTGCCTGAAAATGGGGCAAAAAAAACCAGCCCGCAGGCTGGTCTGGTGCATCACTGACGCGAATTAACGGCGGACGGCGATGGCTTCGATTTCGATTTTTACGTCTTTTGGCAGACGGGCGACTTCAACGCAAGAACGGGCCGGGAATGGCGCGTTGTGCTCGGTGAAGAAGGCTTCATACGTGGCGTTAACGGTGGCGAAGTCATTCAGATCTTTCACGAAAACGGTGGTTTTCACAATATCTGACACTTTCAGGCCAGCGGCTTCAACGATCGCCTGTACGTTTTCCAGTGACTGGCGCGTTTGTGCAGAAATGTCGTCAGCCACAGAGCCGGTTTTAGGATCCACTGGGATCTGGCCGGAAGTGATGATCATACTGCCCAGATCCACGCCCTGAACATAAGGACCGATAGCGGCAGGGGCGTTTTCAGTGCTGATTTCGCGGGACATAATGTCTCCTGATTTGCGTTAAGGGGAACAAGAAATTGTTCCCCAGTATAAAGGCTCAGTCGTTATTGAGCACCACCTGATGCTCAAACTCTTTTTCGCAGTATTTGCATTTCAGGTGCACGCCGTCTGCGCGCTGTTTCACCGCAAAGCTGGAGTCCACCGGTTCAAAACGGCTGATGCAGTTGCCGTTCGGGCAGCGCAGTACGCCGACAATCCGGTCCGGCAGCGTCGGCATCAGCTTTTTCACCACGTCGTAATTGTCGATGCGGTTCACCGTCGCGCGCGGGGCATACACCGCCAGCTGATTGACCTGTTCGTCGGTCAGAAAGGTGTTTTCAATTTTGATGATGTCTTTGCGGCCCAGCTCGCCGGAAGGCAGGTTCAGGCCGACCGTCACACGTTGTTCCGTCTGGGTAAACTTGAACAGCGACAGTAATTTAAATCCGACCTGTGCCGGAATATGGTCGATGACCGTACCGCATTTGATCGCTTCAACCTGAAGTTTATTGTCGTGCGTCATAATCGTTTTCTCCTCAAGTTTACTGTGCAGTGTCTGCGTTCAGAACCAGCGCCAGCAAAGCCTGACGCGCAAAAATTCCGTTACCGGCCTGCTGGAAATACCAGGCATATGGCGTTTTATCCACATCCGGCGTGATTTCATCGATACGCGGCAGCGGGTGAAGCACTTTCAGGTGCGGCTGAGCATGGGTCAGATCGGCAGCCCGCAGGACAAACTGTGCTTTCACGTTGGCGTATTCCGATGGATCCAGACGCTCTTTTTGCACGCGGGTCATGTACAGAATATCGATTTCAGACACCACTTCATCAATGCTGCTGTGCAGGCTGTATTCGATGCCTTTCTCTTCCAGCAACGTCAGGATATACCCCGGCATCGCCAGCGCGTCCGGCGCGATAAAGTAGAAGCGGTTGCCGTTAAATTTCGCCAGTGCCTGTGCCAGGGAATGTACCGTGCGGCCATATTTCAGGTCGCCGACCATGGCGATTTTAATGTTGTCGAGACGGCCCTGAGTTTCCTGAATGGTGAACAAATCCAGCAGGGTTTGCGTCGGATGCTGGTTCGCTCCGTCGCCTGCGTTGAGCACCGGAATACCGCCGGAGAATTCGGTCGCCAGACGCGCCGCGCCTTCCTGCGGATGGCGCATCACAATCGCATCAACGTAGGTGCTGATGACCGAAATGGTATCGGCCAGCGTTTCGCCTTTTTTGCCGAGCGAGGTGTTGCTGCTGTCGGAGAAACCCACCACCGAGGCGCCCAGACGATGCATCGACGTTTCAAATGACAGACGTGTGCGGGTTGAGGCTTCGAAGAAACAACTGGCGATCACTTTGTGTTTCAGCAATTCAGGCTGCGGGTTGGCTTTCAGGCTGGCAGCGGTATCCAGTACCAGTTCCAGCTCTTCGCGGCTGAGATCGTTGATAGAAATGATGTCTTTCTGATACAGCGGATTGGCCATAGTCGTCATTCTCCTGTTCTTTACGCGTAAAAAAGTGTGGCGCTCAAATTCCGGACAAAAAAAAGCCCCTCAATGAGGGGCTTTCAGTAAAACGGTAATACCACGGAAGAACAACGGCAGCGGGCTGCCTGATGGCACGGTGTTTGGTCGATCATCTGAGCACAAAACCTGGCGATTGTTCATGGGTTCTCCCGACAAATTGTGGCGCATTATACGCGGGTCATTGACGACATCAAGCGGAAAAATGGCCTAAGGCAAACGGTTGCTGCCGTGGTTTTCCTTTATCGCCAGTATTCGCCTGATTATCCTGCAAACTCTGTCCAGCTCTGTCATTTCCCGTGGCGCAACCAGCACGGAAGTACTCGATGCGATCACGCCGAGCACCTCCGGCAACCGGTGTTGATCGATAATCCGCCCCACGGCGCGGCCATAGCCCGGCATGACATGTACCACGACAAATTGAGGGTTGTGATCCACATCGGTGACCATTTCACTCACTGGCCTCAGGGCATCAGGGATAAGCTGAGATTGCTCATTCAGGGCGTAAATCTTTTTGCCTTTAGCATTCTGTACCTTCACGACGCCCAGTATTTTCAGCAATTGAGAAATGGTGGACTGGCCGATGTTGCGGTATCCCGCCCGCTGGAATTCCACACGCAGTTCTTCCTGTGATGAAAAACTCCGGCTGGCAATAAGCTGATGGCAGAGGATCAGTTGCTGGTGTTCTTTTTCAAGTGTAGACAACGTTCTTTTCATGGTTATGTTCCCGGTAAATAAAGGACGTCAACATGGCAAAAAAATCATTTTCTACAAAGAGTTAAACCAAAGAACCGAGACTTAGCGCGAACATCAGCAATACCAGTAAAATTCCCATCAAAGGTGCGACCCATTTCAGCCAGCGGACATAGGGCACCCGCGCGATGGCCAGACCGCCCATGACGACGGCGGAGGTCGGCGTGACCAGATTCACCAGCCCCGATGCCGACTGATAAGCGGTCACCACCAGTTCACGCCCGACGTGGGCGAAATCGGCGAGAGGCGCCATAATCGGCATGGTCATCACCGCCAGACCGGATGAAGAGGGCACCAGAAACGACAGCACCACTTCGAGCAGGAACATGACGTTAATGAAAATCACGCTGGATAATCCGGAAACGATGCCTTCTGCGCTGTGCAAAATGGTGTGGGTGATCATGCCGTTGTCCATGATCACCACGATGCCACGGGCAATGCCGATGATCAGTGCCACGCCGAGCAGGTCGCGTGCGCCATCAATGAATGTCGAGGTCAGTTCTTCCTCACTCATGCGGGCAATCAGCCCCACCAGGATCGCCGCAGCCAGGAAAACGCCGGAGATTTCCCCCATCCACCAGCCTTTTACCGATACGCCATAAATCATCACCACAAAAGCCAGCGCGAAGATCAGCAGAATGATTTTACGTACGCCGGTAAAGGGCAGCAGTTCATCGCTGCGGTTACCGAGAAAGTGGGCGCGGTTGCTGTCCCACTGATCAGCCACAACAGAAAGCGAGGGATCGCGGCGCACTTTACGGGCATAGCGCATCACCCAGATCACGCAGATCAGCCAGCCGACGATCAGAATCGCCACGCGCAGGCCGATCCCGTGGGTGAAGGGGATCCCGGCAGCATTGGCGGCAATCACCGTCGCAAAAGGATTGATCGTTGAGCCGAGCGTGCCAATCCCGGCGCCCAGCAGTACGGTAGCCGCCGCGACCAGCGGGTCGAAACGGGCCGCCATCATCACCGGTACCAGAAGGGTGTAAAATGGCAATGACTCTTCGGCCATGCCGTAAATGGTGCCACCGGCGGCGAACAGTGCCATCAGGATCGGGATCATCCATTCTTCTTTGCCCTTAAGCCGGACAGTCACCCGTTCAATTCCGGCGTCGATTGCCCCGGTTTTGGTGACGATGCCCAGAAAACCGCCGATGATCAGAATAAATAAAGCGACATCAATTGCGCCAGCCTGGCCGGTGGTGTGGTTGTACAGGCCATCAATGGGCGCGAGGAAAATATCCACCAGCCCCTGCGGATTGCCGGTAACGGCGTGATAGGTGCCTGAGACGGGAACTTCTTTACCCAGCCCGACATTCATCGCCATGTCGTACTGACCGGCGGGGATAATCCAGCTCAGGCCCGCAACCAGCGCGATAAGCACAAACAAAATGGTGTAGGCAGAAGGGAATTTGAATGTACGCATAAACGTAATCCTTAAAAAAAGCGTGAAGGCAAAACGCCTTCACGCAAGGGGCTTAGTCATCGCCAAGGGTGGCGACCATGACCGCTTTTATGGTGTGCATACGGTTTTCGGCTTCATCAAAAACGATGGAATGCGGAGACTCAAAAACGTCATCCGTCACTTCCAGCCCTTTCATGCCGTAAGCGATTTCCAGTTCTTTGCCGAGGGTGGTTTCTTCGTTATGGAAGGCGGGCAGGCAGTGCATGAATTTGACGTCAGGATTGCCGGTAGCGTTAAGCACCGCCGCATTAACCTGATACGGGGTCATCAGACTGATACGTTCTGCCCAGGCGGTTTTGGCTTCGCCCATTGACACCCAGACATCGGTGTAAAGAAAATCGACGCCCTGTACGCCTTCATCAACGTGCTCTGTCAGCAGGATCCTTGCGCCGGTAGTGCGGGCGATATCGCAGCAGGTCGCGACCAGTGTCTCTTCCGGCCAGAAGGATTTTGGCGCGATCAGACGGATATCCATTCCCATTTTTGCGGCCCCGACCATCAGGGAATTACCCATATTATTTCGGGCATCGCCCAGATAAGCGAAGCTGATCTGACTGAGTTTTTTACCCGGCGAGTGTTCAAGCATGGTCATCAGGTCGGCAAGGATTTGGGTCGGATGAAACTCGTCGGTCAGCCCGTTCCACACCGGTACGCCGGAGAATTCCGCCAGTTCTTCCACCGTCTTTTGTGCAAAACCCCGGTATTCGATGCCGTCATACATTCGCCCCAGCACGCGGGCGGTGTCTTTCATGGATTCCTTGTGTCCGATCTGGCTGCCGCCAGGGCCGAGATAAGTCACGTGTGCGCCCTGATCAAACGCGGCGACTTCAAACGCACAGCGGGTGCGGGTAGAGGTTTTCTCAAAAATCAGCGCGATATTTTTTCCGCGCAGACAAGGGCGTTCCTGACCCGTTTGCTTATCGTCTTTAAGCGTCAGCGCCAGGGTGATCAGTTGCTGAATTTCTTCCGGTGTGAAATCAAGAAGTTTAAGAAAATGACGGTTTTTCAATGTGGTAGTCATAACATCATCCTGAAATAATCAAGTGAGGGCGGGTTATTCCGCGCGGATACAGGTGCCTTTCAGACCGGCCAGAATGGCTTCACCCTCTTCCAGTGCGCCGATCCCCGCCAGCCCGTGGCAGGCGTCGACAAACTGGCAGGCGGCACTGACTTTCGGCCCCATGGATCCGGCGTCGAAGGTCATACCGGCGAGATCCCGTGTAGTGATTTGATGCAGCGGGCGCTGCTCCGGCGTGCCCCAGCCGAGGTACACCGCATCGGCATCGGTCAGGATCAGCAGCGCGTCGGCCTGTAACTGACGCGCCAGCAGCGCCGCCGAAAGGTCTTTGTCGATGACGGCCTCTGCGCCTGCCAGCCCGTCGGCGGTCTGATGAACCGGCACACCGCCGCCGCCGTTACAGATGACCAGATAGTGCTTTTCCAGCAAGTCACGGATGGCATCAATCTCGAGGATGCGCTGCGGTTGAGGAGAGGCGACCACGCGACGGAAATGCTGCCCGTCGGCTTTCATCGCCCAGCCTTTTTCGGCGGCCAGATTTTCCGACTGCGCCTGCGTATAAACCGGACCGATGTATTTCGTCGGCTTATCAAATGCCGGATCGAGCAGGCTGACTTCCACCTGCGTCAGCAGGGTGCAGACGCGACTCTCAGGCAGACAATTTTTCAACGCCTGTTGCAACAGATAGCCGATCATCCCCTGTGTTTGTGCCACCAGAATATCGAGCGGGTAGGGCGCGACTGCCGGATAAGCGCTGTTTTGCAGCGCCAGCAATCCGACCTGCGGGCCGTTGCCGTGCACCAGCACGACGCGCCATTTCTGGCATAGCGCAGCCAGCGTTTCGGCCGCCAGACGGATGTTTTTGCGCTGCAGTTCGGCTTCGAGCGGTTCGCCACGGCGCAACAATGCGTTGCCGCCGAGGGCGACAACCAGAACAGGTTTGTTCATGAAATTTTCCCGGTATAGGTGATCAGATGTCGTCGCGTTCAAGCGGGCAGCTCATGCAACGCGCGCCGCCGCGGCCTCTTCCCAGTTCATCACCCGGAATGGGGAGAACGGTGATTCCGGCTTTGTCGTATTTTTCGTTAGTCCGGGTGTTACGTTCGTAGCCGATGACCACGCCGGGACGCACGGTCAGGACGTTATTGGCGTCATTCCACTGTTCGCGTTCGGCTTCAAAACTGTCGCCACCGGTGGTGATGAGTCTGATGTCGTCAATGCCCAGCGCCTTACCGATTGCCCGCACGAACTGTGGTTCTTCGGTGCGACGCAGGCCACCGTGACCATTGTCGGTCAGCGTCCAGCACAACGTGGTGTCGCGCACCACTTCCGGATACACCGAGAAAGTGTCCAGATCGATATGTGTCATGACGGTATCAAGGTGCATACAGGAACGGTGTTTCGGTAATTGCAGCACAATCACTTTGGTGGCTTGCTGATGTTTGAACAGTGAACGCGCGAGGAACTCCACACCCTGCGGTGTCGTGCGTTCTGATAAACCAATTAATACTGCGCCACGGCCAATGACTAAAACATCGCCACCTTCCAGCGTGGCGTGGTCGTAATTAAATTCGTCGTCGCCAAAGTAAGTAATAAATTCGTTATCGGTAAAGTGCGGGTGCCAGCGATATATGGCCCGTAAATTATTGGTTTCCCGTTTACGCGCTTCCTTTGCCATCGGATTAACTGACACGCCGTTATATATCCAGCAGGAGGTATCACGGGTAAATAAATGATTGGGTAAAGGCTTAATCACGAAGTCATTTAACTGATGCGTATCTGTGACCATATTATGGAATGTATCGGGAATTTCACTGTATGTTAATCCGCCGCTCATAAACCGGGCCGTTTGCCGGTGAGGAAGATCGGCCAGCCAGCCACGAATCTCTTCGGCAAATTGTGGCCCAAGCCGGTAATCCGAGATTTGCCGGCTGAGCAGCCAGTCTTTGGCCTCGCGGTTATCGAGGGTTTCCGTCAGCAGGTCAGTGAACAATAATACTTCCACACCTTGCTGGCGCAAGGTCTGACTGAAGACGTCATGCTCTTTTCCGGCGCGCTCAACGGAAAGTACGTCATCGAATAATAATTCCTGACAATTCGACGGGGTGAGTCGCTGTAAACTTAAATTTGGCCGGTGAAGCATCACGCTGCGAAGTTGGCCTATTTCGGATCCTACATAATGCCGTTTCATATTTATCCCTTTTTATAAAAAGAAGACCAAATAATGTTTTGGGCAAATGAATTACGCGGAGAATAAATAATATATTCAACCTGAAATGGAATGTGCCCGCAACGGAGTGAATAATATTCCGCTCAGGCATTTAATATGTGATTCAGATCGCATCAGAATAAACGGATGAAAGAGGTTATATGTTGATTGATAAGCGTCATTGTTTTATTTATTAGCGGGCGCAGTAAAGTGAATAATAAACGAAATATCAGCGTAATTATTTATCCTGACAGTTAATGACCGATTGAGATAATGTTTACTCAGTTATAATTCGCTAAAAAATAAGGGGTTTATTTCTCGTCTGCATAGAATGTCTTTTTTCATGATTAAATATTTATAAATACTCTGAAACCTTAAATAACTATGATTTATTTGAGGTGTTTTCGGTTTAATTAACTTTGTGATCTGTGAGTGAGTTTTTATAAAAAATCCGTAATACCAACAGGATGAAAGGGCCACACTGAATACGTTTTCAGGGTTTATGCAATCTGGCTGCATAACCATTGTTTACCGGCTACGGGTGATGTTCAGCCACAAAAATATCCCCCAGAAAGTCAAAATTTTGATCCCGCTCTGGCAAGCAGACAGCAAACAGGATTAGTATTTATGAAACGCTGTTTCACTCATGCATTACAAACCCGAGGTTATGATGATCACAGGAAACATCCACGCACTGCATCTCGTCCCTTATCTGCCCGCTGAACTGCGCGAAGCCATTGAATACGTTAAACAACACATCACGCCGGACACCCCGTTGGGTAAACATGATATCCGCGGCAACGACGTTTTTGTGCTGGTTTCCAATGATTCCACTGCGCCACAGGCTGAACGCCGTGCCGAGTTCCACGCACGTAATCTGGATATCCAGATTATCCTCAACGGCACCGAAGGCATGACGTTCAGCAACTTACCGGCAGGGTATGTCGATACCGACTGGCTGGAAGAGAAAGACATCGCGTTCCTGGCTGCCGGTGAGCAGGAAAAAACCATGATCATGCAGACCGGCGATTTCGTGGTGTTTTATCCGGGCGAAGTGCATAAACCGCTGTGCGCCGTCGGCGAACCGGCCAATGTGCGTAAAGCCGTGGTGAAAATGAACGTCAGCGCATTGTCCGCTTAATGCTTATTGTGTAGCGCTTTGTGCGCTTGATCAGCTTCATCCGCCAGCGACGCAGCCTGCCGAGACGTTCCGGCGCTTTGAGTTTGTGTTTGATCCACACCACCTGCCACGGCTGGAGACGCATCTGGCCGTTAAATACTTCTCCGCTAATCAGATCCTTCCCTTCGACCGCCAGCTTCAGCATCTGCGAATGATCGCTGATATTGAATATGCAGCTGATCCGGTCTTCGGTTTTCGGATCATAGCGTTCCATCGCAAACAGCGATTTGCCCAGATCAAACACGCGCTGGCCAGCCTGCGGTGAAAATGCCGGGTGCTCGCGGCGGTGCCTGATGAGTGCCTGTAATCCGTAAAAAATGCGGGCGCGTAAGCCGTCTTTTTTTTCCAGTTCAGCTTCAATATCCATCAGATCCAGCTTTTTACGGTTGATGCGGCGGTTGATCCCGGACTGATGCATGCCGTCGAGATCGTTCTCGCTGCCCAGCAGGCTGTGAATATAAATCGCCGGGACGCCGATAAACGACAATAACAGCGCCTGTGCCGCCAGAAACTTGCGGGCTTTCATCTCGGTATTATCTTCCGGTTCGGTCAGCGCGCTCAGGTAATTAATGTTCAGTTCGTAAGGCGAATGGGTGCCGTCGCCGTTGTCTTTATAGGACACGCGGCCTTCCTTGCGCAGCGTTTCCTGCGCCATGTATTTACGTTCGTCATCGGTCAGGAAGGTTTCGGTCGGACGTAAACCGATGCCGTCGTGGCTGGCAAGGAAGTTGAAATAGGTGGTGTCAGGGTAACGGGCTTCCGCATTCAGGCTTTGCGCCCATTGGGTGAGCGTGGTGGTGTCCTGACGCAAAAAAGCGTGCAAGGTCAGCGGTGGCAGCGGGAACTGATACACCATGTGTGCCTCGTCACCTTCGCCGAAATAACTGATATTTTCGTGGTGCGGGACGTTGGTTTCAGTGATGATCCGCGTGCCGGGGATCACTTCATCGAGAATAGTGCGCCAGACTTTAATGATGTTATGCGCCTGTGGCATGTGAATGCAGCGCGTCCCGGCTTCTTTCCAGATATAACCAATCGCATCGAGGCGGATCGACTGCCCGCCGCTGGCGGCGTATTGCAACAGCACATCAATGCTTTCCAGCAAGACCTGAGGATTCTTGAAATTAATATCGATCTGATCTTCACTAAACGTCGTCCACAGATACAGTTCGGTGCCGTCGGTTTTGATAAATGGCGAGAGCAGCGGCGAAGCGCGCGGGCGTACGACGCGGCTGTAATCCAGCTCGGGATTAGCGGCAATAAAGTAATCTTTGTAATACGGATCGTCATGCAGATAGCCTTTCATCCATTCGCTTGAGCGGGAAATATGGTTGATCACGCAATCAAACATCAGGTTGAAATTGGCCGAAAGGTGATGAATATCTGACCAGCCGCCAAGATGTTCATCGATCCGCCGGTAGTCAATGACGCTAAAGCCGTCGTCTGAACTGTACGGATACATCGGCAGAATATGGATGTCGCTGATAATGTCGCGCAGATAAGTGTTAGCGAAATGATTGAGCGTCGCCAGCGGCGGTTGCTCGCCGTGACGGATATTATCGCCATAAGTAATCAGATAAATATTGGTACCATCCACCCAGCGGGTGGTGCGGTGTTTGCCGTAATTCCATTTGTCGGCGAGATGCAGGATTTTTTTCAGCAGGTCGGCGATGTGTTCCCGGGGGTAAATCCTGCTTAACAGGCTTTCCAGCCGCAGAACATACTCAAGATTGACTGAGCTCATATCGGTTCCTTCTTCTGCATTTTTGTTTTTTTGACCAAAGCGCTTTAAAAAGGTTAGCTGAAAATGCAGTCTTCTGGCGGGAACGGGCGGGATAAAGTGCAAAACGATGTAAAGATTGCAGCGTGCAGGAAGTGTATCCTTACTGCACGCCCGGGGGAAATCAGTCGTTACCGAGGGTGGCAACCATCACCGCTTTGATGGTATGCAGACGGTTTTCAGCCTGATCAAATACTACGCTGTGGCTGGATTCAAAGACTTCATCGGTGACTTCCATGCCGCCGTGCAGGCCATACTCTTCCGCCATTTGTTTGCCCAGCGTGGTCTGGTCGTCATGGAAGGCTGGCAGACAGTGCAGGAATTTCACCTGCGGATTGCCGGTCAGCGCCAGCATCGCGCTGTTGACCTGATAAGGGCGTAGCAAATTAATACGCTCTTTCCAGACTTCTTTCGGCTCGCCCATGGAAACCCACACGTCGGTATACAGGAAATCAGCCTCTTTCACGCCGGTCGCAATATCTTCGGTCAGGGTAATGCTGCCGCCATTTTCTTTCGCCAGGTGCTCACAGGTGGCGACCAGTTCTGCTTCCGGCCAGCAGGCCGACGGTGCGACAAGGCGCAAATCCAGACCGCATAATGCGGCGGCTTCCAGCAGCGAATTGCCCATATTGTTACGGGTGTCGCCCAGATAGGCCAGACGCATGCCTTTCAGTGGCTGGCCCGGCAGGTGTTCCTGCATGGTCAGCAGGTCAGCCAGCAACTGCGTCGGGTGGAATTCGTTGGTTAAGCCATTCCACACGGGGACGCCGGCATATTGCGCCAGAATTTCCACTTTATCCTGACCGTAACCGCGATACTGAATACCGTCGTACATGCGGCCAAGGACGCGGGCAGTATCTTTCATCGATTCTTTGTGGCCGATCTGGCTGCCGCTTGGGCCGAGATAGGTGACTTTCGCCCCCTGATCGTATGCGGCAACTTCGAAAGAGCATCGGGTGCGGGTTGAGTCTTTTTCGAAGATGAGCGCGATGTTTTTGCCTTGCAGGCGGGCTTTTTCGGTGCCGTTTTTCTTAGCCGCTTTTAATTCTGCGGAGAGTTTCAGCAGTGACGAAATCTCTGACGGGGTAAAATCCAGTAACCTGAGAAAATGACGTTTACTCAACAAACTCATGATGTCGCTCCATAGCGCATAAGCATTTCGGATTGAATTTAAATTCAATTTAACTGGATGAATATGCAAATACAACCCCGCAGCAAAAACTTTGTCGTTTATAGTGGAGACGCGCCCTGCGGTGTGTGAAAATAGCGTACAAACGTCACATTGATTGAGGACAGAGATATGGCAAACCGTGAATTGCTGGAAGAACAACGTGAAGAGACTCGCTTAATCATCGAAGAACTGCTGGATGATGGCAGTGATCCTGACGCGCTTTACACTATCGAACACCACTTATCTTCAGAGAAGTTTGAAGTTCTGGAGAAAGCAGCAGTTGAAGCATTCAAACTGGGTTATGAAGTCACTGACGCTGAAGAACTGGAAGTGGAAGATGGTTCAACCGTGATGTGCTGCGACGTGATCAGTGAAATCGCGCTGAAAGCGGAGTTGATCGACATCCAGGTTGAGCAACTGATGAATCTGGCCGAGGCCAACGGCGTCAACTATGACGGCTGGGGCACTTACTTCGAAGGCGATGACGACGAAGAAGGTGAAGAAGGCGAAGACGAAGATTTCGTTGATGAAGATGATGACGGAAAACGTCATTAATCTGAATGCCTCCCCCTTCGCAGGGGGAGGCGTTAATTAAAGCACGTCCCCGTTACTCTCAATCACTTTCTGATACCAGCCGAAACTCTCCTTTTTCGAGCGTGCCATTGTGCCGCTGCCATCATCGTTTTTATCGACGTGAATGAAGCCATAACGTTTGCTGTACTGCCCGGTGGTAAACGACACGCAGTCGATGCAGCCCCACGGCGTATAACCCATCAGATCCACGCCGTCTTCCAGCACGGCTTTTTTCATCTGCGCGATGTGTGCTTTCAGATACGCAATGCGGTAATCATCGTGAATGACGCCGTCATCACCCGCTTTGTCGATCGCACCAAAGCCATTCTCGACAATAAACAGCGGCTTCTGATAACGCTCGTACAAAATATTCAGGGTGTAACGTAGCCCGACGGGATCAATCTGCCAGCCCCAGTCAGACGCTTTCACATGCGGATTCGGCACGCTGCCCGCAAAACCTGACAAGCCATTATCATCACTCGGATTGTGCGCTGAAATGGCGTTGCTCATGTAATAGCTCAGGCCGATGTAATCCGCACAGCCATCGCGAAGTGCCTGTAAATCGCCATCTTCCATTTTGATGTTGAAGCCGCGACGTTCCCACTCTTTCAGCGCATACGCCGGGTAATAACCGCGCATATGGACGTCGCTGAACAGGAAGCGTTCGTGCATTGCTTCAACGGAATACATCACGTCGTCAGGATGGCAGGAGAACGGATAGAGCGGCACCATGGCGATCATGCAGCCAATCTGAAAATCAGGGTTGATGTCATGGCCAAGTTTCACCACTTTAGCGCTGGCCACGAACTGATGATGCAGCACCTGATACATCGTCTCTTCCGGATTTTCCTCCTCGGTAAATACCACGCCGGAGCAGCAATAACCGAACAGCGGATATTTCCAGTTACGCTGGTTATTGATCTCGTTGAAGGTCATCCAGTATTTCACTTTGCCTTTGTAACGCTCCATCACCACCTGGCTGAAACGCACAAAGAAATCGACGACCTGACGGTTTTTCCAGCCGCCGTATTCCTTCACCAGATGCCACGGCATTTCGAAGTGGGAGAGGGTGATTACCGGCTCAATATTGTGTTTGAGCAACTCATCAAACATATCGTCATAAAATTGCAGACCGGCTTCGTTTGGCTGTAATTCGTCACCGTTCGGGAAGATGCGCGTCCAGGCAATCGAGGTGCGGAAGCATTTGAAACCCATTTCGGCGAACAACGCGATGTCTTCTTTGTAGTGCGAGTAGAAATCGACGGCTTCGTGGTTCGGATAGCTGTAGCCGTCAAGCACGCCGTCGGTCATCACCCGGTCAACGCCGTGCGCGCCGCCGGAAAGGACGTCGCAAATGCTGATGCCTTTGCCGCCCTGGTTCCAGCCGCCTTCCACCTGATGCGCCGCTACCGCGCCGCCCCACAAGAAATCTTTCGGTAACTGATGATTCATTTGATTCTCCCTGGATACTTGATGAGGGCAGATTGCTTCTGCCCTGTAGATCGTAATGTCAGATTTAATTCATTTCAGCCTGCGCAGCCCGACGGGTTTCTGCCGGTACTTTTTGGGTCGCGGTAACATCGGGTTCATCTTTGAAACCGACCAGCCAGGTGAACAACGCACCGAGCACAAAGGCGACGCTAATGGACAACAGGAAACCGAGGAACTGTGGCATATGACCTTCTTTGAAGAACACCGGCAGTACGGCAATCCCCGGCAGGCAGTAGCTCCATGAAACTGCATTAAAGGAACCGGCAATCGCACCGCCAATCCCTCCTGCGACACAACTGCACAGGAAAGGTTTTTTCAGGCGCAGCGCCACACCATAAATAGCGGGTTCAGTGATACCGAACAGGCCGGTGACGCCCGCAGACAATGAGATCCCTTTCATTTCGCGGCTGCGGGTTTTCAGATACACGCCAAACATGCTGCCGGTCATCGCGAAGACGGCAGAAGCCTGCAGGCCGGTAAAAGTGTCGTAACCCAGCGTCGCGTAGTTGCCGACGGTGACCGGCGTAATGCCCCAGTGAACGCCAAGTGTGACCAGCGGCTGCCAGAATGCGCCCACCACGAAACCTGCAATGGTCGGGCTCAGGTGATAAAGGGTGTTATAAACGCCGCCAATCGCGCCACCGATCAGGTTTCCGACCGGGCCAAACACCAGCAGGGTCATCGGCACCATAATCGCGATACAGAACATCGGTGTGAACAGGTTGCGGATCACCACCGGCAGCACTTTATTGAAGAAGTGCTCGATGTAAGACATTGCCCAGACCATCAGAATGATCGGGATAACCGACGCGGTATAGCTCAGGTATTTCACCGGAATACCGAGGAAATCGAGCGTTGGTGCGGAAACCGGAATACCGACCACGTTCTGCAGGATATTCGCAATATCAGGATTGCTGACCGCTTCACGCATCAGTTGCTGCATGGCCGGATCGGCGGAGTTGATCGACGTTATCTTAAAGGCCGTCAGCATATTCATGTAATCGGGGCTGATCAGCGCGCAGGCTGTAATGACTGCGGTGAAAGGATTGACGTTGAATTTTTTCGCGGCGGTGAAAGCAATCATCACCGGCAGGAAGGTAAAGGCCGTCCACGACACAAAATTAAGAATACGGTAGGTACCGCTGCTGGCGTCCATAATGCCGATGGCAGCCAGGAAGGAAATAATCCCCTGCAAAATACCGCAGGCGGCAAGCTGATAAAGGAAAGGCGTAAAGATGCTGGATATCACGTCCATGACGCGGCTGACAATACCCACATTCGGTGCAGAAACCGGTGCATTTTCATCAATCTGGATCAGTTTCAGCACCTGCTTGTACGCGTCGCTCACGTGATTGCCAATCACCACCTGCATTTGTCCGCCGGCCTCGATAACGGTGATAACGCCTTTCACTCGTTTTAATTCTTCTTTATCGACGGCTTTATTATCTTTCAGAGCAAAGCGTAAACGTGTGGCGCAATGTGTGATGCTAATCACATTATTATCGCCACCAATATATTTAACAATATCCTGAGCGGTCTGAGCGTAATCAATAGCCATTGTTTATTATTCTCCTGCGGGAATACAGAGGTGAGCTTTTTTGTTTTTTTACTCGTCGGCAGGAGTGTAGCAAAAGAAAAGGTATTGTCACGATATAACAAAAATCAAATCGGGTGATTTGTTACTTATTAAAAACACCCTGTTTTTTCATTGCGCTGAGTCACGTTTTATTAACGGTAATTTCTTGCCGATGGTCTCAATAATATAAAGTACCGGGATCTGCGTGGTAATATTATATTGTCCTTCGAGGACTATTTGCGGCATGTGATAAGAGATGTTGAGGTCTGCAAGCCGCGCCAGTGTTGAGTTCTCGCTGTTAGTGAGGCTGATGATTTTGCAATTATGCTGGCTGAACTGCGTAGCAAAACGCAGCACTTCTTCCGTTTCACCCGAGACAGAAAGAATAATAGCGATAGCGTCTTTATACATATCACTGTTGATCGGGAAATAAGGATCATCAATAAAGGTACTGAATTTTCCGACATTAGAGAAAAAGCGTGCGCTGTATTTTCCTAATGAACCTGATGTCCCGACGCCGACAAATATAATACGCTGCGCATTGGCAATCTGGCGGGCGGCCTTTTCTAATAATTCATCAAAATCACTGTTATTAATACTTTTGAAATAACTGATGATCTCACTGATGCCAAACGACACCGGCGGCTTTTCTTCATGCTCTAAAAACAACTTGAAACGGATACGAAATTCGGAATAACCGTCGCAATCCATTTTCTTGCAGAAGCGCAAAACTGTCGTGGTCGAGACACCTGCGGCATCCGCCAGTTCACGAATGGTCATGTACATGACTTTATCGCCGTTTTTGACGATGTAGTTGTAGACCGTCAGTTCCAGTTCGTTTAACGCGGAAATGGCTTTATGTGTGAACATTCAGATGCCTGTTTGCAAAGCGCGAATAAAGAACGTCAACGGTGTCAGAGGTGTTTTAACATCGTCACTTCACAATCGACATGGCCGGTGTTGCCGAGGGCGCAGTCAATGTGATGGAAACCCAGACGTTCATACAGCGCAATCGCCTGGGTCAGACTGGCGGTGGTTTCCAGATAGCAGCGGGCAAAGCCCTGCTGGCGTGCATGTTCAATGGCCTGTAAGGCCAGTCGTTTTGCCAGCCCCTGACCGCGCAGTGCTGGCATAAAATACATCTTCTGCAATTCACACAGATCGTTATCTGCACCGGATAAGGGTGCGACGCCGCCACCGCCCGCGACCACCCCGTCCAGTTCTACCACCCAGTAGGCACAACGGGGCTGGCTGTAGGTTTCAAACAGGTGATCCAGATTCGGGTCAGCGACGGTATAGCCTTTATCGGCGGTCAGGCCAAATTCGGCAGAAACGTGGCGGATCACGTTAGCGATGGCAGCGTTATCTTCATGGCGTATCGGGCGCACCCGCACGCTGACAGGAAGGGAGGTCGTCATGTTACTCACTCAGTTTCAATAACAGGCAAACAAACAGACCGTTTTAATACCATTTTAGGGCGTGCTGATGCAACGCCGCAGGCGTTTCCCGATGATTTTACTTATCCCAAATGCGAATTTTTTTCATTGGCAGAGGGAATAATTCGTTGCCTGAAAGGTCAGAGACATGATTAAATCTTCATCGTTACACAATGTGCTCTGCCACCTTTCTTTATTTTAAGAAGGGCGGCTTCCCATTCCTTTCAGGACGAAAGATAAAAATGTCAGATAATAATCAATATAACGATAACCTGCATCAGGTACGTTTTCATGGCAAGGGCGGAGAGTATTTCGCAATATGGCTGGTTAATGCATTATTAACCATCATCACTCTGGGGATTTATTCGGCATGGGCGACCGTTCGCCGTCGTCGTTATTTCCTCGGTAATACCGAAATTAATGGCGACCGTTTTGATTACCACGCAAAACCCGTTCAGATATTGAAAGGACGTTTGCTGGTGATTGGCGGCATTATCGTCTTTTATATTCTGGCCGCACTGCTGCCTCAGCTGGCTCTGTTGATTGCGCTGGTTTTCCTCGCGCTATTGCCCTGGGTGATTATCCGCAGCTGGCGTTATAACGCGATCATGACCAGTTACCGTGGTGTGCGTTTTAACTATCACTGCAAAACAGGCCGTGCGTACTGGACAATGTATCTGTGTCCGATTCTGTTAATGCTGGCGCTGTATATTCCGATCACTGCGGTGGTATTAATTGCCGTTCAGATGGCCAGTATCAGCGCGATTCTGATCAGCGTGGTATTAGTGGCGGTGGCATTGGTACCGGGTGTGGCAGCGGTGCAGGGTATTATCAGCGCCATGACACACGATCTGTATGTGAATAATCTCTTTTTCGGCAATACCGCTTTCCGCGCTGATCTGAAAAAAGCCGCATTTATTAAATATAGCCTGCTGGGCATTGTGTTATTCCTGCCTTTCCTGATCATCGCCCTGTGGCTGATGGGTTCCTTCTTCACTACGCTGTTACAGATGGCTTATATGGGGGGCATGTCTGAAGACATGGCGGGCATGATGCTGATGAGCAATTTATTCAGCTTCATTCTGGCCTTCATCATCATGTTTGTCGGCGCGCTGGTGGTGGCGAGCTATCAGGTGGTGGCTGTGCGCAATTACGTCTTTAACCAGACGCAAATCGGTGACCGCGTGAAACTGCGTTCATCCATGAAAACGATGTCTTATCTGGGTCTGCTGTTCACCAATGCGCTGATTGTGGTCTGCTCGCTGGGGCTGGCAACGCCTGTCGCCCATGTCCGTTCCGCCCGCTATATGGCAGCCTGCACGGCGGTGACCGGTGATTTATCCCTGCTGGAAGTTCAGGCGCATGCTGACACCGCCAACACGGCAGTGGCAGAAGAAGTGACTCAGGCGTTCGACCTTGGCGTCGGAATGTAATGCATGATCATTGAAGGCTTTTATCAGCCTCCTGGACGGGCAGCTCGCAAGGCTGCCCGCCTTTTTTTGGGCGGCGACCCGTGTCTGACGCTGGAAGCTGAAAACCTGAACCCGACTTTTTCTCTCAGCGAGATCGAGGTTTCTGATGCGCTGGGCACGATCCCGCTGTTTCTCACTTTTCCCGATGGTGGCCGTTTTGTGCCTGCCGATGACGGTGCATTTCGTCACTGGTTACGGCAGCATCGCCGGCCCGGCTGGGTATACCGCATGGAAAGCCATAAGCGCGGGGTGCTCCTCACCTTACTGGCGACCTGCCTGCTGATTTTCTTTTATATCTACGGTTTATTGCCGTGGGCCAGCAATGTGATTGCGCAGCGAATTCCCACCACTGTTGAGCAAAACCTCGGGCGTCATACGCTGACACTGCTCAGCGCCAGTGATTTCCGGGATTCGGCGTTGCCTGCCGATAAACAGAAAGCACTTCAGCAGCTTTTCCAGCAGGTGATCCCGCCGTCATTACGCACCGACCGTACGCCGGTCCGGCTGAAGCTGATGAATATTCCCGATGTGGCTAACGCTTTCATGCTGACGGACGGCACGCTGATCCTCAGCGATAAACTGGTGGCGCTTAGCCCGGGTGATGACGCGCTGGCAGGGGTAATGCTGCATGAGATGGGACATCACGCTTACCGGCATCCCATGCGCATGCTGGTGCGTTCCTCGCTGGTGTCCCTCACGCTGTTATGGATGACCGGCGATGTCAGCGGCATTGGCGATACCTTATTACAAACGGCATCGCTGGCGAATGAACTGCAATTTTCCCGCGGTATGGAGCGTGAAGCGGATAACTGGGCGATAGCAGAAATGAAGCGGGAAGGGCGCTCGCTTGAGCAAATGGCGGAAATATACAGCAGGGTATCCGCAGAATCGCAGAAGGAGAAAGCGGACGGCGTGTTACCTGACTGGCTCAGCACACATCCTGCGATGCAGTCACGTATCGGGCATATCAGGGATGCGGCAAAGGAGTAGTGATGATCTAAAACCTCTGACGGGTCCGCGAAAGAACCCGTCAGAACGTGAAGTCTTACTCGTAGGTCACCGTAAAATTCGCGACTGCATTCGCCGATAGCATTAAGTATCTTCAACTCAACGACTTCAGATGAAAAAGCAAAGTCGGGCGAAGATAACAATTTGGAAAAACTGATCAGGTCGTTAATAAGACTTGCGGGTATCAGCGTTACTTCCAGAACTGTGCTTTTGTTTTTATTATCTTTTCATCCTATTTTCTATTTCCTCTGATGATTTTTATAATTATTATTATTTATAATAAACATTTATTTCCGGTTTTGATTGGCCAGCTTTAATAACATATTGTTTTTTAGGCACTCCGCTAATTTTTTTACTGTCATGCCCGTTGATACTTTTTCGTCGGATTGCCTCCCGCGCTGTTATGAAATATCCCATTATATTTCAACTGGATAATGCGAGGTACTGGTATTGTTTAGTCTGTACATTTAATGTGGTGTATGTTCTAAAGTTATTTAATTACTAGTATTTTTGTTTGCGAATATATAGGTTTTTGCATGTAATTCAAGGTTAAAACATTGTTCGTTAACTTTACTAAAATATTAATTAAGGAGATCGGCTGTATTGTTATCCCTGTGATGCACTATTATCTGCCCCAGAAGTAAGGGCGCGTAATTATTTTACAGAACTTACTGCTTTATTAAATCGGACAGTACTGTCTATGAAATGTAAACTCAAAAAGCAAAGGGATATGTTGATGAAAATGAATACCTATTTTAAAGTGGGTCTGTTAGCTGCAGGCCTGGCTGCTGCAAGTGTTCATGCGGCAGATGAGTCTGGTAGCCTGAAATTCAAAGGTGAAATTATTGCCGGTGCATGTACGGTTGATGGTGAACTTGCACCGATCGCATTTGGTGATGTTTCAGGCAGTGCAATTGTTGATGGCTCCGTTGCAAAACAAGACATCACGATTAACCTGACCGGTTGCCCGGCCGTAGCGAATGTGAAGTTGACCACCAACGGTGATAAAGACGTCACCAACAATAAATTACTGAAATTATCTGATTCTTCTTTAGCAACGGGCTTTGGTATTGGTCTGTATAACGAAGATGGCAGCGAATTGGCAGTTCAGACAGAATCGAACCCAGTGGCTGTAAATCCAGAACTGGGTACCGCAGTAATTAACCTGAAAGCAGCTCCGGTTAAAGTGGGCGAATCTGTAACTGGTGGCGCATTTGATGCAACGACCAGTTTCACTCTGTCTTACAATTAATAAAATAAGTGAATTTTTAATTCGCTGATATTTGAATATATAAAGGATTATCTCATGAAAATGAAAATGGTTTCAGCAGCTGTATTTGTATTTGCTGCACTGAGTTCTCAGGCTGCATTCGCTATTGATGGTACACTTAATTTTACCGGTACCGTTAAATCTACTGCTTGTTCTCTGGAGTCAAAAGATTTGACTGTAACTATTGAGAAAGTAGCAGCATCTACCCTTAATGCATTAGCTGTTGGTGAAACTACTCCGGGTGCATCAGAGCCATTTAGTCTGGTATTGCGTGGTTGCCCTGCATCCGTGACGAGCGCAAACGTGAAGTTTAAAGGCAACTCAAGTACCTCTAACCAGTTTACTGATGCAACTCCTAGTGCTGTAGGTACTATCATCAAAGCAGCCGATGGTACTCTTCAGGTTCCAAATACTGATATGCCGGCTGCCCTGGTTGAAGGGGATAACACCCTTAACTATGTTGCTGCTCTGACTCGTACCAAGACTAGTAATGTTGGCACCGGCTCCTGGACTCTTAATCTTCCGTTCGAAATTACTTATCAATAATTTTGAATCTTAATAAATATACGGAATAAGGTGACTTATTCCGTTTTTTTTCGAGGTATTGTATGAAACGTGCAGCCATTTTTATATGTGGCCTGTTAGGGTTATGTTTTATTTTTCAGGCTACCGCTGGTGTAACAGTGGGTGCTACGCGAGTTGTTTTCTCCAGTGATATGAAAGAAACATCGCTTTCTGTTAATAATACAGGCATCGACTCAGTTTTTTTGGTCCGCTCCTGGGTCAGCAATTTTGAGGATGAAAGTAAAGCAAGCATACCCTTTATCGCTACCCCGCCACTTTTCAGAATTGAAAAGAACCAAAATAGCATTATTCGTATTGCGCTGAAATCTGCCGCTGGTTTGCCACAAGATCGGGAATCAATTTACTGGATGAATGTTCTGGTGATACCACCATCACAAAAGAAAAGTGATGAAGGCGGTAGCTTACAGTTCTCAGTGAATAACCGATTGAAATTGATTTATCGTCCTGCCGCGTTAAACAATCAAGATTTAAAAGATATATATTCAAAGGTTAAATTCAGCCGCTCGGGCGAAGGTCTAACTGTGACTAACCCTACGCCATATTACGTCTCATTCGGTAAAATTACTGTAAACAACTCACCAGTAACTGAAAGTGTTATGGTTCCGCCTTTGGCAAGTACGAAAATAAAAAAAGCGCCTATGGGTAATGACGTCTCCTGGACGGTTATTGATGATTACGGCGGAATCTCAAAACTAAGTCATGCCAAAATTTAAATTTGAAAAATAAGATCGCTCAACACCATTTTTAATAAGGAAGAATAATGCAGGACGAAAAAGGATTTTCTGCAAGGAAAAAACAACACTCTTTTTTTTTCGGGACTGTTAATCATTGCGGAGTACAGCAGATATTCAAACTAAAAAGTCTGCCCTTATTAATTTTATTGGCATTTAATTATAATTCTTTTGCAGCAGAAGAATTTAGTGCGGAAATGCTCAAAGCTGTCGGCAACGGCGGTAACATGGATGGCGTCGATCTTAATTATTTTGCCAATGAAGGTGGGCAAGCACCTGGCACTTATTCTGTGGATGTCTTCCTGAATAATGAGTTAATTGAAAGACGCTCTGTTATCTTCGTTGATGTTCCTGATTCACCGGGGAAGATTTTCGGTAAAGTGACGCCTGCGCAACTCTATGAGTATGGTGTAAAAGACGACGTTTTCCCGGCATTAAAAACGCAATCTCCAGGTCAGACGCTGGAAAAACCGCTGGTAACCTATATACCAGACGCCACAGAAAAACTCGATCTGGCAGGGGGGAAGTATTACATTACTGTCCCTCAAATCGGCGTTCGGCCACATATCCGAAATGCTGTAGATCCCTCTCTTTGGGATGACGGTATCCCTGCGTTAATGGTGAACTATAACTATTCCGGCTCCGATACTGACGATGAGATCAGCGGTGACTCGCAATCTAACTATTTGAACCTGCGTAGCGGAATTAACCTTGGTGCATGGCGTTTACGTAATTATTCAACCTATGCTGATAATACCAATGATGATGGCGATAAAACGCAATCATGGGATTCAATTCAAACCTACTTGCAACGCGATGTGCGTTTCCTGCAGGGCGGGCAACTGACGCTCGGTGAATACTCCTCGCCGGGTGAAGTTTTCGACAGTGTCCAGTTCACTGGTGCGCAATTATCTTCTGATGACAATATGCTGCCGGACCGTTTACGCCAGTATGCGCCGATAATTCGCGGTATCGCGCGCAGTAACGCTCAGGTGACTATCGAGCAGGATGGCTACACCATCTATCAAACGAACGTGGCACCGGGACCGTTTTCGATTACTGACCTCTATCCCTCCAGTAACGGTGGGGATATGAAAGTAACAATCAAAGAGGCCGATGGGTCGACAACGCAATACACTCAGGCCACCAGTTCAGTGCCAATCCTACAACGTGAAGGGCGTCTGAAATACAGCGCCACGGCAGGTCGCTATCGTTCTGGCGTGGAAGATGTAGAAGAGCCTTATTTTGGCCAGTTGACCGCAATTTATGGTCTTTCGTCAAACATCACTGCCTATGGTGGCACACAGTTTGCCGATAATTATAAGGCCGCATCGGCGGGCCTGGGTATGGATATGGGCCGAATTGGTGCGTTGTCTTTAGACGTCACCCATGCAGTCAGTACCCTTGAGGGTATCGGTGATAAGACCGGGCAATCCTACCGCCTCATGTATGCGAAAAATATCGATCAAACCGATACCAACTTGCAACTTGCTGGTTATCGTTATTCCACCAAAGGATATTATTCCTTTGACGATGTGCAGAAATTTAGCGCAGAAACGGAAGACGGGCTGGACGAGTTTAATCGTACCCATAATGCTCGCAGTAAAATTCAGGCCAGCATTAATCAGAATATCGCCGACCTTGCTACGATTTATTTTAGCGCCAGTGAACAAGATTATTGGGGAGGCGATGGCAAAGAACTGTCATTACAAACCGGATTAACCAGCTCATTTAAAGGTATGACTTACGGCCTGAATTATAGTTATACCAAAAACCCGGGTATTGATGAATCCGATCAGGTTCTGGCATTTAATATGTCTATTCCGTTCAGCGCATTCATGAATTCATCTCAGGCCTGGGCAAGTTATAATATGACTTCGCGTAAAGATGGTTCAACAACACAGCAAGCGGGTGTTAATGGAACATTACTTGAAAATAATAACCTTAGTTATAGCGTTCAACAAGGTTATGAAAATAAAGGCGGCGGTGCCTCAGGGTCTTCCTCATTAGATTATAAAGGTTCATCCGGTGAAGCGCTGGTGGGGTATAGCTATACCGATCAAAATAAACAAATGACCTATGGCCTGTCAGGTGGCGTATTAGTACATGAAAATGGTGTAACGCTTTCTCAATATATGGGCGACAGTGTGACGCTTGTTAAAGCACCTGGGGCATCTGATGTTTACATTGAAAACAGTACGGGTGTGAGTACCGACTGGCGTGGTTATGCTGTCGTACCTTACGCTCAGCCGTACAAGAAAAATGAAGTGAGGCTAAGAACCGAAAGTATGGGTTCGAAACTGGATATTGCAGAACCTTCATTAACCGTTATACCGACCAAGGGCGCAGTCGTATTGGCGAAATATAATGCCAAAGTAGGCGATCGTGCGTTAATTACGATGACTTACGCAGGTGCACCATTGCCGTTCGGTACTGTAGTTTCTGTCATGGACAGCGAAACAGACAATACAGGCATTGTTGGTGAGAACGGCGAGGTCTATCTGACCGGGCTGGCAGCACAAGGGCGCTTGTTGGCGAAATGGGGTAATGGCACAGAGAAGCAATGCTATGCCAGTTATCAACTCGCGAGCACCCCGGAAACTGCTGAAGATTTGATCAAGCAAGCCTCTGCACAATGCAAATAATGATGAGAAAGATAATGAACAGACAGAATATTCCTTTATTGAAATCGATATGTAATCTGGGGTTATTCATTGCCATTGCTTTGACCTGTTTTGCCGCAAGCGCGGGGTGTCAGAATGTGCAATCTGAAAATAGGTTCAGTACGAGTGTAGGCACTTTGCCAATAACTCGTGAAACACCCATAGGCAGTGTTTTCTATACCAATGCCAATCCGGCAGGGGGGAAGAAATTTGCCGATTCTTGCACTGGTACCTACTTCTATACTATTAAAACGCAAGCCACACGTACGCCTATGGGAAATAATATTTTCGGAAGCGGGACCGGTGAAGGTAGTGCCGAAGGAATCGGTTTCAGAGTTAAAATAGACGGAGAGGTGGTCAACAATGATTCAACCGTTCTCAGAACGAGCGCGGTTTCACCTCTCATGTCACCTCAGGTCAATATTGAATTTCTGAAAACCGGCACGGTTACGCCGGGTTGGATAATTGGCGTTTTGTTTAGCGTGTATTTACATGATGATAGTGGCAACCAATACAAAGTAGGGTCATACAATTTTTTTGCGACAATTAGTGAAATTGGCTGTGATTTTATCGATTCCTCATCCATCTCGGTTCCTATGCCGCCGGTGAGTAATCAGGACTTTGATGGTATCGGCAGTGAATCGAGTAAAACGGCTAATGCAAATATCCGTCTTACCTGCGGTGCCAATACACCGGTCTATTTCCGCGTATTCAATAATGAAGGTCGCAATAATATCATTCCTGTTTCTTCAGATAGTGAAGCAAAAGGACTTGGGATCCGTCTGGCAATGAATGGTCAGGATCTGGATTTTAATACTTCTTATAATATTGTTAACACAACCCAGGAAATGGATGTCACTATTCCGTTGCAGGCACGTTATGTACAAACTGACGAGCAGATCACGGGGGGCGAACTGAAAGCCACTGCAGCATTTGTTATCCAGTATAATTAATTGCGGTAAACAACGAAGCCCCTGGTGAAAACTGGGGGCTTCGTTGTTTCTTTTTCAATGTGAAGATTCGTACACACCACCACCCGCCCCAAATGGCAGATGAGTAAATCACACTCGTCCCGATAACACGCCTTATTTTTCCATTTATCGGGATGGACAGGAGACGAGTCGTATTGGCGAAAACGACAATGCTTAAAATGAGGTTCAATCCGTGTTATTTGCTGAATATATTTTTCAGAAAAGTTAATTATGGTTATATCTTTTTGAATCATAGAAAATTTATAAGAAAAAAATATATTTTATAAAAAAAAAGTGGATTTTACTTTAACTTTGTTAAAGGTATAGTTAAGTAAGGTTTAACTAAAACTGTCTTGCAGCCTGCTATTTACTTTATATACCGTGGTGTTAATGAAAGGCATTATTTGTTTTTTTAGACAAAAACCTTATTTTTACAGAGTGATACATGAAATTTAATTGCTGGTAAGGAGACCAAAATTGAGTATCTTGACTATGATTGATGTTGAGAATACGAACTCTCGTATTTCACCAGAGGTCAGGGGACTGGACAGGATGAAAGAGAACACACTCACCGATCGTTTTAAAATGGTGAAAAATTTTGATCTCAATTTATTGACTACGTTTGAGGCTGTTTTTATTCATCGTAGCGGAACCAAAGCCGCAGATGCCCTTGGCATCACGCCTTCTGCTGTCAGTCAGGCACTGGGGCGCTTACGTGTTCATTATAATGATGCATTGTTCATCAGGGATGGTAAGGCACTGGCACCGACCACCGTTGCGATCGGGATACACGAAGGCCTGGCGGAGGCTTACGACAATTTAGTGGCGAAATTGCAGAATATCTCGTTTGATTCTCTGCCGACCCGACTTGTTGTTCACTGCTCACCTTACATTTCAATGTTTACGATAAACGTGATGCGCAAGGTACTGGATGAAATTGCACCCGACTGTGAAATAGTGCACAGCACGAGCGGCAATTCGATTGCTGAAACTGAAGATGCTCTGATTTTCCGTAAGGCTGACATCATTTTTGACGTTCATCCGCACGTTAGCCATTCCCGGGTTAGCCAGCATATTTCCAGCGAAGTGCCGGTGATGATTTGCCGCCGATCGCATCCTCGCCTTAGAGGGAGCCTGTCAAGGGAGCAGGCTGCGCAAGAGAGCCATATTTTCGTTGATTCCGAGAGTACTAGTCTTTTATCTAACAGGTTGGATGTTAATACTTTGCTGCAAGTTGACAGGAAATGTCGGTTTATCAGCCCTTCATTTCTCTCCATTATCTCGATGGTAGAAACATCCGACATGCTGGCTTTTATCACAGAACGTTTCTATGAAAAAATGAAAAATGCTTTTGATATCCAGAAGTTGTCGACGGATATGACGTTGCCTTCTCAACCGGTCTATATGGTTTACAATAAAGCAGCACTTAATAACCAGTTTTTCTCAACGCTGGTGAGAAAAATGACAGATACTTTTTTGCAGGAATTTCAGAATAATTCCCCGCGTTAATCAGGGTGTAGCAGGAATAAAAAATGCCAGTCAGGTTTCCCTGACTGGCATCTGTTTTTATAGATTTTAACATTTACATCTGGCTGAGATTACAGCGCAGCAATCGTGGCTTTCTGTTCCGCCAGTTTCACTTTCGCTTCACCACAGGCCGTCAGACGTTCGCGCTCTTTGGCGACAACCGCTTCCGGCGCACGCGCCACAAAACCTTCGTTAGACAGCTTGCCTTCGATGGAAGCAATCTCGCCGTCCAGTTTCGCCATCTCTTTGTCCAGACGTGCCAGCTCGGCATCTTTATCAATCAGACCGGCCATTGGGATCAGCAGTTCCGCACCTTCCACCAGCTTAGTAACAGAGACCGGGCCTTTGTCGCCAGCAGGCAGAATGGTAATGGACTCCAGACGCGCCAGAGACTGAATAAAGCTCAGGTTCTGTTCCACACGACGTTGTGCATCCGCACTCGCGCCACGCAGCAGCAGTTCCAGCGGCTTAGCCGGAGACAGGTTCATCTCGGCACGCACGTTACGGATAGCGATGATCGCCTGCTTGATCCACTCGAGATCGGCCAGCGCCAGTTCGTCCGCTTTTGCTGCATCAAACTCAGGGAAAGGCTGCAGCATAATGGTTTCTGCTGTGATGCCTTTCAGCGATTTCACGCGCTGCCAGATGGTTTCGGTGATGAACGGAATAATCGGGTGCGCAAGACGCAGCAGACCTTCCAGCACTTCCACCAGCGTATGACGGGTGCCACGCAGTTGCGCTTCGTTGCCACCGTTCATGACCGGTTTGGTCAGCTCAAGATACCAGTCGCAGAACTGGTTCCAGGTGAATTCATACAGAATGCTGGCAGCCAGATCGAAGCGGTAGTTATCCATCGCTTCACGGTAAGATTTCACCGTGCGGTTATATTCCGCCAGGATCCAGCGGTCAGCCAGTGACAGCTCAAGTTCGCCGCCGTTCAGGCCACAATCCTGATCTTCGGTGTTCATCAGCACGAAGCGGCTGGCGTTCCACAGCTTGTTACAGAAGTTGCGGTAGCCTTCAAGACGCTTCATATCCCAGTTGATGTCACGGCCGGTAGACGCCAGTGCCGCCAGCGTGAAGCGCAGGGCATCAGTACCGTGCGGTTCGATGCCGTTCGGGAATTGCTTCTCGGTGCGCTTGCGGATTTTCTCTGCCAGTTGTGGCTGCATCATGTTGCCGGTACGTTTTTCCAGCAGATCTTCCAGCGAGATACCGTCAATCATATCCAGCGGATCGATAACGTTACCTTTGGACTTGGACATTTTCTGCCCTTCGTCGTCACGGATCAGGCCGGTCATATACACGGTGTGGAACGGAACCTGTGGCTTACCGTTTTCGTCTTTCACGAAATGCATGGTCATCATGATCATGCGCGCGATCCAGAAGAAGATGATATCGAAGCCGCTGACGACCACGCTTGAAGGGTGGAAAGCTTTCAGGTCAGGCGTCTGTTCTGGCCAGCCCAGTGTGGAGAAGGTCCACAGACCGGAAGAGAACCAGGTGTCGAGCACGTCTTCGTCCTGAGTCAGCACGACGTCTGCGCCCAGGTTGTTCTCGCTGCGCACTTCCGCTTCGTCACGACCAACAAACACGTTGCCTTCGGCGTCATACCACGCCGGAATGCGATGTCCCCACCAAAGCTGACGGGAAATACACCAGTCCTGAATGTCACGCATCCAGCTGAAGTACATGTTTTCGTATTGCTTCGGCACGAACTGAATGTCGCCTTGCTCAACGGCTTCCACCGCAACTTTCGCCAGCGGTGCAGTGCGCACGTACCACTGGTCAGTCAGCATTGGTTCGATAACTACGCCGCCACGGTCACCGTAAGGTACGGTCAGATCGTGAGGTTTGATTTCTTCCAGCAAACCGGCTTCGTCGAAGGCGGCGACCACGGCTTTACGTGCGGCAAAACGCTCAAGGCCACGGAACTGCTCAGGGATATCGTTGGCGCATGCATCGCTTTCTTCGCCGTTAGTATCGAAGATTTCAGCGGTCTGGCGGATGTCACCATCGAAAGTCAGGATATTGATCATCGGCAGGCCGTGACGTTTACCGACTTCATAGTCGTTAAAGTCATGCGCCGGGGTGATCTTCACGCAACCCGTACCTTTTTGCATATCGGCGTGTTCATCGGCAACAATCGGAATACGACGGCCTACCAGCGGGAGAATGATCTCTTTGCCGATCAGATCGCGGTAACGCGGATCTTCCGGGTTAACGGCAACGCCGGTATCACCGAGCACGGTTTCCGGACGCGTGGTGGCGACCACCAGGTAATCTTTGCCTTCAGCGGTTTTCGCGCCGTCAGCCAGCGGATAACGCAGGTGCCACATGGAACCTTTGGATTCGCGGTTTTCCACTTCAAGATCTGAAATCGCGGTACGCAGTTTCGGATCCCAGTTCACCAGACGTTTTCCGCGGTAAATCAGGTCTTCTTTGTACAGACGAACGAACACTTCGCGCACGGCGTCAGACAGGCCTTCGTCCATCGTGAAGCGTTCACGCTCCCAGTCCACGGAATCACCCAGGCGGCGCATCTGGCGGGTAATGGTGCCGCCGGATTCTGCTTTCCAGTCCCAGATTTTGTTGATAAACGCTTCACGGCCGTAATCGTGACGGGTTTTGCCTTCTTCAGCGGCGATTTTACGTTCAACCACCATCTGCGTTGCGATACCCGCATGGTCAGTCCCCGCCTGCCACAGAGTATTTTTCCCCTGCATGCGCTGATAGCGGATCATGGCGTCCATGATGGTTTGCTGGAAAGCATGACCCATGTGCAAGCTGCCGGTGACGTTCGGCGGCGGGATCATGATGGCAAAGCTTTCTTTACTGGTGTCACCATGTGGCTTGAAATAGCCCTGTTGTTCCCAGTGCTCGTAAAGCGGCTGCTCGATGTCTTGCGGGTTATATGTCTTATCCATTTCGCTTCGTATTTTCGTCGGTCAATGTGGTGACTGAGGGCGGCGTGGCCGTCGTCAAAGAGAAACCCACGCTGCGATAGGCTTTGTAGCGTTCGCGCGCAAGTTGTTTAAGGGAATCTTCGTAAGGAACGAAGTCTACCACTTCATGGAAAGCAGTAGCAAAATCTGCAAACTCAGGCAGCAGGCTGATGAGCAAGTCGCGTGGCGCATTGCCGCGTTTTCCCGGCCAGCATAATTCTACCGGCGCGCCAAAACGCGGGCCTTCACCGGCCAGATTATGGGGCACAAAGTGGTTCGGCTCGCGTTGCCAGAGCGCTTCATCCAGGCGCTCAGCTTGTTTTTGATCTTCACATGCCAGCAGAACACGTTTGCCCATCCGGTAACGTTCAGCGGCGACCAGACAGGCCAGTGCTTCGTGCGAGCTGAGCTCGCCACTGGCGTCCGGCGCATCGAGAAGAAAGAAGGTTGCCTGTTTCATGATGAGTTCACTGTGCTGCTGAGAAAAAACAGGGGCGCAACTGGTGCGCCCGCCTGTGGAGGGGCTGGCGAACCAGACCCTGATAGTGGAGATTATATCTTATTTAGCAGAGGAATCACTCATCGCCATCCAGCCCTGCACGGTTGAGCAGGAACTGTGACAACAGCGCAACCGGACGACCGGTTGCGCCTTTGTTCTTGCCTGAACGCCATGCGGTACCGGCGATATCCAGATGTGCCCAACTGTATTTGCGGGTGAAACGCGACAGGAAGCAACCGGCGGTGATCGCACCACCCGGACGGCCACCGATGTTTGCCATATCCGCAAAGTTAGAATCCAGCTGTTCCTGATATTCATCAGCCAGCGGCAAACGCCATGCACGGTCACCCGCCTGTTCGGACGCGCCGATCAGTTCATGCGCCAGCGGATTGTGATTCGACAGCAAACCGGTGATGTGATGGCCAAGCGCAATCACGCAGGCACCGGTCAGCGTAGCGACGTCAATCACCAGCTCAGGATCGAAACGCTCAACGTAGGTCAGTGCATCGCACAGCACCAGGCGGCCTTCGGCGTCCGTATTCAGCACTTCGACAGTCTGGCCGGACATGGTGGTCAGAATGTCGCCCGGACGGAATGCCTGGCCGCCAGGCATGTTTTCACAGCCTGCCAGCACGCCAATGACGTTCAGTGGCAGATTGAGTTCAGCCACCACACGCATCGCACCGTAAACGGCTGCGGCGCCACACATGTCGTACTTCATTTCATCCATATCCGCGGCGGGCTTAATGGAAATACCGCCGGAATCGAAGGTCAGACCTTTACCCACGAGCACGATAGGCTTAGCGTCCGGGTTAGGATTTCCTTTATATTCCATCACCGACATCAGCGATTCGTTTTTCGAACCCTGACCCACCGCCAGATACGCATTCATTCCCAGCTCTTTCATCTGCTGCTCGCCGATAACGCGGGTCGTGATGTTGGTGCTGAATGCATCTGCCAGCTGACGGGCCTGTGACGCCAGATATGCGGCGTTACAGATGTTCGGGGGCATATTGCCGAGATCTTTCGCGGCTTTAATACCGGCTGACACCGCCAGACCGTGTTGAATGGCGCGCTCACCGCTGGTCAGTTCACGGCGGGTCGGCACGTTGAACACCATTTTACGCAGCGGACGGCGCGGCTCCGTTTTGTTGCTTTTCAACTGATCGAAAGTGTAAAGCGACTCTTTGGAGGTTTCGACCGCCTGACGCACTTTCCAGTAAGTATTACGGCCTTTTACGTGCAGCTCGGTGAGGAAGCAAACGGCTTCCATAGAACCGGTGTCGTTCAGGGTGTTAATGGTTTTCTGGATAACCTGCTTGTACTGGCGCTCATCCAGCTCGCGTTCTTTGCCGCACCCAATCAGCAAAATGCGTTCTGAAAGAATATTCGGTACATGATGCAGTAAGAGGGTCTGGCCCACTTTGCCTTCAAGTTCGCCACGGCGAAGCAGGGCGCTGATGTAGCCATCACTGATTTTATCGAGTTGTTCGGCAATCGGTGACAGGCGGCGAGGTTCGAAAACGCCGACTACAATACAGGCACTGCGTTGTTTTTCCGGGCTACCGCTTTTTACGCTGAACTCCATGCACTCTCCTGAATCTTAAAGACAAGGGCGGGAGGTACGGCTAGAATGAGTCGCCGGAGACACTCTCCCGTCATTGTGTTAACGACCTGTGTTAACCTTAAACGGCGTTAGTTTTTATTTTGGCGGCTATAAGCAAGTTCCTATAGGACACCCCAATTCTCGGTGTTGTAATACTATTTTAGCTGCGAAGGTTGCCATATGATGAGAATAAATGACGGATTAGCGATGAAACTAGCGATTTTCCTTCAAAAAGACAAGTTTTCACAGGCGTATTAAGCGTGATCATCATTAGATATCTGGTTAGGGAAACCTTCAAGAGCCAATTTGCCATTCTGTTCATTTTGCTTCTCATCTTCTTCTGTCAGAAGCTGGTCAGAGTGCTCGGAGCAGCGGTCGATGGCGATATCCCAACAAATTTAGTTCTCTCACTTCTGGGCCTTGGCGTTCCGGAGATGGCGCAGCTTATTCTGCCGCTCAGTCTGTTTCTCGGCCTGCTGATGACGCTCGGTAAACTTTATACCGACAGTGAAATCACGGTCATGCACGCCTGTGGTCTTGGAAAACGGTCACTGGTCATCGCCGCGCTGGTTCTGGCGCTATTTACGTCAGTTTTTGCCGGCGTGAATGCGATCTGGCTCAGCCCGTGGTCGTCGAAACATCAGGATGAAGTGCTGGCGGAGGCGAAAGCCAACCCGAGCATGGCCGCGATGGTCGAAGGCCAGTTCCAGCAAGCCCAGAACGGCAATGCGGTGCTGTTCGTTGGCAGTGTTAAAGGGAAGGAATTCCATAACGTCTTCCTGGCTCAACTGCGGCCGAACGGCAACCAGCGGCCTTCCGTTGTGGTCGCTGATAAAGGACATATGTTGCAGCGTGCGGACGGCTCCCAGCAGGTGATGCTGGATAAAGGCACCCGTTATGAAGGCACTGCGCTGTTGCGTGATTTTCGCGTGACGGATTTCACCGATTATCTGGCGGTTATCGGGCATCAGGCTGTACAGCTTGACCCTAATCAGTCGGATCAGATGACCATGACGCAACTCTGGAATTCCAACGAACCGGAAGCGCGGGCAGAGCTGAACTGGCGTTTAACGCTGATCGTTTCAGTCTTTATTATGGCGTTGCTGGTGGTTCCGCTCAGCGTGGTGAATCCTCGTCAGGGGCGTGTACTCAGTATGCTGCCGGCGATCCTGCTGTATCTGATTTTCTTCCTGCTGCAAACCTCGCTGCGCTCCAACGGTGCCAAAGGTAAGCTGGATCCGATGCTCTGGATGTGGGGAACCAACCTGCTCTACTTTGCACTGGCATTGGTGCTTAATGCATGGGACACCTTGCCGGTTCGCAAGATCCGCGCGCGTCTGAGAGGAGCTGCCTGATGTTTGGCGTATTAGACCGTTACATTGGTCGCACTATTTTCAACACCATCATGATGACGTTGTTCATGCTGGTGTCACTCTCCGGCATCATCAAGTTTGTCGATCAGTTGCGTAAAGTCGGGCAGGGCGGATATTCCGCCGCTGGCGCCGGTTTATACACCCTGCTGAGCGTACCGAAGGATATCGAAATCTTCTTCCCGATGGCAGCGCTGCTGGGCGCATTGCTGGGCCTCGGCACGCTGGCAACACGCAGCGAGCTGGTAGTGATGCAGGCATCCGGTTTCACCCGCATGCAGATTGCCGCCTCCGTGATGAAAACGGCGATTCCGCTGGTGTTGCTGACCATGGCGATTGGTGAATGGGTTGCGCCGCAGGGCGAACAAATGGCGCGTAACTACCGTGCGCAACAGATGTACGGTGGCTCACTGCTTTCCACGCAAAACGGAGTGTGGGCAAAAGACGGTCACGATTTTATCTACATCGAACGCGTGGCGGGTGAAAAAGAGCTGACCGGCGTCAACATCTATCATTTCAATGAAGAGAATAAACTGCAGTCAGTCCGTTACGCGTCATCCGCGACCTTTGATAATGGTGAGTGGAAACTCTCTCAGGTGGATGAATCTGATCTGACGGATCAACTGCAAATCACCGGTTCGCAGACGCTGACCGGCGTATGGAAAACCAACCTGACGCCGGACAAACTCGGTGTGGTTGCGCTCGACCCAGATGCATTGTCGATCAGCGGCCTGCACAACTATGTGAAATACCTGAAGCAGAGCGGGCAGGAAGCAAAACGTTACCAGCTGAATATGTGGAGTAAAATCTTCTCGCCACTGTCGGTTGCGGTGATGATGCTGATGGCGCTGTCGTTCATCTTCGGGCCTTTACGCAGCGTACCGATGGGGGTGCGCGTGGTGACCGGTATTTGCTTCGGTTTTCTGTTCTACGTGCTTGACCAGATATTCGGCCCGTTAAGCCTGGTTTACAGCATTCCGCCGATTCTGGGCGCATTGCTGCCGAGCGGGCTTTTCTTCGTCATCAGCATGTTCTTACTGCTGAAAAAACGCTAAATCCGGCAGTACAGATAAACAAAAAGCAGGCTCTTTTCAGAGGCCTGCTTTTTACATCTGAATTCTGAATTCTGAATATTGAGAACTGAGCCGTCAGATCTCGTTATTACGCACCAGATCGGCCACCAGATTGTTCACGCCATCGCTCATATTTTTAAACTTGGTCAGTTCGCTGCGGGTCACAACCACGAACACGCCTACACCGCGCTGCGGCACCATCGCGACATACGTGATAAAGCCACCACCGCCGCCGGTTTTCTGAATGATACGTGGCAGCAACGGCGTCGGCGCCATCGTTACCCAGCCCATTCCCAGCGAGTCCGCCATTCCCGGTACATCCATTCCTTTGAGCGAGACCAGATCCGTACGCTTGTAGTACATCTTCTGCGCCATATCGGCGGTTGTAGTGCGTTGCCCGAGGAACTGACGCATCCAGCGGCCCATATCGGCAGGCGTGGAATAAAGCCCCCCGCTGCCTGCTGCCGCAATAGTGTTGATACACGGGCTCGGACGCAGACCTTCCATCAGGCGTGAACACTGGCTGGCGTTTGGCGTCAGCGTGGTATCGACCATGCCGAGCGGCTGAGTGATTTGCTCGCGCAGTAACTGGGTATAAGGCTGATTAGCGGCTTTCGATAATGCATCGGACAGCAGGTCAAACGCCAGATTTGAGTAAGAGGCGCGTGCACCCGGCGGCACAGTCAGTTTGGCGACACTCAGCCAGCTCCAGCGATCACTTTTAGTCGGCCAGGTGAAGACGGCACGATGTGCGACACCGCCCGGCTGCTCGCGCGGCAGACCGCTGGTGTGGGTGGCGAGATTCAACAGGGTGATCGGATTTGTGCCGCTGTAAGCAGGAACGCGGGCACCGGCCGGGGCGTATTTACGCAACGGATCGTTAATACTGACTTTGCCCTGCTGCGCCATTTTTACCAGCACTTCACTGGTAATAAGTTTGGTCAGCGAGGCGATACGCACCACAGAGTCTTCACGCGGTCGCACATCGGAACCGGGACGGGTTTCCCCGAAGCTGCGGAAAACCTGCTGATTGTTATCAACGACAACCAGCGCCATTCCCATCGCGCCGCTGCCGTAAAAGATGTGTTCTGCATGGTCATCCACGACCTGCGACGCCAGACGCGCATTCTGCTGCGCGTGGCTCCATAAAGGCGTACTGGCGAAGGCCAGCGCGAGGAGCGAAAGTGAGAGTTTTTTCAACAAGCTGGTATCCATCAACAGGGCAAGATCTATTCGTGATTTGTATACTAATGCGAAGTTTGAGAAACGGCATTGGAAAAACGTGGGTAAACAGAAGATTTTTGTCAGCAAATCCTCACTGAGCTGCGGTGTATGACTGTTTTTTCAACACTTAAACCGAACAAGGCGGGATAACTATTGCGTGACCGGCTGGGCTGGGTATAATGCCCACGTTTTCCGCATACTACTTTCAGTGCCGAAGTGGCGAAATCGGTAGACGCAGTTGATTCAAAATCAACCGCCGCAAGGTGTGCCGGTTCGAGTCCGGCCTTCGGCACCAACAGTATGTAAATAGACCTCAACTGAGGTCTTTTTTTATGCCTAAAATCCAGTCCCCGCAAGGCTTTCCTCGCTTTTTCAGTCAACATAAGTCAACCTGATTCAATCTACATCAACTTACTGATGCGGGTACAAATGCGGGTATATCCCGGTTCGATAATGTTTGTACCCACACAGAACCCTTGAAAGGATACTCAACATGGCTCTGAGTGATGTGAAGGTTCGTACGGCCAAGCCTGAAGAAAAAGCCTATAAGCTTACCGATGGTGACGGCATGGTGTTGTTGGTTCACACGAACGGTTCTAAATATTGGCGGTTGCGTTATCGCTTCGGCGGGAAAGAGAAGATGCTTGCATTGGGGAAATACCCTGAAGTATCGCTAGCGGATGCCAGAGCCCGGCGTGATGAAGCACGTAAGCTCTTAGCTAACGGCGTTGATCCTAGTGAGAACAAGAAAGCTGTTCAGATAGAGCAGGAGCAAGAAGCGATAACTTTTGAAGTGGTAGCCAGGGACTGGCACGCTAGCAATCAGAAGTGGTCTGAGTCTCATAGCGCTCGTGTATTGAAAAGCCTGGAGGATAATCTCTTTGCTGCAATTGGTAAGCGGAATATCGCTGAACTAAAGACCCGAGATTTACTTATTCCCATCAAAGCCGTAGAGATGTCTGGACGTCTTGAGGTTGCGGCACGTCTACAACAACGAACTACAGCCATTATGCGATTTGCCGTGCAAAGCGGTTTAATCGATTATAACCCTGCACAAGAGATCGCTGGCGCGGTCGCTACTGCTAAACGGCAACATCGCGCTGCGCTAGAACTTAATCGCATTCCTGAATTACTTCATCGCATTGATCATTACTCCGGCAGGCCATTAACTCGACTAGCTGTGGAACTCACTTTGTTAGTTTTCATCCGTTCAAGCGAGCTACGTTTTGCTCGCTGGACAGAAGTGGATTCTGAAACAGCCATGTGGACGATTCCGGGAGAGCGTGAACCACTGGAAGGCGTTAAACATTCTCAGCGTGGTTCAAAGATGCGGACGCCTCATCTTGTTCCCTTGTCGCGTCAAGCTCTCGCCATTTTGGAAAAGATCAAAAGCATGAGTGGAAATCGAGAGCTGATTTTCGTGGGCGATCACGATCCGCGTAAGCCGATGAGTGAGAACACGGTGAACAAGGCTCTACGAGTGATGGGCTATGACACGAAAACGGAAGTATGTGGACATGGTTTCAGGACTATGGCGTGCAGTTCACTTATTGAGTCGGGATTGTGGTCGAGGGATGCAGTAGAGCGTCAAATGAGTCATCAGGAACGTAACTCTGTGCGTGCGGCTTACATTCATAAGGCAGAGCATCTGGGGGAGAGGAGGCTAATGTTGCAGTGGTGGGCTGATTATCTTGATGCGAATCGAGAGAAGGGAGTTAGTCCGTTTGATTACTCTAAAGACAAAAAACGATAGCAATGCCTTGTTATAAGTTCCTGCAGGCCAAGGTATCGCTAATTGGCATATGATCTCACTGGAACCTATGTCGGGTATTTATGCCCGACATGTATCCTGAATTTAAACATGTTGAGTATGCATGTCTTCCTGTCCATACGTTCAATGTTTTCCCAACTGATGTAATTTCATTTCAGCTTGAATTTTTTTTGTTTTTTTCGCATTTTGGGATACGATTTGCATCGTTAAGCACAACGATAAGGACCATTATGATCCGCTGCCATCTTGCTCGGCTCATGGGCGAACATAAGATGCGAATAGCCGATGTTGTTAGGGAAACTGGCCTGAGTCGCAACACTATCACTTTGCTTTACAAAGAGACGGCTCAGAAGGTTGACCTAGATACATTAGAAAGGCTTTGCGTGCTTTTTGACTGTGAAATACACGATTTACTGCAAAAGGTTCCTGCTTCGCAGAATCGTACAGAGAAAAATTAATGACACTGATTAACCTAAAAGATCTCGAAGCCCATCTTTGGCATGCCGCCCATATCATCACCGGGCCTATTGATGCGTCAGATTACAAAACCTACATTTTCCCAATCCTGTTCTTCAAGCGCATTTGTGACGTATATGACGAAGAATTTGCCGATGCGATGGAGAGCGTTGGGGATGCAGAGCTTGCCAAGGGTAAGATGTTTCACCGCATTCAGATACCTGTGAATTGTCACTGGCGCGATGTTTTCGCTGAGACCAAAGACATCGGTCAGGCCTTAAAAGACTCTTTCCGTGGTATAGAACTGGCAAACTCTAAACTGCATGGCATTTTTGGCGATGCCAGCTGGACCAATAAAGAACGCCTTTCTGATGAGTTACTAGCTACGTTACTTAATCATTTCAACAAGGTGAATCTCGGCGTTGCCAGTGTCCGTGACGATGACATGGGGCGTGCATACGAGTACCTGATCAAACGTTTTGCTGATAAAGCTAACAAGAAAGCTGGTGAATTCTACACCCCAAGAACTATTGTTCGCTTGATGGTTAATATTCTTGATCCAAAAGCCGGTGAGAGCGTTTACGACCCTGCTTGTGGTACTGGCGGTATGTTGCTCGAGACTATTCACCATGTAAAAGAAAACGGCGGTGATCCGCGCTTACTAAGAATTAAAGGTCAGGAAAAAAACCTGACCACCGAAGCCATCGCGCGAATGAACCTGTTCCTGCACGGCCAGGAAGATTTCGATATTGTTCGCGGGGATACGCTGCGTGAACCTAAGTTTTTACAAAGCGATCGTTTAGAAACCTTCGATTGCGTTGTTGCCAACCCACCGTTTAGCTTAAAGGAATGGGGATACGATCTTTGGTCAAACGATCCCTATGGCCGTAAGCAATATGGCCTGGCACCTAAAACAAATGGTGATTTTGCCTGGGTGCAGCATATGTTTGCTTCACTTAACGACAATGGGCGTATGGCTGTCGTATTGCCTCATGGTGTGCTGTTTCGCGGCGGAGCTGAAGGGACAATTCGCACCAAATTGCTGAAAGAAAATCGCATTGTGGCGATAATTGGTGTCGCTTCTAACCTGTTCTATGGCACTGGTATTCCTGCGTGTATTTTAGTGCTGCGCAAATATCGCTCGGCGGCGCATAGAGATTATGTATTGATCATCAATGCTGAAGAAATCTATACCAAGGGGCGAGCACAGAATACACTGTCCAACAAACAGGCCGATGACATATACCAAATCTATCATGACCAGGCGCAACAGGGGCCAAATGCAAAAGAAATCGAAGGCGTTGCGCGCTGGGTACCTCTGAAGGAGATTGAAGAAAATGACTTCAATCTAAATATTGCTCGTTATGTGCAAAAGCCACTTGAAGAAGAAACCATCACTGTGGAAGAGGCGCTCAAAGATTTTCAACGGAAGCTGGCTGAACTGGAAAAAGCAGAAGAGGAACTGGAAGCCCTGCTTATCAAAGAAGGGTTCGAGGCATGAGTATCATGAGTAATAAAAAACTGGAAGAGCTGCTCTGGGGAGCTGCTGAGTTTCTTCGCGGCCAAATCGACGCATCAGACTACAAGCAGTATGTCTTTCCCTTGCTGTTTTATAAACGCCTGTCAGATGTCTATCTGGAAGAATATAACGAAGCTCTGGAACTCCATGAAGGTGATGCTGAATACGCCGCCATGCCGATGTTTCACCGTTTCAACATTTCCTCTGAGGCAGCTTGGGAAAAGGTCCGCAATACCAGTAAAAACATTGGTGAAGCTATCCAGAATGCTCTCCGCTTAATTGAAGCCAATAACCCGCGTTTACACGGCGTCTTTGGTGATGCACAGTGGACTAATAAAGAGCGACTGCCCGATCATCTGCTGGCTGATCTGATTGAGCATTTCAGTAAAATTCCACTCGGCATTAAATCTGTCGCTCAGGATGATCTCGGTGAAGCCTATGAATATCTGATAAAAAAATTCGCTGATGATTCAGGCCATACGGCTGCAGAGTTTTACACTAACCGAACAGTCGTGCATTTAATGACGCGCATCATGGGTTTAAAACCGGGTGAAACTGCCTATGATCCTACGTGCGGTACTGGAGGGATGTTACTAAATGCTGTGATGGATCTCCGTGCAAGGGGTGAAGAGTGGCGCTCAGTGCATCTTTATGGTCAGGAGGTGAACCTGTTGACCTCCGCTATCGCTCGTATGAATATGTTTCTGCATGATATCGAAGAATTTGATGTGCTACGTGGCGACACTCTGGCCGAACCTAAGTTCATTGAAAACGATCGGCTCAAGCAGTTTGATGTGATTTTTGCCAACCCGCCGTACTCCATCAAAAAATGGAATCGTGACAAGTTTGCCGCCGATCCATATGGTCGTAATCTTTATGGTGTACCACCGCAGGGCTGTGCCGACTATGCGTTTTACACCCACATTATCAAAAGCCTTAAACCTGATAGCGGCCGTGCGGCTATGCTTTGGCCACACGGCGTTTTGTTCCGCGATTCTGAAAAAAGTATTCGCAAACAGGTCATTGAGTCGGACATTATTGAAGCTGTGATTGGCCTGGGTCCAAACCTGTTTTATAACTCCTCAATGGAGTCATGCATTATTGTTCTTAATAAGAACAAGTCACAGGAAAGAGAAAAAAGTGTACTTTTCATAGATGCTAAAAATGAAATCACTAGCATCAAATCTAATTATTTCTTGTCAGAAAAAAATATAGAGAATATCTGTGAGTATTTTAAGTCGAATGTGAATAAGTCAAACAATGTCGCTTTGATTAGTGTCGAGGAAATAGCAAAGAATAACTTTAATTTATCGTTGCCATTATACCTGCATGAAAACGTTTTTATTGATAACCGCGACATTGAAGCCTCTATAGATGCTTGGAAGTCTGATCAAGCTAAATCTAATAGCCACTTAAAAACCATCAAGTATCTATTTGATAATCTTGGTATCAAATGGGGGGCGAGATGAGTAGAAAAATCATGAAGTTGAATGAAATATGTACTGAGCCAAAGCTTACTAGTTCAAATCCTCTCAAGGATGGTTATGATCGATATGTTGGCTTGGAACACATCGATTCGAACTCGCTAACAATATCTCGCTGGGGGGATATTGCTAAAGATAAGCCTAGTTTTACAAGAGTTTTTAAAAAAGGTCATATCCTATTAGGCAAGAGACGACCTTATTTACGGAAGGCAGCAATTGCACATTTTGATGGTATATGCTCTGGGGATATTATTGTTCTTGAAGCTAATCAAGCTGTAGTTACTTCAGAGTTGTTTCCATTTCTGATTCATTCTAATAAGCTTTGGTCACACGCAATAAAAACTTCTTCGGGTTCTTTGTCCCCTAGAACAAAATTTAAAGATCTAGGGCAAGTTGAGTTTTTACTCCCTAATTTAGATAGTCAAAAAATTCTAGCGGATGATTTGCTAAATATCCAAAGGAACAGAGTATTAATAGAACAACAAATCGAAGCCACATCACAACTTATATCGTCAACACTTCAAGAAACATGTGGAATGCTAGGTAAGCGCACCCCTACTGACAGGCTTGATGAGCGTTGCCCAGAAGATTATATGGTTGTAAAACTTAAAGATATTCTAGTTAAGGTGAGTCGGCCAGTAGAACTATTTGATCATCTTGAATATGGAACTGTAGTTGCTAGAAGGGCTTTCGGTGGGGTTGAAGCAAGAGAATTTATTCTTGGGAAAAACATTAAAGTAAAAAGTCAGTTTGAAATAAAAGGTGGCGATTTTCTTATATCAAAACGACAAATCGTTCATGGTGGTTGCGGTGTGGTTCCACATTACTTGTCGGGAAGCATTGTCTCGAATGAGTATGATGTATTTAATACGACAGATTGCTTAGATATGAGTTTTTTTTCTTGGTTAGTGAGAACTCCTTGTTTAAGAAATTATTTTTATATCAGTAGTGTCGGGGTGCATATTGAAAAAATGCTCTTCAAAACAGATCTATGGCTTAATATGCCAATAATCTTACCACCGTTGGATGTACAAAAGTCAATTGCTATGACATTAAATGAATTGGTTTCTTTTAGCCAAACTCAATTCGGAAAAATTGAGCACCTTGAAGAAATTAAGACACATCTATTGAGCGAATAACATGGCAAAATTTAACGAGCAAACCGTAACAGAAAATGGAATTATCGACCGTTTAAAAGGTTCAAGCGGGGTCAAGTGGACTTACTGCCACGGCGAAAACCTGCCTAAACAAGCGCAGGATATCTTCGTTGATGAGTGGTTAAAAGACGCGCTTTGTTCGTTAAACCCCGATATCGGCAGACAGCCTGACTACGCTGATGAGGTCATTTACAAACTGCGAGGGGTGGTTTTAGAAGCCCGACATACCGGTTTGGTAAAGGCCAATGAAAACTTCCAGGAATGGTTGATGGCTGACAAAACCTTGCCTTTTGGTGAGAATGGCGATCATATCACCATCAATCTGATTGATTTTGACAATATAGAAAATAACCACTTTGTGGTGGCACAGCAGGTCCACTATATCGCGGCCACTGAAGTTTATTTTGATATTGTCCTTTATGTGAACGGTATACCAATGGTGGTGGGCGAAGTTAAAACCGCAACGCGCCCTAGCGTGACCTGGCAAGACGGTGCCGCCGACTTCATGGGTGGCAAAAAGTACTATTGGAAAAATGTTGAATCTTTCTTTGTACCTAACGTGCTGTGTTTTGCCAGCGAAGGTAAAACCTTTGCCTATGGTGCAATTAATGCCCGAGTTAAAGACTGGGGGCCCTGGCATAAAACTGAGCTTCGTGATGAGATTCTGCCGGGATTGGCATCGGTACTCAACAGCTGCGAGAGTTTGTTAAATCCGCAGACCTTATTGCAGTTACTGGAATCTTTTGCATTATTTTCAACCGTCAAAACGGGCAAAAATACTCCACTTAAGCGCGTTAAAATCCTGCCGCGTTATCCGCAATTTGAAGCAGCAAAACAAATCGTTGAGCGTGTTCGTAGAGGCTATCCAAAGAAAGGTCTGATTTGGCATTTCCAGGGATCGGGCAAATCCTTGCTGATGCTTTACGCTGCTAAAATGCTGCGTGCCGATAATGCGTTAAAAAACCCGACTGTACTTATCGTTGTGGACCGGAGAGATCTGGACAGCCAAATTAACGAAACTTTTGGTGGGGCCGAAGTTAAGAATCTAATTAAAGTGCAAAGCTGCAAAAAGTTGGGCGAATACATTGAGCAAGACAGCCGTGGCATTTTAATCACCACCATCTTTAAATTTAAAGATATCGAAATTGACGATAGCAACCCCAATGGCTTGAACAATCGTGACAACATCATTGTGTTGGTTGACGAAGCTCACCGTACCCAGGAAGGTGGGTTAGGCGAGAAAATGCGCTGGGCGTTGCCCAATGCTCACTTCTATGGCCTGACTGGCACACCGATTTCTGGCATTGATCGTAATACATTCAAGTTGTTCGGTGCCGAAGAAGATCCGGGTCGCTATATGAGCCGCTATAGCTATAAGCAGTCGATCCGTGACGGCGCGACTAACCCAGTGAAGTTCGAACCTCGGCTGGCCGAACTCCGAGTGGATCGTGACGCTATCAACGAAGAGTTCGAACAACTCGTTAATGAAAACAATCTAGATGAAGAAGAAAAAGCGGCATTATCCAGACGTGCCGGTAAGCTGGCTATTATGCTGAAGTCCCCCAGACGTATGGCTGCGGTGAGTAATGACATTGTTGAGCATTTTACCAGCCATGTTATGCCGAAAAAGATGAAAGGCATGGTTGTGGTATACGATCGCGAAGCCTGCGTGCAGATGTATTATTTGCTTGGTGAAAAGCTCGGTTTTGATGCGGTTGAAGTGGTTATGAACGTTGACCAGGCACCGGTTAAAGCTGAAGAGGGGGGTAAAAAAGATAAGCTCAACAAGGACTGGCTCAAATGGCATGACGAATTGGAGCTACCTGTTAAACAAGCCGATTTCGAACGCTGGCAGCACATTGATGCGGAAGAGCAGGTACAGAAGGATCTGATTAAATGCTTTAAAGATCCTGTGCATCCGTTACAGCTTATCATCGTTACCGCCAAGCTGCTTACGGGCTTTGATGCACCAATTTGCTACTGCATGTACCTCGATAAGCCTTTACGCGATCATACGCTTCTGCAGGCTATGTGTCGTACTAACCGATTGTACGAAACCGATGATGTACGCAAGAACATGGGATTGATTATCGACTACCTTGGCGTATTCGAGAATCTGCGTACCGCTCTCGCCTATAACCCTGAAGAAATTGAAGGAGTTGTAGAAGGAATTGAAGCATTTAAAGAGTTATTGCCGTTACAACTGAATAAATGTCTGTCCTTCTTCCCTGGTGTGGATCGGTCCATCGAAGGTTTTGAAGGTATTATGGCCGCGCAAGAGTGTCTGCCAACTAACGAGAAGCGTGATGAATTCGCTGCCAGCTTTGGAGTGTTATCTAAGTTATGGTCAGCTATCAACCCAGATCCTTTTTTGACCCCTTATCGTCAAGACTATAAATGGTTGGCGCAAATTTATGAATCGGTGCGTCCGGTGGGGCAGACAGGTGCACTTGTTTGGGCTGCCCTTGGCCCCGAAACAATTAAGATGATCCATGAGCATACTGATATCAATCGTATTCGCGATGATATTGACGAGTTGGTCATGGATGAGCACGCTATTTTTACCCTGACCGCTAAAGAACAGGAACAACGCGCCAAACGCCTGGAGATTGATCTTATGGGGCGCTTGCGCGGCAGCCATGATCCTAAATTTGTGGCTTTGGGTGAGCGCCTGGAGAAACTACGTCAGGACTATGAAGCAGGTGTTATTAAGGCCATCGACTGGTTGAAAGGCTTGTTGGATGCTGCGAAAGATACAGTTCAAGCCGAACGAGAAACGGGTGAGCGGCCAGTAACTGAAGCGGATAATAAACAAGCATTAACGAAGCTCTTTCTGGAAACCCGCCCTGAAACAACACCGAAGTTGATCGGCGATGTTGTTGAGCAAATTGATAAAATTGTCAAAGCAACTCGCTTTGACGGCTGGCAGAACTCTAACAGCGGTCCGCGTGAAATCCAAAAGGCACTATTGCTGACTTTGGCTCAGTTTGGATTAGGTAAAGATAAAGAGTTATTCAGGAAGGCGTATGGGTACATTGAGGAGCATTATTGAGATTTTCTCAATAAATATAATGTGTTAACTGATGTGGAAGTGTTGTTAGCTGACCTTCAGCTAATTTTGTGACTCTCACCCAAGCTCGTAAATAAATTCATCATAATTTCAGGGAAACCCGTTATGGTAAGTCACTTATGGGTAGCAGCTCAGACTTGATCTGATAGTGTCCCTTGTTGTACATGGACAGTTGGCCTTGAGCGAGGAGCAGGTCGCTAGTGTGTTTTTTGTTGGTTAATTTGAAATTTTATAGTTATGTGAATGAGTTAAAAATTGCTGGATGAATAATATGATTATTATTAATTTAAATGATTGGGATGAGTTTGAAAAACGATTGCCAGTGGAGTTACGCAAAATCGAATATAGTGGATTGATTTTGGTAAGGAACTTTTCGCTTCAAACTTATGATGTTGACGAAAAAAACGAACTAACAGATAATTTTGTAGACAGATTGAGCGTTGCTATTGAAACTGGCACTGACCGTGACATAAATAGCCCCTTCTGGAATGTGGAAGGGCATGACTATGAACATAATAAGGAATCTGCTTGCAAATCAGCATCAGATGTTATTTATGCTTATGTTGCTGAATTTGATGATAGTGGATACAGTGTACACTATCAATCTAATATTCCTGAAAAAATAGATCTTACAGATGGGCTGAATGAGTTGGATGGCATCCTGATATATGATCAAAGTAAATTAAAGCGAGTATCAAAGAATGAGCATTGGTTTTTAGAAAAACCTATAGATACATTACTAATGATTTTTAAGTTGAAAGGTTCTTAGTATAATCGCCAGCTAACAACCTTTTAATAAGACCTTTACTCAGATAGAGCCATAAAATCATGCTTAGAGCTTTCAACGGTAGTACCTATGCTACCCAGAGAGTAACAATATACTCTACTGCAAACAGTGCAACCTATTATCGAGTCTATCCTAGATGGTATAACCATTGAATACTGGGTGGATAACACCATAAGAAAGATAGTGCTGAAGAAAAAACCTTAAAGTTTATCGGAGGTCTTAAGGCTCAGCATATCTACATCTTCTAGCCTTTATATTCCAATTGCATCAGCACTGTCTCTGCTGCCGCGCCCAGGAATGCGCGCACAGTAGAAAAAAAGGGTTGTAGTATGTTGTTGTTATCGCGGATAAGATAAGCACGGGCCAGTGTTTCCATCCGCCGATGAATTTCTTCATCATCTATACCGGTATCGGCTTCAGTGAACAGCTGTTCAGTTAATATCGATATTACTTCAACTCTGAATTCTCGTAGTTTTGATGTGTTTAATTTTAATAAAGCAATCGATTGTTCGGCTTTCGACTCTAGATCAGCAGGACAAAACTCGGAAACCATAATGTTGCCATTTGTGAAATCAAATGAAAATAATGCAGGGGATTCCGGTATATCTGTAATTGGATTTAAAATAAGCGTAGTCCAGTTATGATTAGATTTCCCCACATCACAACAAAAGTCTGGATTGGTGTAACGCCGGTGAGCATCAACTACATATTTGGTATTACCTCCGGTGCAGCACCCCAAAAGATTTGGCCAGAATAGCGCATAATTAATATCATCATTACGCCGGTCTTCTGGTTTCGGATTCTCCGGATAAAAATGCTCGACCCGAAAGTCATTAAGCGCATGGCCACCAGCATCCTTCAAATCAATTTCGCAATAGGCGCAGATGCCACCCTGATCACTAATCAGCGCACGCTTGACCTCATGATTAGCTTCGACACCAGCATTGCGTGTAAAACCTTTTTTCCAGCCATCATCAGGATATGTGTCTTTATATTCTAGCAACCCATGTGGTTCATTACCTTTGAGAATTTTTTTCATTTATCATTGTCCCGTCGGTATTTACGCAGACGAACGTCCATTTGCAATTGTCTGACAATAGGATCCCAATTCCGCCCCCACATTTCAACTTTGCTCAACAGATTAATTGCCTCTTCATTATCCCATTTATCTTCTTGGACTAATTGTTTATAGCGTTCGAGATCCTTCACTTGAGTTGCTTCATCCGGCCTTGAGTTGACGGCAAAAATTTCTTCCAGTACCTGTTTAGCTTCAGCCCCGAGCGAGAATTCAGGTTGTGTAATACTTAAAACACCTTGGATATCACCTTTGAGAATTTTAATACATTCATGCGGTACTGTGGTGACCACTTGCGGGCTGTGTGTCGTTAAAATAAATTGTAAACTTGGGAATACGTCCCGTAGTTTAAAAATAATCTGTTGTTGCCATTTTGGGTGGAGGTGTAACTCTATTTCATCAATAAATACGACACCATTTCCTTTTAATGCGTCGAGTCCTTTATTCGGATTAAGCAGTACAAGCCTTCGGCTGATGTCACTTACTAGTGAGAAAAGAGCTTTTTCTCCCTGGGATAAAGCGGCGGCGGCTATAGAAATACCATTTTTATCAAGCATTAATCGCACTGATTCTGTACTGATATCCAATCTAATATTATCAATATCAAGGAAACAGCTAATGGCATGTTTAACCACGCGAACCACCTCTGCATCGGAAAAAGGCAGATTGGAATTGAGACGTTTTATTTCTTTGGCCTGTGTATCCAGTTCCTCTTTTAGACTCTTACCTACGTCAGATTCATGTTTTAGAGGTTCAGGCAGCAGGTTATATATTTTTAGGGTATTTTCATAAACGGCTTTGAGTTCATTAAGCCGAATTGCGCTGTTACTTTGAGTTGATCCAGAACTAGCATCATGAATAATTAACCAGTCGAGGAAGTCTTTAAAGCTACGGTATTCATCGAAGCATTTATTATAGGCATCTAGTTTATTGAAGGTTGTTAACTCATTGCTATCCTGCTGCTCATTTTTGATTTCTTGAGAACGCGAAACGGAATAATAAGAAAATAAGGGTAAACAGGCAGTTTCTGTTGCTACGCTATTTACATATTGGTACATGGACGCGAGATTTCTGAATGAGGCAAGTTCACTGCGTGTGCCTTCGGTACTATTCTTGTTTTTATTGAGTTTGATTGCAAATTCGGTATTGTCATCGAGGTATAGTGTTGAATTTATCTCACAGGTGCGTGACGTAGGACGATTATTGATATCACTGTTGTCAATATGCTTACCGGTACCACCTGTGCGAATACCATTAACGATCCACGATGCCATTTTCACCATGCCATCTAGCAGCGTCGTTTTGCCACTACCGTTAATACCCACGAATACATTCAACCAAGGATCGAATTTTATTCGATTGCGTAGTTTACAGACACCTCTAAAATTAACAGCATCAAGGTGGGTAAAGTACGGTCTTTTATTACCTAGTTGATTAACGATATTATCAAGCAGTTGTTTTTTTTTGTTATCATCCTGTTCAACTGAATAACGTCCACTGCTGTACCATTCTGCGACTTCATATTGATCACCTAAATGACCTTTTTCAGCACCAGCCAATTTTTCTGCCGCAGTGCGTGTAATCTTGGCTTTTTTATGCTCTGTCATTGTTCCAATTCCCCGATATAATAGATTGGATGACGTTGTCAGAATACTTTTTTCGCATACTGATAACAAAAGTCGGCTCGATACAAAATGCCCAAGAAAGTAACCCTTGTAATATCTTCGTTTCAGCAAGGTTGATTTTTTGTAGGGTGTACTTATGGATTAATGAAGATATTATTCGCTTACGCTGTCGGCCAACAGATAATGCACCCTCATTGGTGATCGTGACACCAGTGACATGCCGATTATGCGCCCTAGATGAAAACCTGGTTTTAGCCTGGTTGATTGAAAAGTGATTTTCATAGGTTTTTGCCAGCACATAAGCCACTAGATCAGGTATTTTGAACGAGATATCTCGTACATTCGTAGAGAAAAAAAGATCGTCAGCGTAGCGTGTATAAGTAACTGCCAGCGGTTCACATATTTTCTGTATGATATCGTCAAATGCATGCATAACAAAATTAGAAATTAACGGCGAAGTAGGCGCGCCCACGCTGAGAATGAGACGGCCAGTGCTGGTTTTACTTGGACTCCAGAACGTACACTGGCGAATAAATGATAACTCTTTCAATGTCAATGCAATTTTGTGACGCCTCAATTCCGCCGCAAAAATATCTACATCAATACTGTTGAAAAAATTAGCCAAATCCATTTTCACCAAATAATGATTACTAGCGTGGGCCAAGGCATTAATTTTAACGCTGGAAGCTGGCTGATAGGCAGTCGCCGCACTATGTACTGGCAATAAGTTAGCAAGGTGTAGGCACAGATCTCGCTGAAAGGCTTTAAGCATTGCTGCCGGATGAGCTATAACTCGTTTACCGCCATTCCGTTTCGGGATGCTGTAAACCTTATACATTTTTGGCCCAGAACGCATAATAAGCGCAATACTTTGTTTGATGTGCGCAATTTTTTGTTCCGAGGTGAAATTTTCCTCATCGCTTGGCTTTACGATGTGTAACCAAGCCTCAATGAAGGGCGACGAAGCAAAAAAAATTGTTAATTTTTTCATTTGGTTACGCTATAAACCATGCCCCTGAGGGGCATGTGAGCACCCTTTACTGAAGGAAGCGAAAGTCTCGCAACCAGAGTGAGGAACGAGCTCTGGTTGCGAGACTTTCGCAACCAAAATGACGTTCAATAAGTTTGAGTCTGGCTAAACGCCCGACTAGCCCGATGAATTGAGCCTGAGCTAAAGGGTTCTGCTATGTTATCAGTCACGTTCAAGGTTAACAATGCCCATCGACACTCGCTATCTCTGTGGCCTCAAGATTATAAAGACAGCATAGATCATGCATTAGAACATTTCGTCAACCATATTCACAATGGCCACAAGCATTTATGGACGGCCCTTGCCCTGTTAGACGGGCTCTAGTCAACAACCATGTTCAATACAATAATCAAATGTTCATACGCAATGAGTGGACTGACCCCACCAGAGTATGCAGAGTCCGCTTTTAGCACAGAATTGGTTGTCAGATTAGATATCGCTTTGACTTGTAAATATGTCTTATCAAATCTGCGCTTATACAGCTTTATGTTATTACTCTGAGCTCAAATCTTTACCCATTGCTCCCTCTATCAGTCCAAGTAACTCTTTTTGTCGCTGCTCATAGAATGCATCAAAATCGTCAGCTCGTAGGGGTTCAACTGGGATGTGATGACTTCTCAAGAGATCATTCATTGCGTCATCATCTAGTTGTACTTGGGTGTGAGATTGTAGTGATGCCAGATATGCCGATGGAGCTGATCCGCCTATCATCCTGTTTGCCTTGTACGAAATCGGTGTTTTATTGACGATTGAATCGTACTGGCGTCTTGGTATTCCTTTCTTTTCACACCAGTCTTTCGGGAAGATATGGTGGATATCCAATGAAACGTCGTCGCTTTCCAGGTCACGAATCAGAGATTTCCAGAAGAGGTCGTGCGCACCCTCGCGTAATACGAGCACGTTAATACCTTTATAAGCGGCGCTCAGTCTTGATGCGAGTGATCCCAGACGGTCGATCTGGAAATTGGCATCATTAATTGTTCGAGGAAGGTCCCCATTACTTTCAATCCACGTAAGTAGTTCTTCAACATCATTAGCAATACGCGTTTCTACTGCACCACCGTAAAGTTCACCCAATACACCACACCAGAACCATCTGGCAAGCTTCTGATGAATTTGTGGTTCTCTCCACCGTTCTTCGTCCTCGCTGCAAATTAGGGTCATCACAGCTGCGAGGGGGGCAATCTGGGTTCGGTAAGGTAACTCACGCTGAGAGCTAAAACATTCCTGGCGAAGAAACTTAGCTGTGCACGTGAACCCATTTTCTACATCGTCCGCCCACTTTTTGTAAGCGTCTAAGGGAAGCTCAAGAACAGAGGCTCGTTTTGCACTGACTGGGGATACTTGTTTACCCGTTTTTCCTGCAGCTATATCCGCTTTGCGTTTTTCCAGCGTATGCAGCATGGTGATGGCTTGTAGAAAATCTGTGCTTTCAATACCGTTTAAGATCTGTTCTTCGGAAATGCGCTGTTTACGTGAGGAAACAGCTCTGTCATCACTTCCATACCAGTCATCACGAAGATTGTAGCCGTCAGCTGCATAGCTTGCGGTAACAAGCTCAAATACAGACAGTGGTACGCCTCCGGTATTAACCTTTTCAAATACAAGGCACACAGCCTCTTTGGTAGTGTTTTTTTTCAACACAATTAAGGGAATTTGATAATCGTTATAAGCATCCAGTATCTGTGTTTTGAATTCAAAGAAATGTGGAACAGCCCCAGAATTGTGGGTGTAAAGATCTTGTAACCAAGTCATCGCCTCAAGGATCTCAGAGCATGGGAAATAAAGCTGCTGGCATTCGAGTTCTCGGGTAGAAAGGTCAAGATCAACTTTCCGACCAAAATCACTTCGTATTTGACGATTACCATCAGTTGCAATAATCGCGTCATCCAGCCTATCTGCCCCAGCAAGAGCTGTGGGAATATGAATATAGTAATAGCGATCGATTGGTTTTCCCTTATCGGTCGTTGTCTTCACTGGCCCATCGAGTTTTAGCACTTGAGTTAATGTTGTTAGCCGTTGCTGTCCATCAAGGATCAGTTTTTCTGGGGATGGTAAATCTGAAGAGGGAACATTTTCAACCGGTCTGACCTGAAATCGTACTTCTCCACCAGTTTCCAGAAGCATCACTGCGCCCACAGGGAATGAGCGACCAAGGCTGACAAGTAAGCTACGAACATGCTCATCGTCCCATACCCAACCTCGTTGAAAATCTGGTAACTGAATTTTCCCCTCAACGATTTCTTTGAGAAGGTCTTTAAGGGGAAGCTTAGTGCTATCAAAAGTCGACATCTACACGTCCTTGCGAGTTAACAATTGTTTGAAACTATACAATGATGATGGATTGTTTGCTTTGCCGCTGGCTGGATAGTATCAGGCTGAGTTGGCGAAGTTCTTCAAAGAAGCATTGTTTACTTCAGGATTTGCAAATCTCGTACATAGTTAAAGTTTGTTAAGAGTACAGGTTGGAGTATCTCTTCACTAAAAAAATCAACCTTGTAGTTGGGTGATCACTGTAACGTACCAAAGTTAGACGGCTTCGAGGGTTAACTACGTGCCAAAATCAATTGCATAAGAGATAAGACAAACAGCATATTAAAAATTGAGAATACCAGATAAGTAGCCATCGATATGTACAGTGATACACCATGTTTAGCGATACAAACAAATTCTTGCGATCGTACTCGCATCGTGGACAATGTTTAACCATGAGGGTTTTATATCAACGAAATCAATAATTTTTATTAAGTCATGGGATGAGCAATGGACAGGAACACTCAGGGTTTTGCGTCATATTGGCGCAATTCCTTAGCAGATGCCGAGTCTGGCAAAGGAGCATTTGAGCGTAGAGATACGGATGCATTCATCAAGTGGATGGATGTCATAACGGGACGATTGAATGAGGAAATTGTTCGCGCGTTCTTTGAGGGGGAAGGCGATACGGTTAAAACCGTCGAGGTATTGTTACGCCCACAAGCGTGGTTCCGCCTTATACAGCATGGCAAAGAGCGAATGGCTGGCGCGCCAGGTATCGCCACGCCGTTGGTGACTTCTGCTCTCCTGAATCGCGAAGGATTTTTATTCCCCACAGGGGCAACCACCATTCCTCGTGATCTTCTTGAGCCACTCCCCAAAGGCACCTTCTCAATTGGCGAGATGGCGCAATATGACAAATACAAAACTACGCATAATTCGATCACCTTCGGTGAGGATGATGAACAGCAACGCCTTGAGGAAAATGACGAACAGCGAGCTGAACGTTATGCAAAGCATCAGCTGCAGTGGCAAAAGTATCTTATAGATTCCAACAATCTTCTGAAAAACGTGGCTGAAAAATGGATTTCTACTCACGAGCAATACGAACCGGCTGGGCATGGTTATGTTATCAAGGCGAACCAGCCAGGCGGGGCCAGTATTCATATCCTTCCTCTGTACGACCATCTGCTGACGTGCAAAAAAAAGGTTCCATTACTAACGCGCTTTGCTTCGACTGAAATGCCATCTGTAGAACCTCTCCTCACCGCCAATGCAATGTTCTGCGAGCGTCTGGGGCATTCCGGGGATGATTTCCCTTTGGCAATGGCGCAGCGAGATGCCCTAAGCCATTATCTCACCCAGCAATCTGGCGATATCCTCGCGGTGAATGGCCCACCGGGAACCGGAAAAACAACTCTAGTTCTCTCTATCATTGCCACTGAATGGGCAAGAGCGGCCCTCAATAAAACCGAGCCGCCGGTGGTGATTGCCACTTCAACCAATAATCAGGCTGTGACCAACATTATCGAAGCCTTCGGTAAGGATTTTTCCAATGGCACCGGAGCTATGTCCGGGCGCTGGCTGCCTGAGCTAAAAAGCTATGGAGCTTACTTCCCGTCTTCTGGACGTAAGGCTGACGCAGCGAAAAAATACCAAACGGATGATTTTTTTAACCGCGTTGAATCTCTTGAATACGTTGAAGAGGCAAAGGTCTTATATCTGCAGAAGGCAAGGGCGGCGTTCCCATCGTCGGATTGCAGCTCTCCCGAACGCGTCGTGGATCTTTTACATGAGTGTTTAACCAAGCAGTCCGCGCATCTAAATGACATCGAGACCGCATGGGAATGCCTGAATCTTATTCGCCAGGAGCGTAATGCTATTAGCGAAGATCTCGACCAATATATTCAGAACAAAAGTACGTCATTGCTCGATAGCACGAATGAAATCGCATTTTTGAACCAAGGCAAAAAACAATGGCAGCAATATCGTTCGGGTGAGTCGATTGTGTATGCGATCTTCTCCTGGATTCCCGCAGTCCGTACTAAGCGCCACTACCAGATTAACCTCTTCCTGGACGAGGCATTTGGCACAAGAATAGCCGCGTTCCAGGGTACCGTACCTGAAGGTATCGACGCGTATATCGACGAACTTATTGCCCTAGCGCAAACAGAACAGAACAGATATCAGCAGCAAATCGATCTTGCTCAAGACGTTTCCCGACGCGAAAATGAGGCTACCCGATATTGGCATGAACTGACCCAGTCACTAGGGCATACGAGTGAAGAAGAGCTGAGTCTGGCTGGAGCTGATGAGCTTGCCGATATGAAGATGCGATTCCCGGCATTCCTGTTGGCGACCCACTACTGGGAAGGTCGTTGGCTGATGGATATGGCGACGATTGATAATCTTCAAAAAGAAAAAAGTCGTAGCGGGGCGAAAAGCGTGAAAGCTCGCTGGCAGCGTAGAATGAAGATTACTCCTTGTGTCGTGATGACCTGCTACATGCTGCCTAACCATATGAAGACCTGTGAGTTTGTCGGTGGGGCTAAGAAATTTGATAATAACTATTTATATAATTTTGCTGACCTACTGATCGTCGATGAAGCGGGACAGGTGCTTCCGGAAGTAGCTGCTGCCTCCTTCGCTCTGGCTAAGAAAGCGCTCGTGATTGGCGATACGGAGCAGATTGCGCCCATCTGGAACAGTTTACCCTGCATTGATATTGGCAATATGGTGGAGGAGAACATTCTCCCTGGCGGTACCCAGGAAGAGCTCATGGATGCCTATGCACTGGTGTGTGATTCAGGGAAAAGTGCAGCATCGGGCAGCGTAATGAAGATTGCCCAGTTTAATTCTCGCTATCACTACGATCTGGATTTAGCCCGTGGGATGTATCTGTACGAACACCGTCGCTGCTTCGATAACATTATTGGCTACTGCAATACTCTGTGCTATCACGGCAAGTTACAACCAAAGCGGGGAACCGAAAATGGGACCCATTTTCCTGCGATGGGCTATTTACATATTGATGGCAAGGGCATGCAGGCAAACAGTGGGAGCCGCTTTAACGTATTTGAGGCAGAGACAATAGCGGCCTGGCTCAGTGCTCACAAAAAAGAAATCGAGCGTCATTACGACAAGCCGCTACATAAAGTTGTTGGGGTGGTGACGCCATTTTCAGCGCAGGTCAACGCCATCAAAGCAGCGTTACGCATGCTCGACATTAACTGTAGCGGTGATGAGGATTCGCTAACAGTTGGTACAGTGCACTCGTTGCAGGGGGCAGAAAGAGCGATCGTGCTCTTCTCCTCAGTCTATTCTAAACATGAGGATGGTGGTTTCATCGACCGCGAGAACAGCATGTTGAACGTCGCTGTTTCCCGCGCAAAAGATAGCTTCTTGGTCTTTGGTGATATGGACCTGTTTGAGATCCAGCCTGGCTCTTCTCCACGTGGACTGCTGGCAAAATACCTGTTTGCTTCCACCAGCAATGCATTGCAATTTGAGTTTCAGGGGCGCAAAGACTTAAGCGCAGCACAAACGCAGATCTCAACCCTACACGGCGTGGAGCAGCATGATGCGTTTCTGAACCAAGCCTTTGGCACCATCGGTAAGAACATTACTATTGTCTCCCCTTGGTTGACCTGGCAAAAGCTGGAACAAACAGGCTTTCTGGCGTCGATGATTCAGGCGAGCTCGCGCGGCATTGATATTACTGTAGTAACGGACAGAAATTTTAATACCGAACACACTAATTATGAAAAGCGCAAAGAAAAGCAGCAACGTCTCAACGATGCAGTGGATAAGTTAACCGAGATGGGCATCACTACGAAGCTGGTTAATCGAGTTCACAGTAAAATTGTGATTGGGGATGAAGGGCTACTGTGCGTGGGATCGTTTAACTGGTTCAGCGCTGCGAGAGAAGGTGAGTATCAACGGTACGATACGTCGATGGTGTACCGTGGCGAAAGTTTAAAAGGCGAAATCAACACGATTTATACCAGCTTGGAACAGCGTAAGCTGTAAGTCGAGTGCCAGTCGTTTATATATGGAATGAGTCTCTTAAAAGGAGGATGTAACTAGATGAGTTTTCAAATAATCGATATTTTTAGAGTACCCTATATACATTATAATAAAAGAGTTATGAAGCCAGAGGAAATCGGTGTTGTTATACCCGATGGTCCCGGACCTCGCATCAACACAACCCTGATATGTAATTTAACAACACCTGTACAGAGCGCTTTTTACGCAGCTCAAACAGCTGGAACCGATAATGGTTTGACTATCCATATTAAAGCCATGCTTGATCAACACCCTGTATGGTCAGCTTTGATGCCATCAGTTACACCACCCGCTCTTCTGCAGTATCAGCAATCTTACGCCAATAGCAATCTTAGCGCAGTATCAGCAGAGATAAACCAAATTGGAAAAATGCTTACTGATGGGCAGTATCTTTTCCATGGTGGCTTATGGCCAGCTACATATTTGCCAGGCTCAAAATTTACAACTATACGACCCTTATCCACTACTCTTTGTCCCAACGTGGCATTCAATGAAACCTTACACAACGGGAAGGCATACGATTCTGGTCGGATCGATATCTTGGTTTTAAAAGTAAAAGATCCTCAAACTAAGGTATTTGCTTATGATGCTAATGGTGCTGACTTAGGGCATGAACAGGAGGCTATATTTGCAGAAGGAGCAGTCCTAACGTTAGTCAGTGTTGAAGCGGTTGGAATTTCTACAGCGGGGAAATGTGCTCCAGGTTCTTATCAGGTAAAGGAAAAAACTGTACCAGTTTATATTATTGAAGCGGAAATATCTTAGCTGTATTTAAAAAGCCCCGTGTTATAAATGGGGCTTAATTACGCTTCTTTGACGACAAAGTTGCAATTTCTTGTTGGATCTATCTGACTCTACTGGAAATTAAAATCAGCAGCTGAAGTAATGAATAAACTACCAAGCCAAAGTTGGGTTACTTAGTGAAATTTCAGACTCAATGTCTACAAACATTATTTTACCAAAGGCAATTCATCGTAGTTCATCAGTTGTCCCTGGAAGTTCAAAACCTGGTCCACCTGGCTGCAGTTTTCGGCAGAAAACATATCACAGCTTTGGACTATTTCTGGATCGCGAATTTTCATCCATTGTGAAAATGTTTCCAGAAAACGTAAACCGCTGCGTCGTACCGGGATGATAACTCTGTCCTTTTGATGTTTGTCGACGATGAAAAACGGCACTTCATAGTTTTCGCGTGTTTTATCACCGTGCGTTAAGTAAGCCCCCACCGTGTCTTTGTTGATGTATGACAGCCCGTGGTCTGAAAAATACATCATGGGCCAGTCACCGCCGTCACGTTCAGCCATGTCGTGGATTTGTCCCAGCAGCTTGTCAGTCATGGTGATGGATTTGATGTAGCACGATATTTCTTTCGCGCCCGCATCGATATCATACTGGTCACGTGTTCTCACACAGGCCTGCGGATGTGACCCCATCAGGTGCAATACGATAAATTTTTTCCCATCGCCCTGTTTCAGTGCGGCATCGAGTTGCGGCAACAACTGATCATCCGGGGAGTACTCCCGGTCATCAGAGCTGGCTGATTTAGTAAAATAAGGATGATCTGCACTTTCTCCTATTAATGCCACGGGTGAGTCAAAATGGCCTTTCCTGCCCTGATTCGATATCCACCAAGTTTCAAATCCGGCACGTGAAGCCAGTGTCACAATATTGTTATTCAGCTCAGCCACATTTCCCCGACTACGCGCCAGTGTGTTGGTCAGGGAGAGCACGGTAGACGGCCCGGCAGAGATATACTGAGTAAACAGTGTGGCCGGGGTGTTATCAAGCCATGGCGTGTTGGGATATTTCCCGCCGAAGGCATGCAGATAATCGCGGCGTGCGCTTTCTCCGATAACCAGAATGTAGGTTTTGTGCTGACCCGGCAAAGAGATCGGCTTCCAGATGCTGCCTGTGGTCATTATTCTGGCAAAGTACTGGTTGTTGTCACGTACCGCCCTATACGACTTATAGATGTCATGAATAAAGCGTATCTCAGGTAACCCGCTGCTGAGCACTCGCCCCTGTCTGAGCGGGGACCATAACGCAGAAGCAACAAAGAATATCACCAGAAAACCACAGATGCCCCGCGTGACGGGTGCGTTTTTATGCCCGGAAAACGATGACACGATAGTTGCTATACCGGAGACAATAACAGACGCAGATAGTAGCCAGGCGGCAGTAGGGATGTTACCGACGAACTCATGGGCTTCATTCGTACTGGTGTACATCAGCGAGCCAATGACATTGATATCCGGGAAGCCATAGTTAATTCCAACCGGCGCATAAAGTGCACCAGCAAGCGTAAATACCATCACCACGAAGCGGTATATTATTTTCCCTGCATACTTGAGCAGTAATAATCCGGAGAAAGCAGAGAAAACATAGATTAATTTATATTGATATCCCAATGCGTAATGCATGAGTAATACCCATAACAGCAGGTACAGATTTTCTCTGTTGATGAGTTGTTTTAAACCAGCAGCGTAATTTGGCGTGAAGGACGAAAGCGTTTTTAGCATGAATGTTATTAACCTTTTACAGCCAGCAGGCAGCACTCTCCCGCCGGAGAAAACCGGTGATTGATTCATGGAGAGTCTGAGCGCGGACAATACTCCGGCGGCCTTTATCATCGAAACGATAAAAGTAGAAACGGGCTGAGTAATAAGCCCTGAACTATAGTGATGAAACGGTATGCAACCTTCCTGGATGTCATCCGCCAGTCATTGCCCTTGAAATGGCCCGGTCAGGCTTTCTCATGGTCACCGCTGATAGATGCAGAAAGTGAATTCGCCCTTATGGTACTTGCGGGTATTGCCTGAAAGATAATTGTTTTTATAGATCAGTTTTCCGATATCGATCGGTTCTGCCGATCAATCCGCCTGTGGTATTGGGAGTGTATTCTTACGGGCGATAGGGAGAGTCAGGCCACTGATTGTAAAAGATAAAGAAGAGATGCTCTTCTGTGAGGTGAGACAGAGTCTGATGGCTATGCCGCCATTGCGTAAGGTCAGGTGGCACATGGAATGACGACCTCACTGCCAATCTGCTGAATATCACCAGTGCGTATTCTTCACGTTGTAGGGGGGAAAGGTAACGAATTCTGCGGGTAACGTCCGGTAGCCCCAGTCTGTTAATTTCAGCGGTCAGAATACTGTACCAGGGACATTGTGATTCAAATGTACCCGTATCTGAGGTAGTGAGCGTTGCGTTATCACCAGGCATGCAGTCAGGCAGAGCGGGCAGCAGAAATGCCGGGAACAGCATGGAACCGTAACCGGCAATGTTGATTGATGTGACCTGCAGAAAGTGGCGATGACGCCTCAGGGGAGAGCCCGTCCTGGCGTCACGTGCAATACATAGATTCATTCTACGCTGGCTGGTGCGTATCAGTGTGGAAAGGGGAATACGGTGTGACATGGTCATGCTTCCTTATCCACGTGATTGTGTTATTTGCTGTTGCAGCCATTGTTCCACTTCACTTTTAAACCAACGCGAACTTCTCCCCAGTTTAAGGGGCTTAGGAAAGAGACCATCCTGAATCAGCTTGTAAAACCATTTATCGGTCAGACCGGTAAAGGCAGTAATGAATTTCATGTCGACCAGCTGGTCACTAAGCAGGGATGTATTTTCAGATATCATGATGAGTTCTCTCCGGTGATATTAAGGGAGAGCAGTACGCAGAAAGTCAATATGCTCACGGGTACTGCTCATCAGATATCTGCCCGACGTAATTAATGACTTTTAATTGGGCTTTCTTGGCCTCCCTCTCCGGGACCTGTCGGGTATTGAGCTGAATCGGCTATGGACGCCATCAGGCTTTTGCTCAGTCTTTGCCATATAGCTGAGAATATATTTCATGGCATCCACACCCATTTCATTATCATGTTCCGTCATCTCTTCACTCCTGACTCTATAATGGCGCCGAGGTGTGCATCGATGGGCGTATCCTTCATTGTCAGTGACACTCTTCCACTGTTTCTCTATATCAAGGAATATCGGCCAGGCTTTGTTGCGTAGCTGCCCATTGATAAATATTGCACAGTGAGCATGATAGCGATGGTCAGTTCCATATTCCGCCACCCAGGTATAACCGGCAATGCCATTGATATCGACTAGCCGGGTTTCCAGTTGAACCATATCGGCACACAGACCATGAACATCCTGATGAGTGAATTCAGATAAGTGACTCAGATAAGCAAAGTCAATTCTCAGCAGAATAAGCTTTGAATATCTTCGGAAGAGATTATCAACATGACGGTGTAACTGAGATTCCAGTTCAGGGTAAGTCGGGTGATTAGGGTTTGTAATGCGGTGTGATCTCATGGTGCATTCCTCATTATGTCGTTTCATGAACATGTGAGGAGGACGTAAGTTTTAATCTGATTGATGTTGGTGACGGTTTGAATGGTTTTTTTTGTGTGGGTTAATATTCATAGCGGGAGAGGTGTTTCTTAGAATAATAGTAATAACCTTATTTAATCATAACCGGCCAAGCCTTGAGTTGTCCTGACGCATGAGTTCTTCGCTCATCTGATATTATCAGACATCAATAACAAAACAAATCCCACTGTATTTGTGATGGTCTGTATGACTACATCGTATTATTTAAATCAGAAAACCCCTCGATGGAAACTGACGCTCATCGTGATGTACTGCTCAGACAACCCAATTAGTCACGCTAAATTTTCGATAAAATTCCGATAATTTTGTGATAAAACAACCATAAAGTCACTTCAAATGACGGTAAAATCACGGTGTGATTACCTGTGAAATGGATGACTGCTAATGGATTGTTATGATTATTTTTCGGAAAAGGATATTAGGAAATGCCAGTATTATGTCCGTTATATGGAAAGCCGGGAACGTTCAGGAATAAGATCCCCAGAGTATTTTGACTGGCAAAATAAATCTGGAAATATGGAGGAAATACGTACCTGGATTGATGGTGAACTTAATTATCATTTTGAAAGAAATGTGCGGGATATAAAAAGATTTGTCAGCAAGATGGAGTCTTCCTGTAAAGATGAAATATTACCCGCAGCAGAATTTGACTGGATTAAAAAAGATAAAAGAATTTGTCTGTGGTTGTGGTATAAAACAGTGGGTTACCGCAGCAGGCGTCGAGATGTATTTCCTGAACACCAGGGTAGATTTGATGCTATTGTCGAATATTTTGATGCAGAAGACCTCACAGGTAATCAAAAAAGGGAGATGCTCAATGAATTAAAATCTGACTGGCAAAGAAAGAACAATACACCAGATCCTTTTAGCGGAAAAAACACAGAAATAATAAATTATCTCTGGAATTACGCCGCAAAGCCAAAGGATAATATCACTAGATATTTTTTACCTATTACCGATGACGACAAAAAAATCTGTCTGACCGGTTTTTATGACTGCATTCTGGATACCCCTGAGGGTAAAGAATTATTTCTTCGCAGAATTAACACCGCGCTATCTTCCCATAAACACCGGGAAAAAGCAGGTAAAGGTAATATCAATAAAAAGTTTTTACTATCTCTGGAAAATGATAAAAAGCTGAATGACATGATCGCATTCGTCAATATGAAACGTGATGATTTTATGAATCGCCTGATTGCTGAAGAATATGAGAGGCGTAAAAGTACGCACGGACAAACTTAAATAATTTTCAGTTATATATTACCCCAGTGAATCCTTGAGGAATACGCCTGTATTCCTCTTCTTTTAGCTATTCACAAAGGTGATATCGATGGACGAAAAGTCTGCGCTTAATTTATTACATTCCCCCCTTGAACTCCTGCCCTCTGCTGTAGCACGGGGAATTATCCAGCGTCTGGACAGCGTCATTAATTACCAGCCTGTGATTGGTATTATGGGCAAAACGGGTGCAGGAAAATCCAGCCTCTGTAATGCCCTGTTTCAGAAGCCTGTATCGGCAGTTGGCCACTCCCGGGCCTGTACTCGTGAGCCCCAGCGTTTACACTTACAGGCAGGTAACCGCATGGTGACGCTTATTGACCTGCCTGGTGTGGGAGAAAGTCAGGAATATGATGAAGAATATCGCGCACTGTACCAGTCAGTGTTGCCTGAACTGGATTTGATACTCTGGCTGATTAAAGCAGATGACCGGGCGCTATCGGTCGATGGTGAGTTCTGGCATAACGTCTTACGGCCCGGTACACAGCATTGCGATAAGGTTCTGGTCATCGTTTCGCAAGGAGACAAAACAGAACCCTGTCGTGAATGGAATGGTGCGTTAAATACGCCTTCACCTTCTCAGTTAGCTCACATGCAGGATAAAACTGATGTGATCCGCCGCTTGTTCCGCGCCCCGTCACTCCCTGTCGTGTCAGTCTCAGCGGACACGGGTTGGCAAATGCAGGCGCTGGTCGAAACGATGTTCAACGCTCTTCCCGCCCGCTCCAGCAGTGCGGTCAGTTCCCTGGTCAATCCGCTTTACCGCACCGATACCGTATTAAAAAAAGCCCGTCAGGATTTCGGTGATGTGCTCGATGAAACGCTGAGCGCTTGCGTTGACGAGTTTCCGCTTCCACGCGCCGTCACCCATGTTGTCCGCAAAGTCATTGATACCGTTGTCAGCACTGCCCGTAGTATCTGGAATCTCTTCTTTTAACTACCTCACTGCTTCTGCCGCCAGGCAGAAGCAGTGAGCCCGCTATCAGAGAGCCCATTATGACCCGACTAGCATCCCGCTTTGGTGCGGTGAATCTCGTTCGCCGTGACCGTCCGTTACCCGTCCTGCATGTGCCGGTAGGCTACTGATGACGGAACATCAGGTTTCTCTGCCATTCCTGGCTGAAACAATTAACGAAGCAATTTCATGTCGCACAGCTCAATCGTGCCCTGTGGGTGATGGCAGAGAAAATGCTGCAACTGGCTTCCTGATATACCCGGTAATGATTGACCGCACCGATCAATAACTGAAAACCGATCGACAGTAACGATCTGACTTTGCTTCTGCACATTGTTAGCGTTGTTGTGAATTCATCACGGCTATTTATCGCCATTTAACTAATTAACATATTTAATTTGGAAATAAAGAATATGAAAAATATAACCGCTTCATTGCGCGTATTATCGGGCGTTATTCTGGTTACTGGATCATTATTAATACCTGTTGCCAGTTATGCCGGAAATTACGGTGATTATATTCCTTACCGCCTCATTAATCAGAGCAGTGACACTGCGAACCCGGGTTGGCGCGTTTGTACCTATCAAAGCCTGTTAAATCAGCAGCGCATTAACCTGTCTATTCAGTATGCCTGCTGGCCTTCAGCATTCCAGAGCCGTGTGGACGGGCAGTTTTACGACCGCACCTCCTGATTCATCCTTCCCTTATACACAGGCCGCTGCTTCACACAAACAGCGGCTTTTTTTATTAAAGGAGCCGTAATGTCTGAACTGACTTTAGTGTCGACTCTGCCGACCAGTGAACAACGCCTTATTCGCCGAGCCCTGCGCCTGTTGGAGAAATACCAGCGTCAGCCAGGCGAAGCATTCACCTCCACTGTCTTTACCAAAACCTGGTTGCAGCTACAGATGGCGAATCTCGAGCGGGAGGTGTTTATCGTGATGTATCTCGATAACCAGCATTGCCTGCTGGAGAAGGAAACGCTTTTTGCGGGCACGCTCAGCCATACCGAAGTCCATGCCCGCGAGGTGGTGAAGTCGGCTCTGCGTCACAACGCGGCGGCAGTCATCATTGCCCATAACCATCCATCCGGGACCACCGACATCAGTCAGGCCGACCGGGCTGTAACAAAGCGAATAGCGGAGGCGCTGGCCCTGGTGGAAGTGCGGTTGCTCGACCACCTCGTGACAGGAGGCAGCGATGTGGTGTCATTTGCCGAACGAGGATGGTTGTGAGGATTAAATCATGAAAATAATCAGTAAGCGGGAAGCCATGGCGATACAACGGCAGCATCCAGGTTCACGTCTGTTTCGCTACTGCACGGGGAGGTATCAATGGCATGGCAGTGTTAGTCATTACATCGGCCAGGAAGTGCAGGACATCACAGGTGTATTGGCAGTTTTTCCTGAGCGTCGTCAGGACCGCTCCGGGCCGTATGTCGTCATTCGCAGCATTACCCTCAATTAACAATCCCTCTTCGTTATTAAGGAATACTTAAATGAAATCAGTCGCCTCAGCCAGTACATCACCGGAGGACAACCCGAGCCTGCAATGGGGATTAAACCGTGAAGTTACTCCCAGCTTTGGTGCGCGTCTGGTGCAGGAAGGCAACCGTTTGCACTTTCTGGCTGACCGTGCGGGTTTTAACGGTGCATTCAGTGAGGATGAGGCGCTGCGAATTGACCAGGCGTTTCCGCTGATGCTCAAACAGCTTGAACTCAAGTTGCTCTCGGGTGAACTCAAGCCTCGCTGTCAGCATTGCGTTACGTTGCACCACAATGGCCTGATCTGCGAAGCCGATTCATTGGGCAGTCATGGCTATATCTATCTCACTATTTACCCGGCAAGCCAGGAATAACCTGCACTACTTCTTCGCAACACCCATTACGCAACATCGCTAATCTGAAGAGAATCCAACCCATGCAAACTTTACCTTTAACCCCGCAACGGGCGGTTTCGTCCTGCCCGTCACCTGTCGAAATATGGCAACAGCTGCTGACGCATCTGCTCGAGCAACACTATGGACTCACAGTCAGTGATACCCCGTTCAGTAATGAAACCATCATCCGTGAGCATATTGACGCCGGAATATCTCTCAGCGATGCGGTGAACTTCCTGGTGGAGAAATATGAACTGGTGCGAACTGACCAGCCTGGTTTCACCTTAATGGAGCAGTCACCGTTTATCACCCCAATCGATATTCTCCGCGCCAGGCAAGCCACCGGTCTGATGAAACGCAGTGGTTATAAAGCAGTGAGTGGCATTACCCGTGGCAGAGCCCGCCGACAGGAGCAAAACCATTGAAAATCTCGATGAATGTTGAAGTTGATGGGATTAACGTCCTCGCGCTCAACATGGGCAAAATCGCCGTAGATGTGGACGGTGTTGAAATCGATGAGCTGATTAATATCATCAACAACAACGGCTACACACTTAGCATTGCCAGTACATCAGGCGAAATTATTATTGAAGATCCTCTGCCAATTACCGCCAGAGCTAACGGCATTCAGTGCAGTACGGCGCATATCACAGATGAAGATAATGCGTTGCTGCATACACTTTCCCAGCAATATCATGTTCATGGCGACGCAGAATGGGTCCATCACACGGGGTCTGGCTACCTGATCCGCCTCGATGCCTGGGCATTCCCGGTACTGCACCTGAAACGCCGTGGGCTGTCTAAAGTCTGTCGTCGACTGATTGTGACGCTGGTGCGCCGCTACGGCATCAGCACCATTCACTTTGACTCCTTTGGCGACACTCTCCCCGGCTTTACCACCTTCGACTGGTAGCTCGCGCTCATTCTTAGCTTAACGTAAAAACCAGGCTCTTCAGGATATTCGCTACCTCCAGGCCGCAGAGTAAATCACCGAGTGATTAGCCATTCTTTCACACACCGCTTACATAAAGCGCCAGCCCTCATTCGGCTGGCGCTTTGCATTGATATAAAGGAAATAATCCATGTCTGAGATACAAGTCAATAACGGCTCCGACGTAATAACTGGTCATACCGAAATCATCAGCTCTACCAGTATTGAACGTATTGTGACAGGCCGCAATGCGGCACTGTTACAGATTGAACAACTCATTCAGCAACTTGACGACATCTCGACACTGACCTGCAGTATCGGTGGCAAAACTGCCCGTGACTGGGCGATGCGTCAGGATTTTCGTTGTGGATGTTGGCTTATGGAAAACGTGAAAACTGCAATGAGTACGATAACCCGTAATCTTGATCGCAGCATCTGGCGTGACCTGATGCAAAAATCAGGGATGATTTCGTTGATGGACGCGCAGGCGCGTAAGCAGTGGGATAACAATCTTGAGGGTGACGATATTCCTGAGATCAGCGAAGCCAACATTCTTAGCACCTTTGAGCAATTGCATCACAATAAAGCAGATGTGTTTGAACGTGGCATCATCAATGTGTTCAAAGGCTTGTCATGGGATTATAAAACCAACAGCCCATGTCAATTCAGCAAAAAAATTATCATCAATAACCTGGTGGATCATAATCGCTGGGGCTTTAAGCTCAACTGGGGATGGCGTAGGGATCAACTGGCTGACCTTGAACGCATGTTGTTTCTGCTGGATGGAAAACCCATTCCGGAAAATCGCCACGATGTGACGGTCAGACTGAGTGAGCACATTAACCAGCAAAGTACCCCGGAGATTTTCGACGATGCGTATTTTTCAATCCGTTATTTTCAGAAGGGAAGTGCGCACATCACATTCAAGCGCCCGGATCTGATTGACCGAATGAATAACATCATCGCTAAACACTATCCGGGGATGCTAGCTGCAGGATAAGTTCAGTGTTGTATGTTTGTCATGATGAAAAAATGACTAGGAGAGGGTGCAATGACCACAAAAGCTCGCATTCAGACACGACTGAAACGCTCAAAGCGTTATGTGTTTACTCGTGGTGATTTCAAAGATCTTGCTGGTTACGAACAGATTGGTAGGGCGTTACGCGAACTGGTGAGGGAAGGGCTACTGCTTAAAGTGGGCTATGGCGTCTACACTAAAGCACGAAAAAATATAATTACTGGCATGCTAATGCCTGCTGCTCCTGGAGGTTCCGCAGCGGTAGTGATAGAGGCATTGGAACTCTTGAAAGTGGATTACTGTTTCGTAGGAGCAACGAGTGCTTATAACAGTGGAAAATCTGAGCAGATTCCCATTTCACTGGACGTTAAAGTGTCGCCGCGCTTCAAGAGAAGTTTTTCGGTAGGGAATAGTCAATTAAACGGGCGCTCTAAAAAAGCTATCCGATGACGCATTACGGAAACGAGAGTTTGGTATAATCGGTGCCGAATAGCTTCTGAAACGGCTCTATCGATCTGCTCGCTTTTTGTACGGATTTTCGTTTGTGGGTACAAGTGCGGGTATAAACCATCATCGTTTAAAATAAATAATATTGAAATCAGGTGGTTGAATAAGTTATTCGAGTCCGGCCTTCGCACCATTAGTATGTAAATAGACCTCAACTGAGGTCTTTTTTTATGCCTAAAATCAGTTCATTTGGGCTTTTTGTGCACTTTCCACCCCCTCTCATGCGATTTACACTGATGTAATAATTACCCGCTCCCAAATCAGGAAAATTCTTCATGGCACTGGAACCCGCAATCGCCGGGCTTGTTAATGACTTCATCGCTGCAGGTCGCCCGTCGTCGCGCAGTCAGACTTTTGCACAGCGCCGCGCCGGATATATCGCCAGCACAGTTTTAGCGGGTGATATTGAGCCACGTGCAGAGGTTGAGGATATGGTTATCGACGGCATCTCGTTACGCATCTTCTCTCCGCTGAATGCAGAAGGCGCACTGCCTGCCGTTATCTATTATCACGGTGGTTGTTTTGTCAGTGGCGGTTTCGCAACGCATGATAATCAACTCCGTCAGCTTGCTTTTTACAGCGGCAGTCGGGTGATTGCGGTGCAATATCGCTTAGCGCCTGAACACACCTACCCCGCCGCGCATGACGACGCAGAACTGGCGGCAAATTTTATCTGGCAGAATGCTGAAAGGCTTGGCATAGAGCTTGGCCGGATAACGCTGATGGGCGACAGCGCAGGCGGACATCTGGCTCTGATCACCGCGCTGCGCCTGCGAAATACCGGGCAGTGGCTGCCGCATCTGCTGGTACTGATTTACCCGATGCTGGACGCGACGGCAGCATCTGACAGCCACAAGCGCAATGGCGATGATTACGTGCTGACCAGCGACACGCTGCTCAGCGGGTTCGAAGCTTATTATCCGCAAACGGATTTCATGCATCCAGAAGTCAGCCCGTTATGGCGTGATGATTTTTCTGGGTTGCCGCCGGTTCACATCATCACGGCGGAATACGATCCGCTATGCGATGAAGGTGAAGCGCTGTTCTCCCGGCTGACAGAGCAGGGCGTGAATTGCACCGCACAGCGCTATCTGGGGGTGATCCACGGTTTTTTCCAACTCGGTGGAATCAGCCAGACAGCGCGTAATGTGATGCAGGATATCGCCGCGCGTGTCAGTTCATCGGATACACCGTAAGCTTTTTGCTTCTTGCGAGCCCGCTGTTGGCCTGCTCGCATAATTCAAAGAGCACAGGGATCAGGTGAGCGGAAGCTTTCAGATAATCGCTGACCTGCGCAATCCCTTCCGGGAGCAATATCTCGCTGTTCTCCAGTCCTTCGCTTAAGCACAACAGCCCCTGACATAACCCGCCGGCGGATTCTGACGCCAGCGCATTGAGGTCATACAGCTGAGCATCATCAAAGTGACTGAAATCCAGCCCGGCGATAAGCGAGCGAAAGACGGAGATAGAGTTAGTAGTGAACGCGGTGTGGTTATCAGAATCAGTCATACAAGTCATTCCATTGTCAGTGAGTCGAGGCCCCCGGTACTGGCGAGGTGATTGCCGCTGCCAGAGAACTCTATGCCTGTTCGTACGCCAAAGAAATAACCTGTTTATATTTACAGTGTTTTGTTGTCAGATCTGGAATGTGTCTCGCAAAATCCGTTCCGGGAATTGGGGATATTCACCACCAGAACGCTATTCATGAGATAAAAATTGAAATGGGTGAATGAATAACAGTATTTACCGGATATTATTCTGGCGATGTTGAAAACCACTCAAATTAAAATAATGAAAGCGGGGGGTTGTCACGTAGTGTTATTATCACGCTGGCATGATTTACTTATTGATGCTATTTTTCTGATGTAATTGTTATTAAATATTTCAATTCTGGCATTCTTATCGTTTACGATTGATGGATTACTCATCGTATTGATACCTGTTTAATCAATAATACAAATAATGTTTCTATGAGTTACATTTAAAAACCTGTTTGTTTAATAATTCACCTAAACATATTTTTCTCTTATAGGGAACTTTCTGAATTTTCACTTTGTCCTCCGTCATACCTATGTTAATTATTTATACGCGGCGCAAGACCGCACACACATCACATAAATAATAAAGACAGGGTAATAATGAGCAATTTAAAAGCGTCAATCTTAATTGGCGGCGTCGTGCTGTCGGCATTATCTGCCAGCGCCCAGGCCGAGATTACTGTTTTAGATAAAAATCCTCAGAGTAATGCTTTGCTGGCGCCATTAAGTTTACAGGTAGGCGGGAGCATCCGCCCTGAGTGGATTTTCAATAACGGCCCGGAGCCGGGTTATTATAAAAATGGTCACGATGGCGGCACCCGTTTCCGCTTCCGTGGTGATTATAAACTGACGCAAGACACCTCCGTCATCGCTTACTACGAGCTGGGTGTGGACATGGCGAACCTTCTGGGTATGAATGATCATTATCCGGAAGGCGGTCAGCGTGATACTCAGCGTCAGTTATATGCGGGCTTTAAAGACGATCGTTACGGGACATTAACCTACGGCCACCAGTACGGTATTTATTATTCCGTTGTCGGGATTAAAAGTGACGTCTGGGATAACGATGGCCATGCGGGCGGTACGGGTATTGGTATTAACGGCAGTTACGATGGCGCGAATAAGCCGAAAAGTAGTCTGAAATATACCAACGACTTTGGCCCTGTGACGTTATATGCCAACTATTTATTGCCGGAAGATGAAATTCAGGCGGGCGAGAATCAGCATTATCGCCGCAATAATGGTGGCGGTTTAGGGTTCGATTATAAACTCACCAAAGATTTAGTCTGGAGTGCGGCTTATAGCCTGACTGATGCCACGGTTAAAGATAATCAATATAACGAAAAAGATTATCATCAACAGTTATCTGGTACGGCTTTAACCTGGCAGCCAAATAACTGGTACATCGTCGGGACCGGCAGCTATTACAAAGATTTCGTGCCGAGCACCCGTGAAAATCCTGTCGATCATTACTTCGCAGGCAGCGGTTACGGTGTGGAAGGTTTCGTCGGTTATACCTTTAATATCGACAAGCCGTTCCTGAAATCGATCCAGCCATACCTTGCAGCCGATTCCCTGCAACTGAAAGGCGGCGAAGAATATCACGCGAACCACGTTTATCTGGGCGCGGGTACCACCATCGGTTACGGTTTGTCTGTTTACGTGGAGCGCACATTAGCGCACACCACAGACGACGAAGCGGACGCCACCTGGGTTACCGTTTTCTACGATTTCTAATTCACATGCCTCGTGGATCATCAGGCCAGCGCATTTGCGCTGGCTTTTTTACGTCTGCAAATCTGCTTAATGCGCCAGTGCTTCCGCGACGTCGATGCTCACCACATCATCCTCGCTAATCGGCATTTCCAGTGTCTGATACAGCACTTCAAGCCGTTCACACAGAATATAGCTCAGCAGATCTTTCGCCTGCGGATTATCCAGCGACACAATGGCATAAGACAAGGCACGGCAGTGATCGACGATCTCTTCCAGTTCCAGCGGGGTATTGTCGTAAAGGTTAGGCATGTTGAGTACTCCAGAAAATAGTGAATTTACTACCACTTGAGACGCTAACCTCGAGGTGGTAGCTCAAACAGCGTTAGCGTTACCGGTTTTCTGGATCCGGTGCTTCATGAGAAGCCACTGTCTGAGCCACCATAATTTGGGTGAGAACAGACCGTACCACATTCCCCATTTTTTCATAGGGTTGTCGGTACCAGAAAATGACAGAACGCTAATTCTGACTGCGGATTTTGCCGCAGCGAAGGGAGTCTAATACGTGGGGATTTGTACAGTAAGCGGAATTTTTAGGCAGTTTTCAGTTTTGCGAGGTGTCTTGGAAAAGGTATGAAACTTGAAAAGTAACGGCGTTGTCCATTGCGTTTATTTGGCGATAAAAGTAGTCAAACCATTCAAAAAATAAATGCATGAGTTGTATGCAATTGAGAACATCTTATACTTTCAACCTATTGATTCAACTAACAGGTATCGATAGATGATGGACGAAGAGATGTGTGTCGTTCTTGCGGAGAGTGATGACTCCAAATGGGATGACAAAACGGGAGAGCGATATCATTTTCCTAAGCAGTATCAAAAGTCACTCAGCCCTGGAATGCGTTTTGTGTATTACAAAGGGAGGCTAAAGGCAGAGCATAAAGAGTATTCGTCACAGCGTTTGTCTGATGCCCCGCACTATTTTGGTATCGGACGCATACGCGAGATCAAACCGGATGAAGCCGGTCATCTATATGCAGTATTGACGGATTTCCAGCCGTTTGAACAGGCTGTGTTAGCTAAAAATGACGGTGTCTATTACGAAGAAATTCCAGACCAACAAAAAACCAATTATTGGCGTTTTAGTGTTCGTCCCATATCAGGAGAGGTTTTTGCCGATATTGCTGTTGCGTCTGCGCTAACGGAATCACGCTTTATTATGGATGACATTAAAAGCGAGGAAATCCGTATAGAAGATGAAGCCGATGAAGAGTCTCTGGTTTCATATGAGGAAGGGAAGAAAACTTCTAAGTTCGTTACAAAGTATGAAAGAAACCCAAAACTGAAGAAGTTGGCAAAAAGCATACATGGCACTACCTGTTTCGCTTGTGGCTTCAACTTTGGTGATTTCTACGGAGAATATGCGACCGACTTTATCCATATTCATCACGTTGTGCCTGTTTCCGAATTTGGTAAATCGAAGATCGTAAATCCAAAAACCGATCTTGTTCCCGTTTGCGCCAATTGTCACGGGATCATTCATCGCAAAAAAGACCGTACGCTCTCGATTGATGAGCTAAAAGCTATGATAGCTGCGAGTAAAAAAACGCCCTGACAAGGGCGTTTTGCATCTAAAAACCCCACCCTCTAAAAAATCCGCCCCATCTCCAGTTGCCCCATCAGCAGCGCGTTATCGCTGTAATCCACCGGGACGGCGACGACGGCGGGGCCTTGTACGTCCATGGCGGCGCGCAGGGTGCTTTCCAGCGTTTCGGCGGAGGTGACGGCAAAACCTTTGGCGCCGAAGGCGTCGGCGTAGGCTTTGAAATCAATCGGGCCGAACTGGATGCCGGAGGTGCGATGGTATTTTTTCTCTTCCTGAATCGCCACCATGTTGTAGGCCTCATCGACCCAGATGATGTGCAGCAGGTTGACGCCGAGGCGTACGGCGGTTTCCAGTTCCATGCTTGATTGCATAAAGCCGCCGTCGCCGGATACGGAAACCACTTTGCGGCTGGGATCGACCAGCGCAGCGCCAATCGCCCACGGCAGCGCGACACCCATGGTTTGTTGGCCGTTGGAAATCAGCACCTGACGCGCACGGAAGCTGTAAAGGTAACGGGCGATCCAGATGTGAAAACTGCCCATATCAACGCACAGGGTGACGTCGCTGTTAACGATGTCCTGCATCGCGCGCACCAGACGCAGCGGGTGGATGGCAAACTGATTCAGGCTGCGGCCTTTCTGGGCCAGCAGTTCGCGCTGCTGACGGCGATCTTCGAGGATAGCAATAGCAGAAGCACTGAGATCGATGCGCTGCGGGATCTGTTCTGTCAGCAGATCCAGTGTGTCGGCGATATCGCCCACCAGTTCGACGTCCGGCAGATAGTCGCTGTCGGTTTCGGCGGGCATCACGTCGATGTGAACCAGTTCGGCGCTGCCGTTGCTCCATTGCACCGGTTCATACTCGACCGGGCTGTAACCGATGGTGATGACCAGATCTGCGTTACGCAGCAGGCGGTCACCGGCCTGATTGTTGAACAGACCGACGCGACCGGCGAAGCGATGGAACGAAGCCTGATCGATAACGCCTGCCGCCTGATAGGTGCTGGTGACCGGCAGATCGCTTTTATGCAGCAGACGACGGATCGCCTCGGCATTGCGCGGCTGGCTGGCCATCAGGCCGAGCAGCAGGACCGGATTTTTGGCCTGTTTCAGTAATTGCGCGACCTGCAATATCGCGTCATGTGGCGCGCTGCCCAGTACCGGCGGTTGCGATGTCAGGAGTTTGCCGCTGGCCGGTTCATTGACGATATCCATCGGCAGGCTGATAAACGCTGCACCCGGACGCCCGAACTCGGCGGCGCGAAAACCATTCGCCAGCACTTCGGCCAGCGCGGAAGACGAGGTGACTTCGGCGGAATACTTGGTGACCGGGCGGAACATCGCGACGGTGTCCATGGTCTGGTGCACCTGTTTAACGTGGTCGGCGCGTTTCACCGCGCCCCCTAAAGCCACCAGCGGATCGCCTTCGGAGGTCGCGGTGGCAACGCCGGTGATCAGGTTCGAACAACCGGGGCCGGAGGTGACCAGCGCGACGCCCGCTTTCCCGGTCAGGCGGCCGACGGCACCGGCCATAAAGGCGGCGTTGGCTTCGTGACGAACCGGAATGGTTTTGATGCGGGAATCGACCAGCGAATCGAAAACACGATCGATTTTTGCGCCGGGAATGCCGAACACGTGTTTGACACCCTGTGCTTCAAGCTGCGCGACGACCAGATCCGCACCGCATTTCCATTCGCTTTGGCTGTCTGAATTTTTCATGGCTTTATTCCTTTTGTCTGCGGACTGTTAACTTTCAACGGACTGAATCGCATCATTTAAATCGTCAGGGCATAAGTTGGCGTGCAGGAAATCACTGTCCTGCGGAAAGTCGATCAACAGCTTTTCGACCGTGCCGAAAGTCAGCACGCCGCGCTCAACCTGGTAATCCAGCACATGGCCGCCGCTGCTGCGTGTCTGATTGATGAAATGTTCGTGATAGCCCGCCACGTTGATGCCCTGCATATACGCAGGTGTCAGAAAGCCAATCAGCACGCCCTGGCTGTTTTCAATATGAAATGTTGGCTGCGCTTCGATGGCTTCGAGCATCGGTTTATAAGGGCGGTGCTGTTCCGGTACGGTGCGAGTCTCGACGCGGCTGAACTCACCATCAATGCGCAATGCGCAGAAGGTGTTCTGACTGGCGACGGCGTTATCAATTACGGCGTGGATTTGTTCACGGCTGTGCGGGCGGTCAATCACGTATTCATTAGTCGGGTTAAAGAATGTCATGACGGCGAAGGGCGTTTTTTGTTCAGGAAGGGCGCGCCGGGCGCTGCCGTCGCCACGCAACTGGAAGATATTACTGTTGAATGCGATCAGTTCGCCGTCGAGATGGTTAAAGGTGCCGAGGCCAAAATCGCCGTGTTTCAGCAGGTCTGCCATCGTGGTGTCGCCTTCATAGACGCCGCTCAGCAAGGCGCTCATCAGTGACGACTGATAAAGCACGCGGTCAGGATGCTGATGTTTAAACGCTGTCGCCGTGCGGGCAATATCGGCGACGCAGGAACAGGACTCAGAATGGCTTTTCATGCAGGGGGTCTCCGTCGAATAATTAACTTTGCTAACTAAAAGGTTGACCCCATTCCGTCCTGAGTTCCAATATAAGGAGGTGTTTACTTTGAGACGTTTTTGATATGGAACTTCGTCATCTGCGTTATTTTGTCGCGGTAGCCGAGGCGGGCCACTTCACCCGTGCTGCCGAACTCCTGGGAATATCCCAGCCTCCCCTGAGTCAGCAAATCCAGCGGCTCGAACATGAAATCGGAACCCCTTTACTCAAGCGTCTGACCCGTGGCGTCGAGCTTACCGAAGCCGGAAAAGTGCTGTACGACGACGCACAAACCATCATCAAACTGACCGATGCCGCCTTTGAACGTACCCGTGCGGTGGCACGCGGCCTGAATGGTACGCTGCGCATCGGTTTTGCCACCTCAACGGCCTTCAATCCGCAGGTGTTTGAGCTGCTGCATCGCTTCCGTGACAAGTACCCGGGCATGGTGCTGGAGCCGCAGGAAAAAGATATGGCGGGGCTGATGACCGCGATGAGCGAGGGCGCGCTGGATGCGGCGTTTATCCGTCTGCCTTGCGAGCGCAGCAAGGAGTTCAGTTATAAGGTGCTGGATATTGAGGAAATGATGGTGGCGTTGCCGAAGAAGCATCCGCTCAGTCAGGGGAAAGAAGTCCGGCTGGCAGCGCTGCGCCACGACACGCTGATCACCTTTCCCCGCGATTTATCGCCGGGGCTTTATGATGCCGTGACACAGGCGTGTAAAGAGGCGGGATTTTCGCCGCGCTACGGGCAGCAGTGTCCGCAAATTACCTCGGCGCTGAGTATGGTGGCGACAGGATTTGGTTACGCGCTGGTGCCGGCGTCGCTGAGTAAGATTGATGAAACCAATGTGCGCTGTCTGCCCCTGGCAGGGCAGACATTAACGACGCAGATCGCGCTCGCCTGGCGCAGAACGGATAACTGCAAGGCGGCGCTGCATATGGTGGGGTTGTTGTAAGTTACACCACAATAATCACAGACACGCGACGGTTCTGGGCGCGTCCGGCCTGGGTTTTATTGCTGGCGACCGGCTGGCTCTGCCCTAATCCGCGGGTATGGATATTGGCGCGTGGCATGCCGGCATCGGCAAAGGCGGCGGCAACGGTGTTGGCGCGGCGCAGAGACAGATCGTTGTTGTAACCGGCGTCGCCGTAGTTGTCGGTATGGCCGTCGAGATTGACTTTATTCAGCCCGACATGCAGCAGTTCACTGGCCAGTTTTTCCACCGACTGCTTACTTTCTGTCGAAAGCGTCGCCTGATTATTGCCAAACAGCACTTTGGCATCCAGCCCGAGTTCCCAGCCTTCGGCTGTCTGTGAGAAGCCGTTTTTTTGCAGTACGGCGATCTGTTCCGGCGTTAATCCCGCCGGTTTGGTCTGACAGGCGGCCAGCAGCAGAATGCACAGCCCCATTGCGGCGAACTGAAACCAGGTCTTGAAAGTGTTGCAGGTATTCATTGTCATTAATTCCTTTTAGTCTTTCATCACGACAGGAAGCGGCATGCCTGAAGAAACATGCCAGCAACTGCCGGAAATTTTTTTCGAGCGGTACATGGCCTCATCGGCCTTATCCAGTAACTCTTTCGCGTTAGTGGCCTGAGAAGGCGACAGCGCGATACCGATACTGAGAGAAACATCCAGCGTCTTGTTATTGAGCAGGATGACAGGGGTTTTCATGATTTCAACAATGCGTTCGGCAAAAGCCACGGCCTCTGCGGTGGAAACCATCGGTTCAAGCAAGATGGCAAATTCATCACCGCCCAGACGCGCCAGCACATCGCCTTTTCGCAGTGTTTTCGCCAGCCGTTCACCAATCACCATCAGCACGCGGTCTCCGGCAGCATGACCGAGTGAGTCATTGATCTCTTTAAAGTTATCGACATCAATAAACAGCAACGCGAGTGACAGCGCCGGGCGCATCGGGTTAAAGCATTGATTAAGCGTATCAATGAAAAACGCGCGATTATGCAGGCCGGTCAATCCGTCATGCAATGCTTTTTGGGTCAGTGAGACGTTCTCGTTACGCATATGGTTTTCCCAGGCTTCCAGCTCCGTCAGCAGGCTGTTGAAGTCCTGGCTCAGCGTGTGCAGCTCGGCAATCGGCGCAGAAGGGACACGCAGGCTGAACGAACGGTTAGCGCTGACGTCATGAGTGACGCGCGTAATGTGGCCGAGAGCATCGACAATACCTTTTTGCATCCGGCGGGAAAAATACAGCGCCACCAGGGCCGTCAGTACCAGACAGCCGATCAGGCTAAGCACCGTTTCCAGCAGGAAACCCGCCAGGGTTCCGCCATTACCGGCGAGCCAGACCGTACCGATGAGCGAACCGGAATGGTTCACCGGCATCGTGACAGGCTCCGGGAAAGCCAGGTGGCCGACGAACTGCCCGAGCTTGTCCCAGTTGCTGTTCACCGGCCGCTGCCATTCCGTGAACGTTGCACCGGCGGGGGTCAGAATTTTAGCCTGCGTGAAATCGCCGCGTTTAGCGATGAACTCCAGCGACTCGTGCGCGGCGGCAGGATCATTAAACACCAGCGCCGCTTCGGTGGTGTAGCTGATAGCGCGTGCGGTCAGTTGCAGATTATTTTCGGCATGCGAACGCAGGGCGATCAGGGCCAGCAAGATCAGTAAAAAACCGGCAAGGCCAATCGCGGTCAAAATCACAATCACATGGATTCTGTTCAGTGCGGCGCTCAGCGTCGGGCGCTGGCGCGGCTGTTCTGTGTCAGGAACAGGAATTTTATTTTCCATGGTTACTCCTTTTCCCTGGCAAGTTGTAATACGGCGGGATTAACCCGCACACCGCTGCGGGACAGCGTGTCCAGATTCAGTTTGAATCCGGTGTGAAGGGGCGTGATCACCAGACAGAAAGCGTTCAGTAATCCGCAGGTCTCGTCTTCTTCGCTGATCGTTAAAATGGCATGGCCTTCCAGGCGCTGATGCAAATCGTTCTGCTGTTCAGCCGTTATTCTGCCGGAATAAATGGCATCGCACTGCGCGGTCAGCAGCGGGCTGTCAAAAGGCAACGTCATCACTTTGAGCGGTCTGCCAGCAAAAGCGCTGCCATCGGGCGTGAGTAGCGCCGCGTATTTAACTGGCTGAATGATGCAAAGTGTTAAAGAAGACGAGGTCGTTTTGTCGGGCCAGCGCGAATAACTGAGGATACCGTTAACGGTCTGGGCGACGGCGGCGTCGGGTGACGTCTCGCTGGTTTCTGCGATAACCGGTTTTAACGGAGCGATCAGAAGCACCATCAGCAGGGCGAAGCCATACGCAGCCTTAAAAAAATGGCCGACACGTATCTTCACTAACAGGTAAAAAGGTGATCGGGCTTTTTCCATAGCGTCACTCTGTGTTTCTTCCGGTTGAAATTGTTTCACCGGAATAAGAATAACTTTATCGGCATGATTTCTGAAAGCGTCAATAAAAAGTTTTTCACCCTGAAACAACACGCATCTTGTGTAGAATTTTTTACAGAAACCAGGAAAACAGCGAATACTGAAGAGAATCTAATGAATGTTTAGGTTAATGAGCGTGGTTGATTTTTGAGCAGCGATAAGAGGGGCGGCGTCGATAAATAATACACATTGGTGTTATTTCAACCGTTATTAAAATAATAGTCACGGTCATAACAAAATATGACAAAAAATAAATGTTACCGTAATCACCGTTTGATGAATTTAAATTGCAGGAAATGTTAATAGATTGGAATTTAAAGGAATAATAGACGGCATTTTAGCTATATTCGTGACCATGATCTCAAAGCCACACCGTTAGTCAGATTTTTATGCTGCTGATAGGTATCATGCCCGCATTAATGGTATGTTTTAACCGTCAGGGTGGTTTTTTCGATGACGGGTGCAGTAAAAAAACATCAACCATTCCTGGGGAAAACGGAAGTATTTTTATAATTAGGTGCTGAGGAATCATGGATAATACAACAATCGGGACGCTGTCTGAAAAATCAATAAGTTCCTGGCGTAAAACTGACACCATGTGGATGTTAGGTTTATATGGAACGGCAATTGGTGCGGGTGTTCTTTTTCTTCCTATTAATGCCGGTATTGGCGGATTAATTCCGTTAATTATTATGGCGATTCTCGCCTTCCCAATGACTTTCTTCGCTCACCGCGGATTAACCCGTTTTGTTTTATCGGGTAAAAATGCGGGTGAAGATATTACGGAAGTCGTGGAAGAACATTTTGGTATTACGGCCGGTAAATTAATTACACTGCTGTATTTCTTCGCCATTTATCCTATTTTGCTGGTTTACAGCGTGGCGATCACTAATACGGTTGAGAGTTTTATTACTCACCAGATGCATATGAATGCGCCACCGCGTGCGTTGCTGTCACTGATCCTGATCCTCGGATTAATGACACTGGTGCATTTTGGTCAGGATATGATCGTGAAAGCGATGAGTATTCTGGTATTCCCGTTTGTGACGGTGCTGATGGCGCTGGCGCTTTACCTTATTCCTAACTGGAATATGTCAGTGTTTACAAACGCCTCGCTTTCCGGTAACGGCGTAGGTCACGGTATGCTGATGACGCTGTGGCTGGTGATCCCGGTGATGGTGTTCTCGTTCAACCACTCGCCTATTATCTCCTCTTTTGCAGTGGCAAAACGCAAAGAATACGGTGATGGCGCTGAGAAAAAATGTTCGCGCATTCTGGCATTTAGCCACATCATGATGGTGATCACGGTGATGTTCTTTGTCTTCAGCTGCGTCCTGAGCCTGTCTCCGGCCGACCTGATGGAAGCCAAATCGCAAAACGTGTCTATTCTGTCTTATTTAGCGAACCACTTCTCTAACCCGGTCATTGAATATATCGCGCCATTTATTGCCTTTATTGCCATTACTAAATCTTTCCTCGGCCATTATCTGGGTGCACGCGAAGGTTTTAACGGCATGGTGATTAAATCTTTGCGCAGTAAAGGCAAGAAAATTGCCCTGCCAACGCTGAACCGTTATACCGGTATCTTCATGTTATTAACCACCTGGTTAGTGGCAACCCTGAATCCAAGTATTCTGGGCATGATCGAAACGCTGGGCGGTCCGATTATTGCGATGCTGTTATTCCTGATGCCAATGTATGCCATCCGTAAAGTCCCGGCGATGAAAAAATACAGCGGCCATATCAGTAATGTCTTCGTTGCTGTAATGGGTCTGATTGCGATGTCAGCCATTGTATTCAGCCTGATGGGTTAATGATTAAAGCTTCTGAAATAAAGTGAGCGGGAATATCCCGCTCCTTTCTCTCCCGTTTTTCTGTTTATTCCGCCCGTAAATAATTTCACTTGGAGTACCCACCGTGATCAGCGTCTTCGATATTTTCAAAATTGGTATTGGTCCTTCCAGTTCGCATACTGTTGGCCCGATGAAAGCCGGGAAAATATTCACTGATGAACTTATCTCTTCAGGCCATATAACCCAAACGACCCGCGTGGCGGTTGATGTTTACGGATCATTATCATTAACCGGTAAAGGTCACCACACTGATCTGGCTATTATCATGGGGCTGGCGGGGAATATGCCGGATGATGTGGATATCGATGCGATCCCGGCGTTTATCCGTGAGGTAGAAAATACCGGACGTCTGATGCTGGGCAAGGGCGCAAAAGAAGTGGATTTCCCGGCCAGTTCAGGCATGAATTTCCATTCCGGTAATCTGCCGTTGCATGAAAACGGCATGACAATCAGTGCGTTCAGCGGCGATGAACTGCTCTATACCCAAACTTATTACTCTATCGGCGGTGGCTTTATTGTCGAAGCCAGCAAATTTGGTATGCAGGATGAAAATCCGGTGGTGCGCCCGTATCCGTTCCGTTCAGCCAGCGATTTGCAAAAACACTGTACGGACACCGGCCTGTCGTTGTCGGCACTGATGCTGCAAAACGAACTGGCGGGACACACACGCACAGAAATCAGCGATCACTTTGCGGCCATCTGGAATGTGATGAGCGAAGGCATTACGCGTGGCATTCATACCGAAGGCTTGCTGCCGGGACCGATGAAAATCAACCGCCGTGCCGCCGCACTGCGCCGCATTCTGGTGACGCAGGATAAGAACAATGTCGATCCGATGGGTGTTGTTGACTGGATCAACATGTACGCGATGGCGGTTAACGAAGAAAATGCGGCAGGCGGACGTGTGGTCACTGCGCCGACCAACGGCGCGTGTGGCATTATTCCTGCCGTGCTGACGTATTACGATCAGTTTATCCGCCCGATCAGCCCTGATTCGTACAGCCGCTTCTTCCTGGCTTCCGGCGCGGTCGGTATTCTGTTCAAAATGAACGCTTCGATTTCCGGTGCGGAAGTAGGGTGTCAGGGCGAAGTGGGCGTGGCCTGTTCTATGGCGGCAGCAGGTCTGACCGAACTGCTGGGCGGCAGCACCGCGCAGGTGTTTATGGCGGCAGAAATCGCGATGGAACATCACCTCGGGCTGACCTGTGATCCGCTGGCCGGACAGGTTCAGGTGCCATGCATCGAGCGTAACGCCATTTCGGCTGTGAAAGCCGTCAATGCGTCGCGTATGGCATTACGCCGCACCAGCGAACCGCGTGTGTGCCTCGATAAAGTCATCGAAACCATGTACGAAACCGGCAAGGACATGAACTCGAAATACCGTGAAACCTCGACAGGCGGGTTGGCTATCAAGGTTCTCGCCTGCAATTGATTTCTTTTCTCATCATTTCCTAAAAGGCGGGAAACCGCCTTTCCCGCCCCCTTCGTTACTTTTCCCTGTGTTATGTTTTGGGTTATCTATACTGCGTAGAAGCTCTTTTTTTCACTTGGAAAACAGTTAAAAGGAAAGGTCCGGTATGTCTAAATTCTTTATGAATGACCGCAAGACTCTGATTAACGATGTTATTGAAGGGGTGATCCTGACCTCTCCCTACAAAAACCTGGCAAAACTGGACATCGATCCGGCAATCCGCGTTGTCGTGCGGCGTGACTGGGATAAGAAAAAAGTTGCGCTGATTTCAGGCGGTGGCTCGGGTCATGAACCGGCGCACGTGGGGTTTGTCGGCAAAGGCATGCTCACGGCGGCGGTGTGTGGCGAAGTGTTTGCTTCTCCGAGCGTGGACGCCGTGCTGAACGCGATTGTGGCGGTTACCGGCAAAGCGGGCTGTCTGCTGATCGTCAAAAACTACACCGGCGACCGTCTGAACTTTGGTCTGGCCGCTGAGAAAGCAAAAGGTATGGGCTATAACGTCGAGCTGGTGATGGTCTCCGACGACATTTCCCTGCCGGAAAACAAGCAGCCACGCGGCATCGCCGGTACGGCGCTGGTGCATAAAATTGCCGGTTACGCGGCTGAGCAGGGCAAATCCCTGAAAGATGTCACCAAAATCGCCCAGCAGGCGATTAATGCGACCGCCAGTATTGGTGTCGCGGCGGCGGGGTGCAGCCTGCCGGGAGGCGGTGAAGATGAAGAAGAGCAACGTATCGAATCGGGCCACGTTGAGCTGGGATTAGGTATTCACGGCGAACCGGGTGTGTCGACCATGAAAACCCAGAACAGCAAAAAAGTGGTGGATACGCTGGTCGGCAAGCTTGCGGAACATGTGAAGAAAAGCGACAAGCTGGCGGTGCTGATCAATAACCTCGGCGGCGTCTCTCCGCTCGAAATGAATCAGATCACCAAAGAACTGGTGCATTCTGCGCTCGGCAGTTCGATCCGTTATCTGATTGGCCCCGCATCGCTGGTCAGTGCGCTGGATATGAAAGGGTTCTCGCTCTCGGTGATTGCCCTTAAAGGCGGCATTGAGGAAGCCTTGCTGGCAGAAGTGGAAGCCTCCGGCTGGCAGCCTCTGGTGAAGCTTGAGAAACTGGCGATCAAAAAAGGCAAGAAAATCAGCGATAAGAAAACGGTAAAAGCCTCGTCCAATACGCAGGTTGGCAAAATCGTTGAAACCATTACTCAGACACTTTCTGATCTGGAAGATGAGCTGAATAAACTCGATGCCAAAGTCGGTGACGGCGATACCGGTTCGACGTTTGCCACCGGCGCGCGCGATATCCAGAAAGAAAACAAAGGCAAAAGATTACCGCTGAATAATGTGGCCGATCTTCTGGGCGTTGTCGGCGATCGTCTGGCGACCGTCATGGGCGGATCCAGCGGCGTGCTGATGTCGATCTTCTTTACCGCCGCCGGTAAGAAAGTCGGTGAGGGTGAGAAGTTGCCGAAAGCGTTGCTGTCCGGTCTCGAACGCATGAAGCATTACGGCGGGGCAGATCTCGGGGATCGCACGATGATCGACGCACTGCAACCGGCGCTGGAAGCCCTTGGCAAAAAAGATGCGCTGAAAGGGGCGGCTAAAGCGGCAGCCAAAGGGGCCAAAGACACGGCCAGCATGAAGAAAGCCAATGCGGGGCGCTCTTCTTATCTCAGCAGCAACAGCCTGAAAGGGGTGAAAGATCCCGGCGCAGTGGCCGTTGAAAAAGTGTTTGAGGCGCTGGCGAAAAAATAAGATTGAGCTCAGCAAAAAAGAAAGGCTTGCGGGAAACCGGCAGGCCTTTTTTATGGCAATGAAAACGTCAGGTAATCGCATTGGGATCAATCAGCGAATAAAGCTTTTTATCATGGATCCGCTGTGAAATTTTGTACTGATTTTGTTCATAAATAACGAACTTGCCGATACGGATCGCTTCACGGGAATCCCTGTTAGCAAAATGGTCGTAAACACCGCCGGGATATTTCCCCTTCAGGCCACGGTTAGACCATTTATTCATTTTCATTTTCCACTCAAGAGAATAATGCGCCAGAGGGCAGACGATCTTTGCCCACGGATCGCAAATCAGTGCGTTCTCAAGGATTTTGCCGTTGTTATGTACAGGCTGGGTGCCGACTAATACCAGGCAATGGTCGACCGGACGCGTAATGAAGATGCTGATCACTTTTAATGGCGTACCGGCGAGCCTTTCCCATTTTTGAATGTTTTCACTGATATAACAAAATGCGACGCGGGCATTTTCGCCGCAGTTGCCCGCATTTTCTTTCCCGTTGCGATAATCTTCTTCAACTTTCCGGTAAAGCTGCTGGGAGGAAAGATTGAGCTTTCGCAGACCCCGCACCATGGCACCCCGATCCCTGTCGCCGCCCAGTGAATGCAGCCGGTATTTTTTAGGATCCGACATCATCAGACCATCAATCATTCTTTTATCCGGATAAAACTTATTGGCAGATTTCAGCGACAGTCGTGAACGCGTAAACAGCATGGCTTCGGTAAGCTTGGGTAAGAGTAATTTCTGGAAACGTTTATTATCCATAACGCTATTTTTCCTTTAAAACCTGATTCAGCAATGGACTATTTGAGCACTCTTTATTGCCGGTATAAAGGAAATGACTTCTTAAGAAATACTGGATCTGCTGAGACCCTCCGCGCCGGAGCAGCCTGGATATAATACGGCGCTCAGTCAGAAAACATAATTTGATCTAAAACAATTTTAAGCGATTTGCTCACCCGCCGCAGTTTCCGTCCCCGTATAATTTGCGGCCAATTATTTGCCGCCGAACGAAGACCTTACTATGCCAGTCAGTCTGATCCAACCCGATCGCACCCTGTTTTCTTACCCATGTTACTGGGCCGAATGCTACGGCACTGCGCCGTTTTTCCCGATGACCCGGGAGGAAATGGAACAGCTTGGCTGGGACAGTTGTGATGTGATCGTGGTGACCGGCGATGCCTATGTCGATCATCCGAGTTTTGGCATGGCGATCATTGGCCGCATGCTGGAAGCGCAGGGATTCCGCGTCGGGATCATCGCGCAGCCGGACTGGACCAGCAAAGAAGATTTCATGAGGCTCGGGAAGCCGAATCTGTTTTACGGCGTGACTGCCGGCAATATGGATTCGATGATCAACCGTTATACCGCCGACCGGAAGCTGCGTCATGACGATGCCTATACGCCGGGTAACGTGGGTGGAAAACGTCCAGATCGCGCGACGCTGGTCTACACGCAGCGCTGTAAAGAAGCCTACAGCGATGTACCGGTTTTGCTCGGTGGTATCGAAGCCAGCCTGCGACGTATCGCACATTACGATTACTGGTCCGATACCGTGCGGCGCTCGGTACTGGTGGATTCCAAAGCTGACATGCTGATTTATGGCAACGGCGAAAGGCCGCTGGTGGAAGTGGCGCACCGTCTGGCGGCGGGCGAATCCATTACTGATATTCATGATGTGCGTAACACTGCCGTGATGCGCAAAACGGCGCTTATCGGCTGGAGCGGTGTGGATTCCACGCGGCTCGATAAGCCAGGACGTATTGAACCGATCATGAACCCGTATGGCGAAGATCTGCCGTGCTCGGAAGGAGAGTTGCCTGCGCCGGATGCCCCGCAACCGGTAACGGTGCGCGCGCCAAAGCCGAAACCGTGGGAGAAAACCTACGTTCTGTTGCCATCATTTGAAAAAGTGAAGGCCGATAAAGTGCTTTACGCGCATACCTCGCGCATTTTGCATCACGAAACCAATCCTGGCTGTGCGCGTGCCCTGATGCAAAAACACGGTGACCGCTATGTGTGGATCAACCCACCGGCGATCCCGCTGTCGACCGAAGAAATGGACGAAGTGTTTGGCCTGCCGTTCCAGCGCGTACCGCACCCGTCTTACGGCAAAGCGACAATTCCGGCATATGACATGATCCGTTTCTCGATCAATATTATGCGTGGCTGTTACGGCGGTTGTGCGTTTTGTTCGATCACCGAGCATGAAGGGCGGATCATTCAGAGCCGCTCGGAAGCGTCGATCGTCCGCGAAATAGAAGAGATCCGCGACAATGTACCGGGATTCACCGGTGTGATTTCCGATCTGGGTGGCCCGACCGCCAACATGTATATGCTGCGCTGTCAGTCGCCGAAAGCGGAACAAAGTTGCCGCCGTGCGTCCTGTGTGTATCCGGAAATCTGTACGCACATGGACACTAACCATGAACCGACGATCAACCTTTACCGCCGTACGCGCAGCCTGAAGGGCATCAAGAAAATACTGATCGCCTCGGGCGTACGTTACGATCTGGCGGTAGAAGATCCGCGTTATATCAAAGAGCTGGCCGAACATCACGTGGGGGGATATCTGAAGATCGCGCCGGAACATACTGAAGCCGGACCGCTGTCCAAAATGATGAAGCCTGGAATGGGCAGTTATTACCGCTTCAAGGAGCTGTTTGACAGCTATTCCAAACAGGCCGGAAAAGAGCAATATCTGATCCCGTACTTTATCTCCGCACATCCGGGGACACGTACCGAAGACATGATCAACCTGGCGCTGTGGCTGAAGAAAAATCGCTTCCGGCTGGATCAGGTGCAGAACTTTTATCCGTCGCCGCTCGCCAGCGCCACCACCATGTATTACAGCGGCAAGAATCCGCTCGGTAAAGTGGATTATAAAAGTGAAGACGTCGTGGTGCCGAAAGGCGATCGTCAGCGGCGGTTGCATAAAGCCTTGCTGCGCTATCACGATCCGGTGAACTGGCCGGTGATCCGCGAGGCGCTGACCGCGATGGGCATGCGCCGTCTGATTGGCATCCGGCCTGATTGCCTGGTGCCGCCGGACGGTTTTGATCCGAAGTTTGCGGCGTCAGTTTCAGGCAAAGCGAAACCGGCCACCACGCGTTTTACCGCCTCAAAAGCGCAGAATCCGTCTGCCGGAAAAGGAAAACCCTCCGGGCAGAGGGTTAATCGAGGTAAAAGACCGGTTTAAGATCGTTACTGACCGGGCTGTTATCGGCATTGGCAGGCATTACGTCTGCCATATGCTTCCACCATTTCTGGCAGATTTCCGTTTTTGCTACCGCGTTCCATCTTTCTTCTGATTCTATTTCCACATAGCCAAACAGCAGATTACGCTTTTCATCGAGAAAAATGCTGTAGTGATGCGCGCCGTGGGCTTTCAGGGTTTCCGCCAGTTCCGGCCAGATTGGCGAATGACGGCGCTGATATTCATCGTGTGCATTCGCATTAACCTGCATCACGAAGGATTTACGGATCATGTTTTTCTCCGGTTAGATTATCGGGGGGTAGAGGGAAAGCTCCTCCCCCTGCGAAGGGGGAGGCTGGGAGGGGGTTTTAAAGATAAACGCCTCGTCAAAGTACACTTCAACACATTCGCTTTTACTTAATACCCCACCCCAACCCTCCCCTTCGCAGGGAGGGAGCAGACCGAGCTGTTTCCGTGTTCTCCCCTTTCAGGGGGAGCAAAGAAACTACATTGCTTTCAGATACAACTCGCGCACTTCTTCACGAGTTGCGGTGCGCGGATTGCACGGTGCGCACGGGTCAGCCAGCGCTTTATCCAGCCAGCCTTCGATATCGCTTTCCTTAATCCCCAGCTCTTTGAAACCGGAAGGAATACCCACGCGGGTGGACAATTTTCGGATAGCGTCAATGGCCGCAATACTGGCCTGTGTTTCGCTGATACCTTGCGTATGCACGCCCATCGCGCGGGCAATATCGGCAAAGCGGTGAGGTGCACTGGCGCGGTTAAACTCTTCGACAACCGGCAGCAAGATGGCATTACAGACGCCGTGCGGCAGATTATGTGTCGCGCCCGGCTGATGCGCCAGTGCGTGAACCAGCCCCAAGCCTGCGCTGTTAAATGCCATACCGGCCAGATATTGTCCCTGCGCCATTTTCTCGCGGGCTTCAATATCATCGCCGTGATCGACTGCTTTTGGCAGCCATTGCGTGATAGTTGAAATCGCGGCGAGCGCGGTCGGATCGGTCAGAGGATGTGCGCCGACAGAAACATAGGCTTCGATGGCGTGGGTCAGCGCATCCATGCCGGTCGCAGCGGTGACACTGGCCGGGATTTTGAGCATAACCGCCGGGTCGTCCACTGCAATATCCGGGATCAGATTGGCGTCGATGATCACTTCTTTCACCTGACGCTGGCTGTCGATGATCACCGCATTGCTGGTGAGTTCTGCGGCTGTGCCCGCTGTGGTATTAATCGCCACCAGGAAGACACCCGGTTTGGTAACTTTGCCGACACCGGAATACATTGTGGCGGGCCCCGGATTGGCGGTCAGAATTTTGATGCCTTTTGCGGTATCAATCGGGCTGCCGCCGCCGAAAGCGATCAGGTAATCGCACTGGTTTTCCTGATACAAACGGAAACCTTCATCCACGTGAGCAGAGGTTGGATTGGGTACCACGCCGCCGTAAATAGCGTAAGGCAGTCCGGCCTGTTTAAGTGCGGAGAATAAACTGTCAAGCAGACCCAGTTCGATTAACTGGCCATCGGTTACGATAAGCGCTTTGCCGTGTTGCTTAGTCGCCAGCATCGCAACCATATCTTCGATTGCGCCCTGACCGTGGAGGCTGATTTTAGGAAGTGCCAACATGAAACTCATAAAAATTCCCTCTATAGAGTAAGTAAAATAGGTGTCCTGTTGTGCGCTGCTCCGCGGTCTTTGCCATTTCCTGCTACGGGAAACATCCACTGTTCCCCGTGCAGGATTTATGAAGTCTGGAGCATAAAGTGCCTGATCAGGCTTTCAGTGCGGCCTCAAAAGGCGTGACGTCAAAACGTTTGCCAAGCGCAATCAGTTCATCGGTCTGGATGGTTTGTTTCATTCCACCCATAGAAATCACTTTCACCAGGATCTCCGCCGATTTTTCAGCAGTGTCGATCAGGCCAAAAGCGTCATCCAGCGTCGGGCCGCAACCGAAGATACCGTGGAATGCCCACAACACCAGGCTGTGATGTTGCATCCGGTCGGAAGTGGCTGCGCCGATACCATCGGTACCCGGCACCATCCACGGTACAATCCCCACGCCGTCGGGGAAGACCACCAGACATTCGGTGCTGCATTCCCACAACTTGCGGGTGATCTTGGCGCTGTCGAGCTCAAGCACGTACGTCAGTGCGATCAGGTTGGTCGCATGGCAATGCATGATCACGCGATCCTGACCGTTGGTGACACGTTTACGCACAGCGTGAGATTGCAGATGTGAGGCCAGTTCAGAGGTTGGCAGACCGCCGGCGGTCAGACCCCACAGGATTTTGTAGCTGGCGCCTTTGTCATCAAGCTGAATAACGGTCAGCGCTTCTGACGGGGCTAATTGCACGTTACGGAAAAACTTACCGGAACCGGTCACGATGAAGTATTCGTTGGCCAGATCAGGCGCATGCTGAGTCAGTTCAACCTGGCGCGGCTGGTCGTAAAAATCATTTTTATAAGGTGCGACGTCTTCCGGTAACAGGCGCATGCTGACGTTGCCGCCGTTACGTTCATCCCAGCCTTTCAGCCACATATCGGTGGTCGCTTTGACCATGCCTTGCACAAACCACGAGCTAAATAATGTTTTCATCGGTTCTTTCCTGCGAATAAGGTGAATGCGTTTCTGTTGCGTTCGGCGGCAATTAACGTTTTGCCAGCACGCTGGTTTCGTAATGACGGACGGTATCCAGCCACTGACCGCCAACCGGTACATCGTGACGCTGACAATACATGTCCCACACGGCCTGCCATGGCAGGGATTTTTGTTCTTCCAGCAGAGCCAGACGTGCGGTGTAATCGCCTTCGGCTTCCAGTTTTTTCAGTAAATCGGTCGGTTCGAGCAGGGCTTTCAGCAGGGCTTTTTTCATGTTGCGGGTGCCGATAACCCAGGCAGCGATGCGGTTGATCGAGGCATCGAAGAAATCCAGACCGATATGAACGCGGTTGAACAGGTCATGGCGCACGATTTCGCTGGCGATGGCCTGCGTTTCGTCGTCCAGCAGAACTACGTGGTCACTGTCCCAGCGTACCGGACGGCTGACGTGCAGCAGCAGGCGCGGCACATACAGCATCGCAGCAGAAATTTTGTCGGAGATCACTTCAGTCGGGTGGAAGTGGCCGGCATCGAGGCACAGCGCAGTGCCGCGGCTGGCAGCGTAACCGAGATAGAATTCGTTTGAGCCGACGGTGTAGCTTTCAGAACCGATGCCGAACAGTTTGCTTTCAACGGCATCGATGTGTTCGGTGATATCAAACTTCTCAGAAATCACTTCATCAAGTGCGCTCATCAGGCGCTGGCGCGGTGCCAGACGATCGACGGTGATGTCTTTCATGCCATCCGGCACCCAGATATTCATCACTGACGGCGTGCCCAGTGCGCGGCCAAATGAGGCAGAGACACGGCGGCTGGCCTGACAATGTTCAATCCAGAACTGGCGAATTTCCGGGTTTGCGTGTGACAGCGTGAAGCCGTCGGCGCTCAGCGGGTGTGAGAAACAAGACGGGTTGAAGTCCAGACCCAGCTTGTTTTTCTTCGCCCAGTCAACCCAGCCGGTGAAGTGCTTAGGTTCAATCTCATTACGGGCAACGGGCTTATCGGACTCCAGATAAATCGCATGCAGATTCAGCCGGTTAGGGCCAGGGATCATGGAGATCGCCAGTTCTAAGTCAGCACGAAGCTGCTGAGCGTTGCGCGCTTTGCCGGGATAATTACCGGTCGCCTGAATACCGCCGGTCAGGTTGCCCTCAGGGTTTTCGAAGCCAGCGACATCATCCCCCTGCCAGCAATGGATAGAAACGGGCAGGGTATCAAGTTGTTTGATTGCAGCTTCGGCATCAATACCCAACTGTGCAAAGCGTTCTTTGGCAAGTGTCCATGCTTGATCGATAGATGAAGTCATACTGCGAGTTCCTCATTGACGTGACAGAGCGCCTGAAAACGGCGCCAGTGAATAGCGAAATCCGCGTGAATACGTGGAATGTAGTGGTGTTGCTCAAAATTCGTGGCAACAATGCGACGAAATTCAGCGGTATCTTTGACGGCGTTTAACGCCATCAGCTGGCAGCCGATATTGCCAAGCGTTGAAGCTTCCACCGGGCCTGCGCTGACGCTGACCTGACAGACATCAGCACAAAGCTGATTCAGGAACTGGTTCTGACTGCCGCCGCCAACGATGTGGATATCTTCCAGCGGTGTCCCTTGTAAATCAGCAAGTTGCAAGGCGATTTTGCGATACAACATGGCAAGGCTGTCGAAAATACAACGCGCCAGTTCAGCTGGCGACTCTGGCACCGGATCACCCGCCTGACGACAGGCATCGCGAATGGCATCCACCATAGAGGGGGGATTGATAAAACGATCTTCGTTCGGGTTAATCAGATAAGTGAACGGCGTGACGTTTTTAGCCAGCGTGATTAATGACGGTAAATCCTGGATGTTCAGTTCGCGGCAAACCCGCTGGAACAGCCATAAGCCCATGATATTGCGCAACACCCGATAGCTGCCGTCGATACCGCCTTCGTTGGTGATATTGTCGTGGAGTGCCTGGGCATGGTTAAAAGCGTGCGGGCTTTCAATGCCCATCAGCGACCAGGTGCCGGAACTGAGATAGGCGCTGTGTGAACTGGTCAGCGGGGCGGCAACCACCGCGCTGGCGGTATCGTGCGTTGCGACGCTGAATACCGGTACGCTGCGTCCGCGAGGGCTTTTCCACAGTCCCGGGGAGTTACCCGGCTGTGTAGGTTTTTGCAACCAGCGGCGCGGCACACCTGCAAGTTTCAGCAAATCTTCATCCCAGTCACCGGTGGCGAGATTGAGCATCTGTGTGGTGCTGGCGTTGGTGTATTCCCAGTTCAGTTTTCCGGTGAGGCGGTAAAGGAAATAATCCGGGATCATCAGCATGTGGGCTGCTTTACTGACGATTTCAGGCTGTTGTTCGCTCAGCGCGCGCAACTGGTAAAGTGTGTTAAACGGCATGAATTGAATGCCGGTTTTCTGGTACAAATTCTCGCGGCCAAACTGCTGTTCCATCCGCGCCATCACGCCTTCCGTGCGGTTGTCACGATAAGCAACCGGCAAGCCGACCCGCTGCCCCTGTGCATCAAGCAGGACATAATCCACTCCCCAGGTATCAATCCCGATACCGTCAAGCTGAACGCCGGACGCGTCGAGGCGATTCAGCCCTTCAAGTATGTGTTTCTCCAGCGCATCAAGGTCCCAGGTATCGTGGCCATCAACGCGGATCAGGTTATTAGGAAAACGGTGGATTTCTTTCAGTGTCAGCGTCGCTGCCGGATCGGGATCCTGACGGGTAAACGTCGCCAGCATCACCCGGCCGCTGGAAGCGCCGAGGTCAATAGCGGCAAGATGGTGTGTTCTCATAGCGGCCATTCCTTATTGAATATGTGGCCAGTGTAGGGGAGGCGCCTGAGGGACACCTTCCGGTGATTGCCACCGGTTTTGGCGGGATGGCAGCATTAAAAAGGTAGATGCGAGGCAGATCACATAACGGTTCAAAGCTGGCTGAAACAGGGTTTTGCCGCGCCGGAGTAAACCGGAATACGCGATTGTGATCTTTACCGCAGATCTGCATCACGACAGGCTGAATCTTTGAAATATGACCGTTTATGGCGCTTTTGCTGCCGTGGTTTGAAGGCAAAAACGCAGGGCGCAGGGTAGGGTTGGTTCCCGAAGCACAAGGATTTTGAACCGGAGGTGATACATGACGTTACTGAGAGGTGATGATTATTTTGCGGCACCTGAGCTGACTGTGACGGTTGAGCGGCGGCTTCCGCAAGATGTATTCCCGGAGCACTACCATGATTTCCACGAAATTATGCTGGTGGAAAGCGGATCGGGTGTGCATATCTTCAATGACAACCCTTATACACTGACGGCCGGTACGGTCTGTTTTGTGCGCGCCAGCGATCATCATCTGTTTGAAAATGTGGATAACCTGCGGCTGACCAATGTGCTGTTCCGCTCGCCGAAGGCGTTCCGGTTCATTCAGGACGTCGGCCACTTCCTTCCTCAGGAACATCACTATCAGTCACAGGTCCACTGGCAGCTCAGTCCGTGCGTGCTTCAGCAGGTACTGAACTGCATCACCCAGCTTGCAGCGTTGCCTGACAGTGTTGAAATGGAACACATCGCGACCCGTGAAAGTCTGTTTTTACAACTGCTGATCCTGCTTTATCAGGACTGTTTCCAGTCACAATTGCGAGATACCTCGGAAAACAGGGTCAATCAACTTTTGCAATGGCTCCAGTCGCATTACAGTGAGGACGTCAACTGGACCGAGGCTGCAGAACGTTTTTCGCTGGCGCTGAGAACATTACATCGTCAGATGAAGCATTACACCGGCATGACGCCACAGCGGTATCTCAACCGACTGAGGTTGCTGGAGGCGCGCCGTCGTTTACATCATAGCGATCAAAGTATTACCGACATCGCCTATGCCTGCGGCTTCAGTGACAGTAACCACTTCTCGACACAGTTTCGTCGGGAGTTTTCGGTGTCGCCAAAACTCATGCGTGATCAGTTGCGTTAAACGGCACCTCTCGCGGTTTCCGGTATTCTTACCTGAGAACTGCCTCGTTTATTTTGTCGTCAAACGGGTTTGAGATTGCATCTATGTCATTGAAATTGAATAAAAATGACTTCTTCCTGACCAAAATGAATTCGGTCGTGGTGGCTGAACGTCACCCGCAGGCCGACTTTCCGAGTCATGACCATGATTTTGATGAACTGGTCATTGTCTGGCGCGGTAATGGTCTGCATGTCTGGAACGACATCCCTTATCCCATCACCTGTGGTGACTTGTTTTATATTAATTCGCGGGACCGGCATAGCTATGAGTCAGTCAATGAACTGGCACTGGATAATGTGCTGTTTTGCCGTGAGCGTTTCGGGCTGGCAGCCGACTGGTCGCAATTATTACCGGGTGAAAATGTCAGCCAGGAACAACGTTACTGGCGTTTAAGTACGCTTGGCATGGCGGTTTTGCGCGATAAAGTGGATGAGCTTGCTAAAGAGTGTATGAAATCGGAGCCGCTTTCGATCCAGCTGAGTGAAGCCCTGTTGATGCAACTGGCACTGTTGTTACTGCGTTTTCGTCAGCGGCCGGACAGTGGCGCGTTACCGGATGCGCATCAGCTGGATCTATTGCTGATGGCTCTGCGGGCAAATATCTCCGCTCCCTTCCATCTTGAAACGTTTTGTCTGCAACATCAGCTCAATCCGCGTGCTTTACGTTCGCTGTTCAAGCAGTACACCGGCATGAGCGTGACCCATTATTTACGTCAGTTGAGGCTTTGCCGGGCGATGAGTTTGCTGCGCTACGGCAACATGACGATCAGTGACGTGGCCGCTGAATGCGGCTTTGATGACAGTAACTATTTTTCTGTGGTGTTCAGTCGTGCAAGTGGTGTTTCGCCGCGGGACTACCGGCAGCGTTTTACACAGCAGACCGGCAAAATCCTTTTATCCTCAACGACAGCAGAATAAGTTCTGCTGTCGTTGAGAAACGTAACGCTTACAGTGCCATACCCAGACCGACAATATTCGCCGCCAGAATAATCACCAGCGCACCGATACAAAGAACGCGTACTGGTTTTTTGCCTACCCCGAGCCATTCTTTCAGCACCAGACCGACGATGCCTCCGCACAATACGTAGAAACTCATATGCAGCATCCAGCTCATGTAATCATATTCTGCAGGGATGCTGGCATGGCCCCAGGCGTAGAAGAAGAACTGCAGATACCACATCACGCCGCCAATAATGGAAAAGACCGCATTGGTGAGCAGCAGGGATTTCGCCACCGACATATCGGCGCGCAAAGAGATGGTTTTACGTGTTGCCAGACGGATAAAGCAGAAACCGAGGTTAACGACCGCACCGCCGCCCATAATCACCACATAACTTGGCAGGGCAACGTACAACGGATCAATCCCGAGTTCGCGTGCTGCTTCGTGCATTGGCACCGCAGCGCTCATGGCGAAAGACATCCCTGCGGAGAAAATCCCGCACATTACAGCCAGAATCAGCCCTTTTCGCAGATTGAACTCTTCAGCTTTAATGCCCAATGCTTTTTCTTTCAGGAAACCCGCATAGCTGACAATTGCCACACCGATGACCGCAACAAATACGCCGAGCAGGGTAAGCTGGCCACCTGTTGTGCCAAACAGCATGCCAATTTTGCCCTGTAAAACAGGCGTCATCAGCGTCCCGATAATCAGGGTAATGCCGATGGCGATGCCTATCCCCATCGACATACCGAGGTAGCGCATGGTCAGGCCGTAGTTGATGTTACCGATGCCCCACATGGCGCCAAACAGGAAAATGGGCAGCAGGGTCGCAAAACTGAATGAACCATAATAGGCCCAGAAATCAGGCAACAGCACGTAGCTGACCGCCCACGGTAAAATGATCCAGGAAAAGAAGCCGCCAAGCGACCACATGGTTTCCCATGACCAATGTTTAACTTGTTTGAATGGCGCATAGAAGCAAGCTGCGCTGGCTGCTCCTATCAGATGCCAGATAATCCCTAACACTATCGAACTGTTCATACACTGGACCTTTTATTATGTAGAGTGATGAGATAAACAAAAGCGCTGCTGTTAACTGATCCTTCAGAAACATGAGCAGCGGGTGGCGGTAGTGTAAGAAGTGTCCGGTAGTGGAGCCTTCCGGTCAGTGCCACAGAGAAATCAGCGCTGGCACTCGCCGGAAGATGAACATGAGTCAGTTCACAAATCCAGTAAGAGAATTAATAATTACATTAAATCAACAAACTAGGACATTTTTAGAGACTTTTTAGAGACAAAGGGATTGTGGTTGCAGAAGAGGTCGATAACGGGTGGGAAATGGACTCAAGATGTCTTTTAGGATTATTTTTATCTGTGCTTATTTCGTGGTAAAGCGGACGTGTGCAGGCATATTTAAGTAGATTTAAAAAGTTGAAAAGTAACAGGGATTAGTAACATTCATTATAGTAAACAAGTTTCTTTACTTTCAGCCAGAACCATTAATCTGGCTGAAAGTTGAATGATTATGCAGTGAAAATGAATGACGGCTTTCTTTATGACGAACCGGTAAAACGCTGAACATTGTTCGCAAAAATTAATAACAATAAGTGTGTTGTTATTAATACTATATATAAATCATCGTCAGGCTATTTTTTCTTCCACGGCTTGCTGTATCTCCTGGGTCTCTTCCCAGGCATAAAATATTTTATTACGGCCGCTGTTTTTTGCGTTATAGAGTGAGGCATCGGCTTTACCTAAAGTCTTAATAAAGTCACCGTCCTCCAGCGCAGCCAGCCCGGCACTTACCGTGACGTGGGTGGAGACCTCAACATTAAACAAATGCGGGATATTCAGCCCGAGGACTTTATTCTGGATACGCTCTGCCATGCGAACCGCGTGTTCCTGTTTAACGTTGGACATCAGTACCAGGAACTCTTCTCCACCATAACGGACAACCACATCCCGCGAGCGCACTGCATCGCGGATAGCGGCAGAGACCCGCACCAATGCCTGATCGCCCATCGTGTGGCCATAGTTGTCGTTATAGGCTTTGAAATGGTCGATATCGAGCAGCATAACGTAGTGCCCTGAATCCTGATTAAACAGTGTTTCCAGCTTATTCTGCAAACCCCGGCGGTTGTAAAGACCGGTCAGCGGATCGAGCATACTCAGGTCGCTGAATTTTTCCCGTTCGCTGTAGAGATTGGACACCATTCTGCGCGTAAATTCATCGCTGCGTTTGAGCATCAGATGATGCAGCCAAAGGCCAATCAGCGGCAATGAGACGGTAAATAAGATGCGCTCGACATGTTGGAAATCGTCTAAGAAGATGACGCAAAGAGTAGAAGGTACTGCATGCAGGCAAAAAGCCAGAAAATTATCTGATAAAGCGATGGCACTGATAAAGAATATACTGAGCAAGCTGACTAAAAGATAATTTTTATCCAGATGGCCGATTTCTTCAAAGCGTAAGGTTATTTGCCAGGCCCATAACAGCCCGACGGCGACTGAACACATATTAAGATGGGCAGAGTAATTTTTCTTACTGAAAAAAGAAAATATCAGCCCTGAAAAACAAAGCACAAAAATCAGCACCAACGGAAATGGCGTAGAGACTGCATTCTCTGGCGGGTAAGCCATAGAAAATAATGCAGTTGCACTATTTAAAAAAAAGAATAGCAACATCGCCAGCCGATGTTTGCTTTTAAGCAGCTCATCATAGGAATGAGATATCATCAAATTTACTCTATTTAGCGTGTGTTGTTCTGAATAGATAAAGTGTCTTATCGCCCTATACCGCGTAATTATTCCATGCAGGAAGGCTAATAGTTCTAATATGTAATTATTAGAACGCAATAAAATGTTGTTTTTATAGTGACTGTCTTAATTGAGGCTGTACTAATGTGGTTTAACTGCCACAAAACTAACACTTTTGCGGTCAGGTGTCACCCAAACGAAGGGGGGGACTGTAAATAGGTGGTAAATGAGAAAAAATCCTATATGATATTAGTTCTCATTACCATTATTTGGAGCAAGGTTATGATACCAGCAATGGCCATTGCATGTGGCATCTGGGCGGTTGTGTGGATGTTTGGCAAACGTCTTACCAGCGGTTGGGGCGTATTGTTGCCTTGTGCACTGATGCCGCTGCTTGCCCTGACGCATATGTCGCTCGATCAGTTACGTGTGCTGATAGTCGTTGCAATGCTGATCACGCTGGGCATGCTGTTCCACCGTACGTTGCGACACTATATGTTGCTGCCATCATTTATGGCGCTGGCAGGAAGTCTGGCTGCGGTAACGTTGAATTTTAGTTTGTTGTAATAAAAGGATTTTTTAAGATGAAAAACAGGAAACACAGTAAAGCTGCGGGTCTTTTCTATTTTTTGAAACTGAAAGAAGTATTGCAGGAAGGAAAAACTGAGGAACAGAATCACGTGGTGCGAAGAGAGGGACTTGAACCCTCACGTCCGTAAGGACACTAACACCTGAAGCTAGCGCGTCTACCAATTCCGCCACCTTCGCACAGATGATTTCTGCTTACTGCTGGATTCGATTTATATCACCGGAGTGGTGCGAAGGGAGGGACTCGAACCCTCACATCCAAAGGACACTAACACCTGAAGCTAGCGCGTCTACCAATTCCGCCACCATCGCGTACCGTGCCGTGCAATATAAATCTTGTGATTGTATTGGTGCGAAGGGAGGGACTCGAACCCTCACATCCAAAGGACACTAACACCTGAAGCTAGCGCGTCTACCAATTCCGCCACCATCGCGTTCCAATTGATTACTGTGTTGACGCATTCATCGGAATGTCATCAGCAAGTAACACAACCACGGGGGCGAATTCTAGAGATTTTCCCACAGGCGTCAATAGTTATTTCCCCCATTTCGGACGTTTGATGTAAAAAACAGCATATTCGTGGTGAATGGTTCAATGTCTCAGAACGTCGTCAGGTTAATCGATGGTTTAATCAACGATTTTTCCCATAATGAGGTTCTTACACACCGGGTCAGCAGGGCTGGAAAACAGCGCGATCAGCCAGTCCAGCAGCACGCGGATCCTCGGGGCCAGGAAGCGGCCGGGCGGATACATAATGTACAGCGGCATTGGCGGCGGAAGATGCTGATGCAGTACTTCCACCAGTTCGCCCTGTGCCAGTTCCTGCGTCATCGCCAGTTCCGAGGCCTGAATCAGCCCAAAACCCGCTTTTGCGGCGGCGACGTACGCGTCGGCGCCGCTGACGGTCAGCGTGCTGGCAAGTTGTCGCTTTTCGATCTTTCCGTCTGTCACGAATTCCAGATGTGAATCTGCCCGCTGATGGGCAAAAAAATAGCCCACGGCGTGATGTGCGGTGAGATCTTCCGGTGTCTGCGGCGTACCAAATTTGGCTAAATATTCCGGCGATGCGCAGGTGATTTGTTTCAGGTCTGTCAGATGGCGCGACTGCAGATTGTCATCTTCCGAAGGCCATGCACGCACCACGCAATCCACCCCCTGATCGAGCAGATTGATGGCGTTGTCATTGGCACTGACACTCAGGGTTATCTGCGGATAGCGCTGGTAAAACGTCGGCAGCGCGGGGATCACCATCACGCGCGCCAGAGAATGCGGCATGTCGATGCGGACAATGCCAGCTGGCTGGTTTTTGTGATGCGCAAAAAGGGCGTCAGATTCTTCCAGCGCTGAGATCAATTGCAGGCAGCGTTGATAATAGATTTTGCCTTCATCGGTGATTTTGACCTGCCGTGTCGTGCGCAGAAACAAGCGGACACCCAGTCGCTGTTCCAGACGTTTCAGGGTCGTACTGACCGTGGCGCGTGGCACATTAAGGTCTTCCGCAGCCCGGCTGAAACTTTCCAGTTCGGCAATGCGGATGAAGATTTTCATCGCCTGAATTTGATCCATACTGTTCTCAATGATTGTTTGCGATTTATGAACAGTGTTGCACGTTTTCGCTGATTTATCTTTCCTGAAAGAACAACCAAACTTTATCCCGTTACTTCTCCTCTCTGTGTCATAAGGAAAATCCGATGAAACAACGTCAGCTGGGTAAAAAGGGTCCGATGGTGTCAGCGCTGGGGCTAGGTTGCATGGGCATGAGCGACTTCTATACCACCGGTCTGGATGATAAAGAATCGATGGCAACGCTGGAGCGTGCGCTGGAACTGGGCGTCACGATGCTGGATACCGCCGACATGTATGGCCCGCATACCAATGAAGAACTGCTGGGGCGTTTCCTGAAAGGGCGTCGCAATCAGGTTTTTTTAGCCACCAAATTCGGTATTGTGCGTGATCCGTCCCATCCGCAGGTGCGGGGTACAAACGGCCATCCGGACTATGTCCGCAAATCGGTAGAAGGCAGCCTGAAGCGTCTGGGGACCGACGTTATCGACCTCTATTATCAGCACCGTCCGGATCCGACGGTGCCGGTCGAAGAAACCATCGGCGCGCTCTCCGATCTGGTGCGGGAAGGCAAGATCCGTTATATCGGGCTGAGCGAAGTGCCTGTGAGCATTCTGGAACGGGCGCATAAAGTGCATCCGGTCACCGCGCTGCAAACCGAATATTCGCTCTGGTCACGTGATGTGGAAGCCGATATTTTACCGGCGTGTGAGCGTCTGGGGATTGGTTTTGTGCCTTACAGCCCGCTGGGTCGGGGTTTTCTGACCGGACAAATCCGTTCAGTGGACGATCTGGATTTGGATGATTACCGCCGCGACAGCCCGCGTTTTCAGGGGGACAACTTCGCGAAAAATCTGCAACTGGCGGAGAAAATCAGTGAACTGGCGCAGGAGAAAGGGGTGAAACCCTCGCAGCTGGCGCTGGCGTGGGTATTATCGCAAAGCGATAACATAGTGCCGATCCCTGGCACCAAACATCGTCATTATCTTGAGGAAAACATCGCCGCGCTTGATGTCTCCCTGAGTGAAGCCGAAATCGCGGCGATCGAAGCAGTGTTTCCTTTCCGCGTGGCAGCGGGTGATCGCTACAACGCGGAACTGATGCGTTTCCTCAACGTCTGACTGATTAACGTTTTTTCTTTTTCAGATCGCGCGGCGGACGTCCACGTACGGCCCGGTACACTTTGAAGCGGCCGTTTTGTGCCAGCACTTCGTGGCTGCCAAAGGCGTCATCAAGCAGGGCGGCATAAGGCAGGAAGGCGTTCGCCACAATGCGCAGTTCGCCGCCGATGTTCAGATGGCTTACCGCACCACGGATCAACTGCTCCGCCGCTGTCAGACTGGTTTGCAGACCTTCATGGAATGGCGGGTTGGAGATGATCATATCGAAACGCCCGGCAATGTCGGAATAGACATTGCTGGCAATGACTTCGCCCGGCAGATCGTTTGCCGCCAGTGTGGCGCGGCTGGCTTCGATAGCGGCCGCACTCACATCACTTAGCGTGATTTTCATCTTCGGCGAGTACATGGCCAGTACCGAGGCCAGTACCCCGGCACCACAGGCAACATCCAGCACTTTACCTTTAACCGGCTCTTCGAAACTGTTGATCAGCAACAGGCTTCCGCTGTCCAGACCTTCACGGCTGAATACGCCTGGCAGGGTTTTTATGGTCACTTCTTCGACCATGTACTGATCCCACCAGCCGTCAGCATCAAACTCAGGCTGCTTTTCCAGACGGCCATGGTACAAACCGCAACGACGTGCACTGTCGACTTTACTCAGTTCGCACAGGCCTTCCAGCGTGGTTTCCCCGCTGCGAACGCCACTGCGGTTTTCACCGATGACAAACACATCAATGCCGACCGGTAAGTGTGACAGTAAGTTGAACAGCTGGAATTTCGCTTCCAGTTTGCTCTTTGGCCAGTAATAGACGAGCACATCACACGGCGCGATGAATTCAGCATCAGCAACTAAGCCAAACTGAACGTTATCTCCCAGCGCTTTGCTGAGCATCTGCCAGTGGTGATACATATTGGTGTGGACGCGAACTTCTTCGGCGTCAATTTCAGCTGGCAGGCTGTCTTGTAAGTCACCGGCGAACAGGACGCGGCGGCCTTCAAATTCTTCGCTATGGCGCAGTATGACTTCACTGGCCGGAGTTAATGCAGACATCAGGGTGAGGCTCCTCAGGAATGAACGCGGGATTATATACTCTTCGTCTCTGATTGAGTAATCGAGCTTTATTGGCGCATGTTCGATGTGTTTGCTAGCATAGCCGGGCTTTTCGCACTTCAACCGGCAGGGATCAGGCATGGCATCCAGACGAGATACATTATTACAACAGCTGGGCATTACCCAGTGGACGCTGCGCCGGCCTGCTGTATTACAAGGCGAAGTGGCAGTCAGTCTGCCCGCGGGAACTAAATTGCTGATCGTCGCCGCCGTTCCGCCAGCAGAAGATGATCCGCTGGTCAGCGATGTTTTGCGCAGCCTGACGCTAAAAGAATCAGAAGTTTACCGCCTGACGCCTGAACAGGTCACTATGTTACCTGAAGATACCCGCTGCAATATCTGGCGACTGGGGGTAAGCGAACCGCTGACTCTCACTGGCCCGCAGCTCTCCACTCCGGCCCTGGCCGAACTCTATCAAGACGCCGGCGCCAAACGCGCGCTCTGGCAGCAGATCTGTGAAAATGAACAACATTTCTATCCTGACGCCCGCTGATCTTCCCCGCGCATTCGCCATCGAACAAGCCAGTCATGCCTTTCCGTGGACTGAAAATACGCTTGCCAGCAATCAGGGCGAACGCTATCTGAATCTCAAAATCATGCAGGGCGAAGTGATGGCTGGTTTTGCGATCACTCAAATTGTTCTCGACGAAGCCACACTGTTTAATATCGCTATCGATCCGGCTTTTCAGCGTCAGGGCTTAGGCCGTACGTTGCTGGAAGAAGTGATACAACAACTTGAACAGAAAGATGTTTTTACATTATGGCTTGAAGTTCGTGCCTCCAACGCCAAAGCGATCGCGCTCTATGAAAGCCTCGGTTTTAATGAACTTTCCATTCGCCGTAATTACTATCCCGCCGCACAAGGCCGCGAAGATGCCATCATGATGGCGCTGCCGCTGGGGTGATACCGTAACAACATCTCATTTACTGTAATTTATACTATTTACATCCAATTAGTTGTATTCCGCCAAAATTACAATTAAAAAGGTGTAATTCATTATATTTACAGTTAAAGAGTTGTAATTAAAATTATTTACAGCAAATTAAGTGTAAATTTTAATTATTACAATTAATGTGTTGTTAAATAACCCGAAAAACAGCTATTTTGTTGTAAGTAGTCTGTCAGGAGATAGCTAATGAGAACTCTCAATGAATTGCCGACCTTATTAAAACAAAGGCGCCGGCAGTTAGGGCTGAGCCAACAAGATATGCGTATGAGAACGGGTATGACTCAGCAGCAGTATCAGAAAATTGAAGCGGGTGCGGATCCCCGTCTTTCAACGTTACTGAGGATCCTGGAAGGCATGGAGCTGGAACTCATGTTGGTGCCGCGTCAGCGTGTACAAGAGATTAAAGAGCTGCTTGATTCGACAATTAGTAACGGTAACCGCCCATCTGAGCCGGAGCCAGAGAGTCTTAACAATGATTGGGATGACATCTTAAGTGATTTAAAGGAGTAAACATGGAGAAGCTGGTGGAGTCAGTCGAGGCTTTAGCACTGTATCTTGATGAGCAGTGTGTAGGGGTTTTAGCACATTATGCGGGCAGCCGAAATATCCTATCTTTTGCCCCGGAGTATCTTGAACTACCCATCAGTCAGCGTCCCGTTTTTACATTGACGCAAAAAGTGCGGGCAGAATATCTCAATAAGCCGCTTATCAGTTTTCACAAGCTTCCCCCGGTTCTTTCAAATTTGTTGTCAGAAGGCGCATTGCGAGAATGGATGGCGTTGACGTTGAAAGTCCATCATGACGATGAGTTCCCATTACTGGCCTATGCCGGTAATAACCTGCCCGGTGGGATAACCGCCGTGCCACTTAAGGGGGGCGAAATACCTGGCTGGGCGCTGACATCTCGTGGCGACAAACTGGAAGCCGTTCAAATTGATGTTTTGCATAGCACCGACAAATTTTCTCTGGCAGGTGTTCAGATGAAGTTCTCTGCATTACGACAAGATGGCCGTTTCAACGTGAGTACGGCTGTCGGGGGAGACAGTTGGATTATCAAAACTCCGTCAACGGCACATCGTGCAGTGCCTGAGAATGAATTTAGTGCGATGAAATTAGCGCAGGTAATCGGTGTCAATATCCCTGAGATTAAGCTTGTCGAGCTCCGAAATTTGGTCAATTTACCTGATATCCCTTTACCTGATGAGCCTTATGCTTACGCGATTCGTCGCTTTGACCGCACGGACGAAGGGCGCGTGCATACTGAGGATTTTGCACAGATTTTTCAGGTTTATGCGCGGAATAAATATAAGGGCTATAGCTACGACGATATTGGTCGTGCTCTTTATAGAGTCGGTGCAGGAGGAATCATCGATATTCAGCAGATGGCGCGCCGGATGTTGGCGAACATTTTAGTGGCGAATGGGGATGCCCATCTAAAAAACTGGACGGTGATCTACCCCAATCGAGTGGACGCTGTCCTTTCACCTGCCTATGACATTGTTTCTACCAAACCCTACGTTAAGAGGGACGATGGTGTGGCTTTGAATATGGCAAAAGAAAAACGATGGAGTGTGATTAATATGCAGACCTTCAAGCGCTGGGCTGAAAGAATTGGTGTACCATGGTCTGCCGTTGAAGTGCATCTTGATGAAGCCATTGAAATTGCGCGTAAATGCTGGCCAGATTTGCTTACGGAGTTACCGATGCTTGAAGAACATAAAATAGTTCTGCAAGAACACTGGGCCGCACTTTCAACCGACTTCCGTTTCTAAAGCGCTCTCTTAGTCACACCACACAAAAAAACCATTGATTGCCCATCCCGTCTAAATCAGTGAAAATAGCCGGCTATAACTTTTATTACCGCTTTGCCTGACGTCACCTTCTGACGTGATGTGAATCCTATGCAGGGCGGACCAACCGCAGAAACGTGAAAAACATGTCTCCAAGTGAATACGCCCTTGAAGTGGCTAAGCGCCGCACATTTGCCATCATCTCTCACCCCGATGCCGGTAAAACGACCATTACCGAAAAGGTTCTGTTATTCGGACAGGCCATTCAAACAGCCGGGACTGTAAAAGGCCGTGGCTCCAGCCATCACGCCAAATCCGACTGGATGGAAATGGAAAAACAACGTGGTATTTCCATCACCACGTCCGTGATGCAGTTCCCGTACAAACAGTGTCTGGTTAATCTGCTCGACACCCCGGGGCACGAAGACTTCTCCGAAGATACCTACCGTACCCTGACTGCCGTTGACTGCTGTCTGATGGTTATCGACGCCGCAAAAGGTGTCGAGGATCGTACCCGTAAGCTGATGGAAGTGACCCGTCTGCGCGATACGCCGATCCTGACTTTTATGAACAAACTCGACCGCGATATCCGCGATCCGATGGAAGTAATGGACGAAGTGGAGCGCGAGCTGAAGATCGCTTGTTCTCCGATTACCTGGCCGATCGGCTGCGGTAAATTGTTCAAAGGGGTTTACCACCTTTATAAAGACGAAGTGTATCTGTATCAGACCGGTAAAGGTCACACCATCCAGGAAGTTCGCGTGGTCAAAGGCCTGAACAATCCAGAGCTGGATGTTGCCGTCGGCGAAGATCTGGCTGCGCAACTTCGTGATGAGCTGGAACTGGTGCAGGGTGCATCACATGAATTCGATCACGAAGCTTTCCTGCAAGGTGAGCTGACGCCGGTATTCTTCGGTACCGCGCTCGGTAACTTTGGTGTCGACCATATGCTTGATGGTCTGGTGGACTGGGCTCCTGCGCCGATGCCACGTAAAACTGACCTGCGCGAAGTGAAAGCTGATGATGAGAAATTCACAGGTTTTGTGTTTAAAATTCAGGCCAACATGGACCCGAAACACCGTGACCGCGTGGCGTTCATGCGTGTGGTATCCGGCAAATATGAAAAAGGCATGAAGCTGCGTCAGGTGCGTACGGGTAAAGACGTCGTGATTTCCGATGCCCTGACCTTTATGGCCGGTGACCGTTCACACGTTGAAGAAGCCTATCCGGGCGACATCATCGGTCTGCACAACCACGGCACAATTCAGATTGGCGACACCTTTACTCAGGGTGAGAACATGAAGTTCACTGGCATTCCTAACTTTGCCCCTGAACTGTTCCGTCGTATCCGCCTGCGTGACCCGCTGAAACAGAAACAGTTGCTGAAAGGGCTGGTACAGCTTTCAGAAGAAGGCGCGGTACAGGTCTTCCGCCCAATCGCCAACAACGATTTGATTGTCGGAGCGGTCGGCGTGCTGCAGTTTGAAGTGGTCGTGGCGCGTCTGAAAAGCGAATACAACGTGGAAGCGATTTACGAATCGGTGAATGTCTCGACCGCCCGCTGGGTGGAGTGTAGCGACGTGAAGAAATTCGAAGAATTTAAACGCAAGAACGAAACCAACCTCGCACTGGATGGCGGCGATAACTTAGCATATATCGCACCCACTATGGTGAACCTGAATCTGGCTTCAGAACGTTATCCTGAAGTGAAATTCCGTAAAACACGCGAACATTAATTCATTCCTGTTTCTGAAAAGGCGACTTTGATGTCGCCTTTTTTATTGTTTCTTAATTTTGCATTAATAAAACATATATTAATTTATTTTGTTAAGGCAGAGTACTTATTATATATTTGTATGCCTTTTGATGAAAAATATACCTGACTTATTAAATAATCTTAATTTTAATTATTAGTGCGATTAGTTATGTTTAGATGAGTCCATTCCTTAATAGATATGCCATTATGTGCGGTGAATAAGTTACCTCATATTTATTTAATATGTTTTGGGGGTAATTAATATTTTTTGTTTATGAAATAGTAACAAAAGTCTTAATTTCACAGGAATTACAATAGGTTTTCTCGCGAAACATATATGTATTCTATGAATATCCCGCCATGGCAATGATATATATATAAGGAATGTAGTTATGAGAATGAATAAAATCACACAGATGCTCTGTGTTGCCGGTTTGACGATGGCTTCAGCCAGCGCTTTTGCCCTTGAAGCCTGGAACGGACAGGAAGGGGGTGACACCTTTGAAGTCATCTTTGACGGCAGTGTTTACTCAAATGCCTGGTGGGTCGGTGCGACAAATTGCCCGGGCACAGCGGAACAAGATCAAGGTGCCAACCCTTGGCGTAAGGTGCGCGACGCATCTGCGACTGAAATGAGCCAATATGGCAACCCGACCGTTTGTGAGATTGCCGGTGACGGCACGCAGAATAATTATGTCGATTATGACAGCAGCCGTGATTATTTAGCCGGTGATATTGTTCTGGCAAATGGCATGACATACAAAACGTCTAAACCAACGCCGGCTCACAGTTTCGCACCAGCAGAAAATAACCCGTGGGTAGTGTATGCACCGACGCCGGTCTGGAGCAGCAGTGCAACCTATAATCAGGGCGATAAAGTTCAGAAAGACGGAGTTATGTATGAAGCTCTGTTTTACACCATTAATAATGATCCGTCGCTGACGGCTAATCAGAACCCGGACGGAAATAATGGCCATCCGTGGAAACCTCTAGGTCCGGTTCAAATCTACTCTCAGGATCAAATTGATAACGCGCCAACGCTGAATATCGATACCTTATATCCTGCTAATTCATTAGTGAAATATAACGGCAAAAATTATCAGTCTTCTGTAATAGTTCAGAAAGTTAAACCTGACGATGTTTCACCGTGGGCTGTGTATATGGACTGGAGCGGCACGAAAGAGCGCGTGGGTACGCCGAAAAATCCGTGGCCTGCTCAGTTCTATGCGCCTTATGTCGATTTCACCTTAAATATGCAGCCTGACCTTGTCGGTCTGGCGAAAAACCAGAACGTTAACCACTTCACCATGGCCTTTATGGTCGCTAAAGATGCTAACACCTGTGTACCGACGTGGGGCACCGCTTACAGTGTTACCAACTACGCGCAATACAGCAAAATCAAAGCATTGCGTGAAGCAGGCGGCGATATCATGGTGTCGATCGGCGGCGCGAACAATGCGCCTCTGGCCGCAGCCTGTAATAACGTGAATGATCTGCAACAGCATTATTATGACATTGTCGAAAACCTGAACCTGCAGGTGCTTGACTTCGATATCGAAGGAAACTGGCTGGCTGATAAAGAATCTATTCAGCGCCGCAATGCCGCCGTCAAATTAGTACAGGATCGCTGGGCTGCCGAAGGCCGTCACATCGGTGTCTGGTATACCCTGCCTGTTCTGCCAACCGGTTTAACCCATGAAGGGATGGAAGTGTTGCAGGATGCCAAAGATCAGGGCGTCGTGCTGACCGGGATTAACGTGATGGCGATGGATTACGGCAACGTACAATGTCAGTCAGCCAACACTGAAGGTCAGAATATTCACGGTAAATGTGCCACTTCTGCCATCGATAATCTGTTCACTCAGGTGAAAGGTTTATACCCTGAGAAGAGCGCCGCACAGGTTTACGCCATGCTGGGGACAACGCCGATGATTGGCTATAACGATGTGCAGGGAGAAGTGTTCTATCTTTCCGATGCGCGTCTGGTTTATCAGCAGGCAAAAGATTATGGCCTGGGTATGATCGGTGCGTGGTCTGTGGCGCGTGATCAGCCGGGTGTTTCAGGACAAGTTTCTGCGGAACACAGTGGTATGACGCCGGAACAGGCTCCGATGTACGCTTACAGCGAAATCTTTGCGCCAATCACCAGCGGTTCACCGGCACCGGTAGAAACCAATACGCCGCCGGTCGCTAATGCCGGTATTGCTCAGCAGGTTAATGGAACCGCTGTTATCACGCTTGACGGTTCAGCCAGCACCGATAAAGAAGGCGACACCCTGACGTATCAGTGGAAGCAAGTTTCCGGGCCAGCAGTGACGCTGCAAAACAGCGACGCGGCAAAAGCGACATTCAGCGTGGCGCAACCGGTGACCAATGCGGTGTATACCTTCTCGCTGACCGTGAGTGACGGCGAAGGCAGCACCACAGCGCAAACCAGCGTGAATGTGATTGATGCGTCTAAGCCTGTTGCACCGTCCGTTACCCTTGAATCCACGTATACCGTGACTTCAGGTGAATCGCTGACGCTGACAGCAAAAGTGACAGATCCGGATACGCAGGCTGCTGATTTACATTATCAGTGGACTAATCCGGCTGGATTGCCAGTCGCACCGGCTCAGGGGGCAGCATCCAACACTGAAGTGATCAATGCACCACAAGTAACAGTTGATACGCGCTTTACTGTTGACGTGACCGTGACCGATAACACCGGTTTAACCGATACCGCAACGACCACGATTCTGGTGAAAGCCAAAACAGCGGCAGGGGATTATGAGTATGTTTATCCGCAAAGTAGTGAGAAATACGTCGCGGGAACCCGGGTATTAGGCAGTGACGGTGGCATCTATCAATGTAAGCCTTTCCCATACTCCGGTTGGTGTAGTCAGGCGGCCTGGGCGTATGCTCCTGCGACCGGCACTAACTGGCAGGATGCGTGGGATAAACAGTAATTTCACTACCGAAGACTGATTTATAACGCAATAATTTTTCAATGGCTCCTGTAAAGGGAGCCATTTTTTTATCTGATACCCTTCCGGATCTTACGCTTTGTTATCAATATGCCGATATTTTGCGCAAATTTTGGCGTAAACCTTCGGACTTGTCTGCATTAGAGGGCATATTCGACGATCTCCCTACTAATCTGAACATTCTTGACTATATTAAATGTGTGTTCAGGACAGGGTGGCTTAAAGCACTACTTTAAAGTCACTCAATAGAGAGTTATATCGAATGGCGATTAAAAGCCAGAATAAAACGATGTACTCTGCTACAACGGAAGTAAAAACAGCAGCAATACAATTTGTTATAAGGCGTCACCAAGAATGTGGCGTGCAGAGTCGCAACAAGGCTCATAAACCAAAAGGAAGAAATCGATGAAAAATTCTAAATTTGCCTATTCAATGATGGCCGTAGTTCTGGGTACCGCACTGATGAGCGGTAGCGCTCTGGCAGCAACGACGACTACAGATAGCGCAGGTGCAAAAATCGATAGTTCCATGAAGAAAGTTGATAACTACATGGGCGACAGCGCTATCACCGCGAAAGTGAAAAGTGCTCTGGTAGATGATAAAGCCATTAAAAGTAGCGATATTTCCGTCACGACGAATTCCGGTGTTGTTACGCTGAGTGGTTTTGTCGGTTCGCAGGCTGAAGCCGAGCAGGCTGTTGCTGCGGCAACCAAAGTTGAAGGTGTTAAATCCGTCAGCGACAAACTGCATACCAAAGACAGCAAAGATCAAAGCGTTAAAGCCTATGCCGGTGACAGCGCGACCACGGCTTCTGTAAAAGCCAAATTGCTGGCGGATGACATTGTCCCGTCACGTAACGTGAAAGTCGAAACGACCGACGGCGTGGTACAGCTCTCAGGCGCAGTGAAAGATCAGGCACAGTCTGACCGTGCTGAAAGCGTTGCGAAAACCGTTGATGGCGTGAAAAGCGTCAAAAATGACCTGAAAGTCGCACCATAACGATCACGTGCTCTGTCTGTAGTACGAAGCGCCTTCCCACGGGCAGGGCGCTTCATTTTTTGAATAACACATAATTACATTTACGTTGCCCGCTGAAGATTTGTGTTGGACGAGATTTGCCTGCTGTCAGAAAAATATTGTGTCGGAAACGCTAAGACTTTCATTTTTCGACTACCTTTATTAGGTAAGCATTTTTTTGTTACCGGCATGCTGTCGGTTGATAAAGCGTCATAAGGCAAATGTTTCACAATGAGTCCGGCCCGAAGCGGGGCACAACCTTTTGAAATGGCAAAGTGAAAATAGGGTAAAGGAGAAGCTTATGTTTCGTTGGGGCATTATTTTTCTAATCATCGCGTTGATCGCGGCGGCTCTCGGTTTCGGTGGTTTGGCGGGTACAGCGGCCTGGGCTGCAAAAATCGTCTTCGTAGTCGGTATCATTCTGTTTCTTGTCAGCCTGTTTACCGGTCGTAAACGACTCTGACCGCATCATTCCAGTGATGCCAAAATGTGTTAATTAATGACATCGCCCCCTTCACTGAAGGGGGCGATTCTTTTATGTGTACAATCTGGCCGTTAACAGGACGTAACGATTTTGTCGCCCGATTTTGGCAAGAAATCTACGCAAAGCAGGAAGACGAGGTATGCTCTGAAATGAAGGCCAACTGAGTGGGGCCATTTGCGTGAGGACGATGCGTTGGGATACAGAATACCTGTCACGCTGGGGAATATAGAACCGCTGGCGTACAAACCCTATATGCCGGGGAAGATTGCCCTGGTGTGCGAAGGCGGCGGGCAGAGAGGCATTTTTACGGCAGGCGTGCTGGATGAGTTTCAGCGCGCGCGTTTCAATCCCTTTGATTTATATCTGGGCACCTCTGCGGGTGCACAAAATCTCTCTGCTTTCGTCTGCGGGCAGCCCGGCTATGCCAGAAGGGTGATCACCCGCTACACCACCAGCCCTGACTTTTTCAACCCGCTGCGTTTTGTGCGCGGCGGACATCTTATCGATCTCGACTGGCTGGTTGAAGAAACGGCTAAAAACATGCCGCTGGCGATGGACAGTGCTGAAAAGCTGTTGATCGACGGCCGGGAATTCCTGATGTGCGCCTGTCGCAGTGATGATTATGCGGCCAATTATTTCTCGCCGACGCGGGAAAACTGGCTACCCGTGATCAAAGCCTCAAGTGCTATTCCGGGCTTTTACCGCATGGGGGTGGATCTGGATGGTGTCAGCTATCAGGACGGAGGCATCAGTGACGCGATCCCGGTTGAAGAAGCGTACCGCCGTGGCGCGGATACCATTGTGGTCATCCGTACCGTGCCTTCGGCGATGTTCTATACGCCGCAATGGATGAAGCGCATGGAACAATGGCTGAGTGAAAGCAGCCTGCAACAACTGGTGCGCATGATGCAGCACCACGAAGAAAGTTATCACCGCATTCAGCAATTTATTGAGAATCCGCCGGACGATGTGCGTATTTTCGAAATCTTCCCGCCAAAACCGCTGGCCAGCCACGCGCTTGGCAGTCGTCTGCCTGCGCTTAATCAGGATTACCATCTTGGCCGTCGCTGCGGACGGTACTTCCTTTCTGCTGCGGCACACTGGCTGTTACCGCGTGAAAACGAGCGCCCTCATCCGCAAATCGAACCACGGATATTCCGCCAGCCAAAACAGGTTATCGTGCCGCAGGATGAACCGGAAAATGTGATCCCGCTGGCTGCTTCGGTCAGTACGGTTGAGCAAATCATTCTGGATCCAGCCGTGTTGACGGATATGGTCGCCGACGGCGGTGTGGTGCGTCCGGCAGCATTTAAAGACAACGTGGTCAGTGCGCCGCAACCGCAGCACGCATCCTCAGACATGCCGCCACCGGAAAGTCCGGCGTCATCAGAAAATTATCCGTCCAGTGAGGGCGAAAATCTGTGAGTTTCACCTTCGTCGATACGCATTGTCATTTCGATTTTCCGCCGTTTACCGGCGCGGAAACGGAAAGCCTGCGCCTCGCTGCAGAAGCTGGTGTAGGGCAGATTATTGTTCCGGCGGTCACGTCTGACCGTTTCAGCGGCATTCTCACACTGGCCGAAAAATTCCCGCAATTGCACGCCGCGCTGGGCTTGCATCCGCTTTATATCGCCGAACATAAAGACAGTTGTCTGGATTTACTGGATTCACTGCTCAGCCAGCGGGATCCACGCCTGGTGGCAGTCGGGGAAATCGGCCTGGATTTATACATGGAAGCGCCGAAGTTTGAGCAACAACAGCGGTTGCTGAAAGCGCAGTTCGCGCTGGCAAAGCGTGAGATGTTGCCGGTGATCCTGCACTCCCGTCGCAGCCACGATCAGCTGGCGGCGCTGCTGCGTCAGGCAAAACTGCCGGCAACCGGGGTAGTGCACGGATTTGCAGGCAGTCTTTCTCAGGCGCAGGCGTTTATCAAACTGGGTTTTGCGATAGGCGTGGGTGGCACTATCAGCTACGAACGCGCGCAGAAAACCCGTCATGTGATGGCAGAATTACCGCTTTCGTCATTGTTGCTGGAAACCGATGCGCCGGATATGCCGTTGCAGGGGTTTCAGGGGCAGCCTAATCGCCCGGAACGGGCGGCAATCGTGTTCGACATTCTGTGCAGCCTGCGCAGTGAAACGCCGGAACAGATTGCTCTTGCACTGCTCGACAATACCCGCCGCATCTTTAATCTCCCTTCCCGGTAAACCGTCGAAATTTTAATTTTGTGATTCAAATAACATTTACCCTGACGTATAGAAACCTTTCCAGAAAGGGTTTCTGGCGTATTGCGATTTCATTTCTCTTTAAAATGTTATTATTATAACATTGCTCGTAAGATCGCCGGTTGGTGATCGCGGTGTGGCCACCCGAACTCCGTTTGTCATGATTCGGGTATACACTCTTATTAAGGGTCGAATACTGAGCATAAGGGCTAAGAATTGTGACCAAGGTCTCATTTAGCCAAGCAACGTTGCAATCGGTTTTCATTTTGTGTGAAATAATGCACACAGGAACCTGATGTGACGTGTTCAAATAGTCACAACGAACTGGCGTCAGCCAGTCCAAGCGCGGTGAGAAGGATCTCAGTTGCCACGTAAGCCGTTCCACGCCGCTTACGCACGCTATCTTCAAGGAACCAAGTCCGCTCGCCAACGTGCAGAATTCTCTTGCCGACGTTAAACGCCGGAACGAATTCATGACTGTATGCTCAGTCCCGGCCGGTCGCTGGAATTGAAAATTGTTGGAGAGTTATATGACCGATTTAACCGCCGCAGCGCAACGTGCGCTGAACCTGATGGATTTAACCACCCTGAACGAAGACGACACTGATGCAAAAGTGATCGCGCTTTGTCATCAGGCGAAAAGCCCGGCAGGTAACACCGCTGCTGTCTGTATTTATCCTCGTTTTATTCCTGTTGCCCGTAAAACCCTGCGCGAGCAAGGCACGCCGGACATCCGTATTGCCACCGTCACCAACTTCCCGCACGGTAATGATGATCTTGAGATTGCGCTGGCAGAAACCCGCGCGGCAATTGCTTACGGTGCCGATGAGGTTGACGTGGTCTTCCCGTACCGCGCGCTGATCGCCGGTAACGAGCAGATTGGTTTTGAGATGGTGAAACAGTGCAAAGAAGCCTGTGCGGCTGCCAATGTGCTGCTGAAAGTGATCATCGAAACCGGTGAGCTGAAGCAGGATGCGCTGATCCGCAAAGCCTCTGAAATCGCCATCAACGCAGGCGCTGACTTCATCAAAACCTCTACCGGTAAAGTGCCAGAAAACGCCACGCTGCACAGCGCTGAGTTGATGATGAGCGTGATTGCTGAGATGGGCGTGGGCAAAGCTGTCGGTTTTAAACCGGCCGGTGGCGTGAAAACCGCTGAAGACGCTGCGCAATATCTGGCACTGGCTGATCGCCTGCTGGGCCGCGAATGGGCTGACGCACGTCACTTCCGTTTCGGCGCATCCAGTCTGCTGGCAAGCCTGCTCACCACTCTCGGTCACGCTGGCCAGAAAGCCACCAGCAGCTACTAATCACTGTTGTTATGCCAATACCGTGGCGCTGTTTTACAGCGTCCGGTATTCGCATCTACATTTAGCGTTCAGCTCAGGCAGGGGGATACCTTGTTTCTCGCACAAGAAATTATTCGTAAAAAACGTGACGGTCAGCCTTTAAGCGATGAAGAAATTCGTTTCTTTGTTAATGGTATTCGCGACAGTCAGGTTTCAGAAGGCCAGATTGCCGCGCTGGCAATGACTATCTATTTCAATGATATGACCATGAATGAGCGTGTGTCGCTGACCATGGCAATGCGCGACTCCGGTACCGTCCTGGACTGGAAATCGCTCAACCTCAACGGCCCGATCGTTGATAAACATTCGACCGGCGGTGTGGGTGACGTGACGTCCCTGATGCTGGGGCCGATGGTAGCGGCATGCGGCGGTTATGTGCCGATGATTTCCGGCCGCGGCCTCGGTCATACCGGCGGTACGCTGGATAAACTTGAAGCCATCCCGGGCTTCGATATTTTCCCGGATGACAGCCGTTTTCGCAGCATCATTCAGGATGTCGGCGTGGCAATTATCGGCCAGACCAGCTCGCTGGCTCCGGCGGATAAGCGTTTCTATGCGACACGTGATATCACCGCAACTGTCGATTCTATCCCGCTGATCACTGCTTCGATTCTCGCCAAAAAACTGGCCGAAGGGCTGGATGCGTTAGTGATGGACGTCAAAGTCGGCTCCGGGGCCTTCATGCCGACTTACCAGCTATCCGAAGATCTGGCGCAGGCGATTGTCGATGTGGCCAATGGCGCAGGTTGTAAAACCACGGCGCTGCTGACCGACATGAATCAGGTGCTGGCATCCAGCGCAGGGAATGCGGTGGAAGTGCGCGAAGCCGTGCGCTTCCTGACGGGTGAATACCGGAATCCGCGTCTGCTGGAAGTGACAATGGCGCTCTGTGTTGAAATGCTGCTGTCCGGCGGGCTGGCAAAAGATGACGCCGACGCCCGCAGTCAGTTGCAGGCCGTGCTGGATAACGGCAAAGCCGCAGAAGTCTTTGGCCGCATGATTGCCGCCCAGAAAGGCCCAACCGATTTCATCGAGAATTACGATCGTTATCTGCAACAGGCCACGCTGAGCAAACCGGTTTACGCCGAAGGCAACGGGATTGTCAGCGCGATGGACACCCGTGCGCTGGGCATGGCCGTCGTTTCACTGGGTGGCGGACGTCGCCGCGCCAGCGATGCTATCGACTACAGCGTCGGTCTGACCCATATGGCGCAGCTTGGCCAGCAAGTGGATACCCGTCAGCCACTGGCGATGATCCACGCGAACAGTGAAGCGGCCTGGCAGCAGGCGGCGCAGGAAGTGCGTGCGGCCATTGTCCTGAGCGACAAAGCGCCGGAAAGCACGTCGGTGGTTTACCGCCGGATCGGTGGTAACGCTTGATTTCAGGCCAAATCGCCCCCATTTAAGATTGATCAGGTGCGCGGCAGTTCCGCGTGACCCAATGCGTAACCATTCGCAGGAGAGCAAAATGAAACGTACATTTATCATGGTGTTAGACTCATTCGGTATCGGTGCCAGTGAAGATGCCGAGCGCTTTGGCGATGCCGGTTCTGACACGCTGGGCCATATCGCAGCTGCCTGTGCGCGTGGCGATGCGGACAAAGGCCGCAAAGGCCCTCTGAATCTGCCTAACCTGACCCGTCTGGGGCTGGCGAAAGCTGCGGAAGAATCTACCGGTAAAATTCCTGACGGCATGGACGGTAATGCTGAAATTACCGGGGCGTATGCTTATGCCAGCGAACTGTCTTCCGGTAAGGACACCCCATCAGGCCACTGGGAAATCGCCGGTGTGCCGGTTCTGTTTGACTGGGGCTACTTTAGTGACACGACCAACAGCTTCCCGCAGGAACTGCTGGATAAACTGGTTGAGCGCGCTAATCTGCCGGGTTATCTCGGTAACTGCCATTCTTCCGGTACCGTGGTACTGGATGATTTGGGCGAAGAGCACATGAAAACCGGCAAGCCGATTTTCTACACCTCAGCCGACTCCGTCTTCCAGATTGCCTGTCACGAAGAAACCTTCGGGCTGGATCGCCTGTATGAACTGTGTGAAATCGCCCGTGAAGAGCTGACTGAAGGTGGCTACAATATTGGTCGCGTGATTGCCCGTCCGTTCATCGGTGACAAAGCCGGTCACTTCGAACGTACCGGTAACCGTCATGATTTAGCGGTTGAACCACCGGCTCCGACCATCCTGAAAAAGCTGGTGGATGAGAAAGACGGCCATGTGGTGTCTGTCGGTAAAATCGCTGACATCTACGCGCAGGTTGGTATCACTAAAAAAGTGAAAGCTACCGGCCTGGATGCGTTGTTTGACGCGACGATCAAAGAGATGAAAGAAGCGGGTGACAAGACCATCGTCTTCACCAACTTTGTTGATTTCGACTCCTCTTACGGCCACCGCCGTGACGTACCAGGCTACGCTGCCGCGCTGGAACTGTTTGACCGCCGTATGCCGGAATTGCTGGAACTGGTGAAAGAAGATGACATCATCATCTTCACCGCTGACCACGGTTGTGACCCGACCTGGCGCGGCACCGACCATACCCGTGAGCACATTCCGGTCTTAATCTATGGCCCGAAAGTAAAACCAGGTTCATTAGGTCACCGTGAAACCTTCGCGGACATCGGCCAGACAGTCGCTAAATACTTCGACCTGTCACCGATGGATTACGGCAAATCCATGCTCTGATACTTTTCTTACGCGGCCAGTCTCTTATACTGGCCGCGTTTTTTATAATGAATATGACACCTCGCTGATTAAGGAATAAGAAGATGGCAACTCCACACATTAATGCTGAAATGGGCGACTTCGCTGACGTCGTGCTGATGCCGGGCGATCCGCTTCGCGCCAAGCACATCGCGGAAACTTTCCTTCAGGATGTTAAGCAGGTGAACGACGTGCGTGGCATGTTGGGTTTCACCGGCACTTACAAAGGCCGCAAAATCTCCGTGATGGGCCACGGCATGGGCATTCCTTCCTGCTCAATTTATGCCAAAGAGCTGATCACTGAATTCGGCGTGAAAAAAATCATCCGCGTGGGTTCTTGTGGTGCTGTGCGTGCCGACATCAAACTGCGCGACATCGTGATCGGCATGGGTGCCTGTACCGATTCCAAAGTGAACCGCATGCGTTTCAAAGATCACGATTACGCGGCTATTGCCGATTACGACATGGTGCGTAACGCGGCTGACGCGGCGAAAGCCAAAGGCATCAACGCGCGCGTAGGCAACATCTTCTCCGCTGACCTGTTCTACACGCCGGACCCGCAAATGTTTGACGTGATGGAAAAATACGGCATTCTGGGTGTGGAAATGGAAGCCGCCGGTATTTACGGCGTGGCCGCAGAATTCGGCGCGAAAGCACTGACCATCTGTACCGTTTCCGACCATATCCGTACGCATGAGCAAACCACCGCCGCTGAACGTCAGACGACCTTCAACGACATGATCGAAATCGCGCTGGAATCCGTTCTGCTGGGCGACAAAGAATAAATTCTGCAAATATTGCAGTCACTAAAACGGGCGCCGGATGGCGCCCGTTTTGCTATGCGTTTTTTCGTGTTTTTTTGCGTATTCAAATTTATATCTTCAGGATATATCGATTTATTTTAATTTTTTATCTATGCTATTAGCTATGCATTTTCCTATTCATCACTGAGCCGCTCATGTCTGAACTTGTAGATTTACTGCGTCAGGGCAGTCTGACGGCAAAAGAGATCACGGAGCAACTGCACATCACCCAGTCAACGCTCTCAAGGCGGCTGACTAAAATTCCTGAGATCGTCAAAATCGGGCAAAGCCGCTCGACCCGTTATATTCTGCCGCGTCCGCTGGAAGGCCAATGGAGCTTCCCGCTTTACCAAATTAATGAGGCAGGAAATGCCGAAAAGGTCGGGACGCTATATTCCATCTGGCCGGGTGAAAGTTGTGCAGTGGAAGTTGTCAGCGGCCAGTCGCTGATTTACGACGGTCTGCCGTGGTTTATCACCGATATGCGGCCTCAGGGCTTTTTAGGTCGGGCGTGGGGACGTGATATTAACGCTGCCCTGCATTTTCCGGATGACATTAAAAGGTGGACCGAATCCCAGACGCTGGTGGCTCTCGCAAGAGCGGGGGATGAAACGGTCGGGAATTTTGTCATTGGAGAAATGGCCTATCAGCGATGGTTTCATAAACCTGAAGATATTCCCGTTCCCCGTGAAGACAAAATTCAGGTGTATGAACGGCTGGCACAGAGAAGTCTGGCAGGGGAGGAAGTCGGATCATCTGCGGGAGGCGAGCAGCCTAAATTCAGCTGCTATGCAGAACATGCAGGCCGGGACGCCTCTCAGGTTCTAGTTAAATTTTCGCCTCCGGCTGTCAATGAAAACGCCTCCCGCTGGGGCGATTTACTGCGCTCTGAAGCTCATGCGTTAAGCGTTTTGCAGGAGGCTGGCATTCCGGCGGCAACAGCCGAAATTTTTACCGGCAGAAAGGGCGAGGTTTTCCTTGAGGTCGAAAGATTTGACCGGACAGGTGAGTGCGGGCGTCGCGGGCTGGTTTCCCTTGAGGCCGTCTCTGCTGAGTTTGGCGGAGGAAACAGCAACTGGTTTTTGACCGCGCAGCGGTTACGCCAAAGTAAGGTCATTACAGCCGCTACAGTCGACAAAATTGAGCAGATTTATGCCTTCGGAAAACTGATCGCCAACAGCGATATGCACCAGGGAAATCTGTCATTTATCGATCCTGCCATTGACCCTTTAAAGCAGGCTCTTTCGATATCGCCTGTGTATGACATGCTGCCGATGGCTTTTGCACCGACCAACGCCGGTACCATGCGTCGTGAAACCTTACCCTTAACGCCCGACCCTTTAGTGTCTAAAGAAAAGTGGTTGAATGCACAGGATTGGGCGGGTGAGTTCTGGCGGAAGGTAGAAAGCGATATGGCAATCAGTCCTGAATTCCGCCAACTGGCCAGCGGTATGCTGGCGCAGGTGGAAGGGTTAACATCAATTATTCAGCGGCTGGCCTGAATCACTTCGGTCTGCTGCGTTTCAGGCTGCGGTAAGCGGCTTGTGCGGCTTCTTTCGTTTGCGCTTCGGTGGCAGGTTTTGCCGGCGCGACCTCAGATTCCGGCTCGGGAATGTTCAGCACCGGCGGCGGGCCGAATTCATCCGGCTCTTCTTCCTGTTCATCATCTTCTTTCACCGGTTTGCTGGCGGTCAGCAGGAACGGAGATTGCTGCCAGCGCGAACGGCGGCCTTGCAACAGGGTGCGGGCCAGAATAATACCGACGCCCAGCGCGGCGAGCATCATCAGACGCAGCAGGTTGGTGGTGTTATCCACCTGTTTGGATTCTGTCGCCAGCACGTGCGTATCCAGCGTAATGCGTAAAAATCCGCTCGGACCGTTTTTATCTTCGATCGGCACCACAATCTGATGATTGAAGTAGCTGCCCGCACGTTTGCCATCCAGCGACAAACGGTCGCGAACCGGCACCTGTTCACCGGCATGCGCCACCAGAGAACCGTCGGACTCATAAACACTGGCGTCAAGAATGCGACTGCTATCGGTAAGCTGACTCAAAATAGTGGAAATTTGTGCGATATCAGCGCCATCATTGTCGCTGTCCATCAGTGGCGCGAGGGAAAACGCCACCTGTCTGGCGAGCGTCTGAGCAAGCTGTTCCACCTGCGTTGAACGGGCCAGTTGGTGTCCCAGACTGAAATAGGATGCGCCTTGCATCAGGATGACTAATAATGCCAGACTTATCAATACGATAGCTGCTCTGTGCAGGCGAAATTTAAGTTTGGCCTTGGCCATTCTGTTTCCTTGCGTATTTCGATGACTTTATGTTGCCAGAAGCCGCTACGATAAGGTAGCTTGATGCCAGTTTTTACCCGGCATCCTTCAAGCTGCTGCTTTCATTTATACCGGTCACTGACCCGTGTCAGTTCCCGGAGGTGCATTCAGTTGCTGCCTTGAGTCAACTGAATGATTTTGGGTAAATCGTGATATTTGTTTTTCTTAATGCCATAACGCCCTACAGGAGCCATCATGCCAAACAGTCTGACCTATTGCGATCTTCCTGCGGAGATCCACCAATGGCCGGGACTTCCCCTTTCACTGAGCGGTGACGAAGTCATGCCGCTGGATTACCGGGCGGGGCATACCGGATGGCTCCTTTATGGAAGAAAACTCGATAAGAAGAGTATTACGCTGTTCCAGCGCCGGTTAGGCCGCGCGTTGGTGATTGTGAGCGCCTGGGCAGTCGAAGGTTATCAAGTTGTGCGTCTGGCCGGTTCACTCACCGCTGATGTACAGCTTCTCGCCGAATCCTTTGAATTTGATGTTGCTCAGCTGGGGAAAGTGCCGTATCTGCGTGCACCGGGTCTGCTGGTTATGGACATGGATTCTACCGCGATTGAGATTGAATGCATCGATGAAATTGCCAAACTGGCTGGCGTCGGTGAGCAGGTGGCTGAAGTCACTGAGCGCGCCATGCGCGGCGAACTGGATTTCGCCGCGAGTCTGCGTCAGCGCGTCGCGACACTGAAAGATGCGGATGCCAGCATTCTCCAGCAGGTGCGTGAAACCCTGCCGCTGATGCCGGGCCTGACCGTCATGGTTCAGCGTCTGCAGGAAGCGGGCTGGCATGTGGCGATTGCTTCCGGTGGTTTTACGTATTATGCCGAATACCTGCGTGATCAGCTGAATCTGGTCGACGTGGCCGCGAACGAGCTGGAAATCCGTGAAGGTAAACTGACCGGCCGTGTGATCGGGCCAATCGTCGATGCGCAATATAAAGCAGATACCCTGCTGAAACTGGCGGAAAAACTGGGTATTTCCCATGAGCAAACCGTCGCCATCGGTGACGGCGCGAATGACCTGAAAATGATGGCGGTAGCGGGCATGGGCATTGCTTATCACGCCAAACCGAAAGTCTACGAACAGGCCGCAGTATGCATCCGTCATGCCGATCTTCTTGGCGTTCTCTGCATTTTAAGTGGTAGTCAGTCTTAATCAATACAAAGAGGTAAGTTGTGGCAAAAGCAGCAAAACGTGCATTTGTGTGTAATGAATGTGGCGCAGACTATCCGCGCTGGCAAGGGCAGTGTAGTGCCTGTCAGGCCTGGAACAGCATTACTGAAATCCGTTTGGCCGCTTCTCCGACTGTAGCGCGTAATGAACGTCTCACCGGTTACGCCGGTGATGCGGGCGTCAGCCGCGTACAGAAACTTTCTGATATCAGCCTTGATGAACTTCCGCGTTTCAGCACCGGTTTTAAAGAGTTTGACCGTGTATTAGGCGGCGGCGTAGTGCCGGGCAGTGCGATTCTGATTGGTGGTAACCCCGGCGCAGGTAAAAGTACGCTGCTGCTGCAAATTCTGTGTCATCTCAGCGAAAACATGAAAACCCTGTACGTCACCGGGGAAGAATCTTTGCAGCAGGTGGCGATGCGTGCACACCGTCTGGGTCTGCCGACGGCTAACATGAATATGTTGTCGGAAACCAGCATCGAGCAAATTTGCGAAATAGCGGATAAAGAACAGCCGAAACTGATGGTGATCGACTCCATTCAGGTGATGCACATGGCGGATATCCAGTCGTCGCCGGGGACGGTTGCGCAGGTGCGTGAAACGGCGGCTTACCTCACCCGTTTCGCTAAAACGCGCGGCGTGGCGATCGTCATGGTCGGCCATGTCACTAAAGACGGTTCACTGGCGGGGCCGAAAGTGCTCGAGCACTGTATCGACTGTTCCGTGCTGCTCGACGGCGATGCTGATTCGCGTTTCCGTACGCTGCGCAGCCACAAAAACCGCTTTGGTGCCGTGAACGAACTGGGCGTATTTGCCATGACCGAGCAGGGATTGCGTGAAGTCAGCAACCCGTCGGCGATTTTCCTCAGCCGTGGCGATGAAATCACCTCCGGCAGTTCCGTGATGGTGTTGTGGGAAGGGACGCGTCCGTTGCTGGTTGAGGTTCAGGCGCTGGTCGATCAGTCGATGATGGGCAATCCGCGTCGTGTGGCGGTCGGTCTTGAGCAAAATCGTCTGGCGATATTACTGGCCGTGCTGCACCGTCATGGCGGCTTGCAGATGGCGGATCAGGATGTGTTTGTTAACGTGGTCGGCGGCGTGAAAGTCACCGAAACCAGTGCTGACCTGGCGCTGCTGATGTCGCTGGTGTCCAGCCTGCGTGACCGTCCGCTGCCGCAGGATTTAGTGGTGTTCGGCGAAGTCGGGCTGGCGGGGGAAATTCGCCCGGTACCGAGCGGTCAGGAGCGGATCACCGAAGCGGCGAAGCACGGTTTTAAACGCGCCATTGTGCCGCACGCCAACGTGCCAAAAAAAGTGCCCGCCGGTATGCAGGTGTTTGGCGTCAAAAAACTGGCTGATGCGCTGGCGATCCTCGACGATTTGTAACGGTTAACCGCTGTCGCAGCTCAGTGCCTTTGTGCTATTTTTTGTTTAGTAAAAAAAACCTGAGGACAAGGCATGTCACAGTTCGACTATCTAAAAACCGCGATAAAACAACAGGGACGCACGCTGCAACAGGTGGCCGAAGCCAGCGGGATGACCAAGGGTTATCTCAGCCAGTTGTTGAATGCAAAGATAAAAAGTCCCAGCGCCCAAAAGCTCGAGGCGTTGCACCGCTTTCTGGATCTTGAGTTTCCCCGTCGCGAGAAGAATATCGGCGTGGTGTTCGGTAAGTTTTATCCGCTGCACACCGGCCATATCTATCTGATCCAGCGCGCCTGCAGTCAGGTTGATGAACTGCATATCATCATGGGCTATGACGAGCCGCGTGATCGCGAGCTGTTTGAGAACAGTTCGATGTCTCAGCAGCCTACAGTCAGCGACCGCCTGCGCTGGTTATTACAGACCTTCAAATACCAGAAAAACATCCGCATTCATGCCTTTAACGAAGAGGGGATGGAGCCGTATCCGCACGGCTGGGACGTCTGGGGCCGTGGCATTAAAGAGTTCATGAGCCAGAAAGGCATTGAACCCAATACCATTTATTCCAGCGAAGAAGCTGATGCGCCGCAGTACCGTGAACATCTGGGTATTGAAACGGTGCTGATTGACCCGAAACGCTCCTTTATGAATATCAGTGGCCGCCAGATCCGTCAGGATCCGTTCCGTTACTGGGATTATATTCCGACAGAAGTGAAGCCGTTCTTCGTGCGTACCGTGGCGATTTTAGGTGGCGAATCCAGCGGAAAATCCACGCTGGTCAACAAGTTAGCCAATATCTTCAACACTACCAGCGCCTGGGAATATGGCCGCGATTATGTTTTCTCGCATCTTGGTGGCGACGAAATGGCGCTGCAATATTCAGATTACGATAAAATCGCGCTCGGTCAGGCGCAGTACATTGATTTCGCGGTGAAATATGCCAATAAAGTGGCGTTTATTGATACCGATTTTCTGACCACGCAGGCCTTCTGCAAAAAATATGAAGGGCGTGAGCATCCGTTCGTGCAGGCGCTGATGGATGAATACCGGTTTGATCTGGTTATCTTGCTTGAAAACAATACACCGTGGGTCGCTGATGGCCTGCGTAGTCTGGGAAGTACGTCTGACCGGATGTCTTTCCAGAACCTGCTGATCGACATGCTGAAACAGAACAACGTCGATTATGTTCACGTTGAATCATCGGATTATGACCAGCGTTTTCTCGAATGTGTGGAGCTGGTGCAGAATATGCTGGCAGCAGATACCAGCCGGCTGAATGAGCCGCCTGTGAGCTGATCAACAAGCAGCAATAAGAAAGCGTGTGTTCTCCGGAATACGCGCTTTTTTATTATTCACACTATGAATATTTTATATATTATTTATCTCTCACAATTATTAATTAATTGATCTGATTATCTTTTCTGGTCATTTTATTAATTCAGTTTGTAACACTGTAAAATTAAATATCCTTATTATTCATTGGATTGTGTGTGTGCTTTTTTTAAGGCTTTTTATTGCGCATTTTATGCGTAAATCCCTGACATGAAATAAAAATACAGTGGCGGCCGTTGAGTTTTATTTATCCGATTATACTCATTCAATCTGCCTCTCATTCCCGCTGAGGCTTTCTAAGGTGATCCGAATGAATTTATCATTCAAGCCCTGGGGTATCGCAGTATTGTGCGGCGCAGGGGCATTTGCTCTGGCCAGTGTGATGTTTATACAAGGCTGGCTTCCGGTCAGCAGTCAGGCCGAAACCACGGCGCAGACTGCGCCTCCGCCTGCATCAGCCGCCGTTCCTCCGCCAGCAGCCCCGGTTCCTGCACCCGTTGCACCTGCGGCATTTACACAAGCTCAGCTCGACCAGTGGGTGGCTCCTGTTGCGCTTTATCCTGACAGCCTGCTTTCACAGGTACTCATGGCATCGACTTATCCCACTAACGTGATTCAGGCAGTACAATGGTCACGCGACCATCCGCAAAACCAGGGCGACGCTGCCGTCGCTCAGGTGGCGAATGAGCCGTGGGATCCGAGTGTGAAATCGCTGGTGGCTTTCCCGCAATTGCTGGCGCTGATGGGAGAAGATCCGGCATGGGTGCAGAATCTGGGTAACGCGTTTCTGGCACAACCGGACGACGTGATGAATACCGTGCAGAAATTCCGTCAGGTGGCACAAAGCAGCGGGGCACTGAAAAGCACGCCGCAGCAGACCGTGACAGTCAAACCTAAACCGGCGGCACAAAGCAGCTCAACCACTGTGGTGAAAAGTGCGCCTGCGCAGCAAACCATCGTGATTGAGCCAGCGGATCCTCAGGTTGTTTACGTACCGAGCTACAACCCGAATGTGGTGTATGGCGCATGGCCGACACCAGCCTATCCGCCGGTGTATCTGCCACCTCCTCCGGGACAGCAGTTTGTTAACGGTGTGGCGTCTGGCATCGGGTTTGGTGTCGGTGTGGCAGCGACTTATGCCATTTTCGGTAGTATTGACTGGGACGATGATTATGATCATCACGGTGGTTCGCAGAACAATTATGTCAATGTGAACGTCAACAATTACAACCGTATCTCGGGCAACAATAATGGGATCAACCCTGCTGGAAATGCGAATACCACGGGCTGGCAGCACAATCCGACCTACAACGCAGGGCTGCCAAATCACGGCGCAAACCTGAACGGTGCGACACAAAACCAGGTGCTGAGCAAGGCGGCGCAGCGTAATAACTATCGTGGTTTCGACAACAACGCGGTCGGGCGTAACAACGGCGGTGTGCAGAATCAAAATGTGGATCAGCGCCGTCAACAGGCGGCATCGGTGATGAATCAGCATCAGAATACGCTGCAGACACAGGGGCATACCCAGCAGCGAAACCTGCCGCATTCAGCACCGGCTGCCGGTATGCATAATCCGGCCAGTCGCCAGGTGCCGCAGCACCAGCCACTGTCTCAACACAATGCTAAGCGCCAGCCAGTACAGCAAATCAACCAGCATCAGCGGCAGAATCTTAATGCATCACGCAGCACGGCATTCAGCGGTAACTCCAGTCGCGGGCCGTCGTGGCAACAGCAGCAATCGCGGGGTAATCAGAGCCGCGAGCATATGCGGAACTTCCAGCAGTCACGCCCTGCCAATACAGAGCCAGCTCATTTGCACCGTCGCTAGACTGACGAGGAAAAGTCATGAAGAGATTGCGTAATTTTTTAATTTCCACAGGTCTGATGTTGCTGCCTTTAACCGGTTTCGCACAGCAGACGTTCACCACCCCGGAACTTGCCGCGCAGGCACTGGTAAAAGCCATTGAAGCGCATGATGATGCGTCTATGCAAAAGCTTCTCGGGAATAACTGGCAGGAGTATCTGCCGCGAAAAGAGGTGGATCCGGACGAGGTGGCGCGTTTTCTGCGTGACTGGCATATCAGCCATAAAATCGCAGAACACGGCGACACCGCACACCTGAATGTCGGGCCGGAAAACTGGCAGTTGCCGATCCCGATGAAACACACGGCGCAGGGCTGGTCATTTGATATGGCCGCCGGTGCCGCCGAAATCGAAACCCGTGCTATTGGCCGCAATGAGCTTTCCGCCATTCAGGCGGTTTCCGCTTACGCCGATGCGCAGCACGAATATCAGCAGATTGCCGGGCAATATGCTCAGCGCTTTATCAGCACGGAAGGCCAGCATGACGGCCTGTACTGGCCGGTGAAACAGGGCGAAGCGACCAGCCCGTTAGGTCCGGCCTTTGGCAATGATCAGCCGGGATCGGATTATCACGGCTACTTTTACCGCATCCTCACCGCGCAGGGCGCAAACGCCAGCGGCGGAGCGTACAGTTACATCGAAAATGGCAAGATGACCAAAGGTTTTGCGCTGATCGCCTGGCCGGCGGTTTACGGCCATACCGGCGTAACCAGTTTTATGATCAATCAGCAGGGCGAGGTATATCAGCAGGATTTAGGCGAGCATACCGACGCTGCGGCAAAAGCGATCACGGCGTTTGACCCCGATGCCAAATGGCAAAAAGTGGACGATGGCGAATAGGGGACATACGTGAATGAAAAAGCCCCGCCATGAAAGTGACGGGGCTTTTCTTTTAAAGCGGCATCGTGCTTAGAAGGCGACGACGACTTTACCTTGCATATGGCCGTCGAGCACTTTGGCGTGGGCGGCTTCGATGCTTTCCACTGTCAGGCCAGAAAGGGTTTCACTCAGTGTGGTTTGTACTTTGCCTTCATCAACCAGCGCCGCGACCTGCTTAAGAATTTCGCCCTGTTCGGCAATATCCGGCGTGGTAAACATGCTGCGGGTGTACATCAGTTCCCAGTGCAGTGCGGCACTTTTCAGCTTCAGTTTATTCATATCCAGCGGATGTTCATTTTCAACGATGGTACAGATGTGACCCATCGGTGCGATCAGATCAGAGATCGCTTCCCAGTGACCGTCAGTGTCATTCAGGCACAGGATGAAATCCACCTGTCTGATGTCGTGTTTGGCCAGTTCACCTTTCAGATCTTTATAGTTCACGGTCAGATCCGCACCGCGATCCAGACACCATTGTGCGGATTCCGGACGCGAAGCAGTGGCAATAACTTTCACTTTGCTGCGCAGTGACGCGAACGGGATCGCAAGCGAACCCACGCCACCGGCCCCGCCGATGATCAGCAGGGTTTTATCGGCAGACGCGTCCTGGATTTTAAGGTGCTCGAACAGTGCTTCCCAGGCGGTCAGCGTGGTTAACGGCATGGCAGCGGCTTCAGCCCAGTTCAGGCTTTGCGGTTTGACGGACACAATACGTGAGTCGATCAGTTGTTCTGTCGCGTTGCTGCCGGAGCGGGTGATATCCCCGGCGTACCAGACTTCATCACCGGCTTTGAAGTTTTTCACTGCGCTGCCGACGGATTTGACGATGCCGCTGGCATCCCAGCCCAGCACTTTTGGCGCGTCCAGACCGCTTTTTTGCACGCCTTTATGCACTTTGGTATCGACCGGATTGATCGACACGGCTTTCACTTCCACCAGCAGGTCGTAATCCTTCGCGACGGGTTGTGGCAATTCAACAGCAATAAAATGGGCCGGATCTTTCGGGTTTACGGCAATAGCTTTGATTGTCATGTTCTCTCTCTCCGTTAGGTATAGAGACAGTCTAGTCCTCCGGCGGGAAGCTGATAAGATGGACAATAACTAACAAAGTGTTCGTCTGAGGTGAACAATCATGTTTAAGCAGTTGCAGGATATGGCACTGTTTGCGCTGGTGGCGGAGTGTGGCAGCTTCACACAGGCCGCAAGCCGCGCAGGATTGCCCAAATCGAGTGTCAGTCATCGCATCAGCCAGCTGGAGAAGTCCGTCGGCCTGCGGTTGCTGAACCGCACGACGCGACAGCTTAATCTGACGTTCGCCGGTGAACGCTACCTGATCCACTGTCAGGAGATGATGCAGGCCAGCGAACGGGCAGAACTGGCCATCCGCCGTTTACGCGATAACCCGAGCGGACGGCTGCGGATCACCAGTCCGGCGGGGCTCGGCGCGACGTTGCTGGCGCGCATGAACGTTGAGTTTCAGAAGCGTTATCCCGATGTGTCGCTGGAAGTCTCCGTTTCCGATGCGCTGGTCGATCTGGTGCAGGAAGGGTTTGATATCGCGCTGCGTACGGGTAAACCACAGGATTCCTCGCTGATTGGCCGCGAACTGGGGCACAGCCCGCGTTACCTGCTGGCTTCGCCGGCGTATCTGGCGCAGCATCCGTCTCTGGATTCGCCGCAGCAACTGGCGTCGCATCACTGTATCGCGCACCGGGCGTGGTCGGAATGGGTGCTACATCGCGGCGACACCTGGCACCGCTGGCTGCTGCCTGCGGCGCATACCACCGACAATTTGTTGTATGCGCGGGAATGCGCGCTGGCAGGCGCAGGTATCACGCTGTTACCGGCATTTTTATGCCATGACGAAGTGGCGAAAGGCACACTGGTGCGCGTCTTACCGGAATGGGAAGCGGAAGGGAATGATCTGTATCTGGTCTATCCGGGACGAAAACTGAATTCTCCGGCACTGGCCTGTTTTATTGAGTTTATGCTGGAAGAATACGGCTTTGCGAAGAGTTACAGCGAGGCGCTGGCAGGCTAGATTTCAGTGAATTGAAGGCATAAAAAAGGCCCGTTTCCGGGCCTTATATTCAGGCGAAAGATGATTACTTGATCATCTTTTTGTACTTGATGCGCTTCGGTTCTAACGCTTCAGCACCTAAAGTACGTTTTTTGTATTCTTCGTATTCGGTGAAGTTACCTTCGAAGAATTCGACTTTACCTTCATCCTGATAATCGAGGATGTGCGTCGCGATACGGTCGAGGAACCAGCGGTCATGGGAAATGACCATCGCGCAGCCAGGGAACTCCAGCAAGGCGTTTTCCAGCGCGCGCAGGGTTTCGATGTCGAGGTCATTGGTCGGTTCATCGAGCAGCAACATGTTACCGCCAACCTGCAGCAGTTTTGCCAGATGCAGACGACCACGTTCACCACCGGACAACTCGCCAACGCGTTTGCCCTGATCAACACCTTTGAAGTTGAAGCGGCCCACATAGGCGCGGCTTGGCATTTCAGTGGTGCCGATGCGCATGATGTCCTGACCACCGGACACTTCTTCCCATACGGTTTTGCTGTTATCCATGGAATCACGGAACTGATCCACAGAGGCCAGTTTCACGGTGTCACCCAGCTCGATGGTGCCGCCGTTCGCTTCTTCCTGACCTGACATCATACGGAACAGCGTGGATTTACCGGCACCATTCGGGCCGATAATGCCGACGATTGCGCCTTTCGGCACGGAGAAGGACAGGTCGTCGATCAGAACGCGATCACCGTAAGACTTGCTCAGGTTTTTCACGTCGACAACTTTGTCGCCCAGGCGCGGACCCGGTGGAATGAACAGTTCGTTGGTTTCGTTACGTTTCTGGTATTCGGTGTTGTTCAGCTCTTCAAAGCGTGCCAGACGTGCCTTGCCTTTAGACTGACGGCCTTTCGCGCCCTGACGAACCCACTCCAGCTCTTTCTCAATAGACTTACGACGGGCCGCTTCAGAAGACGCTTCCTGCGCCAGACGTGCATCTTTTTGTTCCAGCCAGGTGGAGTAGTTACCTTCCCACGGAATACCTTCACCGCGGTCAAGTTCCAGGATCCAGCCTGCCACGTTATCGAGGAAGTAACGGTCATGGGTAATCGCCACAACGGTGCCTTCGAAGTCATGCAGGAAGCGTTCCAGCCATGCCACGGATTCGGCATCCAGGTGGTTGGTCGGTTCGTCGAGCAGCAGCATGTCCGGCTTTTCGAGCAGCAGGCGGCAAAGTGCCACACGGCGGCGTTCACCACCGGACAGGTTTGCCACTTTCGCATCCCAGTCCGGCAGACGCAGCGCATCGGCGGCACGTTCGAGCTGGCTGTTCAGGTTATGGCCATCATGTGCCTGAATGATTTCTTCCAGCTTGCCCTGTTCGGCCGCCAGTTTGTCGAAATCAGCGTCCGGTTCGGCGTACAGCGCATACACTTCATCGAGACGTTTTAACGCGCCAACGACTTCAGAAACGGCTTCTTCCACGGACTCACGCACGGTGTGTTCCATGTTCAGTTGCGGTTCCTGCGGCAGATAACCGATTTTCAGATCTGGCTGCGGACGTGCTTCACCTTCGATGTCAGTATCGATACCGGCCATGATGCGCAGCAGCGTGGATTTACCTGAACCGTTCAGACCCAGAACACCGATTTTGGCGCCAGGGAAGAAACTCAGGGAGATGTTCTTAAGAATATGACGCTTCGGCGGAACAACTTTGCCGAGGCGATGCATGGAATATACGTATTGAGCCACGTTGTTTTGAGCCTCTTTCTCTGCGGGCCGCGCGCTGTCTGCGAAGGGCAGGCGCTGCGGCAAATTAAAGCCAGCCCCGCCTGATTGCGGCATGACTGATAAGGGTTCCGACTGCGAAGTTTAGCGTGTTTCAGTCGGGTTCCCAACCATCAGGTTCACAGTAAGGCAAGAATGTTGCTGGCAGGCGGCAGGTGGCGGAGAAATCAGCCGAATGGAATGGTGAATTCATCCGTTTCGCGGTCCGGGCGCAGTGGCTGAGTACGCCCGACAAACATCCCGGATGTCAGAATATCGGTGAGTTTAACAACATGATAAATAGCCTGTTTATTCTGAGTTTTTACTTTACGCTTGATATTGCCTTTGTGTGACGCCACCGTTTTTTGCTTGATATTCAGGTGCTGAGAAATGTTTTGCGTGTTCAGCCCCGACATCCACATTTTCAGAATACTGGATTCAGTCCGGCTCAGGCTGACCGGCGTGAGATCCAGCGGTTGTTCCGTTTCTGCCGAGCGCGCCAGCAGCAGGTTATGGGCAATCAACTGATAAATAGTGGCTGTCCGGATGGATTTTGACAAAATAATGATGTTTTTACGGATCGGCACATAGTTCTGATAATTCAGGTTTTCCTTGGAAATGAAAACAAAAAAAAGCGTACCGGGATGCGCGTCGATCACCTCCCGCAGAACGTGACCTGATTGCGCATCAGACGTAAAGCAATCTTCATTCACGAAGATGATTTCAGGCGTCAGGGAATTGCACGTCGCTTGCAGTTCGTCGATGTCCTTAAGCGAAAGAATATCTTTCGGATGTTGTCCGTTTAATTGCAATAGCGAATGCAATGCCAGCTGTGTGTAATAGCACTTATCTACAATGAGCGATGACATTGTGTGTTACCTGTTTGTTGGCCTTTGTTTGACTGCGGTACAGCCAGAGAGCTCGTTTTTATAAAACTGATCGTATAGCGATGGGGCATTCCCGTAAAAGTTGCCGGACGCTGGCCAAACTAACATTGCTGTGAGAAGGGATGCCCCTGGAGAGAGTAATAAGGCGCTAAAGAATTGATGTAAATCAGCAGAATGGGCTTTGGGACGTTTTGTGAGATCTTTGAGACGAATTGAGCGGGGAAAAGACTAAAGTTTCAGAATTGTGACGTTTTTTATGTGAAAAAGCCAGGTTACACAAGGTAACCCGGCATAAGCATAAATCGTCAGACTTTCTTGCGGATGAAGCGGTTAACCAGCCATTTCTCGATTTCGACGATCACGAAGATCATCGCGCCAACCACCAGCGTGATACCCCAGAATTTCAGGGGCATCGGCACGGTGCCAAACAACTGGTTCATGACTGGCAGATAAATCAACGCCAGTTGCAGGAGCAGTAAGACACCGGAAACAATCCATAACCCTTTGTTGACGAACACTTCGCGCGTCAGCGGGAAACGGTCCATTACGCGGCAGTTAAACATATACACCCACTGCGCGGTGACCAGCGTCTGTAACAGCACGGTGCGGATCAAATCGCTGCTGTAACCACGCGGTTGCATCCAGGCTTCCAGCACAAAGGCACTGCAGGCAATCAGAATACCCACGAAGGCGATACGCCAGACAGCATGCAGGTCGAGGACGTGCTGACCCGGCGCGCGCGGACGGCGCCTCATCATGCCTTTCTCACCCGGCTCAAAGGCCAGACCGAAGGACAGCGTGGTCGACGTCGCCATGTTCATCCACAAGATCTGAACCGGCGTTAGCGGGATGACTGCCCCGGCCAGAATGGCCAGGATAATCAGTAGTCCCTGCGCGAGGTTAGTCGGCAGAATAAACAGAATGGTTTTCTTCAGGTTGTCGTAAACGCGACGACCTTCCCTGACCGCGCTGGCGATGGTCGCGAAGTTGTCATCGGTCAGCACCATGTCAGCGGCTTCTTTGGTAACTTCGGTGCCTTTGATCCCCATCGCGATACCGACGTCAGCCTGTTTCAACGCGGGCGCATCGTTGACACCGTCACCGGTCATTCCGACCACTTCACCGTCATCCTGTAACGCTTTTACCAGCCGTAATTTATGCTCGGGACTGGTACGGGCGAAAATATCATACTGGCTGGCGGCAGCGGCCAGTTCTGCATCATCCATATGCTCGAGCTGGTAACCGGTGATGGAATCACTGCTGTTGCCAATCCCTAACATTTTGCCGATGGCCATCGCGGTTTCCTGATGGTCGCCGGTGATCATCTTCACGCGGATCCCGGCCTGCTGACACTGGGCAATCGCATCAATGGCTTCCGGGCGAGGGGGATCCATCATGCCAGCGATACCGACAAAAATCAGACCCTGTTGCAGATGGCTATGGTTCAGGTCGCCACCGATTTCCGGCTCATCTTTCAATGCCGCAGCGACCATGCGCAGACCCTGACGGGCATAGCGCGCCATCTCTTCTTCCCAGTATTCCCGGCGGAAAGGCTGCACGCCGTTTTCGGTCAGTTCAAACGAGGCTAAAGAGAACAGTACGTCCGGTGCGCCGGTCACGAACAACCGGGTTTTGCCGTTGATGCGTTGCAGTGTCGACATGTATTTGTGTTTGGAATCGAACGGGATTTTATCCAGCGGCTCGACTTTGCCGGTATTCAGGTTTGATTTCGCCGCCAGCACTTTCAGTGCGCCGGAAGTCGGCCCGCCGGTAATGCCCCAGTGGCCTTTATCGTCCTGCATCAGTTGGCTGTCGTTGCATAAATCAACTGCAGTGATGAAGGTATTGAGCACCGGTGTATGAGTGACATCAATCTGTTGCCGGGTTTGTGCGTCAACAATCCGGCCTTTAGGCTGATAGCTTTCGCCTTCAACCTGATAAGCGCGGTCTGCCAGAATGACGGCTTTCACAGTCATTTCATTCATGGTCAGCGTGCCGGTTTTATCCGAGCAGATAACCGTCATGGAGCCGAGTGTTTCGACTGTCGGCAGCTTGCGGATAATGGCGTGATTACGCGCCATCGACTGCACGCCAAGGGAGAGAATAATCGAGATAATCGCCGGTAAACCTTCGGGAACCGAAGCCACGGCCAGGCTAATCAGCGACAACAGCAGTTCGCCCAATGGCATATCGCGCAGGATAAAGGCGAAGACAAACAGGAACGCCATCATCAGCAGAATCAGGGCGAAAATGCCTTTGCCCAGTTTGTCGATTTGCTGCAACAGCGGGGTGCGCTGCGGCGTAATCGACGACATCATCTGGTTGATGTGACCCAGTTCGGTGTCTTTACCTGTGGCATAAACCACACCGGTTGCGGTGCCGCCACTGATCATGGTGCCGGAGAACAGCAGGTTGTGGCGGTCGCCGATCATGACTTCATCGTCAATGACCTGTGCGTTTTTCACCACCACGGTGGATTCACCGGTCAGAATGGCTTCTTCGACCTGCAGGTTATGCGCGCTGACAATGCGCAAGTCCGCCGGGATTTTATCTCCCGGGCGCAACTGCACGATATCACCGGGCACCAGCTGGTCGGCATTGATGGTTTGTATCTGTCCGTCACGCATGACAACTGCCTGACTTGACAGCATATTCTGAATGCTTTTCAGTGATTTCTCAGCGCTGTTTTCCTGCAAAAAACCGATCAGCGCATTGATGACGGCCACGCCCAAAATCACCAGCGTGTCGACCCAGTGTCCCATGGCTCCGGTGACGATGGCAGCCGCGAGCAGGATATAAATCAGGACATCATTGAAGTGCGCCAGAAAACGCATCAGGGCGCTTTTGGCGGCTTTTTCCGGTAAGGCGTTCGGGCCATATTCTTTCAGACGCTCGCTGGCATCGTGCCGGGTCAGGCCATTCTCGCCAGTTCCCAGACGCTGCATGGCGTCGTTACCACTAATCTGATACCAGTTTTTGTTTTCTGTCGCGACAGAAGAAGAGGGGCTGGCATTCGTTTTTACAGATGAAGTTGAGTGAGTCATATACTTTTCCATAAGCCATGAACTGCGCTGCTATTAATATTTCAATCCTGACGGCGAAATAGTGAATATCAAAAAATCAATTTTACAATAGGGTGTGATCATAATTAATTATCTGGGAATAAATTTGATCTGAGCCAATAAATACTTTTTTTTGTATCAACGTTAATGGATAAATTTCTTTAAAAACAGATGGATAGGTACTTTAGGAATTTCGGTATTAATTACACTTCATTTAGGGTTTGTTTAGGAATTAAATATCTAAGTAAATTGAAGTAAGTAAATCTCAGTTTTGTCAGCGTGGTTATTTTGGTTGAAATGGTAAGGGTGCTATCTATTGGCGTTTTACCGGGCAATACCCGCTAATTAATTGCGGATATTGAATCCTGAGAAATTATTCCCGCCGCCACGTTCTGTGACAGAAAATAGATCTGCCGCTGTCTGGTAACTGTCCGTCGCTTGCACCACACTGTGTAAAGTTTGTGATGCTGTCCGCACATCGCTTCAATTTTAAAAATGAATCGATTAGCGTAGTGGCTGTCTACAGAATGCAAAACAGTTTCGGCACAACCCGTGAGGATAAAGGTAAGTATGGTCAAGGTGGACAAATGGCACTCTCTGGCAATGAGCGTGTTGCTGGTAACAGTATCGGGCGTGGCGAAAGCTGACTCGCTGGACTCGCAACGCCAGCACTATATGCAGATTAAACAGGCGTGGGATAACAATCAGTTGGACGTCGTCAGTCAGCTGATGCCCACGCTGGAAGATTATCCGCTTTACCCTTATCTGGAATACCGGCAACTGACGCAGGAACTGGGCGATGCCACGCCCGCGCAGGTGAATGCCTTTGTTAAAGCCAACCCGACATTGCCGCCTGCGCGTTCCCTCCCGGCCCGCTTTGTGAATGAGCTGGCGCGTCGTCAGGACTGGAACAGTTTGCTCTCTTTCAGCCCGCAGCCGCCGAAACCGGTCGCTGCGCGTTGCAACTACTATTACGCCAAATGGGCGACCGGCGATCAGAAAACCGCGTTTGATGGCGCGAAAGATATCTGGCTGACCGGCACGTCACTGCCGAATACCTGCGACAAGCTGTTCTCCGTCTGGCAGGGCGCAGGCAATCAGACTGCATTGACTACGCTGCAACGCATCGGCCTGGCGATGAAAACCGGCAATACGAATCTGGTGAACTTCCTGGCGAAGCAGTTACCGCCGGATTACCAGACCATGCGCGATGCGCTGCTGGATTTACAAAATAACCCGAATACCATTGAAAGCTTTGCGCGCAGTGTCGGGCCGACTGATTTTACCCGCAATGCCACCAGCATTACGTTTGCGCGTATCGCCCGTGATGATGCGGAAAATGCCCGTTCGATGATCCCCGTTCTCGTACGTCTGCAGAAGATGAGCGACAGCGAACGTCTGGATCTGGAAGAAGCGGTCGCCTGGCGCTATATGGGCAGCGATGCCACACCGGAACAGGCGGCATGGCGCGATAACGTTATTCTGCGCAGCCATTCCACCACGCTGGTGGAGCGTCGGATTCGTATGGCGCTGGCCGCCGGTGATCGTCAGGGACTGAGACAGTGGCTGGATCGTTTACCTTCGGATGCCCTGCAGGAAGATGAATGGCAGTACTGGCGTGCGTCAGTGATGATCGACAACGGTCAGCGCTCACAAGGTGAAGCGATGCTGCGCACATTAATGAAAGGGCGTGGATTCTATCCGATGGCCGCCGCGCAAAAGCTGAATGTTGCTTATCCGATGCAAATTTCTGTGGCTGCGAAGCCTGATGCCAGCATTGCGAAATTGCCGGAAGTCGCCCGCGTTCGTGAACTGATGTACTGGCAGATGGACAATCTTGCACGCACTGAATGGAGCTATCTGGTCAGCAGTCGTTCTGAATCTCAGCAGTCGGCACTGGCGCGTTACGCTTTCGAGCAGAAATGGCCCGATCTCAGCGTGCAGGCGACCATTACCGGCAAGCTTTGGGATTATCTTGAAGAACGTTTCCCGCTGGCGTGGCCGGATGAATTCCGCCGTGCGACCAATGACAAAGGCATCACGCAAAGCTACGCGATGGCGATTGCCCGTCAGGAAAGCGCGTGGAACCCGAAAGCCCGTTCGCCGGTAGGAGCCTCTGGTCTGATGCAGGTGATGCCTGCGACAGCGCAGCATACCGTGGATATGTTTGGTTTGCAGGGTTACAGCAATCCGGCTCAGCTGCTGGATCCGCAAATGAACATCACCATCGGTACCAGCTATCTGGAATATGTCTATCAGATGTTTGGCCGCAACCGTATTTTATCCAGCGCTGCTTACAACGCCGGGCCTTCCCGTGTGAATACCTGGCTGGGCAACAGCGCGGGCAGGGTGGATTCGGTCGCGTTCATTGAGAGTATCCCTTTCTCCGAAACTCGCCGATATGTTAAAAATGTGTTGGCATATGATGCATTTTATCGCTATTTTTTACATCAACCGGCCAAGATTTTGACGGATGCCGAATGGCAGAGGCGTTACTGATCCCGTATCGTTTATGATAAGCTGCTGTACTAGTTTAATAGTATGGCAGCCCAATCATGAATCAACGACCCATCACTGACCCTGCTCTTTCCCAACAAGGCAATGAGGACTGGCAGTGCTTTCTGGCACTGCTACAGCAATCTTTTGCTGAAAATCTGCATCAGGATCTGCTGCAACTGCTTCTGACGCCCGACGAACGTGCGGCGCTGGGAACGCGGGTACGCATTATTCAGGAGCTGATGCGGGGAGAGATGAGTCAGCGCGAACTGAAAAGCCAGCTGGGTGCCGGTATCGCTACGATAACCCGGGGATCGAATGGCCTGAAAACGGCTCCGGCAGCGCTAAAGGATTGGTTGAGCGGGCAACTGCTGGCAGACAAAACGGGCGAATGAAGTGCCCGTTTCAGTCTGAAATTTTAATGGGTCTGGGCGCGGGTTTGATAAACCGGGTTATGAAAAGGCGCTAAAGCCAGCACCAGTGCCTGATGATAAACGCTGGTGCGGTTCAGTTTCCCGGCGGTAAAAATGCCGATGGCGCCGCCTTTACGCTTCACCTCTGCGATACCCGTCAGTTTTTCCATCTCATCCCCCAATTCACTGCCCTGGTTGATCCCCTGTAAAATGATTTCAGGTAACATTAAACTGGCTGAACGTGATTCGCCGCGCTGGTGCATATTCTCAATCACCATCCAGGCGAATGTCATATTGTCTTCGATACCCGCTTCCACGCCGACCCAGAAGTCTGCTTCGGGACGAACCTGACGCGCACCGATTACACGATGGCGTGCCCCGGTACGGGTTTCATTACTGCCAATAGGTTGATTTGGAACACCACTGTCGACATCAACGCCTTCAATGCGAAATGCCTCAGCGCCGAAAATGTCTTCAAAAGCCATGGCGATAGCTTTGATTTTTGCCGGGTTAGTGGTTGCAGCGACAACATGATACATAGAGTTTTAGCATCCTTTAGCAAATTTCACGCAGTATAACGGAAAACACTCATGTTACAGGTATATCTCGTCCGTCATGGCGAAACAGAATGGAACGCCGCCCGCCGTATTCAGGGGCAGTCAGACAGCCCGCTGACGGCTAAAGGTCTTTACCAGGCCCGTCAGGTTGCTGAGCGCGTGCGTAAAGAAGGGATCACTCACGTTATCACCAGTGATTTAGGACGTACCCGCCACACGGCGCAGATTATCGCTGATGCCTGCGGGTGTGAAGTGATCAATGAGCCACGTTTGCGCGAACTGCACATGGGCGTGCTGGAAGAACGTATTCTGGATGGTCTGACGGAGCAGGAAGAAATATGGCGTAAGCAGATGGTTGATGGTTCACCCAAAGGGCGCATCCCCGAAGGTGAAACGATGACTGAACTGGCCGTGCGTATGCGTGCCGCGCTCGACAGCTGTCTGGATTTACCGGCGGGAAGCAAGCCGCTGCTGGTCAGCCACGGTATTGCGCTGGGCTGTCTGATCAGTACGATCCTTGGCTTGCCTGCCTATGCGGAACGCCGTCTGCGCCTGCGTAACTGTTCGCTGTCGCGTGTTGATCACCAGCAAAGCGCCTGGCTGGCAAATGGCTGGATTGTGGAAACGGCGGGCGATGTCTCACATCTTGATCTGCCCGCGTTAGACGAGTTGCAACGCTAACGCCAGAAGGCGTTAGCGGCGGATTGGGATCAGGTAATCACACTGTATTTCGGTTGGCGCAGTGCCGGGGGCATGGCCATTCGTGTAAAAGCGTTCGATATCCTGTCCCTTTCTGCGGGTCAGTTTCAATGTTGGCAGACAGGTGCTGTACAACGTCAGAATAAATTCCTGCAAACGTTCCGGCGTGCCATTGTAGTGGAACATGGCATATTCACCGTGCTGCAACACAATAGGCTGACCTTCAACGTTTTCCGGCAGGTGCTGAGCTTCCAGCGCTGTCGTGTACAATACTTCCTGCTCGTCATCTTTCTCCTGGCTTGGACGTGAATGGTGCAGGCCATAAAGAATGGGCGGCAGCGTTTTCGCTTCCCCAATATATTGACGCCAGAAGTGACGACGCATCTCGTTGCGGTACGTGGTGATTTGCTCCAGCGTACATGAATAGCTTTGCGTCATGCCGATCAGATGCTGTTCTGGTAATGAGACATACTCGGGTTGCGGCAGAATGAATGCACCCAGTCGGATAGGCGGGCAAATACCAAACGAATGCCAGTCTTCAGCACGACGATACAATGCCGGCGTTTGTGCGAATTGTTTTTTGAAAGCCCGGGTAAACGTTTGTTGGGAGTCAAAACGGTACTGAAGGGCGATATCTAATATCGGGCGACTGGTGAGACGCAAAGCGACAGCCGCTTTCGACAGGCGGCGGGCACGAATATAAGCACCAATGGCATTATTCGTGACGTCTTTAAACATGCGCTGCAGGTGCCACTTGGAATAGCCGGCCTTGGCTGCGACATTGTCGAGTGACAAGGGCTGGTCTAAATGGGTTTCTAACCAGCTAAGAAGGTCACGAATGATTCCTGCTTGATCCATAGATCGTCCTCGTTGAACTAAGATAAATGCACAGAATGATGGGCGGCATAATAGCAACTTTTTCCCGATAAGACTGCTTAAGATTTTTTTGGCTATCTGTGCTATTTACAGGTGTTACAGAGTATTTCATTCCGAAAGTGTGAATGCACGCTTTCTGATTGTGGTTTCTTTAGAAAACAACGTCATGCTGATGACGTGGAGTAACTTAATGAATAAATGTTGGATTTTTGTATTTGGGATGTTTATTTTTTGTTCTGGAGCAGCGCGTGCAGAGCAAGTGGGATCAGTGGATACCGTCTTCAAATTATTCGGTCCGGACCATAAAATTGTGGTCGAGGCCTTTGATGATCCTGATATTAAAAATGTAACTTGTTATATCAGTCGTGCAAAAACCGGCGGCATCAAGGGCGGATTAGGTCTGGCCGAAGATACATCGGATGCGGCGATTTCCTGTCAGCAAGTAGGACCTATCGAGCTCAGCGATAAGATTAAGCAGGGCAAAGACAAAGGCACTGTAGTTTTCCAGAAACGTACCTCTCTGGTGTTTAAAAAGCTGCAGGTGGTGCGTTTTTATGATGAAAAACGTAATGCGCTTATCTACCTGAGTTATTCCGATAAAGTCGTGGACGGTTCACCTAAAAATGCCCTCAGCGCGGTGCCGATCATTCCGTGGGGACATGCTGAGCCTTGAGTTTCACCAAGGGATCCAAATCAAAAGGCCAGCTTTCGCTGGCCTTTACGTTTTATCACATCGACTGCAGAGCGGTTGGCAACCTTCTGTATCAGTCTTCCAGATCACCGCAGAAACGGTAACCTTCACCATGGATAGTGGCGATGATTTCCGGCGTATCCGGAGTCGCTTCGAAATGCTTACGGATGCGACGGATAGTCACGTCAACAGTACGGTCATGAGGTTTCAGCTCACGGCCGGTCATTTTCTTCAGCAAATCGCCACGGGTTTGGATTTTGCCCGGGTTTTCACAAAAATGCAGCATGGCGCGGAATTCACTGCGCGGTAACTTATACTGTTCGCCCTGCGGGCTTATCAGCGAACGGCTGTTGATATCGAGTTCCCAGCCATTGAATTTGTAGCTTTCAACCAGACGACGTTCTTCACCGGTAGTACCCAGGTTCATCGTGCGGGACAGCAGATTGCGTGCGCGGATGGTCAGTTCGCGCGGGTTGAATGGCTTGGTGATATAGTCATCAGCGCCGATTTCCAGACCCAAAATTTTATCAACTTCGTTGTCGCGGCCGGTCAGGAACATCAAAGCAACGCTGGCTTGTTCACGCAGTTCGCGTGCCAGCAGCAGGCCATTTTTGCCTGGCAGGTTGATGTCCATGATAACCAGATTGATATCATTTTCGGACAGAATGTGGTGCATTTCAGCGCCATCATTGGCTTCATGCACCATGTAGCCTTCTGCTTCAAAAATGCTCTTTAACGTATTACGTGTCACTAACTCGTCTTCGACGATCAGAATGTGAGGGGTCTGCATGATTGCTACCTAAGATTGCCAACAAATAGAAAATAGGAGTACAGAAGTCCTTGATATCCCAATGAATTTCGATGCCTTATTGGCCATCTCACTCGTTACATGACTAAAGTACGTAAATGCGTTCTCGATGCAATTTCCATCAACGGCAACAACATCGCAAGCTCGGTCAGGGATTCCACTTTCTGCAGTTCCACGGGGTCCTAAAGCGGCGCATATCCTAACCCTATTAACAGCAATATAACAGCGAGTGTCGAAATTACCACCCAACAAAATTACGGTTTGTTGACATATATCAAGTTCAATTGTAGCACGGTAACAGAACAGTGAAAAACACTTACAAGAATGCACGTTTGAGTCACATTTCGGCCTTTATTGTACACGATTCAGCTAATCCTCAGGAAACCCAAGATAAATGCAAAATCTGTATGTATCATTATTATATATCCATATGAAAAATAATGACTAATTTTTTAAGGGAACGTGCTTAACCCTGCCAGCAGCTTTTTTACCTCCCGGTTAAGCTTTTCCGATAAAATAAAGGAATATATCAAGTCGACTGTTAAGTTCTTGTGAAGAATATAAACGATGAATAGGTCTGAAACAGGATAAAATTTCATCGCTGAAATACAGGCGGCAAATTCTTTTTCCTTCCTGCAAAGGCGTCATATGCAACTTCATATTATTTTAGTGTCACCGGCTCGCCCGGAAAATGTCGGTGCGGCAGCCCGCGCAATGAAAACCATGGGCTTTGCTTCCTTGCGTATTGTGGACAGCGAGGCACATCTCAAGCCGGAAGCCGGTTGGGTGGCACATGGTTCGCAGGACATCCTGCAAAATGCTCTGCATTTCAGCACACTGGCAGAAGCTCTGGCTGATATTGATTTTACTGTCGCGACGACGGCCCGCAGCCGGGCTAAATTTCACTATTACTGCACGCCTCAGGAGTTGCAGGTGCAGCTTGAAGAGAAAAGCCAGTGGGTGAATCACGCTGCGCTGGTATTTGGCCGTGAGGATTCCGGGCTGACCAATGAAGAGCTGGAACTGGCTGATGTGCTGACCGGCGTTCCGATGGTGGCGGATTACCCGTCGCTGAATCTGGGGCAGGCCGTGATGGTATTCTGTTATCAGTTATCGTCTCTCAATCAGGTGACCTCAGTGAAACCTGAAAATGCCGAAGCGGGACAGTTGTCGGCATTGCGTGCACGGGTCGGGCGATTACTGGAAAATGTCGGGGCAGAAGATGACCAGAAATTGTCCGACTGGCTGCATCAGCGTCTCGGTCTTTTGCAGCAGCGCGATGCGGCAATGCTGCATACTTTGCTACATGACATCGAAAAAAAACTGACCCAATGATGTGAGGGGAATCCTTACCGCTACAGTTCGATATCCGGTGCGGTGATAGCAGAGTTATCGATCGTACTGGAAATGCTTTTAAAGGCAGATAATTATCCATTTCATTCTGTCCGTGATTAACCTGCCGAAAATAGAAAAAAATTGACTTATTGTGCCTTATGCTTTAGCTAATAGAGGCAGACAGAGTACAAACCTAAAGACAGACAGAAAATAAAAATGCGAATCATCAGCCTGAACACAACAATTATTACCACCACCGATACCACAGGTAACGGGGCGGGCTGACGCGTACAGGAAAAAGAAAAAAAGCCCGCACCTAACCAGTGCGGGCTTTTTTTTTACATTTAAACGAGAGCTTCAGGAGAGAACCAGAAATGCGAGTGTTGAAATTTGGCGGGACCTCGGTAGCAAACGCAGAACGCTTCTTGCGGGTTGCGGACATTATGGAAAGCAATGCACGTCAGGGACAGGTCGCGACGGTATTATCCGCGCCTGCCAAAATCACCAACTATCTGGTTGCTATGATTGAACGAACTGTCGCAGGGCAGGACATTCAGACCATCATGAGTGATGCGGAAAACATTTTTGGTCAGCTGATAACCGGCCTGGCGGCCGCGCAACCGGGTTTTGATTTGCCGAAAGTGAAAGCGTTTGTCGATCACGAATTCGCTCAGCTTAAACAACTGATGCACGGTATTGCCCTGCTGGGACAATGCCCGGACAGTGTAAATGCCTCCATCATCTGTCGTGGTGAAAAGCTCTCTATCGCTATTATGGAAGCGGTGTTCCTGGCCAAAGGTTTTGGCGTCACCGTCATTAACCCGGTCGAAAAACTGCTCGCGCAGGGGCATTACCTTGAATCGACTGTGGACATCAACGAATCCACCCGGCGTATCGCCGCCAGCGCTATTCCAGCCGATCACATCGTGCTGATGGCCGGTTTCACTGCCGGTAACGAGCAGGGCGAACTGGTGGTGCTCGGACGTAATGGTTCCGATTATTCAGCCGCCGTGCTGGCTGCCTGTTTACGTGCCGACTGTTGTGAGATCTGGACTGACGTCGACGGTGTGTATACTTGCGATCCGCGCATCGTGCCGGACGCCCGCTTACTGAAATCCATGTCATATCAGGAAGCGATGGAGCTGTCGTACTTTGGTGCGAAAGTGCTTCATCCGCGTACCATCCTGCCGATTGCCCAGTTCCAGATCCCTTGCCTGATCAAAAACACCACCAACCCGCAGGCGCCAGGCACGCTGATTGGCAGCGAAAGCCTCGGCGATAATACGCCGGTGAAAGGCATCACTAATCTGAACAACATGGCGATGATCAACGTTTCCGGTCCGGGTATGAAAGGGATGATCGGCATGGCGGCGCGCGTGTTTGCGGTGATGTCCCGTTCAGGCATTTCGGTGGTGCTGATCACCCAGTCTTCTTCTGAATACAGCATCAGTTTCTGTGTGCCGCAAAGCGAACTGGAACGCGCCCGTAAAGCGCTGGAAGACGAGTTCTATCTGGAGCTGAAAGACGGTCTGCTTGAGCCGCTGGATGTGATGGAGAAGCTGGCGGTTATTTCTGTCGTCGGCGACGGCATGCGTACCCTGCGCGGTATCTCGGCGAAATTCTTCTCGGCACTGGCGCGCGCCAATATCAATATCGTGGCGATTGCGCAGGGGTCGTCTGAACGTTCTATCTCGGTGGTCGTCAATAACGACGATGCGACCACCGGTGTGCGCGTAAGCCACCAGATGCTGTTCAACACTGATCAGGTTATCGAAGTCTTCCTGATCGGCGTAGGCGGCGTGGGCGGGGCGTTGATTGAACAGATCCGCCGTCAACAAGCGTGGCTGAAAACCAAACATATTGATCTGCGCGTTTGCGGCATCGCCAACTCCCGCGCATTGCTGACTAACGTTCACGGCATTGCGCTGGAAACCTGGCGTGATGAACTGGGTGCCGCGAAAGAGCCGCTGAATCTGGGACGTCTGATCCGTCTGGTGAAAGAATACCACCTGCTGAATCCGGTGATTGTTGACTGTACTTCCAGTCAGGAAGTGGCTGATCAATACGCCGATTTCCTTGCCGACGGTTTCCACGTCGTAACGCCGAACAAAAAGGCCAATACTTCTTCCATGAATTACTACCATCAGTTGCGTAAAGCGGCGGATGGTTCACGCCGTAAATTCCTCTATGACACCAACGTCGGCGCGGGTTTACCGGTCATCGAAAACCTGCAAAACCTGCTGAATGCCGGTGATGAGCTGATGCGTTTCTCCGGCATCCTCTCCGGCTCGCTGTCCTTCATCTTCGGTAAGCTGGATGAAGGCATGTCGTTATCTGCTGCAACATTGCAGGCGAAAGAGATGGGCTATACCGAACCGGATCCGCGTGATGATCTGTCCGGTATGGACGTTGCCCGTAAATTGCTGATCCTGGCGCGTGAAGCCGGTTACAAACTGGAGCTGACGGATATTGACGTGGAATCCGTTCTGCCGCCGTCCTTCAATAGCGAAGGCACTGTGAATGAATTTGTGGCGCGTCTGCCGGAACTGGATGCCGAATTTGCCAGGCGTGTTGCGGATGCCACCGCCGCAGGTAAAGTATTGCGTTATGTCGGTGCTATCGAAGACGGACAATGCAAAGTAAAAATCGATGCCGTCGATGGTAATGACCCGCTTTATAAAGTAAAAAATGGGGAGAATGCGCTGGCGTTTTACAGCCGCTATTATCAGCCGTTGCCGTTGGTTCTGCGTGGCTACGGTGCCGGTAATGATGTGACAGCGGCAGGTGTGTTTGCCGATCTTTTGAGAACGCTGTCATGGAAGTTAGGAGTTTAATATGGTTAAGGTGTATGCCCCGGCTTCAATCGGGAACGTCAGCGTAGGCTTCGATGTTCTGGGCGCGGCCGTGTCTCCGGTGGATGGCACGCTGCTGGGCGACTGTGTTTCCGTTGAGGCGGCCACAGTGTTCAGTCTGAAAAACGAAGGCAAGTTTGTGTCTAAACTGCCGGATCGCATGGAAGACAATATCGTTTATCAGTGCTGGCAGCGTTTCTGTCAGGAAATCGGCAAAGAAGTGCCGGTGGCGATGACGCTGGAAAAAAACATGCCGATCGGCTCAGGTCTGGGCTCCAGCGCCTGTTCGGTGGTCGCCGGTCTGATGGCGATGAATGAGTTTTGCGGTAAACCGCTGAATGAAAACCAGATGCTGTTGCTGATGGGCGAGCTGGAAGGGCGGATTTCCGGTAGCGTACATTTCGATAATGTGGCGCCATGCTATTTAGGCGGCATTCAGCTGATGCTGGAAGAACTCGATATCATCAGCCAGGACGTGCCAGGCTTTGATGACTGGCTGTGGGTGATGGCGTATCCGGGGATTAAAGTCTCGACGGCCGAGGCGCGTGCCATTTTACCTGCGCAGTATCGCCGTCAGGATTGCATCAGCCACGGACGTTATCTGGCGGGCTTTATTCATGCCTGCCACACTCAGCAACCTGCGCTGGCCGCAAAACTGATGAAAGATGTGATTGCTGAACCTTACCGCACCCGTCTGCTGCCGGGCTTTGCCGAAGCCCGCAGCGCCGCAGAAGAAATTGGTGCGCTGGCTTGCGGGATTTCCGGTTCCGGCCCGACGTTGTTCGCGGTGTGCAACGACAGTGCGACAGCGAAACGTATGGCTGACTGGTTGCAGACGCATTATCTGCAAAATGACGAAGGCTTTGTTCATATTTGTCGTCTTGATACCGCGGGCGCGCGGGTATTGGGATAACTCGATAATTTATTGGGATAACTAATGAAACTGTACAACCTGAAGGATCACAACGAGCAGGTCAGCTTTGCTCAGGCCGTCAAACAAGGTCTTGGAAAACAGCAGGGATTATTCTTCCCGCTGGAATTGCCTGAGTTTGAACTGACCGAAATTGATCGCTTGCTGGAACTGGATTTCGTCACCCGCAGCAGCCGAATTCTTTCTGCTTTCATCGGCGATGAAATTCCGGAAGAAGAATTATATCAGCGTGTAAAAAATGCGTTTGCCTTCCCGGCACCCGTTGCCAAAGTAGAAGACGACATTGCCTGTCTGGAACTGTTCCACGGCCCGACCCTGGCCTTTAAAGATTTCGGTGGCCGTTTCATGGCGCAGATCCTGACTCAGGTATCTGGCGATCAGCCGGTGACTATTCTGACCGCGACCTCCGGTGATACCGGTGCGGCAGTGGCACATGCGTTCCACGGTCTGAAAAATGTTCGTGTGGTGATTCTGTATCCGCGCGGCAAAATCAGCCCGTTGCAGGAAAAACTGTTCTGTACGCTTGGCGGAAATATTCATACCGTCGCCATCGACGGCGACTTTGATGCCTGTCAGGCGCTGGTGAAACAGGCGTTTGATGATGAAGAACTGAAACACGCGCTGAAACTGAACTCAGCTAACTCCATCAATATCAGCCGACTGCTGGCGCAGATTTGCTACTACTTTGAAGCGGTTGCCCAACTGCCTCAGGAAGCGCGCAATCAGCTGGTGGTTTCCGTACCAAGCGGTAACTTCGGTGATCTGACCGCTGGTCTGCTGGCGAAATCCCTCGGCCTGCCGGTGAAACGCTTTATTGCGGCGACCAACGCCAATGATACGGTGCCGCGTTTCCTGTCTAACGGCGAGTGGGAACCGAAGAAAACCGTTGCCACTCTGTCGAACGCTATGGATGTCAGCCAGCCAAACAACTGGCCGCGTGTGGAAGAGTTGTATCGTCGTAAAACCTGGCAGCTGAAAGATCTGGGCTTCGGTGCGGTCAGCGATGACACCACCGAAGACGCGATGCGCGAGCTGGCCAATATCGGTTATATCTCTGAACCTCACGCGGCAATTGCTTACCGTGTGCTGCGTGACCAGCTGCAACCGGGCGAGTTCGGCCTGTTCATCGGTACTGCACATCCGGCAAAATTCAAGGAAAGCGTGGAAGCGATTCTGGATCAGGACATCGGTTTACCGAAAGAACTGGCGGATCGCGCTGACCTGCCATTGTTGTCGCATAATCTTCCGGCTGATTTCAGCGAGATGCGTGCATTCCTGATGGCGCTGCCTGAATAAATATTGTGTTTCAGACAGGCAAAAGCCCTCTTCGTGAGGGCTTTTTTGTATCCGCAGATCAGGTCAATCAGCGCTCAGGACGGGTAAACACCAGTTCATTGCCCTGCGAACGTGATTCATCAAATTCATAACCTTCCAGATTGAAATCCTGAAGCTGTTTCGGCTTATCCAGACGCTCTTTAATAATAAAGCGGCTCATCAGGCCACGCGCTTTTTTGGCGTAGAAGCTGATGACTTTGTATTTGCCGTTCTTCTCGTCGAGGAATACCGGCTTGATGATTTCGCCATCCAGCAGTTTGGGTTTCACCGCTTTGAAGTATTCATCAGACGCCAGATTCACCAGCACTTTGCTTTTTTGTTCACTGAGCAGTTGGTTGAGTTTTTCGGTCAGCAAATTTCCCCAGAAGGCATACAGATTCGCGCCCTGGGGATTTTCCAGACGGATACCCATTTCCAGACGGTAAGGCATCATCAGATCCAGCGGACGCAGCAGGCCGTATAAACCTGACAACATCCGCAGATGTTTCTGTGCAAAATCAAAATCCTTCTCACTGAAATCTTCTGCCTGCAGACCGGTATACACATCGCCTTTAAAGGCCAGCAAGGCCTGACGGGCGTTATCCGGCGTGAAATCCGGCTGCCAGTCATTAAAACGTTCGGCGTTCAGATGGGCCAGTTTGTCGCTGATCCCCATCAGTGAAGAAATCTGCGCAGGAGACATTTTACGTGCCACGGTAATCAGCTGGCTGGATTTATCCAGCAGCTCCGGTTGGGTATAGCGCGTTGTCGCAAGCGGGCTTTCGTAATCGAGCGTTTTGGCAGGTGAAATAATGGTCAGCATAGTCTCGTCCGTTGGTCAGTGACGGTTCACATTCAGGATTTTTGTTGCCTTACTGTAGCAAAAAAGTCACTGCGATGGAGGCATGATATCGATAGGTAAAAGCGCAGGAAATCAGCGCGGAGGCATTTTTTTATCCCAGACGCCGGGCTGGAGCTGACCGCGTAATTCAGGGTAGTGATCAGGATTAAACACCGGCGTTTTCCCCATCCGTCGCTGGCGTTCATAATCTTTCACCACGCTGACCGCGATGCCCGAAAGCAGCAACAGTGCGGTGAGATTGAGTATTGCCATCAGCGCCATGACGATATCGGCCAGTTTCCACAGGACTTGTAATTCCATCAGGCATCCGCAGAACACCATGCTGATGACCATCAACCGGAAAATCAGTAATTTAACGGGCGAAGAACCGTGAAAGAAATTCAGATTGTTTTCGGCATAGGCATAGTTTCCGGCAATCGACGTGAACGCAAAAGAGAAGACCAGAATGGCCAGAACCACATGGCTCCAGCCTGCGGTCACCGGCATAATCGATTGCTGTATCAGCCGGATGCCAACCGGGGCGTCAGGTTGATCAAGGGCTCCTGACGTCAGGATGATCAGCGCGGTTGCGGTACAGATCACCATGGTATCGATGAAGACGGCAAACATCTGACTGAACCCCACCATAGCCGGGTGGCTTACGCCCGCCATCGCCGCCGCATTGGGTGAAGAGCCGACACCGGCCTCGCTGGCAAAGGCGCCGCGTTGCATGCCCTGCGTAATGGCCTGTGTCACGCCATACGCCAGTGCGCCGGAAGCGGCCTGCTGTAAGCCGAAGGCGCTTTTGAATACCAGCACCAGCACCTGTGGCAACTTTTCAATGTGATGACCAATAACCCAGATGGCCAGCAACAAGTAGGCGCAGGCCATCAGCGGTACAAGCCATTTCGAAAGCCAGGTGATTGCGCGTATACCGCCAAAAATCAGTATCGCGACCAGCACGGATAAAATGCAGGCGGTGGACAGCGCCGGTACATGCAGAAGATGGAAAGAAGCCTGAGCAATGGAATTGGCCTGTAAGGCGCTGAAAATAAAGCCGCAGGAAATCACCATCAACAAGGAAAACAAGATACCCATCCAGCGCATTCCAAGCCCTTTTTCCATGTAATCAGCCGGCCCGCCGCGAAATTTTTCATGGGCTACATTGCCTTTGTAAATCTGCGCCAGCGTGTTTTCTATCATTGCCGTCGCCATGTTGAAAACTGCAATAATCCACATCCAGAAAATAGCGCCAGGGCCGCCGAGCGTAATGGCGATGGCGACACCGGTGAGATTCCCGGTACCAATACGCGATGCAAGGCTGAGACACAGCGTCCGCCACGGGGAAATACCTCGTGTGATGTGTTTTCGCTTATAAAGAGTGGGGGAGAAAAGGTGGCCAAAGTGACGAAACTGAATGAAACCAAGACGGAACGTAAGGTAAATGCCGGTGCCGCATAGCAGGTAAATCAGGATTGAACTCCAGAGAATAGTATCGAAAAAATCCAGCAGGTCGTTCATAAATTGTCCTTGGTTGATTTGCCCTTCATCATTTTTATTTGTTTGCTTGCGGGCAATGACCACTTTGGGTGGCTAACATACCTGTTTTATCGAACGGGTAACATGTGCATTTTGGCTAATTTTGTGTGTTTTGGAAGGTGAGAAATCCATAGATGTTCGTAGCCGAGCATGCCGTGATATGCGCCTTGCGCCTGGCTTTTTGCATGTTATCATCAGCCAAAGGCAAGGCATGAAAATGCCTATACGAAAACGTCCAAACGATGAGATATGCCAAAATGACCGATAAACTGACTTCCCTACGCCAAATGACTCAGGTTGTTGCTGACACCGGAGATATCGCGGCAATGAAGTTGTACCAGCCGCAGGATGCGACCACCAACCCGTCACTGATCCTCAGCGCTGCGCAAATTCCTGAATACCGTAAACTGATCGACGAAGCAATCGCCTGGGCACGTGACCAGAGCAGCGATCACGACCAGCAGATTACTGATGCCGCTGACAAACTGGCAGTGAACATCGGTCTGGAAATTCTGAAACTGGTACCGGGCCGCATTTCAACAGAAGTTGATGCACGTCTGTCTTACGACACTGACGCGAGCGTGGCCAAAGCCAAACGCCTGATCAAACTGTATAACGATGCGGGTATCAGCAACGACCGTATTTTGATCAAACTGGCTTCTACCTGGCAGGGCATCCGCGCTGCAGAGAAACTGGAAAAAGAAGGCATCAACTGTAACCTGACGCTGCTGTTCTCCTTCGCACAGGCGCGTGCTTGTGCTGAAGCGGGCGTGTTCCTGATTTCTCCGTTCGTTGGTCGTATCCTTGACTGGTACAAAGCCAATGGTGACAAAAAAGAGTTCGCACCGCATGAAGATCCGGGCGTTGTGTCCGTAACCGAAATCTACGAATACTACAAACAACACGGCTACGAAACTGTCGTGATGGGCGCAAGCTTCCGTAACATCGGTGAAATCATCGAACTGGCTGGCTGTGACCGTCTGACCATCGCCCCTGCACTGCTGAAAGAACTGGCAGAAAGCGAAGGCCCGCTGGAACGTAAACTGTCCTTCTCCGGCGAAACCAAGCCACGTCCTGCGCCACTGACTGAATCTCAGTTCTACTGGGAGCACAACCAGGATCCAATGGCGATCGATAAACTGGCTGACGGCATCCGTAAGTTTGCAATCGACCAGGGTAAACTGGAAAAAATGATTTCTGACCTGCTGTAATCAGCATTCAGTTCCAGCATAAAGCGGCTAATCAGCCGCTTTTTTTGTGCCTGCGATAAAACCACCGGCCGGTTACCGATATACTGAGTGCTGTGACTACGAAGAAAAATGCTGTGGAGAAATAGCATGGATACATTACGGATTGGTCTGGTATCAGTGTCGGACCGCGCCTCAAGCGGTGTTTATCAGGACAAAGGTATTCCGGCACTGGAAGAATGGCTGGAAAAAGCGCTTATTACGCCTTTTAAGCTGGAGAAAAAGCTGATCCCGGACGAGCAGCCTTTGATTGAACAGGCTATCAGTGAACTGGTTGATGAAAGCGGCTGCCATCTGGTGTTAACCACCGGGGGAACCGGGCCTGCGCGCCGGGATGTCACACCGGATGCCACGCTGGCTGTTGCCGATCGTGAAATGCCCGGTTTCGGCGAACAGATGCGTCAGATCAGCCTGCACTTTGTACCGACGGCAATTTTGTCACGTCAGGTTGGGGTGATCCGCAAACAGGCTTTAATCCTGAATTTACCTGGCCAGCCGAAATCTATTCAGGAAACGCTGGAAGGACTGAAAGATGCCGACGGTAAAGTGATTGTTTCCGGCATTTTTGCCAGTGTGCCCTATTGCATCCAGTTGCTCGACGGACCTTACGTTGAAACGCATGATGAGGTGGTAGCAGCTTTCCGTCCGAAAAGTGCCCGCCGCGAGATAAAAAACTGAATACAGTTCCTTTTTGAAATTTAGCGACGTTAAGCGTCAGACACCACTGGTGTGAAAAATATTTGCCGCTATAGTAAGGATTACTTTACATAAGGTGGCAAAACCTTTTTCCATTTTTTACTCTGGTGTCTGACGGTATCCTATGCAACACACACAATCGCGCCGGTTGAACCGGCAGGACTTCAAAACGCTTTCCCTGGCGGCACTGGGTGGCGCCCTCGAATTCTACGATTTCATCATTTTCGTCTTTTTCGCTGCGGTAATTGGCGATCTCTTCTTCCCGGCCAATATGCCCGACTGGCTGCGTCAGGTTCAGACTTTTGGTATTTTCGCTGCCGGTTATCTGGCGCGCCCGTTGGGCGGTATCATCATGGCGCACTTCGGTGATTTGGTTGGCCGTAAGCGCATGTTCAGCCTGAGTATTTTATTAATGGCTTTACCGACACTGGCAATGGGGCTGTTGCCAACCTACGCCTCGATTGGCATGGCAGCACCGCTGTTGCTGCTGCTGATGCGTCTGTTACAGGGCGCGGCGATCGGCGGCGAAGTGCCGGGCGCGTGGGTGTTTGTCGCTGAACATGTGCCACGTAACCGCATTGGTTTCGCCTGCGGCACCCTCACCGCCGGTTTAACGTTGGGGATTCTGCTGGGTTCTCTGGTGGCAACTTTACTGAACACCAGCTTGACGCCAGCGACCATCAGTCAGTACGGCTGGCGTATTCCGTTTTTCATCGGCGGCATTTTTGGTCTGATCGCGATGTATCTGCGCCGATGGTTACAGGAAACGCCTGTCTTTATGGAAATGAAAGCGCATAAGGCGCTGGCGGAAGAATTGCCGTTGAAATCTGTCGTGGCCAATCATAAAAAAGAAATCGTGGTATCGATGCTGATGACCTGGCTGTTATCCGCCGGTATCGTGGTGGTGATCCTGATGACGCCAACCTGGTTGCAGAAGCAATTCGGCATTCCGGCGGCAGCCGCATTACAAGCCAACTGTCTGGCTACAGTAGCGCTGATGTTTGGATGCATTATCTCGGGAAGCATTGTTGATCGCCTCGGTGCCAGCAAAACCTTTATTTTCGGCAGTCTCTTCCTCGGGATTTGCAGCTGGTCTTTCTATCACATGGTCGCGGCTGATGCCTCGGTGCTGATGGGCATGTATGCGCTGGCGGGGTTGAGCGTAGGTGTGGTCGGCGCAGTACCTTATGTGATAGTGCGGGCCTTCCCGGCGGAAGTGCGTTTTACCGGCATCTCTTTCTCATACAACATGGCCTACGCGATTTTCGGCGGCCTGACTCCGGTCTTCGTCACGCTGATTATGCGTCTGACGCCGATGGCTCCGGCTTATTATGTGCTGGCCTTGTCGGTGATTGGCTTGCTGACCGGTATTTACCTTAGCCGCGATTTGAACAGCGAAACGATCCGTACAGAGAAATTTGCCGAAGGCGCAACTTCCGGCCAGTGATTTCTTTTATGCATAAAAAAACCCTGCATCGCAGGGCTTTTTGCGTCTGGCTGAGGGGGCTTATGCCACAACCGCGTCAACCTGGGGAGCGTGGTTTTTCGGCTCACCGACCGGCAAAACGGTACGGCCATATTGCTCGTTCAGCACTTCGGCCATCGCCAGATAAATCGCGCTGGCGCCACAGAAGATCCCTTCGAAACCGGCAAAATGCAGTACCGCCGTGTTTCCGGTCATATTACCGAAGCACAACAGCGCGAACAGAATAACCAGACTGCCGAAAACGATCTGTAAACCACGGTTTGCTTTCAGGGTGCCAAAGAACATGAATAAGGTGAACACGCCCCAGATGCCGAGGTAAGCGCCAAGGAAGCTTTCGCTGCTGGCTTCAGCCATGCCCATGCGCGGCAGCATCAGGATGCCAACCAGGCTTAACCAGAATGCGCCATAAGAAGTGAATGCGGTCGTGCCGAACGTATTCCCTTTTTTAAATTCCATCATCCCGGCAAGAATCTGAATCAAACCACCATAAAAAATCCCCATACTGACAATCACTGCTGTCAGGGGAAAAAAGCCTGCATTGTGTAAATTCAATAAGATAGTGGTCATACCAAATCCCATCAACCCGAGCGGGCCTGGATTTGCCAACGTTTTGCTGTGCATAGATCCTCTGTATCGGAATTATTATTAATTGATAATCGGGGGAAGAAACGCTTGGGAAATGAGTAAAAAACCCACATATCTTTAGAAGCGCGCGGCATCATAAGGAGGGTTGCGTCAGCAAACATTGATCTGGCGTAACAGCAATTGAAGATTTTTTTTCACTTTGCCCCTTGATGCTGAGCTGCATGGCCCCATCTTATTCCCAACCGCAGTTGTTACCGTCGGGAAATCCGTTAAATGGGGCTGTTGAAATCGAAAAGATCGGCCACATATACAGTAGCAACCTGAACGAATATGAATTTAAGTGGAGACGTTTTAGATGGGTAAAATTATTGGGATCGACCTGGGCACCACCAACTCTTGTGTAGCTATCATGGATGGCACGACTGCTCGTGTACTGGAGAATGCTGAAGGCGACCGCACCACTCCTTCCATCATCGCTTATGCGGCAGATGGCGAGACTCTGGTAGGTTCTCCGGCTAAACGTCAGGCTGTGACTAACCCGCAGAACACCCTGTTCGCGATCAAGCGCCTGATTGGCCGTCGCTTCCAGGATGAAGAAGTACAACGTGATAAAGGCATCATGCCTTACCAGATCGTAAGCGCTGACAATGGCGACGCCTGGATCGACGTTAAAGGTCAGAAAATCGCACCTCCGCAGATCTCTGCAGAAGTGTTGAAGAAAATGAAGAAAACCGCTGAAGATTATCTGGGTGAACCTGTAACTGAAGCTGTTATCACCGTACCTGCTTACTTCAACGATGCTCAGCGTCAGGCAACGAAAGACGCTGGCCGTATCGCAGGTCTGGAAGTCAAACGTATCATCAACGAACCGACTGCTGCGGCACTGGCTTATGGTCTGGATCGTGAAATCGGCAACCGTACTATCGCGGTATACGACCTCGGTGGTGGTACTTTCGATATCTCTATTATCGAAATTGATGAAGTTGACGGCGAAAAAACCTTTGAAGTACTGGCGACCAACGGTGACACTCACCTTGGTGGTGAAGACTTCGACAGCCGTATGATCAACTATCTGGTTGAAGAATTTAAGAAAGAGCAAGGCATGGATCTGCGTAACGATCCACTGGCGATGCAACGTCTGAAAGAAGCCGCTGAAAAAGCGAAGATCGAATTGTCTTCTGCTCAGCAAACTGACGTGAACCTGCCGTACATCACTGCTGATGCGTCAGGTCCAAAACACATGAACATCAAAGTGACCCGTGCAAAACTGGAATCTTTGGTTGAGGACCTGGTTAACCGTTCTATCGAACCACTGAAAGTGGCGCTGAAAGACGCAGGCCTGTCAGTTTCTGACATTCAGGACGTTATCCTGGTGGGTGGTCAGACCCGTATGCCAATGGTTCAGAAGAAAGTTGCTGATTTCTTCGGTAAAGAACCACGTAAAGACGTGAACCCGGATGAAGCTGTGGCAATCGGTGCAGCAGTTCAGGGTGGTGTCCTGGCAGGTGACGTGAAAGACGTTCTGCTGCTGGATGTGACTCCGTTGTCTCTGGGTATCGAAACCATGGGCAGCGTGATGACTCCGCTTATCACTAAAAACACCACCATCCCGACCAAACACAGTCAGGTGTTCTCTACTGCGGAAGACAACCAGTCTGCAGTCACCATCCATGTGTTGCAGGGTGAACGTAAGCGTTCAAGTGATAACAAATCTCTGGGTCAGTTCAACCTGGACGGTATTCAGGCAGCACCACGCGGTCAGGCTCAGATCGAAGTCACCTTCGACCTTGATGCCGATGGTATCCTGCACGTGTCTGCGAAAGACAAAAATACCGGCCGTGAGCAGAAGATCACCATCAAGGCATCTTCTGGTCTGAGCGAAGAAGAAATCCAGAAAATGGTTAACGATGCTGAAGCCAATGCTGAATCTGACCGTAAGTTTGAAGAACTGGTTCAGACCCGCAATCAGGCGGACCATCTGATCCACGGTACCCGTAAGCAACTGGAAGAAGCTGGCGACAAACTGCCAGCTGAAGACAAAACCGCAGTAGAAGAAGCCCTGAAAGCACTGGAAGTGTCTGCTAAAGGTGAAGATAAGGCTGATATCGAAGCGAAAATCCAGGCGCTGGTACAGGTTTCCGGCAAACTGATGGAAATGGCTCAGCAACAAGGTCAGGCTGAAGGCGGCGATACCAGCGCGCAGAAAGATGACGACGTTGTTGACGCTGAATTCGAAGAAGTTAAAGACAAAAAATAATCGCCCTTAAGCGGGCACAGTAAGAAGCTTTACTGATAACCAGCACGGGCGTCGAGGAAACTCTACGCCCGTGCACGCATGTTGAGGGTAGGTTAAAGCATGGCGAAGCAAGATTATTATGAGATTTTAGGCGTATCCAAAACAGCGGATGAGCGTGAAATCAAAAAGGCTTATAAGCGTCTGGCGATGAAACATCACCCTGACCGAAATCAGGGCGATAAAGAATCTGAAAGCAAATTCAAAGAAATTAAAGAAGCTTATGAAATTCTGACCGATGCGCAAAAGCGTGCGGCCTACGACCAGTATGGTCATGCAGCCTTTGAACAAGGTGGCATGGGCGGCGGTGGTGGCTACGGCGGCGGCGGTGCAGATTTCAGCGACATCTTTGGTGACGTCTTTGGCGACATCTTTGGCGGCGGGCGCCGTCAGCGTGCCAGCCGGGGCTCAGACCTGCGTTACAACATGGATCTGACTCTGGAAGAGGCCGTTCGTGGTGTCACCAAAGAAATCCGCATCCCGACACTGGATGAATGTGACGTTTGCCACGGCAGCGGCGCGAAAGCGGGTAGCTCTCCGACCACCTGTCCGACCTGTCATGGTGCAGGTCAGGTTCAGATGCGTCAGGGCTTCTTCACAGTCCAGCAGGCGTGTCCGACCTGTCAGGGTCGCGGTAAAGTGATTAAAGATCCGTGCACCAAATGTCATGGTCATGGTCGCGTAGAACGTTCAAAAACGCTGTCAGTGAAGATTCCTGCGGGTGTGGATACCGGAGACCGTATTCGTCTGGAGGGTGAAGGCGAAGCCGGTGAGCATGGTGCTCCGTCAGGTGATTTGTACGTTCAGGTTCAGGTTAAAGCGCATAAAATCTTTGAGCGCGAAGGTAATAACCTGTACTGCGAAGTGCCAATCAATTTTGCCATGGCAGCACTGGGTGGCGAAATTGAAGTGCCAACGCTTGATGGCCGCGTGAGCCTGAAAATTCCTGCTGAAACGCAAACGGGCAAAATGTTCCGTATGCGCGGGCGCGGTGTGAAATCTGTCCGTGGTGGCGTTCAGGGCGACCTGATGTGCCGGGTGGTAGTGGAAACTCCGGTCAGCCTGAACGAGAAGCAGAAGCAGTTGCTGCGTGATCTGGAAGAAAGCTTTGGTGGCGTTTCGGGTGAGAAAAATAGCCCGCGCTCTAAAAGCTTCCTGGACGGCGTGAAAAAGTTCTTTGATGATCTGACCCGCTAAGCTTTCGCTAAATCGAGCGACGGAAAGCCAGATAACATCCCCGGCAGCGGTTGACGCGCCGGGGATTTTTTATGGATTTTTATTCAACAATGTGAAAACCAATGATTCGTAAAAAGCGAAGTATAATCCAGAAATAATCGACTTTTTACGAAGTGATAGTTTGCGTACAATTCAGACATACCCTTGTGGTGAGCTTTTTCTTGCCACGTTTTTCTACAGGAGAGTCAGAATGTCAAATATCATTCGTCAGTTTTTACGGATGGAAGCCGCCGGTGGTGTGATATTAATCATCGCAGCCATTGTGGCATTAATCATGGCGAATAGTCCGTTGCAGGGGATTTATCAGGCATTTCTGGATATTCCCGTCACCCTGCGTTTTTCCGAGCTGTTGATCGACAAGCCACTTTTGCTGTGGATTAACGATGGCCTGATGGCAGTGTTTTTCCTGATGATTGGTCTGGAAGTAAAGCGTGAGATGTGCGAAGGCGCGCTGGCCAACCGCGAGCAGGCGATGTTTCCTGCTATTGCCGCGCTCGGGGGTATGGTTGTTCCGGCATTAATCTATTTACTGTTTAACGGCAGCGATGAAATAGCCCGTCAGGGTTGGGCTATTCCGGCGGCAACGGACATTGCGTTTGCGCTGGGGGTGATGGCACTGCTGGGGTCACGAGTGCCGACCGGGTTAAAAGTGTTCCTGCTGGCACTGGCCATTATTGATGACTTGGGTGCCATCGTGATCATCGCACTGTTTTATAGTCACGATGTGTCGATGATGGCACTGGGGTTATCGGCGGTGTGCATCGCTGTACTGGCTCTACTGAACTGGCGGGGGGTAACGAAGCTGACGCCGTACCTGCTGATTGGTGCTGTGTTCTGGGTGTGTGTGCTGAAATCAGGTATCCACGCGACGCTGGCGGGTGTCATTCTTGGCTTCTTAATTCCGCTGAGAACCAAAGAGAATAAAAGGTCACCTGCTCGCCGCCTGGAGCATGGGATCCACCCCTATGTTTCCTGGTTTATTTTGCCGCTGTTTGCGTTCGCCAATGCGGGTATCTCTTTGCAGGGCGTGACAGTTGCGGGTTCATTCTCGACATTACCCATGGGTATTGCTGCCGGGCTTCTTCTCGGTAAGCCGCTGGGTATCATTCTGTTCGGCGGGATCGCCTTGAAATCAGGGATTACACGGCTGTCATCCGGCATAACTTTTAGCCAAATTTCGGCAGTCTCCGTGCTGTGCGGTATCGGTTTTACGATGTCGATTTTCATTGGTTCTCTGGCCTTTGCGACGCTGGAGCCTGCGTTGCTGACGTACGCCAAAATGGGCATCCTGATGGGATCAGTCGCATCAGCGGTTCTGGGATACCTGCTCCTGAGCCGGGCCTTGCCTAAGAAACGTGCAAATTAATAATGACGCTGACTTCATACTTTCGGAAAGGGTGAAACCATGCCTCATATCAATTACAACCACTTGTATTATTTTTGGCACGTGTGTAAATCAGGTTCTGTTGTGGGAGCTGCTGAAGTGTTGCACCTTACTCCGCAAACGATCACCGGGCAGATTAAATCCCTGGAAGAAAGATTGGATGGGAAACTCTTCAAACGGCAGGGGCGTGGGCTGGTGCCTTCTGAGTTAGGGCAACTGGTTTACCGCTATGCGGATAAAATGTTCACCCTTAGTCAGGAAATGCTGGATATCGTGAATTACCGCAAAGAGGCGAGCCTGTTGTTTGATGTGGGTGTGGCGGATGCGTTATCCAAACGACTGGTCAGCCGCGTATTGGAAGCTGCCGTGCCGGACAACGCGCAAATTCACCTGCGCTGTTTTGAATCGACTCACGAAATGCTGCTCGAACAACTGAGCCAGCATAAACTGGACATGATTTTGTCTGATTGCCCGGTGGACTCCACGCAGCAGGCAGGGCTGTTCTCGGTCAAACTGGGTGAAAGTCCGATCAGCTTCTTTTGTTGTAATCCACCGGCAGGCATGAATTTCCCGGCTTGTCTGGAGCGTCGTTCATTACTCATCCCCGGCAGGCGTTCAATGCTGGGGCGCAAACTGCTGAACTGGTTTAATACGCAGGGGCTGAAGGTCAATATTCTCGGTGAGTTTGATGATGCCGCGCTGATGAAAGCGTTTGGAATGAACAACAACGCGATATTTGTCGCTCCGGCTATTTATTCATCAACTGAATTTCAGGATGAAAAAATAGAGGAAGTCGGACGGGTGGAAGGGATTATGGAAGAGTACTACGTGATATTTGCCGAAAGAATGATTCAGCATCCTTCGGTACAGCGGATTTGCCATACGGACTTTTCAGCGTTGTTTGAATAGCTTTTAGTGTTGAACTCAAATTTCAGATATAAAAAAACCGGCGTGAGCCGGTTTTTTTATCAAGCATTTCAGCGTAATGCGATTATTGCATTGCGTTGATTTGCGCAGTCAGGTTTGACTTATGACGCGCTGCTTTGTTTTTGTGGATCAGGCCTTTGCAAGACTGACGGTCCACGATTGGTTGCATTTCGTTAAATGCGTTTTGTGCAGCAGCTTTGTCGCCTGCTGCAATAGCCGCGTATACCTTCTTGATAAAGGTACGCATCATAGAACGACGGCTCGCGTTGTGCTTACGGCGTTTTTCTGACTGTACGGCGCGTTTCTTAGCTGATTTGATATTAGCCAAGGCCAACTCCCAAATATTTTTCTATTGATGAACAATTCAAAGGCCGAGGAATATGCCTTTTCGGTCTTCTTTTGTCAACGGATTTGTGCAAATAAGCGGCGTTTTAAAGAGTGAACTTTACTCGTCGCTTGTTACGTTGTGATGGCGCAGGATTTTAACAGCTTCCGGCATCGGAATACAGTCTTTCGCGAGAAAAATCGACAGGAGAGTGTACAAACTGCCCACTACGGCCATTAACGCTTTGTTTATGCGAAAAGTCACGCATTCCCTGTATGCAACGAAAGATTTTCATCGCCACGCCGCCATTTGAACCGCAATATCTGCCGTATGCAAGAGAGAATGGTGTGATCCTGCTAATCGCTGGTTAACCTTGGAGGCTGTACAAGGTATAATCCGCCGATTTCCATCGTTATGAGTCAGCATTGGATTTGAGCCAGCTATGGAGCTAATTCGCGGAATACACAATATTCGAGCACGTCATCATGGATGTGTGCTGACTATTGGCAATTTTGATGGTGTACACCGTGGTCATCAGGCCCTGATTGAACAGCTTAAGCTGGAAGGTCAACGTCTGGGGCTGCCGGTGATGGTAATGATTTTCGAGCCACAGCCTCTGGAATTGTTTGCCGGTGATAAAGCACCTGCACGCCTGACCAGTTTGCGTGACAAAGCCAAGTATCTGGCGGAGTGCGGGGTTGATTACCTTTTATGTGTGCGTTTCGAACCCCGGTTTGCAGCGCATATGGCGCAGGCCTTTATCTCACAACTGCTGGTAGAGAAGCTGGGTGTTAAATTCCTGACTGTCGGGGATGATTTCCGCTTTGGTGCCAGCCGTCTGGGGGATTTTGAGCTATTGCAGAAAGCCGGTGAAGAATACGGTTTTGAAGTGATCAGCACGCAAACGTTCCGTGAAGGCGAGAACCGCATCAGCAGCACGGCGATCCGTAATGCGTTGCGCGACGATGACTTGGCGCTGGCCGAGAATTTACTGGGCCATCCGTTCAGTATCTCGGGCCGGGTCGTACACGGCGATAAACTGGGACGCACCATTGGCTTCCCGACGGCAAACGTGCCGTTGAAGCGGGTCGTGTCTCCGGTGCGCGGCGTGTATGCGGTTGAAGTCTTAGGACTCGGGCCTGAACCTCTGCCGGGTGTGGCGAACATTGGAATACGTCCTACAGTCGGAGGCGTGCGCAAGCAGTTGGAAGTGCACCTTCTCGACACCACATTAGATTTATACGGGTGCCACATTGATGTGGTGCTCCGCGCGAAATTGCGCAACGAACAGCGTTTCTCCTCGCTTGATGCTTTAAAGCAACAAATTGCGAACGATGAAGTGACGGCCCGTGAATTCTTTGGGTTAAAGACACTGCGCTAAACATGTACTGACAGGCGTGTAACAAAGCCTGGAATCCAGCCGAAAACGGAACCGAGAATCTATGAGTGACTACAAGAACACCCTGAATTTGCCGGAAACAGGGTTCCCGATGCGTGGCGATCTGGCCAAGCGTGAACCTGACATGCTGAAAAATTGGTATGAACAGGATCTGTACGGGATTATTCGTGCTGCCAAGAAAGGCAAGAAAACCTTTATTTTGCATGACGGCCCTCCGTATGCGAACGGCAGCATTCATATTGGTCACTCAGTAAACAAAATTCTTAAAGACATGATCGTTAAGTCCAAAGGACTGGCGGGCTTTGATGCGCCGTATGTGCCGGGCTGGGACTGTCATGGTCTGCCAATCGAGCTTAAAGTCGAACAACTGATCGGCAAGCCCGGCGAGAAAGTCACGGCAGCAGAATTCCGTGAAGCCTGCCGTAAATACGCAGCAGAGCAGGTTGAAGGCCAGAAGAAAGACTTCATCCGTCTGGGCGTGTTGGGCGACTGGGATCATCCGTACCTGACCATGGACTTCAAAACTGAAGCCAACATCATTCGTGCGCTGGGTAAAATCATCGGTAACGGCCACCTGCACAAAGGGGCTAAGCCGGTTCACTGGTGTACAGATTGCGGTTCATCCCTGGCAGAAGCAGAAGTTGAGTATTACGACAAAGCGTCTCCTTCTATTGATGTGGCGTTCAACGCGACTGACGCTGCAGCAGTGGCTGCGAAGTTTGGCGTATCTTCCTTTAACGGCCCGATTTCTCTGGTGATCTGGACCACCACGCCGTGGACCATGCCAGCCAACCGCGCTATTTCACTGAACCCTGAGTTTTCTTATCAACTGATTCAGGCAGAAGGTCAGTGTCTGATCCTGGCAACCGATCTGGTTGAAAGCGTCATGAAACGCGCTGGTATCGCAGAATGGACTGTACTGGGCGAATGTAAAGGCGCGGACCTCGAACTGCTGCGCTTCAAACATCCATTCCTCGGTTTCGATGTTCCGGCGATCATGGGCGATCACGTGACGCTCGATGCCGGTACTGGTGCCGTGCATACCGCACCGGGTCATGGCCCGGACGACTTTGTTATCGGCCAGAAATACGGTCTGGAAGTGGCGAACCCGGTAGGGCCGAACGGCTGCTATCTGCCAGGCACTTACCCGACGCTGGACGGTAAATTCGTCTTTAAAGCCAACGATCTGATCGTTGAGTTGCTGCGTGAGAAAGGCGCATTGCTGCACGTTGAGAAAATAACGCACAGCTATCCGTGCTGCTGGCGTCATAAAACGCCAATCATCTTCCGCGCGACGCCACAATGGTTCATCAGCATGGATCAGAAAGGCCTGCGTCAGCAATCTCTGGAAGAGATCAAAGGCGTGCAGTGGATCCCGGACTGGGGCCAGGCGCGCATCGAAAACATGGTCGCTAACCGGCCTGACTGGTGTATCTCCCGTCAGCGTACCTGGGGCGTACCGATGTCTCTGTTCGTTCACAAAGACACTGAGCAACTGCATCCGCGCAGCCTTGAGCTGATGGAAGAAGTGGCGAAACGTGTTGAAGTGGATGGCATTCAGGCGTGGTGGGATCTGAATCCGGAAGACATTCTGGGTGCGGACGCTGCCGATTACGTCAAAGTGCCGGATACGCTGGACGTGTGGTTTGACTCCGGTTCAACGCATTCTTCTGTGGTGGATGTGCGTCCTGAGTTTAACGGTCATTCTCCTGATTTGTATCTGGAAGGGTCTGACCAGCATCGCGGCTGGTTCATGTCTTCCCTGATGATTTCGACTGCTATGAAAGGCAAAGCGCCTTACAAGCAAGTGCTGACGCACGGTTTCACCGTGGATGGTCAGGGCCGCAAAATGTCTAAATCCATCGGCAACACCATCGCGCCGCAAGACGTGATGAACAAGCTGGGTGGCGACATCCTGCGTCTGTGGGTGGCATCAACGGATTACACCGGCGAAATCGCCGTGTCCGACGAAATCCTTAAACGTGCTGCGGATTCTTATCGCCGCATCCGTAACACCGCGCGCTTCCTGCTGGCGAACCTTAACGGTTTCGATCCGGCGCTGCACAGCGTGGCACCGGAAGACATGGTTGTTCTGGATCGCTGGGCTGTTGGCCGTGCGAAAGCCGCACAGGACGAAATCATTGCCGCGTACGAAGCCTATGATTTCCATGGCGTCGTTCAACGCCTGATGCAGTTCTGCTCGATCGAAATGGGATCCTTCTACCTGGATATCATCAAAGATCGCCAGTACACCGCGAAAAGCGACAGCGTTGCACGTCGCAGCTGTCAGACCGCGCTGTATCACATCAGCGAAGCACTGGTTCGCTGGATGGCACCGATCATGTCGTTCACTGCCGATGAAATTTGGGCAGAACTGCCGGGAAGTCGTGAGAAATTTGTCTTTACCGAAGAGTGGTATGACGGTTTGTTCGGTCTGGCGGGCAACGAATCCATGAACGATGCGTTCTGGGATGAACTGCTGAAAGTCCGTGGCGAAGTGAATAAAGTGATTGAACAGGCGCGTGCAGATAAACGTCTGGGCGGTTCTCTGGAAGCGGCGGTCACGCTGTTTGCTGATGATGCGCTGGCAACGGACCTGCGTTCTCTGGGCAACGAACTGCGCTTTGTCCTCCTGACGTCAGGCGCGAAAGTTGCCACACTGTCTGAAGCAGACGATGCCGCTGTGCCGAGTGAATTGCTCAAAGGCCTGAAAATCGGTCTGGCGAAAGCGGAAGGTGACAAATGTCCGCGTTGCTGGCATTACACAACTGACGTTGGTCAGAACGCGGAACACAGCGACATCTGTGGCCGTTGTGTCACTAACATCGCCGGTGACGGCGAAGAGCGCAAGTTTGCATAATGAGTAAATCGATTTGTTCCACCGGACTCCGCTGGCTCTGGCTGGCGGTCGTGGTCATCATCGTGGATCTGGGCAGTAAGTTTCTCATTATGGGAAACTTCCAGCTCGGCGAATCCATGCCGTTGATCCCGTATTTAAATCTGTTCTACGCCCAAAATCATGGCGCTGCGTTCAGCTTCCTGGCTGATAAAGGCGGCTGGCAGCGCTGGTTCTTTGCGTTAATCGCGCTGGTGATTGTCGTGGCGCTGGTCGTGCTGATGTACCGCGGCACCGCGAAGCAAAAGCTGAACAATATCGCTTTTGCGATGATTATCGGCGGGGCGCTGGGCAATTTGTTTGATCGCCTGTATCACGGCTTTGTGGTCGATTTTATCGATTTTTACGTCGGTAACTGGCATTTTGCTACGTTCAATCTGGCTGACAGTTTTATTTGTGTCGGCGCGGCCATGGTGGTGCTGGAAGGTTTTCTGGCAAAGCCATCAGAAGCTACAAAGAGTAAAGGATAAGGTCTATGTCTCAACAGGTGAAACATGACAGCGCTGTACTGGTGCATTTTACGTTGAAGCTGGAAGATGGCTCTACGGCGGAATCAACCCGCGCCAATGGCAAACCTGCACTGTTTCGCCTTGGCGACAGCAGCTTGTCTGACGCGCTGGAAAATCAGCTGTTAGGGTTGAACGTAGGGGATAAACGGGCGTTCACGTTAGCCCCTGAATCGGCATTCGGTAGCAAAAGTCCGGATCTGATTCAGTTCTTCTCCCGCCGTGACTTTCAGGAAACTGGGGTGCCGGATGTCGGCACCATCATGTTGTTCAGTGGTCGTGATGGCAGCGAAATGCCGGGCGTTGTCCGTGAAGTGACAGAAGATTCAATCACTGTAGATTTCAACCATCCGCTGGCAGGGCAACATATCGATTTCGATATTGAAGTGCTGGAAATTGACCCGGAGCTTGAGGGGAAACATGCAGATATTGCTGGCTAATCCGCGAGGATTTTGTGCGGGTGTTGACCGCGCAATCAGTATTGTAGAACGTGCGCTGGAAATTTACGGCGCACCTATCTATGTCCGCCATGAAGTGGTGCATAACCGCTACGTGGTCGACAGCCTGCGTCAGCGCGGTGCTGTTTTTATCGAGCAAATCAGCGAAGTACCTGATGGGTCTATTCTGATTTTCTCTGCCCACGGTGTTTCTCAGGCGGTACGTGCAGAAGCGAAAGCGCGTGATCTGACGATGCTGTTTGACGCGACTTGTCCGCTGGTGACCAAAGTTCATATGGAAGTTGCGCGCGCCAGCCGTAAAGGCACTGAAGCCATTTTGATTGGTCACGCCGGGCATCCGGAAGTGGAAGGCACCATGGGGCAGTACAGCAATCCGAACGGGGGAATGTATCTGGTCGAGGCGCCGGAAGATGTTTATAAATTGCAGGTGAAAGACGAAAACAACCTGTGCTTTATGACGCAAACCACGCTGTCGGTTGACGACACTTCTGCGGTGATTGATGCGCTTCGCGATCGCTTCCCGAAAATCATCGGGCCGCGTAAAGATGATATTTGCTATGCCACAACTAACCGTCAGGAAGCCGTGCGTACGCTGGCTGACGGAGCAGATGTTGTGCTGGTGGTGGGTTCAAAGAACTCGTCGAACTCCAACCGTCTGGCCGAACTGGCGCAACGTGTCGGTGTACCTTCTTATCTGATCGACTCTGCGGCAGATATTCAGGAAAACTGGCTGAAAGATGCGAAAAGCATTGGCGTTACGGCAGGCGCATCCGCACCGGATATTCTGGTGCAGGACGTGATCAGCAAGCTGAAAACCTTTGGCGGGCTTGATGTGATCAACATCGAAGGGCGCGAGGAAAATATCGTGTTCGAAGTGCCAAAAGAGCTGCGTGTTGATGTGCGTCAGATCGACTGATCTCAGACCCTAAATGAAAACCGGCTCAAAGTGGCCGGTTTTTTTATGTCTGCACTCCTGCGGCATCAATGAGGCGGGAGTTTAAACAAATTCTGCGGTGCACCCACGGTGGTGGTTTCAACGTGCAGCAACGCACCCTCCAGCGCATGTGGCGCATCGAGGTTTTTTCGCGCCGAGGTGATAAACAGCTCAGTCATATCCGGCCCGCCAAACGTGCAACAACTCGGTTGTGTGACCGGCACTGGCTGGGTATCCAGTGTCAGTAATTCGCCCTGATTGATCTGCTGGCGCAGCAGGCATTTTGAACCCCAGCAGGCAGTGATCAGCCAGCCATTCTGTGCCAGCGCAGAGCCATCGGGGATCTTATCGCCCGAAGAAAAACAGGATATTTTCAGTGGATTGATGCGGCGGGCGTTGGCGGAGAAAAAGCGTTTTTTCTTACTGTCTGCAAACCAGACTTTGCCTTCATACCAGACCAGTGTGTTGGTACAACCGACGCCATCGAGCATCATTTCCGGCTTTTCTGCGCCCGCTTCATAGCGGAACCATTCGCCGTTATCTTTTTCTTCCTTTATATCCAGCGTACCAAACCACAGAGAACCATCGGGCGCGATGGCTGCTTCATTCGGACGGGTGCCTTCCGCGCCGGGATAATCACAAAGCTTCTGGCGGGTTTTCTGTTCGTACTCGTAAAGATGGATCCCGTCGACGGAAACCAGCAAAAATTGATTTCTTTTTTCGGTCAGCAACACGGCGCTGGTCAGCGAGGGGAGTTCATGAATTTCAGTTTGCCCGTTGTCGGGCCAGTAGCGCAAAACACACTGAGCCAGAATATCGACCCAAAGCAAAGATTGTGTACGCTGGCACCAGACGGGAGTTTCACCCAATTCGGCTCGGTAGTCGCCAATGGCAGTCACGTCGGACCGGAAAAATGCTGACATCGCAAAGCTCTCCTGCAGGTTACATAGTGGATATAGCGACAGCTGTCTCTATGAGTTTAGTCTGGCTTTGCGTACGTGGGATAGATGAAATGGTGTAAAAAGAAAGGGCCAGCCCGTCAATAAGACGTAAAGCTGGCCCCAAAAGTTCAGTCGTTAAGATTTAGAAATCGTAACGCAGACGGATCAGATTCATATCACCGAGATTATCGGTAGAGGACGTGAACACGTGCTCGTAATCAACACGGAAGCCGTAATCGAGCTGGAAGGACACACCCAACCCGTTATCAATACGCTGGTAATTACGGCCGGTTACATAGGTCAGACGGTCACCCATGAAGTACGGCTGAATGGTTTTGACCGCCAGCTGATTGATTGGGAAAGCATACCCCAGGAAGTATTCCAGACCATAAGCATCGCCCGCGAAGAAGCGATCTTCAGTTTTCACACCAGTCGTCAGGAAGTCATGGTAGTAACCGCCACCGAAGGACGCTGTCCAGTTGCCGGGTTTCCAGCTCAGCGCAGTACCAACAATGCTCTGGTTGTAATCTTTAGAGGTGTTGTCGCCCGGGTTTCTCATTTCTGCGTCGGTGTAGTTGTACGCCGTACCCCAGGTCAGATCTTTGGTGATGTGGTAATCCACACCGACAGAACCGCCGCCGTTACGTTTGTAACGCAGCCCGTTTTTGCCGGTGAGCAACTCATTGTCTTCGAACAGGTAAGAGGCATACACATCTGCATCGCCGAAGGTGTTTTTGTATTTCAGCATCTTACGGGAACGGTAAGAACCATCGTAATCGCCGTTCACACCATTACCCGGTGCCTGGGCGAGCATGTCGTAATCCCAGATATCGGTTTTCGCACCGACCACATCGTAATAAACGCTGTTTTGCTGACCGAAGGTCAACTGGCCGTAAGTTTTGCTTTTCAGACCGGTGTAGAGCATGCGACGGCTGGTGTTATGCGCGCCATCTGCGTGGTGATTATCCCAGCCAGTCAGGGCAGGAATATTCACACCCAGCTCGTAGTAGTTAATCCAGCTGATGTCATCAAACAGATAATAATCAGCAGAAAAACGGAAACGTGTACCGCCATCAAAACCATTGGTCTTGTAGTTTTTCACCCCGTTCTGGAACTGGAACTGCGGACGAATACTGCCGCCAACCTGGAAGTTCAGGCGGCTCAGCGGATCGTTCGGCTGTGGGTCTTGTTTAATCAGAGTGATTTCTGCGTGTGCAGCAAAAGAAGCTAAACCAAATAAAAGACCTGCAGTCGCCACTTGTGTGACTTTGTTCAGTTTGAATTTCATGTTAAGTCCCTGTGCCAATATACTGATCTGAAAAATCAGCAACAAAATTGGCAGTGTGTATTTTTTATATTCCCCTTACTGATGACTGTCTGGTAAGGGTGAAGACGCGCCTTATGAAGCCAGGCTACTTATTTTGACTGTCGTTTAAATCAAATTTCGGCAGTTAAAATTAGGTTGCTATTTATTATCATAATCATTGATTTTATCAATATTATTTCGCCATATATAATAAAAATTTAATGTTTCAGATCTAAGAAATGTTTTGTTTGCTGCTTATCTGTCTCACGCAAGGATGTGAATACGCGTTTTCAGAAATCACCGTCATATTCTTCTTTCTCCTTTAATACATATTGTCAGACGGTGCCCTGGGGGAGAGTGATAAAATCAGTGTCGCGAAAGATGCAGGGAGAAGGGCGGACGAAAGCTGAAACTTATGCACTACATTGCATGGTTATGCGAGCCGCATTAAGGCGGGCTTTTTGGTGTTTTTTTGTCCGTTAGTTCCAGTTTTGCCAGTCGTTTAACACAAAATCACAGATTGCGTAACCTGAAACCAGATGGCTTTTACTGATATTAACGGGGCTGTATCATAATTTTCTAATTATGAGGCAATTTTGCTGGCTCCCAGATCGCGGGGTCGATAACCTGATTCTGTTTCACGGCAGAACCACAAAAAGAAGAGAGTAATTATGAGTAACGCTGATATTCGCATGGCTGTTGTTGGCGCGGGTGGCCGTATGGGCCGGCAGCTGATTCAGGCCATCTCTGACGCCGAAGGCGTGGTGTTGGGCGCAGCGCTGGAACGTACCGGTTCTTCCTTAGTGGGCACCGATGCGGGTGAACTGGCTGGCGTGGGTACTGCTGGCATTAAAGTGCATGACAATCTGGATGCCGTGAAGAATGACTTCGATATTTTGATCGACTTCACCCGTCCGGAAGGCACCCTGGCTCATCTGGAATTTTGCCAGAAACACCATAAAGGTATGATTATCGGCACTACGGGCTTTGACGATGCCGGTAAGGCTGCAATTAAGCAGGCTTCTGAGGTTATTCCGGTGGTTTTTGCGGCCAACTTCAGCGTGGGCGTGAATGTTGTCCTCAAGCTGCTGGAAAAAGCGGCCAAAGTCATGGGCGATTACACGGATATTGAAATCGTGGAAGCGCACCACCGTCATAAAGTTGATGCACCATCAGGCACAGCACTGGCAATGGGTGAAGCGATTGCTGATGCGTTAGGGCGTGATCTGAAAGATTGTGCGGTGTATGCCCGTGAAGGTCATACCGGTGAACGTGATCCAAAAAGTATTGGTTTTGCCACCATTCGTGCCGGCGATATCGTCGGTGAACATACCGCGATGTTTGCCGATATCGGGGAGCGTGTTGAGATTACCCATAAGGCTTCCAGCCGTATGACCTTCGCAAATGGCGCAGTTCGTGCAGGAAAGTGGCTTTTCTCGCATAAAAGTGGTCTTTATGACATGCGGGATGTCCTTGGTTTAGAAGATTTGTAGTCAAAGTTTTAGATGTGATGTGGTTGTTTTGGTCATAATCTTTTGATAAAAGGGCAGTTCCTTGATTGCCCTTCTCTTTTTTATTTAAAATGGCTATTTGGGTTTGTTTTAATTTTGAATCCTGTGTTTTACTGACTTTATCCCGATCCATCATGCTGTATTGTTTGTTTTTTGCACTCCCTTGTTTCCCTGAGCTGTAACAAAACTCCTTTCTTCGTCATTTTTCAGACATCCTCTTCCGCAAACGGTTACTATACTGACTTAGGCTGTGTTTTTATGGCAGTGAGAGTCCATTTTCACTGAGTTGTGCGAAAAACAGAGAAATATTGGCGCTTTTGGTAGACAAACCGAACTGCCATCATTAGAATGCGCGCAATTTGCCAAAAATTGGCTTCGGGAGCGATTTTTGCATTGATTTAGATCGGGTTATCTGAATTAATATGCAGATATTGTGATTTATTATTCTTGGAGGATGCTTTGATAAAGTCAGCGCTATTGGTTCTGGAAGACGGAACCCAATTCCACGGTCGGGCCATCGGGGCAGAAGGGTCGGCAGTGGGGGAAGTGGTCTTCAATACGTCGATGACCGGTTATCAAGAAATCCTCACTGATCCTTCCTATTCCCGCCAGATTGTCACTCTCACTTATCCCCATATCGGTAATGTCGGCACCAATGCCGCTGATGAAGAATCCTCCGCAGTACATGCTCAAGGCCTGGTCATCCGCGATTTACCCCTGATAGCCAGCAACTACCGCAGTGAAGAAAATCTTTCTGATTACCTCAAGCGCAACAATATCGTTGCCATCGCCGATATTGATACCCGCAAACTGACCCGTCTGTTACGCGAAAAAGGCGCACAGAACGGCTGTATTATCGCGGGCGATTCACCGGATGCTGAACTGGCGCTGCAAAAAGCCAAAGCATTCCCGGGCCTGAAAGGCATGGATCTGGCGAAAGAAGTGACCACGACGGAATCTTACCGCTGGCAACAAGGTAGCTGGACTCTGGAAGGCGAACTGCCTGAAGCAAAAAAAGCCGAAGACTTGCCATTCCACGTGGTGGCTTATGACTACGGCGCGAAACGCAATATCCTGCGCATGCTGGTGGATCGCGGATGCCGCCTGACGGTCGTTCCTGCACAGACTCCGGCAGAAGACGTCCTGAAAATGAATCCGGACGGCATCTTCCTGTCCAATGGCCCGGGCGATCCGGAGCCTTGTGATTACGCCATCGCCGCCATCAAAACCTTCCTGGAAACCGACATACCGGTCTTCGGCATCTGCCTCGGCCATCAGTTACTGGCACTCGCCAGCGGCGCGAAGACCGTGAAAATGAAACTCGGCCACCACGGCGGTAACCATCCGGTAAAAGATCTCGATAAAAATATCGTGATGATCACCGCACAGAACCACGGCTTTGCGGTTGATGAATCCGGCCTGCCAGCCAATCTGCGCGTGACGCACAAATCATTGTTTGACCATACGGTGCAGGGTATCCACCGTACCGATAAAGCGGCGTTCAGCTTCCAGGGCCACCCTGAAGCGAGCCCAGGCCCGCACGATGCGGCACCGCTGTTTGACCACTTTATCGAACTGATTGAAGCTTTTCGCACAAACAACGCCAGATAACAGGAGCGAATAAAAAATGCCAAAACGTACAGACATAAAAAGCATCCTGATTCTGGGCGCCGGCCCGATTGTTATCGGCCAGGCTTGTGAATTTGACTACTCCGGCGCACAGGCGTGTAAAGCGCTGCGTGAAGAGGGTTACCGCGTCATTCTGGTGAACTCCAACCCGGCAACGATCATGACTGACCCTGAAATGGCGGATGCGACTTACATCGAGCCGATCCACTGGGAAGTTGTGCGCAAAATTATCGAAAAAGAACGTCCCGATGCCGTGCTGCCAACCATGGGCGGCCAGACCGCACTGAACTGTGCACTGGAACTGGAACGTCAGGGCGTGCTGGAAGAATTCGGTGTGACCATGATTGGCGCGACCGCAGACGCCATTGATAAAGCTGAAGATCGTCGCCGTTTCGACGTGGCGATGAAAAAAATCGGCCTCGACACCGCACGTTCCGGTATTGCACACACGATGGAAGAAGCGCTGGCGGTTGCCGCTGACGTTGGCTTTCCGTGCATCATCCGTCCGTCATTCACTATGGGCGGCACCGGTGGCGGTATTGCGTACAACCGTGAAGAGTTCGAAGAGATTTGCGAACGCGGGCTGGATCTTTCCCCGACCAAAGAGCTGCTGATTGATGAGTCGCTGATTGGCTGGAAAGAGTACGAGATGGAAGTGGTGCGTGATAAAAACGACAACTGCATCATCGTCTGCTCCATTGAAAACTTCGATGCGATGGGCATCCACACCGGTGACTCCATCACCGTGGCGCCAGCGCAGACCCTGACCGACAAAGAATACCAAATCATGCGTAACGCCTCGATGGCGGTGCTGCGTGAAATCGGCGTAGAAACCGGTGGCTCCAACGTTCAGTTCTCGGTGAACCCGAAAAATGGTCGTCTGATTGTTATCGAAATGAACCCGCGTGTCTCCCGTTCCTCAGCCCTGGCCTCCAAAGCGACCGGTTTCCCGATTGCTAAAGTGGCGGCGAAACTGGCGGTGGGTTACACCCTCGATGAGTTGATGAACGATATCACCGGCGGCAAAACGCCAGCGTCGTTTGAACCTTCTATCGACTACGTTGTGACTAAAATCCCTCGCTTCAACTTCGAGAAATTTGCCGGTGCCAACGACCGTCTGACCACGCAGATGAAGTCTGTCGGCGAAGTGATGGCGATTGGTCGTACACAGCAGGAATCTCTGCAAAAAGCCTTGCGCGGCCTGGAAGTCGGCGCGAGCGGTTTCGACCCGAAAGTGAGTCTGGATGATCCGGAAGCGCTGACCAAAATTCGTCGTGAACTGAAAGAAGCCGGTGCCGAGCGTATCTGGTATATCGCTGATGCCTTCCGTGCCGGGATGTCTGTTGACGGCATCTTCAACCTGACCAACGTGGACCGCTGGTTCCTGGTGCAGATTGAAGAGCTGGTGAAACTGGAAAATGAAGTGGCCGAGGGCGGCTTCAACATTCTGACCCACGACTACCTGCGCATGCTCAAGCGTAAAGGCTTTGCGGATCTGCGTCTGGCTAAACTGGTCGGCGTGTCAGAAAGCGAAGTGCGCAAACTGCGTCACAAATACAACCTGCATCCGGTCTACAAACGTGTTGATACCTGTGCGGCGGAATTCTCTACCGATACCGCCTACATGTACTCCACGTATGAAGAAGAGTGTGAATCTAACCCGACCAATGATAAGCCAAAAATCATGGTGCTGGGCGGTGGTCCAAACCGTATCGGTCAGGGTATCGAGTTCGATTATTGCTGCGTACACGCCTCGCTGGCGCTGCGTGAGGACGGTTACGAAACCATCATGGTTAACTGTAACCCGGAAACTGTGTCTACCGATTATGATACCTCTGACCGCCTGTACTTCGAATCCGTCACTCTGGAAGACGTGCTGGAAATCGTGCGTATCGAACAGCCGAAAGGCGTGATTGTTCAGTACGGCGGCCAGACTCCGCTGAAACTGGCGCGTGAACTGGAAGCCGCTGGCGTGCCAATTATCGGCACCAGCCCGGATGCCATCGACCGCGCCGAAGACCGTGAACGTTTCCAGCAGGCGGTTAACCGTCTGGGCCTGAAACAACCGGCAAACGCCACAGTCGCGACTATCGAACAGGCTGTTGAGAAAGCCGCGGGTATCGGTTATCCGCTGGTGGTACGTCCGTCTTATGTTCTGGGCGGCCGTGCGATGGAAATCGTATACGACGAAATCGACCTGCGCCGTTACTTCCAGAACGCCGTCAGCGTGTCGAACGACGCCCCGGTTCTGCTGGACCGCTTCCTTGACGACGCCGTAGAAGTTGACGTTGATGCTATCTGCGACGGTGAGCGCGTGCTGATTGGCGGTATCATGGAGCACATCGAACAGGCGGGCGTTCACTCCGGTGACTCTGCATGTTCACTGCCGTGCTACACGCTGAGCAAAGAGATTCAGGATGTGATGCGTCAGCAGGTCGAGAAACTGGCCTTCGAGCTGAGCGTTCGCGGCCTGATGAACGTCCAGTTCGCCGTGAAGAACAACGAAGTCTACCTGATTGAAGTCAACCCGCGTGCTGCACGTACCGTACCGTTCGTGTCCAAAGCGACCGGTGTGGCGCTGGCAAAAGTCGCCGCGCGCGTGATGGCAGGTCAGACTCTGGCAGAGCAGGGCATTACCGAAGAAGTCATCCCGCCTTACTACTCCGTGAAAGAAGTGGTGTTGCCGTTCAACAAATTCCCTGGCGTTGACCCGATTCTTGGGCCGGAAATGCGTTCTACCGGTGAAGTGATGGGCGTTGGCCGTACCTTCGCAGAAGCCTTTGCCAAAGCGCAACTGGGAAGCAACTCCGGCATGAAGAAAGCCGGACGCGCACTGTTGTCGGTTCGTGAAGGCGACAAAGGCCGTGTGGTGGATCTGGCCGCGAAACTGCTGAAACGCGGTTTCGAGCTGGATGCGACTCACGGTACTGCGGTAGTGCTGGGCGAAGCCGGGATTAACCCGCGTCTGGTCAACAAGGTGCATGAAGGCCGTCCGCATATTCAGGACCGTATCAAGAACGGCGAATATGTGTATATCGTGAACACCACGGCGGGTCGTCAGGCGATTGAAGACTCCAAGCTTATCCGTCGCAGTGCGCTGCAATACAAAGTGCATTACGACACTACGCTGAACGGTGGTTTCGCGACGGCAATGGCATTATCTTCTGACCCGACTGAACAGGTAATTTCGGTGCAGGAAATGCACGCCAAAATCAGCAAATAAGTATCTTCTGTTTCCATCCGGTCGTTAAGACGCCCGTTCCCGAAAGGGGCGGGCGTCTTTTTATATGTGTTTGGCTAGAATGTTAAATATAATCATTAAATATGTTTATCATTAAAATTATATTTTTTATGTATGAAAGTCTTCATATGAAAGTGAATTTATCATAAGTTATTATTTTAGATCGATATTTTGTGTTAATGTGATGGGTGTCATGATGTTTTAATGTTTAATTATTGTTATGTTTTTGTTCCTGATTTTATACTCGGAGCTTGGGTTAGTTCACATCGAGAATTAACCCTTCTTGCAGCGCTTTCAGTCAAAATGAGGAATTTCACATGTACAAAACACCTGTCACCCTTCTGGCTTTACTCATCGGCGCGGTTCTTGCGCCGGTCTCACAGGCGGCACTTCCCGGAAAGCCGACACTCGGTGCGGATGAAACCACCTTTGCCATCATTGATATCAATCAGTCCGCCTCGGCCTACAATCAACTGGTCACTGTAAAGAATGCGGCGGATGTCACCGTCACCTGGAATTTGTGGACCGGCGATGCGGGGCAGACGGCCAAAGTGTTACTGAACGGTGCGCAGGTCTGGAGCGGCCCTTCCGGCGCAACGGGCAGCGCCACGTTTGCTGTCAATAAAGGCGGGCGCTATCAGTTGCAGGTTGCGTTATGTAACAGCGAAGGCTGTACCACCAGTGACGCCAAACAAATTGTAGTGGCGGATACCGATGGCAGCCATTTGCTACCATTGACCAGCACGCTGAAGGAAAACAACCAGCCTTATAACAATAAATCCGGCAAGGTCGTAGGCGCTTATTTTGTCGAGTGGGGCGTGTACGGTCGCGGGTTCCCGGTGGATAAAATCCCTGCGCAGAACCTGACTCATATCCTGTACGGCTTTACGCCGATTTGCGGCGGGGATGGGATTAACGACAGCTTAAAAAGCATTGAGGGCAGTTTTCAGGCCTTGCAACGCGCCTGTGCAGGGCGTCAGGATTTTAAAGTCGCGATCCATGATCCCTGGGCTGCAGTGCAAATGCCTCAGCAAGGTGTCAGTGAATATTCTGCGCCTTACAAAGGCAATTTCGGCCAGCTGATGGCGCTGAAGAAAGCCTACCCGAATCTGAAAATTGTCCCTTCCATCGGTGGCTGGACGCTATCCGACCCGTTCTATTTCATGAAAGACAAAGCGAAGCGGGATGTTTTTGTGGCCTCGGTGAAGGAGTTTCTGCAAACCTGGAAATTCTTCGACGGTGTGGATATCGACTGGGAATTTCCGGGCGGTGGCGGTGAAAATCCTGCACTGGGCAGCACGGCGGATGGAGATACCTATGTGCAGCTGATGAAAGAGCTGCGGACTATGCTCAATGAATTATCCGCCCAAACCGGAAAAACCTATGAACTGAGTTCGGCGATCAGTGCAGGCCGGGACAAAATTGATAACGTGGATTACAGCGCCGCGCAGCAGTATATGGATCATATTTTCCTGATGAGCTATGACTTCTATGGCGCTTTCTCACTGACGACGCTGGGACACCAAACTGCGTTGTACGGCTCCGCCTCGAAACCCGATACCGATTACACCACCGATCATGGCGTGCAGGCGTTGCTTTCACAGGGCGTGACGCCGGGCAAAATTGTAGTGGGTGCGGCCATGTATGGGCGCGGCTGGACGGGGGTGAAGAATTTCCAGAATAACGATCCTTTCACCGGGACCGCGACCGGCCCGACCGCCGGTACCTGGGAAAATGGCATTCTTGATTACCGTCAGGTGGCGAAACTTAAAGCCAACAGTGACTGGCAGTACAAGTATGATGCCGCAGCTGAAGCACCGTATTTGTGGAAGCCTTCCACCGGCGATTTGATCACTTACGACGACAACCGTTCAGTGGTCGCGAAAGGTAAATATGTTTTGGCTAATCAGTTGGGTGGCCTGTTTGCATGGGAAATTGATGCGGATAATGGCGATATTTTAAATGCCATGCATGAAGGCTTAGGGAATGGCACCGGCGGCGGCACGACGAACCTTGCGCCGCTGGCCAGTGCCGGGACAAATCAGAACGTGACCGGTCCGTTGACAGTGACGCTCGATGGTTCTGCTTCCCGTGATCCGGAAAATGCAGCCCTGACGTATTTGTGGACCAAAGTCTCCGGGCCTGCGGTGACGCTGACCAATGCAGACAAAGCCAAAGCGCAGTTTAATGTCCTTACTACCGCGCAAGATCAGGTGTGGGTATTCCAGCTGAAAGTGACCGATCCACAAGGGCTGAGCGCCACGGCGCAGGTTCAGGTGACAAACTCGGCGGTTCAGGCGAACCAGCCGCCGGTGGTGACGTTGCCAGCGACCATGGCTGTAACGGCAGGTAATACCTTCGCGCTGGTGGCACAGGCGACGGATGCCAATAACGATCCGCTCACGTATCAGTGGACGTTGCCCGCCGGTCTGAGCGCCAGCTCGCTGACCACCAGCTCCATCAACGTTACCGCTCCGGCGGTCACCAGCAGCACAGTGTATCCGGTCAGTGTGATGGTCAGCGATGGAAAATCATCCACGTCTGCCAGCTTACAACTGACGGTTAACCCGGCGAGCACGGGCGGGTGTGGTGTGACAACGGATCCTGCGGCGGCGCAAGTGCCTGCCTGGGACAGCAGCAAAATCTACAATACCGGCGATGCCGTCAGCTACAACCAGCTGATATGGAAGGCGAAATACTGGACACAAAACAACCCGCCATCGCGCAGCAGCGATCAGTGGCAACTCGTCAGCAATATCACATTGCCTTACGACAATGCGGCCACCTATGTTCAGGGGGAAATGGCCACTTACGGCGGCCATAACTGGAAAGCGAAGGTCTGGACTCGGGGTGTCACGCCGGTTGCAGGTGACAACTGGCTGGATCTCGGGGCAGTCAGTTGTCCGTGAATCCTTTCATGTAAATCGACAGGGCCTGAGGGCCCTGTTTTTCATCGTATTTACGGCAGTTAATAAATGTTAAAAATACTTTATGATGAATGCATATTTTGTCGATATGAGTTCACAGATGATTTTAATAATTTACGCCCATCCCTATCCGCGCCATTCAAGAGCCAATCAGGGGCTGCTGTCGGCAGTCAGTGATTTGCCCAACGTCGAAGTGCGTTCGCTCTACGACCTCTATCCCGATTTCAATATCGACATTGCCGCTGAACAGAAAGCCGTTGAACGTGCAGATCTGGTGGTCTTCCAGCATCCGCTCCAATGGTACAGCTTGCCGCCACTGATGAAACTGTGGATCGACAAAGTGCTCGAGCACGGCTGGGCGTACGGCCATGAAGGCAATGCCTTAAATGGCAAACATTGCTTGTGGGCGGTAACGACCGGCGGTAACGAGCACCATTTCGAGCTGGGTGATCACCCCGATTTTGACGTGCTGGCGCAGCCGTTACAGGCGACAGCCATTTATTGCGGCATGCACTGGCTGCCGTATTTCGCCGTGCACAACACCTTCATTTGCGATGAAGTGGCGCTGAAAGCGGCGGGAGAAGAATATCGTCGCCGTTTAACCGCCTGCCTGAGTCTGAAAGAAGGCTGCCCGCCGGAGGTGAGCCTTGGATAACCATAACCTGATGATTGAAGGCCTGATTTATCTCGGCTCGGCGGCGCTGTTTGTGCCGATTGCGGTACGTCTGGGTCTGGGTTCTGTGCTCGGTTACCTGATTGCGGGCTGCATTATCGGCCCGTGGGGGCTGAAACTGGTCTCTGATGCCGAATCAATTCTGACCTTTGCGGAGATCGGCGTGGTGCTGATGCTGTTTGTCATCGGACTTGAGCTGGATCCCAAACGGTTGTGGACGATGCGTGCCTCGGTTTTCGGCGGCGGCAGCATTCAGATGGTGGGCTGCGGCGCAGTGCTCAGCGCATTCTGTTATTTCCTCGGACTGGACTGGAAAATCGCCCTGTTGATCGGCCTGACGCTGGCGCTTTCTTCAACGGCCATTGCCATGCAGGCGATGAGTGAGCGCAGCCTGACGGCTTCACCCATTGGCCGCAGCGCTTTTGCGGTGTTGCTGTTCCAGGATATCGCCGCCATCCCGCTGGTGGCGATGATCCCCTTACTGGCGAGCACCGGCGAAGCCACAACGCTGATGAGTTTTGGTTTGTCAGCGGCAAAAGTGGTCGGTGCGTTGGTGCTGGTGGTGTTGCTCGGGCGCTATGTTACGCGGCCCTTGCTGCACTTCGTGGCACGCTCCGGCATGCGTGAAGTGTTCAGTGCCGTTGCGCTATTTCTGGTATTCGGCTTCGGTATTCTGCTGGAAATGGCCGGTATGTCGATGGCGATGGGCGCATTTCTGGCGGGTGTCTTGCTGGCAAGTTCTGAATACCGTCACGCGCTGGAAAGCGATATCCAGCCGTTCAAAGGTCTGCTGCTCGGCTTGTTCTTTATCGGCGTCGGCATGTCTATTGACTTCGGCACGCTGGTCCATCAGCCGCTGCTTATTGCCACATTGCTGGTCGGTTTTATGGCGCTGAAAGCCGCCTTGTTGTGGCTGGTTGCGCCGTGGCTGGGTGTGCCGAAAAAGCAGCGCGGCCTGTTTGCCATCTTAATCGGGCAGGGCAGTGAGTTCGCGTTTGTGATTTTCAGCACCGCTCAAATGGCAGGTGTGTTGCCGGTAGAATGGTCGAAAGCTCTGACGCTGGCCGTGGCGCTTTCCATGGCGGTGACGCCATTGCTGCTGGTACTGTCCGCGCGCCTTGAGCGCAATGCGCCGAAAGATGACCGTCCGCATGACACCATTGATGATGAGAACGCGCAGGTAATTATTGCCGGTTTCGGGCGCTTTGGTCAGATTGCCGGTCGTTTGCTGCTGGCAAATAACGTCCACACGGTGGTCCTGGATCACGATCCGGATCACATCGAAACGCTGCGTAAATTTGGCACCAAAGTGTTTTACGGCGACGCCACACGCGTTGATTTGCTGGAGTCCGCCGGTGCCGCGCAGGCGAAGGTTCTGATTAATGCCATCGACGATGTGGAAGCCAACCTTCAGCTGACGGCGCTGGCGAAAGAGCATTTCCCGAATCTGAAAGTAATTGCCCGCGCCCGTGATGTCGATCACTGGTATCAGTTGCGTCAGTTGGGTGTCGAAGCGCCGGAGCGTGAACTGTTTGAAGGCTCCTTGCGCGTCGGCCGCGATGTGCTGGAGGCGCTGGGGCTGGATGCGTACGAAGCCCGCGAGAAGGCAGATCTGTTCCGCCGCTATAACCTGAAAATGCTGGAGGCTACTATCGAGAATTACGAAGATACTGAGTTCCGTATCGCCAGCATGCAGCGTGCGAAAGATATGCTGACAGCCGCTATCGAGCAGGATCAGGAGCGTCTGGCTTCTGGTCAGCAACAGGGCTGGCGTGGCAGTATTGACGGAAAAGCGCCTGAGAAAGAGGTGATTGAAGCGAAGGGCTAAGCCGCCGTTAAAACAGAAAACCGGTGCCTGATGCACCGGTTTTTTCTTTCTGAACTCAGCTCAGTGCGACTTTAATGCCCAAACCGATCAGTACACCGCCCAGCAGTTTATCGATAAGTTTCTGCGCTTTCGCCAGACCACGACGCACCGGCGGGCTCTGGATAAGTAACGCCAGCGAAGGCCACCAAATGGCCGACAAACCGACGATTATAGAGGCGTACCACAGCTTTTCACCGAAGGTGGAGTTAATCTGCAAGACTTGCGTAAACATCGCCAGGAAGAAAAGTGTCGCCTTTGGATTGAGCAGGTTACACAGATAACCCTGCACGAACGCGGTGCGTAGTTTTACCTGCTGTGGCTCCAGTCCGTCGAGGTTCATTTTGCTGTTGCTGCGCGAAAACAACGCCTGAATACCGACCCAGATCAGATAAGCCGCACCGACGTATTTCAGTAAATCAAATAACCACGGCGTGGTGGTGATCACCACTGCCAGACCGGCCACGCAGTAAGACATATGCGTAATCACACCACAAATAACACCCAGTGACGTCATGAGTGCCGCGATGCGCGGATAGCGGGCCGCATTTTTGATGACCAGAAAGAAATCGGGACCGGGAGAAAGCATGCCGAGGAAGGCGATACTGGCAACAAAAAGGGTGGTTTCAAGCATGAAAATAACCGTCGTCAATGTTCGGAACAAAAGAAGGCGGCATGATACGCCAATCCTCAGTAAGTTAAATCACTCTTATTGCTTTTTTGCGGGCGGTGAATGGTATGCAGGATCCGGTCATAGAATACCCGGTGCGTGAAAGCCCCGAGGCGCATCATCAACGTGAAATTACCCGTTTGTGCATCGAATGTGCCCTGATGCTGTTGCAGCATGGTGCCGAAAGTATGCTGGTCGAACAGCTGTCGGCGAGGCTTGGCGTCGCGCTGGGAATGGACCGGGTGGAAAGCTCGATCTCCGCCAATGCCATTGTGCTCAGCACCTTAAGCGGCGGTTATTGTCTGACCTCGACGCGTAAAAATGTTGACCGCGGGATCAACATGCAGGTTGTGACACAAGTCCAACATACGGTGATCCTGGCCGAGCATAAACTGCTCGACAGTCAACTGGTGGCAAAACGCCTGCAAAAAATCAAACCGCTGCGGTATCCGCGCTGGCTGATGATCCTGATGGTGGCGCTCTCCTGCGGGTGTTTCAGCAAACTTAATGGTGGCGGCTGGGATGCATTCATTGTCACTTTTTTTGCCAGCGGCGTCGCCATGGCCGTACGCCAGAGCCTTACTGCACGGCATATGAATCCGCTCATCAACTTTTGCTGCACGGCATTCGTGGCGACTTCCATTTCAGGGTTGCTGTTGCGGCTGGGCATTTTTCAGCAGTCATCAAACGTCGCAATGGCTGCCAGCGTGTTATTGCTGGTGCCGGGGTTTCCGCTGATTAATGCCGTGGCGGATATGTTCAAAGGGCATGTGAATACCGGACTGGCGCGCTGGACTATGGCCAGCCTGCTGACACTGGCGACCTGCATTGGCGTAGTCATGGCAATGGCATTGTGGGATTTACGGGGGTGGTCATGAGCCTTTTATGGGCACTGATTCAGGATATGCTTTTCGCTGCCGTGCCCGCACTGGGCTTTGCGATGGTGTTTAATGTGCCGCCGCGGGCATTACGTTATTGCGCACTGCTCGGCGCAGTTGGCCACGGCACGCGGATGTTGCTGATCCACGGCGGGATAAACATCGAATGGGCCTCCCTGCTGGCAGCTATACTGATTGGCATTATGGGCATTCGATGGTCACGCTGGTTACTGGCACATCCTAAAGTTTTCACCGTTGCCGCTGTTATACCGATGTTCCCCGGCATTTCTGCCTACACGGCGATGATCTCAGTCGTGGAGATTTCGCATCTGGGCTACAGCGAAGCATTGCTATCGACGGCACTCACCAATTTTCTGAAAGCCAGTTTTATCGTCGGGGCATTATCTATCGGATTATCGTTACCGGGATTGTGGCTGTACCGTAAACGCCCCGGTGTGTAAGCGTTGTTGTACAACGTGGAGCTACCATGCAAAAAAGCAGGTGAGCGCTTCAGCATTTTCGACTGGATTACGGCGGTACCTTCCTGCTTTTGAGCGTCCTTTACCGCCGGAACCGCTACTTTTGGCGGGGAATATCCCGGCAGGGTAAGAGCTCTCTTATATCTTTGTAAAGCGTGGGTCTCCCTATCGACGGCTGATGGGGCTTTCCGTATAGTGGCAGCTCTTTTTTGGGGTCACGCACAAATCCTTTTTCTACACAGGGCTTCACAATGATTATTAGCCTGATCGCCGCACTGGCGACCGATCGCGTTATTGGCATGGAAAACGCTATGCCTTGGCATTTACCTGGTGATCTGGCCTGGTTTAAGCGTAATACGCTCAACAAACCCGTCATCATGGGGCGAAAGACGTTTGAGTCAATCGGACGCCCGTTGCCTGGCCGGCTGAATATTGTCATCAGCTCTAAACCGGGCGAGCATGAAGGTGTGACCTGGGTAACGTCTGTTGACGCTGCGCTGGCGGCTGCCGGCGATGTGGAAGAAGTGATGGTGATGGGGGGCGGCCGCGTGTATGAGCAACTGCTGCCGAAGGCCAATCGTTTATATCTGACTCACATTGATGCCGAAGTCGAAGGGGATACACATTTCCCTGATTATGAGCCGGATGACTGGGAAAGCACATTCAGCGAATTCCACGATGCGGATGAGCAGAACTCTCATGGTTATTGCTTCGAAATCCTTGATCGCCGCGCCTGATCCTACGGCTGCGCGAGCCGTGTGACAATAAAAAGGCACCTTTTGCAGGTGCCTTTTTGCTGTCTGAATGTCCGCTGTTTGATCAAACGGCTTTCGGGATTTCAGACTGCTGTTTTTCGCTCTGGCGGTTTGAAGGCTGGGCGAAGTAGGTTTTGTCTTCCCAGCGCAGCATGGTCAGGTCACCGCCCCAGCAGCAGCCGGTATCCAGCGCATAAATGCCTTCCGGCGTGCCTTTCCCTTCCAGTGATGCCCAGTGTCCGAACGCAATACTGTAGCCTGCTTCCTGTAAAGGCCCCGGAATATCAAACCAGGGTTTCAGCGGCTTCGGCGCGTTTTCCGGGATATCTTTGCAGATCATATCCAGTTGTCCGTTCGGGAAGCAATAACGCATGCGGGTGAAAGCATTGGTGCTGAAACGCAAACGCGCCAGACCCGTCAGTTCAGGATGCCAGTTGTTCGGCATATCGCCATACATCGCATCCAGAAACAGCGGATAAGTATCGCTGCTCAGGACGGCTTCCACTTCACGGGCGCACATTTGAGCGGTGTCGAGATCCCATTGCGGCGTGATCCCTGCGTGGGCCATGACCAGCTTCAGATCTTCATCAACCTGCAGTACCGGCTGGCGGCGCAACCAGTTGATCAGTTCGTCAGCGTCTTCGGCTTCAAGCAAGGGCGTGATGCGGTCTTTCGGTTTGTTGAAACTGATCCCCGCGTAAACCGCCAGCAGATGCAGATCGTGGTTACCGAGCACCATCCGGACACAATCCCCCAAACCGCTGACAAAACGCAGCACTTCGAGCGAGGACGGACCGCGGGCGACTAAATCACCCGTCAGCCACAGGACATCGTTTTGCGGATTAAAATCCACCTGCGCCAATAGCGCCTTGAGTTCATCGATGCAGCCGTGAACATCACCAATAAGATATGTCGACATGAGGATTAATTTATCAGCGTAGGGATGGCGAGGCGGAAGACCGGAACAGGCACACGGAAGGTTTCACCGTCTTGTGCGACCATTTCATAATGGCCTTCCATCGTGCCCAGTGGCGTTTCTAAAATGGCGCCGCTGGTATAGTAAAATTCATTGCCTGGCAGGATCAGCGGTTGTTCACCGATGACCCCTTCACCCTGGACTTCAGTCTGGCGACCGTTACTGTTGGTTATCAGCCAGTAACGGCGAAGCAGTTGCACATTAAAACGCCCCAGATTGCGGATGGTGATGGTGTAAGCGAAGACAAAACGTTCTTCTTCGGGTATCGACTGTGACTCAACGTAGATACTTTGCACCTGAACACAAACGCGGGGCGAATTAAGCATAACGCTACTCCTGAAGTTCCGGGGTTTTAGGTCGTGTGGACAACCAGTTAGCCAGTTTACAGAATTGCTCTACAGAAATATTTTCAGCACGCATGCTGAGATCTAAACCCAGTTCGGTCATTTGTTCAGAAGTGAACAGGTGGCCGAGGCTGTTACGCACTGTTTTACGACGCTGGTTGAAAGCATCCGTGGTCAGACGGCTCAGAATGCGAATATCAGGCACCGGATACGGGATCACTTCATGCGGCACTAAACGTACCACAGCGGATTCCACTTTAGGCGCCGGTGTGAAGGATTCTGGTGGAACTTCCAGAACCGGGATCACATTGCAGTAATATTGCGCCATCACCGTTAAACGACCATACGCTTTGCTGTTCGGGCCTGCAACCAGACGGTTTACCACTTCCTTCTGCAACATAAAATGCATGTCTTTGATGGCGTTGGTATAAGTGAACAAATGGAACATCAGCGGCGTAGAAATGTTGTACGGCAGGTTACCAAAGACACGCAGCGGCTGACCGAGCTCTTCAGACAGTTCGCCGAAATTGATTTTCATCGCATCAGACTGGATGACCCGCAGTTTGCCCTGAAACTTAGGGTTATTTTCCAGACGCGTTGCCAGATCGCGGTCGAGTTCGATGACCGTCATGCTGTCCAGGCGCGAAGCAACAGGCTCAGTTAACGCCGCCAGACCGGGACCGATTTCAACGACAGCCTCGCCCGGCATAGGGTGAATGGCCGACACGATGCTATCGATAACAAACTGATCGGTTAAGAAGTTTTGCCCAAAACGTTTACGGGCAAAGTGACCTTGGTGGACTCTACTATTCATTGTTGTTATTTATCGTTGCTGTTATTTGCCATGTGAATGGCGAGATTTATTGCTGTCTTGAAACTGCCCGCATCGGCGGTGCCGGTGGCGGCGAGTTCAAGGGCGGTACCGTGATCAACGGAAGTCCGGATAAAAGGCAGGCCGAGTGTGATATTCACTGCGCGACCAAATCCCTGATATTTTAGCACCGGAAGGCCCTGATCGTGATACATCGATAAAACAGCATCGGCATGTTGCAGATATTTAGGCTGGAATAACGTATCAGCGGGCAGCGGGCCGATGAGATTCATCCCTTGCTGGCGCAGTTCGTCCAGTGCAGGAATGATAATGTCGATCTCTTCGTGCCCCATGTGGCCACCTTCGCCGGCATGTGGATTCAGGCCACACACATAAATTTGCGGCTCGGTAATACCAAATTTGGTTTTCAGATCATGATGCAAAATGGTGATGACTTCATGCAGACACTGGCGGGTAATCGCGCCAGGCACTGCCAGCAAAGGCAAATGCGTGGTCGCCAGCGCAACGCGCAACTCTTCGGTTGCCAGCATCATCACAACACGGTCGCAATGGCTGCGGTCAGCAAAGAATTCGGTATGGCCGATGAAGGGAATTCCGGCATCGTTGATAATGCTTTTTTGAACCGGGCCGGTGATCAGTGCAGCGAATTCACCGCTGATAGCACCGTCGCAGGCACGTGCCAGCGTTTCCACCACGTAGGGCGCATTAGCCACATCAAGTTTACCTGCGGTCACCGGGACGGCGAGTTTAACAGGCAAAACGGTCAATGTGCCCGCAGCCTGAGGCTCTGGCGGACGCGCTCTCTGATAATCGCGTAAGCGGATATTCAGGCCGAGTTTCTCAGCACGTTCAAGCAGTAAGGCCGGATCGGCACAGACCACTAACTCAACAGGCCATGCCTGCTGAGCCAGCGCCAGTACCAGATCCGGCCCAACCCCGGCCGGTTCGCCGGGGGTAATGACCACAGATTGTGTCACGGAAGTATTATTTTCCATTCCCATCCATAATTTTCACATACGCTTCAGCACGTTGTTCCTGCATCCATGTCTGGGCTTCTTCCGCAAATTTGCGGTTGAACAGCATGCGGTAAGCACGTTCTTTCTGTGCCGCATCTGTTTTATCGACCTGACGGGTGTCGATAAGTTGGATCAAGTGCCAGCCAAACGAAGAGTGAACCGGTGCACTGATTTCGCCTTTTTTCAGGTTCATCAACGCATCACGGAATGCAGGATCGTACATATCTGGTGACGCCCAACCTAAATCGCCGCCCTGATTAGCAGAGCCAGGATCCTGAGAAAGCTGTTTGGCTTCATCAGCGAATGTGGCTTTACCGCTCTTAATATCAGCCGCAACCTGTTCCAGTTTCGCCCGCGCCTGCGCATCCGTCATTACGACAGAAGGTTTCAGCAGGATGTGACGGGCGTGAACCTCGGTGACAGAAACCGTTTTATTGTCGCCACGGATATCGTTCACTTTCAGAATGTGGAAACCAACACCAGAACGGATCGGGCCAATGACCTGGCCTTTCTGAGCGGTGCTTAACGCCTGAGCAAACAGGGAAGGCAGTTCCTGCAATTTGCCCCAGCCCATGTTGCCGCCTTTCAGTGCCTGGGAATCAGCCGAGTAGGTGATAGCCAGTTTGCCAAAGTCCGCACCATTGTTCAGATCAGCAACAATTTTCTTCGCCAGCTGTTCTGCAGAATCAACCTGATCCTGAGTTGGGTTTTCTGGCAGTGGCAACAGAATATGGCTGAGGTTGAATTCAGCACCGCTGCCGTTTTGCGCCGCAACCTGTTTGGCAAGCTGATCCACTTCCTGAGGCAGTATGGTGACACGGCGACGCACTTCACTGTTACGTACTTCGCTGATGATCATTTCCTTGCGAATCTGCGTACGGTAAGTGCTGTAGTTCATTCCGTCATAAGCCAGACGGCTGCGCAGTTGATCAACAGAAATGTTGTTTTGCTGTGCAATACCTGCAATGGCTTTATCCACGTCCTGATCGGTTGGCGTGATGCCCATTCGGGTCGCCATTTGTAACTGGATCTGATCCATGATCAAACGGTCGAGGATCTGGTGACGCAGAGTCGCATCATCCGGCAACTGCTGTTTAGCCTGCTGTGCCTGCTGTTTTACAGAATTAAACAAGCTATCAACGTCACTTTGCAATACCACGCCGTTGTTAACGACGGCGGCAACTTTATCAACTTCCTGAGGGGCAGCAAACGCAGTGCTGGCACAAAGCGTCACGCCGAGGAGAAGTGTTCTCCAGTTCTTCATACTTTTTCCATTTGTCTAATCCGCAAGCGCGGGTTTCAAGTTCACTGAATTCGTCGTGTCTTCACGAAATGAATCGTGTTTCGGGCTTAGAAAGCGCGTTGATAAGGCAGTATGCCGCTGGCCAACATTTCTTTCGTTCCGAGGGTTTGATTGTTACCCAGGCCTCTAAGTTCAATATTGAAACCAATCTTATTGTCATATTTACTTTCTGACTTAACCGTATCGTAGCTGGTGATCTTACGTTCATAACCAACATTGATAGCCCAGCAGCATGTGTTGTATTGCAAACCAATAAGCTGATCGGCTGGCTGCTGTGCTTTGGTGTCGTAATAATACGCCCCCACGATTGCCCAACGGTCAGCAATCGGCCAACTGGCGATGCCGCCAACCTGCGAAATACCGTCCTGATAACCCGGGTTGGTAACGTTAGGTAACGTTGCCTGAATATATTCCGGGCTGGCGTAACGGTAACTCAGCTGAATCATTCTTTCTGAGTCTGCGCGGTACTCAAGCACGGCATCGCCTAAAGCCAGCGCATCCAGACGGGTGTCATACTGCACGCCGCCACGGATACCCCAGAAATTGTTGATTTTGTAGTAGCTGTCACCGGCCCACACCAGGCTGCCCGTATCATCATTTTTATCCAGGACGCTATCAACGTCACCGGTGCGTGGCGGCTGGAAGTAATAAATCTGACCGGCAGAGGCATTAAAGCGCTCTTCCAGATTTTCGTCATAGATACGGGTCGTTAAACCGCTCGCCACCTGGTTTGCAGAGGCAATACGGTCCAGACCACTGTAGCTTTTATCGCGGAACAGGCCGGTGTAGTCGGACTGTAACAGCGTCGAGTCATAGGTATTGATCGAGCTCTGATTGCGGTAAGGGATATACAGGTACTGCACGCGCGGTTCGAGGGTCTGGGTGTAGTCACTGTTCCAGTCCATCGTGCGGTCGAACACCATTTTGCCGTCGCTTTTAAACTCAGGCATCGTACGGTTCACGGATGAACGCAGTTTGGTGTTCGGATTGCTATCGTAATACGCGTCCGGAATATCCTGCTGATAGTGGGTTGTCATCAGCTTCACTTCGTTATCCAGACTTCCCCAGCCATTACTGAGTGGCAGGCTGATAGTCGGTTCGAAGTGTGTACGCACGGCTTCCGGGTTGTCAGGGTTCACGCTGGTGAATTTCACCGCCTGACCGTACAGATGCAGGTCAAACGGGCCCACATCATTTTTGTAATAGTTAATATCCAGCTGTGGCTGTGCACGGTAAGCGTTGGCGTTCCCGAAATCTGAGAACACCTGGAACTGCTTACTGGCCAGTGTGACATCCCAGTTTTGGTTCGCGTAACCTACGCTGAATTTCTGCGTGGAATAGCCGTCAGTACTGGAACCGTATTTCGAATCGAAATCGGTGAAGTAATAAGGGTCACTGACCTTGGTATAGTCGACGTTGAAGCGCCAAACCTGATCGTATACACCGGCATGACGCCAGTAATACATCCAGCGCTTGGTTTTATCGCTGGTACGGTTTTCATCTTCGACATACTGCTGATCGATTTTCTTATCGTTACCCAGATAATCGAATTCCATCAGACCCGCACCGGCAACGGTCAGGTAGCGGAATTCATTTTGCAGTTGCAGACCACGGTTGCTCATGTAATTGGGCGTAATCGTGGCATCGTAGTTTGGCGCAATGTTCCAGTAGTAAGGAACGGTGACACCAACGCCATTATTGCTGCTGTAGTTAGCATTAGGGATAAGGAAACCGGAACGACGCTTATTGCCAATCGGCAACTGCATGTACGGGCTGTAGAACACCGGCACCGGACCGATATGGAAGCGGGCATTCCAGATTTCAGCCACTTCTTCCTGACGATCCTGAATCACTTCGGAACCGACGACGCTCCAGCTGTTATCGCCAGGCAGACAGGTGGTAAATGTACCGTTATCCATGATGGTGTAACGGTTGTTGTCACGCTGCTTCATTTTGTCAGCCTGACCACGTCCCTGACGGCCGACCATCTGGTAGTCGCCATCCTGAACATCAGTATCTTTGGTGGTCAGGTTCGCAAAGCCTTTCGGGCCATTCAGCTTGATTTGGTTATCGTTATAACGCACGTTGCCGGTCGCAGTAGCGGTTCGGGTCGGGGTCGGCTGATTGGGATTGGCGATTTGATTAAGCTGAACCTGATCAGCATCCAGTGTGCTGTTGCCCTGAACAACGTTAACGTTGCCGCTAAACAGCGCACTGTCAGGATAATTGCCGGTCGCCTTATCGGCGTTGATGGTCACAGGCAGTGAATTAGGATCACCCTGCACCAAAGGTTTGTCATAGGTCGGAACGCCGAGCATACATTGTGCTGCGAGATCGGCCATTGCGCCGTGACTGTACAATACTGACCAGATTGTGGCGGCCAGCATTGTCGGTAAGCGTGTTTTCAGACGTCTGTTTTTCATACGTAAAATGGTGTTCCGTCATCAGAGGCATCATGCCGGCAAACGGTCAGAGACTATCTCACTCATCATGGTTGCGCTAGTGTTAAATCCCACCTGTTACGTTGCTGCCGTTAGGCACAACGATAAATGCCGGTTATGATAAAGCAATTTTTAAGCGACGGCATGGCGAATTGAGGAGTATATGCAGTATTGGGGAAAACTGCTCGGACTTATCCTGGGCTTATGGTCCGGTTTAGGCTTCTGGGGAATTGTAGCAGGGCTGCTGATAGGGCATATGTTTGATACCGCGCGTTCAGCGAAACGCAGAGGATATTTTGCCGATCAGCAGACACGTCAAACCATCTTTTTCCGCACCACGTTTGAGGTGATGGGAAATCTGACTAAATCAAAAGGCAGAGTTACCGAGGCGGATATTCAGATCGCCAGTCTTTACATGGAACGTATGCAGTTGCACGGCGAGCAGCGCGAAGCCGCACAACGCGCTTTTCGCGACGGGAAAGAAGCTGACTATCCCTTGCGTGAGAAAATGCGCGAACTGCGCACTGCGTGTTTTGGTCGTTTTGACCTGATACGGACTTTTCTGGAAATCCAGATCCAGGCCGCGTACGCCGACGGTTCATTGCATCCCAATGAACGCGAAGTGTTGTACGTGATTGCTGAAGAGCTCGGGATTTCACGGATGCAGTTCGATCAGTTCCTGCGCATGATGGAAGGCGGCCAGCAGTTTGGCGGTCACCAGCAGGGGGGACGCTCGTATGGCGGCGGTTATCACCAGACGCAGCAAGGCCCGACGCTGGCAGATGCCTGCAAAGTGCTGGGCGTGAATGCCACCGACGACGCAACGACCATTAAACGTGCCTACCGCAAACTGATGGGCGAGCATCATCCTGACAAACTGGTGGCGAAAGGTTTACCGCCTGAAATGATGGAAATGGCGAAGGAAAAAGCACAGGCGATTCAGGCGGCGTATGACCTGATCAAACGTGAAAAAGGCTTTAAATAACGTCATCATTAAAAAGGCGCTCTTTTCAGAGCGCCTTTTGCTTTGTGGGACACAGCCTTGTGTCAGGTGTCAGAACTTAAACGTCACCCCTGCCACAGCCTGCCAATAATCTACCCCTTCATCTTCCAGCCTGTGCTGATACTGTACACCGGTATTCAGTGACACATTCGGCATCGGATTGCTGATAATCCCCAGGTCTAGCATCCCGGAACTGCCTGCAGCACCGCTGTGGAAGCTGTTGCTGACGTCGCTGTAGGTGACTCCGATGTCCACTGACGCATCGTCTCTGAGATCTGTAATGAACAATGTATTCGCCGTAATCGCCCATTTACCAGCATTTGCGGTATCCCAGTCGTAGCGGTAACGCATCCCTAAGCGGGCAGTCTGACGGGTGATATCGTCATAATGAACCTTCGTATTATCAATATCCGTAAAATCATCGACTTGCAGGCGCTGAATACCAAATCCAACTAATGGTGTCAGCACATGATTGCCCGCCTGGATTTTATATCCCACATCCACAGAGCCACCGAAGGAGGTCGCACTGATATCCGCCACGTCACTGCCGCGTAGGTCAGTCGATACATTGCCGTCATAGATGGCGACGTCCGAAGCTACATCCACCGTTAAACCGCTGACATACTGATACGACAGCAGTGAAGAGAGTCCCCAGGTGGTGTATTGCGTTTTGCTGTTGCCGTCGGCGGCATCCGGCGTGACATCCAGATTAGCGCTGGAAAGGCCAAGGCTGAGTGCCAGCGAGTGGGTGTCGTTACCCAGTTGCATCACTTTGGCACCCAATAGCCAGCCTTCTTCTTTCTGCGTGTAGTCGTAGCCATAATCCATAAAGCCGAGTGCTGAATGATAGTTGTCTTCTCCGTTGAGATACTGGAAGAAGAGATTCTGTTTCTTATCATCCTGTGCCAGAACCTGATTGCGGAAGGTTTCACTCACGCGACTGTTGTAGCTCAGCAGGGCGGAAGGTAAAGACAGATAAGAAGGCACCTGCGGCGTAACGGCCGGACGCGTATTTTTTCCGCTATCATCGTCATCTGGCGTCGGTGCCGGCGGGACCGGCGTGTCATCACCTTCATCCGGCGTTGGTTCAGGAACCGGTGTATCGTCGTCCTCGCCATCGTCTTCATCATCCGGCGTCGGTACTGGCGGAACCGGCGTGTTATCGACCGGTACCGTATTGTCGCCTTCGGTCAGCATGTTGTTTTGCAGACGGTAATCCCAGAACTGATCGCCGCTGCCTGCCACTTCACGCTGTTCTTCAGAGCTGCGGCCCGGTGCGAAGGCATACAGGTTATAGGCGTAAGCGCCGCGCGCCACGTATTCCCCCGCCAGTCTGAAGCTGTCTTTGGTTGCCTTACCGGCCACCTGGATCAGCGACACGCCTTCCTGATTATCCGCCGCGCCATCATTATCCGTATCGGTGAAGAAACCCGCCCCTGACGGTGTGACTTGAACACTCACCGGTGCAGAGGAAACCATGTCGCCGTTGATCAGCAGCTTGTCGGTTTGTGTGAAAGCCGGATCGAAATGCGTGCGCAGGCTGAGCAGATTATTGCTGCCCGCCGCCATTGTGCCGTTAACGGTTTGCGTGGCCGCGACAAATGTATCGCTCTCGCTTTCGTTTTCGGCTGGCCAGTGTGGCAGAAGCTGCACATCATCTTTCAGGATCAGATCGGCGACGGTGTTGTTACCGGCCAGCACCGTGTTTTTCTCCATCGTGACGGTGGACGCAAGGGAGCCGTTGAGGATCAGCGCGCCGCTGTAAATATTGGTGGCACCGGTGAACGTATTCTCGCTGTTGATGTACAGCGCGCCCGGCGCCATTTTCTTCAGGGTTCCGTTACCGGAAATAGTGGCGTCAATCACCACGTCATTATTGCCGTCGGTGCTGGTGGTTTTACTGTCTGTCTGATCAACAGAAATCATACTGCCGGAAGCCAGTTCCACCTTGCCGCTCAGATGCGATTTACTGTTCAGCATCATGTTTGCCAGCTCGTTGAGCTTCACGTTGGCATCCAGTGTGGCGTGCTCGTTAACGCGCAGGGTGGCACGGCTGGCCACATCCACATTGTTTATCGTATAGGTTTCATCAATCCAGTCGTCACTGAACACTACATTACCGGCGTGCGGAGTCGGGCGACCCGCCAGTCTCAGAATGCCATTTTGCACGGAGAGCTGATTCAGGTCAGCACCGCCCGCCAGTTCCCAGAAGCCTGCGGAAGAGTCCGCTGCATAATCGACGTTTAAATTCGACGCCGTTTCCTGACTGCCGAGATGGCCGACGAAGGTCTGGTTACTGCTGTTGTTCAGCGTCAGGGTGCTGAGCTGGTCTGCATTGCCGTTAATAATGGCCGCACCGGAATCACTGTGATTGATGCTGCTGAAAGCCATGTCATAGCCATTGAGATCAAGATTGCCGCCGCGATAACCAAAGTAAATGTCGCTGCCGGTAATCTGGTTTTCGCCGCCGATCTGCACGGTCGGTCGACCGCTGACAATGGTGACTTTGGAGAAGGCTTTTTGCTCCCCGGCTTCATTGGCCTGCTGGGCTAACACCACCAGCCCGTCGCCGACATTCAGCGCGCCGCCATTATTCCCCACGGCATTGACGTACAGCGTACCTTCGCCGATTTTATGTAAAGTATCTCCGGCTAAACCGTTCACTTCCCAGTCAACGGTTTTATCCGCATCGACTTCGATCCCGCCGCCCACCCAGGTGCTGTTCGCACCTTCAGCCGACACCACCCGGTAATCGTTCGAGAATTGCAGTTTTGCGGCACCATGATTGACGGCGCTATCAAGTACGATCAGGCCGCCATCACCGGCAAAGCGCAGATCTTTTGAGGCATCGAGTTCTTCATTGCTGGCCTGCGAAGGGAGTTGCTTATCAACACCGTGCCACTGCCAGCTGTTTTCGCCTTGCGTAATATTGGCCGCAGTCCAATGAATATCGCCATCTGCTGCCACGTCGGTCACATCAGGATCGGTATTAGCAGCAATCACTTTGTTCATAAAATTGAGCTGCATATCCAGCGTATAACTGGTGTATTCATATCCTGTTTTTCCTGTGCCTCCCCATGGGGAAACACCGAAGATTTTCCATTCTTTATCTACGTTATCATAAACATACAACGGACTTCCGCTGTCGCCTGCTTGTATCGCTGAACTGAATGGCTGAGCACGTGCATCAGGCGGCCCGTAGTTAACCCAGCGTAATCTTGACGGTTCAAAGATTGGGTTGACCACGGTGCCGCCGCTTTTCCATTCGTAAGCGCCGGTAATATAAACGGGTTTTTTAGTGACGGGGTCGACCTGATATTGTGTTCCGGCACCGGCTCGCGCGAAATAAACATAGCGTTCTCGGTTCTTACGCACATCCTGAGTATCCACGGTGGGTACCGGCGCGGCATCGGTCACGACTTTATTTAAACGTGGAACATGGAAATCTTTATTCCAGGTGAGATATTGAGGGTCAATATTTCGGTTAATTAATTTATAGGAAGTTTTATATTTTGCTTTATTACCGAAATCGACAGCGGTATAACCGCCATTGTGAGCAACGCTGACGACATAAGAGGGGGCGATGACTGTCGCAAAACCTAAGCTGTTAATTGCGCCGAAATCGGGCATAGGGAAATTCAGGATGCCTGCGGACGTACCATCCATCTTAAAGACTTCGATGTTTTCTTCACCGACGGTGTATTTGCCCAGATTCTCTGCGAAGTCGCGGTAGTCCTGAACCGCAACATCTTCACGCATGATACCGGCATCGGCATCAAAAAGCGCCAATGCAATCAGGCTGCTGAGCAGCTTTGGTTTCCATTTCATGTCGTCTTCCCTGAAGGGTGAATAATTAAATTTGAATAAATAGGGCGGGATGTTATCAGGCGTGCGGGGCGAATTAACAGGGAAGGGAATAGGTGAGGAAGCCGATATTATATTTTTTGGCAAGGTAAATTCTGATAAAACAACACGATGGTAATGTAATACATATTACTTAATAGTGATTGAAGAAAAATGTATTATTTGAATGGTTAAAAATCCGGCTCGCAGTTAAATACCAGCGGCGCATCGGTTATCGGATGATAAAACGATAATTCCTGTGCGTGCAGTTGCAAACGACCGGCCGCTGCCAGTGCCTGCGGATGGGCATAGAATTTATCGCCCAGAATCGGATGCCCGAGCGCCAGAAGGTGCACGCGCAACTGGTGCGAACGTCCGGTAATCGGCCGCAGTTTCACCCGCGTTGTGCCGTCATCATCCCATGACATCACTTCATACTGCGTCAGCGCTTTCTTGCCGGTCTCGTGACAGACCTTCTGTTTCGGCCGGTTAGGATAATCGCAAATCAGCGGCAAATCGATAATGCCGTAATCTTCTTCAACCCGTCCCCAGACCCGCGCGATATACACTTTCTTGGTTTCGCGTTCGCGGAACTGGCGTTTAAGTTCACGCTCAGCGTCTTTGGTCAGCGCCACCACGATCACGCCGCTGGTGGACATATCCAGACGATGGACGGACTCAGCCTCAGGAAATTCCTGCTGAATACGCGTCATCAGGCTGTCCTGATGCTCGGCCAGCTTGCCCGGCACGGAAAGCAGCCCGCTCGGCTTATTGACCACCATGATGTGTTCATCCTGAAAAATCACCTGTAACCAGGGATCGGTCGGCGGATTGTAATTCTCCAGCGGCCGGGTTTTCGACGGTTCAGGGATAGTCGGTTGATGTTCGCTCATAGCGGTTTCAGTCTGCATTCAGGTTGAAATAAATAAGGGATGCAGACCGGCTGCATCCCGTCGGGCTTACTGATGGCTCACCACCACCAGGCGGATCGCATCCAGACGCCAGCTGGCATCGTTCAGATTCGCCAGCACCTGCTTACGGTTAGAGTCTACCGATTCCAGTTCGTCATCGCGAATGTTCGGGTTCACTTCTTTCAGCGCTTTCAGACGATCCAGTTCTTTGGTCAGTTGCTCGTCAGCTTCCACTTTCGCTGCTTCAATCAGGGCGCGTGCCTGATCGGCAATTTCCGCTTCTGCCTGTTGCAGCATGGCGTGAACATCCTGCTGCACGGCATTCACCAGTTTACTGGAGTTGTGACGGTTGATGGCATTCAGCTGACGGTTAAAACTCTCAAATTCAACCTGAGCCGCCAGATTGGTGCCTTTACGATCCATCAGCATACGCACCGGTGTCGGTGGCAGGAAACGGGTCAGTTGCAGATGCTTCGGCGCCTGACATTCCACCACGTAAACCAGTTCCGCCAGCAAGGTACCGACCGGCAGCGCTTTGTTTTTCAGGATCGATACCGCACAACTGCCGGTATCACCGGAAAGGATCAGATCCAGACCGTTACGCACGATCGGATGTTCCCAGCTGATAAACTGTGCATCTTCACGCGAGAGCGCCTGTTCACGATCGAAGGTCACGGTGCAACCGTCTTCCGGCAGACCCGGGAAATCCGGCACCAGCATGTGATCAGACGGCGTCAGGACGATCAGGTTATCGCTGCGATCTTCCTGATTGATGCCGACGATATCGAACAGGTTCAGCGCAAAGTTGACCAGGTTAACGTCGTTATCCTGCTCGCCGATTTCCTTCGCCAGTTGTTGAGCACGTTCGCCACCGTTGGAATGCATCTCCAGCAGGCGGTCACGGCCATTTTCCAGCTTCTCTTTCAGCGCGTCATGTTCGGCGCGACATGTAAGAATGAACTCGCCCAGACCTTCCTGCGCGGCAGGTGCCGCCAGGAACGCAATCAGTTGCTCATAAGCGCTGTCGTAAATGGTGCGGCCAGTCGGACAGGTATGTTCGAATGCGTCCAGACCTTCATGGAACCAGCGAACCAGTACCGACTGCGCGGTCTGCTCGAGGTATGGCACCATGATGTCGATATTGTTTTGCTGGCCGATACGATCCAGACGCCCGATACGCTGTTCCAGCAGATCCGGGTTGAACGGCAGGTCGAACATCACCATCTTGCTGGCAAACTGGAAGTTACGGCCTTCGGAGCCGATTTCAGAACACAGCAGAACCTGCGCGCCTTCTTCCTGGGAAGCAAAGTAAGCGGCGGCGCGGTCACGTTCGATGATCGACAAACCTTCGTGGAACACAGCAGCACGGATCGCTTCACGCTCCCGCAGAACCTGTTCCAGTTGCAATGCAGTGGCGGCTTTAGCGCAGATCACCAGTACTTTTTCGTCGCGGTTGGCGGTCAGATAACCGAGCAGCCATTCGACGCGCGGATCAAAGTTCCACCAGGTGGCGTTCTCGCCTTCAAATTCCTGATAAATCTGTTCCGGATACAGCATGTCGTGCGCACGGGCTTCGGCGGTTTTCTTCGCGCCCATAATGCCCGAGACTTTTATCGCGGTCTGATACTGCGTCGGCAGCGGCAGTTTCACTGCATGCAGATGACGTTCAGGGAAACCTTTCACGCCATTACGGGTGTTACGGAAGAGTACGCGGCTGGTACCGTGACGGTCCATCAGCATGGAAACCAGCTGTTTCGCTGCGGCTTCGTCGCCTTTATTGGCGGCGGTCAGCAGGGCATCGGTATCGGCATTGCCGACACTTTCACCCAGCAACGCCAGCGCTTCCGGCGTCAGCGGTTCTTTGTTGAGTAACAGGGTCACGGCATCAGCCACCGGCTGATATTGCTGTTGTTCTTCGATGAATTCTTCGTAATCGTGGAAACGGTCCGGATCCAGCAGGCGCAGGCGCGCAAAGTGGCTTTCCTGGCCCAGTTGCTCCGGCGTAGCGGTCAGCAGCAGAACACTCGGGATTTGCTGGGAAAGCTGTTCGATAACCTGATATTCGCGGCTCGGCGCGTCTTCGCTCCACACCAGATGGTGGGCCTCGTCGACCACCAGCATATCCCAGGCCGCATCGGATAACTGCTCGAGACGGGATTTATTGCGGCGCACGAAATCAAGGGAACAGATCACCAGTTGTTCAGTTTCAAACGGGTTCGTTGCTTCGTGGATGGATTCAGCGTAGCGATCGTCGTCAAACAAAGAGAAGCGCAGATTGAAGCGGCGCAGCATTTCTACCAGCCACTGGTGTTGCAGGGTTTCTGGCACCACGATCAGTATGCGTTCGGCACGGCCGGACAACAGTTGCTGATGAATAATCATGCCCGCTTCGATAGTTTTGCCCAGACCCACTTCATCGGCGAGTAAAACGCGCGGCGCATGGCGCTGACCGACTTCATAAGCGATGTGCAACTGATGTGGGATCAGGCTGGCACGCATACCGCGCAGACCGCCGAATTCCAGACGGAACTGTTCACGCTGATATTTACGGGCGCGGAAACGCAGGGCAAAACGGTCCATACGGTCAATCTGACCGGCGAACAGACGATCCTGCGGTTTGCTGAAGGTCAGTTTGCTGTCGAGCAGCACTTCGCGCATGGCAACGCCGGTTTCTTCTGTGTCCAGACGGGTGCCGATATAGGTCAACAGACCTTTGTCTTCAACAACTTCTTCGACCTGCAACTGCCAGCCTTCGTGACAGCTGATGGTATCACCGGGGTTGAACATCACGCGGGTGATCGGGGAATCATTTCGGGCATACAAACGGTTTTCACCGGTGGCGGGGAAAAGCAGGGTGACCATGCGCACATCCAGCGCGACTACGGTTCCTAATCCTAATTCGCTTTCCGTATCGCTTATCCAGCGTTGACCCAATGTAAACGGCATAATCTCTCTCTGTGTTGTGTGCTCTGTATACGGCGACTGCGCAATGCTTGCTCAGCCCGCGATGTTTCACGGGCAATAGTTTTCTTTCCCCGCCAGATGGCGCGGAGTTGTTCACTGTGTGAGGATGATTCAGAAATGGGAAAGGGCGCTATGGTAATGGAAGGTAAGCGTTTCGTCACCTGTGAATCCCAAAGTGCCCCGTTTTTTGCTCAGAATAATCCCATCTGCCCTGTAATGAGTGTAGCAAAATCGTCGTGAAGGAAAGGTAAAATGCCATCGGCGACCGGCTCCAGCTGACGCTCGATATAATGGTCGTAGTCGATGGGCGACTGACGGTTTTCCAGCGGTTCAGGGCCGGACGTGGTCATCACGTAGCTGATCCAGCCGCCATTCTGATACTGTTTGGCGCGACCGTGCAGCACATTATAGTCATCCGCCAGCCGCGCCGCGCGGACATGCGGCGGGACGTTTTTCTCATAATCGCTCAGCTTGCGGCGCAGGCGTTTGCGGTACACCAGTTTGTCATCAAACTCGCCGCTGAGCGTGCGCGCCACGTAATCGCGCACGTAATCCTGATACGGCTGGCGGTGAAACACCCGCTCATACAGCGCCTGCTGAAACTCCTGCGCCAGCGGTGTCCAGTCGGTGCGCACCGTTTCCAGCCCTTTATACACGATGTGCTCGCCGTCGGCGTCTTTCACCAGACCGGCATAACGCTTTTTGCTGCCGGTTTCCGAGCCGCGAATGGTCGGCATCAGGAAACGCTGATAATGCGTTTCGAATTCCAGTTCCAGGGCGCTTTCCAGCCCGTATTCCTGTTGCAGATGGCCTTTCCACCACGCATTCACCTGTTCAACCAGACGGCGGCCAATCGCGTCGGCCTCTTCCTGCGAATGGGCTTTGTTCAGCCAGACAAAGGTAGAATCGGTGTCGCCGTAAATCACCTGAAAGCCTTCGGCTTCAATCAGCTCGCGGGTCTGGCGCATGATGTCGTGCCCGCGCAGGGTAATGGAGGACGCAAGGCGCGGATCAAAGAAGCGGCAGCCGCTGGAGCCGAGCACGCCATAAAAGGCGTTCATGATGATTTTCAGTGCCTGAGACAGCGGTTTGTTTTTTTGCTTTTTAGCGTCTTCGCGTCCCATCCAGATCTGGCGGACAATTTCCGGCAGACAATGTTTTTCCCGCGAGAAACGGGCGTTACGGTAGCCGGGCACGGAATGTTCGTCATCCGGTTGTTGCAGTCCGGCGACCAGCCCGACCGGGTCAATCAGAAAGGTGCGGATAATCGACGGGTACAGGCTTTTATAATCGAGCACCAGCACCGAATCATACAGGCCGGGGCGCGAATCCATCACAAAGCCACCCGGGCTCATTTCGCCCTGCAATTCGCCCATATTGGGCGCGACGTAACCGGCGCGGTGCATGCGCGGTAAATAAAGATGGGTAAAGGCCGCCACTGAACCGCCGCTGCGATCCACGGCCAGACCGGTGACCGAGGCGCGTTCCAGCAAAAACGGCATCAGTTCAGTTTTGGCAAAAATACGCGTCACCAGTTCGCAGTCTTTCAGGTTATAGCGTGCCAGCGCCGGTTTATCTTCCCGAAAACGTTGTTCGATTTCGGCCAGCCGCTGATAAGGATTATCGCTGGCTTTGCCTTCGCCTAATAAACTTTGCGAGACGAATTCCAGGCTGAACGAGTTGAAGTTCCAGAACGCCGATTTCAGTGCTTCAATGCCGTCGATGATCAGACGACCCGCAGCGGCAGCAAAAAAGTGCCCCTGTTTGAAACCGTGTTCACGCCATTCCAGTTCACCGCCGCCGCGCCCGAATTTCAGCGGGATTTTGTAGCGGTCAGCGTGTTTTTGTAAAACCCGCAGGTCAAACTGCACTACGCTCCAGCCGATAATGGCGTCGGGATCATAGATTTCCAGCCACTCATTGAGTTTTTCCAGCAACTGCGGGCGGCTGTCGACGTAAACCATGTTGAAATCAAATTGAGCATTAGGATCGCCGTTCGGCGGGCCGAGCATATACACGTGGCGCTGCCCGCAGCCTTCCAGCCCGATGCAGTACAACTCGCCGTTGCCGCTGGTTTCGATATCCAGAGAACACAGTTTCAGCGGCGGGCGGTAGTCCTCCGCCGGTTTCATTTTGGTGTCCATCAGCAGCTTGTCCGGCCCCGGTTTACCGCTGAACCACACCGGTGCGGTGATATAGCGTTCCATCAGGAAGCGTTCCGGCGGGCGGATATCCGCTTCGAAAACACTGACGCCATTTTCTTTCAGCAATTTTTCAATCCGCATTAACTGCCGGTGTTGCGGGCAGTAAAGCCCAAGAACGGCGCGGGAATGGAAATCCTGCAACGGCAACGGACGCAGACTGATATTTTTTTCATCAATGAGAATGCGCTCCGCCGCCGCGCGTTGTTCGGCCGGAATAAACGCCACCGATTCCTGTAAAGGCAGGCGCACTTTCTGCGGACCTTCGTCGGTCGCCAGCCACAATTCCACCTCGGTACCGCGCGGCGTGTCGCGCCAGTGGCGGGTCAGCACAAATCCCTGACGCGGCGGGGTGTCAGTGGCAGCAGAAGCGGGACGGACAAAGGTGGAAGTGATAAGCGCCTCGGAACGGTAAAGATGAACAGATAAGGAATCAGAACAGAGTATGGTTATTTATACAGTCTTTGTCTATGGCTCAGGTTTCTGCCAAATACGCATACAATTACCCGGTTGACTGTGATAGTTCATGCGCTGACAATTCAGCCGATTGATGTATTTACTACAATGAGAATGCAGAAAACTCACACTTGTCTCATTTATCTGCGCAATTGGCGCAACTGAATTCTGGGAAGATATGGAAGCCTATCTACAACATCTGGTCGCTCAGTCGGTGGGCTTGGCATTAATTATCGTCGCGGTGGTGGCTTTCTTCGAGTCGCTGGCGCTGGTGGGCCTGATCCTGCCGGGTACCGTCATGATGGCGACGCTCGGGACGTTGATCGGCAGCGGTCAGGTGGGGTTGTACGAAGCCTGGCTGGCGGCGGGGCTGGGATGTTTCTTCGGCGACTGGGCCTCGTATTTCATTGGCCGCGGTTTCAAGGAACCGCTGCATCGCTGGCGCTTCCTCAAACGTTACCAGTCATTACTGGATAAAACCGGTTATGCGCTGGATCGCCATAGTTTTGCGACGGTGATTATCGGGCGTTTCATCGGACCAACACGCCCGCTGGTGCCGATGGTTGCCGGTATGCTGAACCTTCCGCCTTACAAATTTGCACCGCCGAATATTATTGGCTGCATCACCTGGCCACCGGTGTATTTCCTGCCGGGCATTCTGGCGGGCGTGGCCATTGATATTCCGGCCAGTCACAACAGCTCGGTCTTCAAATGGATGCTGTTTGCCGCCGTGGTGCTGATCTGGCTGAGTGCCTGGCTGCTGTGGCGCTGGTTCCGTTCGGGCAAAGCTTCACCTGATGCGATGACAAAATGGTTGCCCTTAGCGCGTCTGCGCATCGTCTGTGTGCTAAGTCTGGTCGCAACCGCAGTGAGTCTGGTGATGTTAAGCGAACAGCCGATGATGCCGGTTTATGGTCATTTGCTGTGGCAAGTGATCACCCGCTGATCCCCGGCATTATCCCCAACACGCTGGCCTGCGGCGCACTGCCGTCGGTCAGTGCCTGCGTCGGCCCGTCGTAAAAAATCCGGCCATCGACGATCAGCAACGTGCGCGGCGCGATCCGTGCCGCATCATCCAGATTGTGCGACACCATCAGCAGCGTGAGATGGCGTTGCTCACATACCTTATCCAGCAACGTCAGCATCTCACTGCGCAGTGCCGGATCGAGTGCTGAAAAGGGCTCATCGAGCAATAAAACCGGCTGACTGCGCAGCAGGCAACGGGCGAGCGCGACACGCTGACGCTGGCCACCGGAAAGTTGCGATGGCAGCCGGTCCAGACATTCAGTCAGCCCGACCTGTCGGGCAATTTCTTCCAGTTCCTGCTTCTGCTGCGCGGTAAGTTTCAGCCCCGGATGCAATCCCAGCCCCATGTTCTGACGCACCGTCAGATGCGAGAACAGATTATTTTCCTGAAACAACATCGACACCGGACGTTTTGCCGGTGGCGTCACGCTGTGATCTGCGCCGTTGAGCAGGATCTGCCCGCTGACCGGTGCCAGAAAACCGGCGACCAGACTCAGCAGGGTACTTTTCCCGGCGCCGCTCGGGCCGAGGATTGCCACACGTTCACCGGCGTCGATCTGTAAATCGAAGCGCATCGGCAGATGTTCGTACAAATACGTCAGTTTATTCAGCGTCAGCATGGCGGCCCGGCAGTTTCTCAATCAGGGTGAATAACAGGAAGCATAGCAGCAGTAATAACAGCGCCGTCACCGCGCCGTCCTGGCTGCGGTAGGAACCAATCTGCTGATACAGATAAAACGGCAGGGTGCGGAAATTCTCGTTGCCGAACAAGGCAATCACACCGAAATCCCCCAGAGAAAGTACACAGGCGAAAGCCAGTGCCTGTGCAATCGGGCGTTTCAGTGCGCTGAGTTCAACCCGGCGCAGCCGCTGCCAGCCATGCATATCCAGCGAAAGACACAGCAGCGTGTAGCGTTCTGCCACGTCGCGCATCGGGTTATCCAGCACTTTTAATGCATAAGGTACGGCCATCAGCGCATTCGTGAGGATCACCAGCGGCCATGGCGATTGTGGCAAACCGGTGGTATCGCCGAGCAACAGGAAGAAACCGGTCGCCAGCACAATGCCCGGCATCGCGAGGATCAGCATACCGCTCAGATCCATCGCCTGCGCCCAGCTATTTCTCTTGCGTAACCGCAGTTCGCGGCTGCTCCACAGCAGCATCATGGTCAGCAGCACACACAATAATCCGCTGCCGAGCGCGATACGCACGGATGTCCATAATGCCTGCCAGAGCGCGGGTTGTTGCAAAACACCGACCGCTGCACGGTTTACGCCATCGGTAATGACGGCGAGTAACGGCGGCAGGATCAGCAACAACGCCAGGCCAATCAGTACGGCATCGGCGATGCGCCGCAGCCAGGAATCATCAGGATTACGCCAGCGCTGAGAATGCGTTTGGCCCACCGGCAACGCCTGACTGAGTTTCTGACTGAGCAACACCAGCGCCAGGCAACAAAACAGCTGGATCAGGGCCAGCGTGGCGGCGCGGCTTAAATCGTAGTCGTAACTTAGCGCCTGATAAATGGCGAGTTCAATGGTCGTTGCCTGCGGACCGCCACCCAGTGAAAGCACCGTGGCGAAGCTGGCGAAACACAGCATAAAGATTAAGGCGGCGGCGGGGAATATCTGCCGGCGAATGGCAGGCCATTCCACAAAGCGGAATTGCTGCCAGATATTCATGCCGAGTTGTGCGGCGAGCTGGCGCTGCTCAACGGCGATATTTTCCAGTGCCTGCACTAAGAGCCGCGCTGCCAGCGGCAGATTGAAAAAGACGTGCGCCAGCAAAATGCCCTGTAAACCATACGGCGAGAAACGGTAATCCATGCCCAGCCAGCCGCAAATTTGCGCCAGCCAGCCCTGTCTTCCGTAGACACTGAGAATGCCAAACACCGCCACCAAAACCGGCAAGACCAGCGTCATCGCACATAAACGTAATAACAGCTGACGGCCGGGGAAACGGCGGCGGAACAAGGTGCGTGCCAGCAAAATTGCGGGCAGCACCGAGCAAAGCGCTGAAAGCAGCGCCTGCCAGAAAGTAAAGCAGATCACATGCCAGAGATAAGGATCGTGCCAGAGCGATGCGCCGCTTATCTGTGGCGCATGACGCCACAGAGAGCCTAAGGCCAGTACTGCCACCAGCAACATAGCCAGTGACGCGATGACGCCCGGCAACAGCCAGCGAGGGATCAATGGCTGACGGCGTTCTGCCATGCCTGGATCCATTGTGAACGATGAGTAGCGACATCCTGTGCGCTGTATTGCAGAGATTTGGCCGGAATCGTCAGTTGTTTAAAAGCGTCAGGCAGCGGGGTATTCACCACCGGATACATCCAGTTGCCGGTCGGGATCACTTTCTGGAAATCTTCCGTGGTGACGAACTTCATGAACTGTTCAGCAAGTTTCGGTTGCTTGCTGTTTGCCAGCTGGCCCGCCACTTCGACCTGCATGTAATGCCCTTCGGTAAAATCGGCTGCGGCGTAGTTATCTTTCTTCTCTTCGACAATATGGTATGCCGGAGAGGTGGTGTAGCTCAGCACCAGGTCGCTTTCACCTTTGAGGAATAAACCGTAAGCCTCGCTCCAGCCTTTAGTGACGGTGACAGTTTTCTTCGCCAGTTTTTCCCACGCTTGCGGCGCTTTATCGCCGTAGACTTTTTGCATCCACAGCATCAGGCCCAGACCCGGTGTACTGGTGCGTGGATCCTCATAAATCACTTTCCATTTCTGGTCGCTGTTGATCAGCTCATCGAGGCTTTTTGGCGGATTCTTCAGTTTATTTTTGTCGTAGACGAAGGCGAAATAACCGTAATCGTAAGGCACGAAAGTGCTGTCATTCCAGCCGCCTGGCACCGTCAGTCTGGCGTTGGTTTTCGGTGCTTTGGCGAATAAACCGGTTTGTTCAGCGGCCTGCAACAGGTTGTTATCCAGCCCCAGCACGATGTCGGCTTTGCTGTTTTTACCTTCCATCCGCAGACGGTTGAGCAAAGACACGCCATCTTCCAGCGCCACGTATTTCAGTTCGCAGCCGCATTGGGCTTCAAAGGCTTTTTTAATGGCGGGACCGGGGCCCCAGTCAGCAGAGAAAGAATCGTAGGTATAAACCGTCAAAACAGGTTTTGACGCAAATGCAGGTGCAGAAAGTAACAGCAGGCAGGACAGTAATTTTTTCAACTTTGCGCTCCAAAAAAATGAAAGGGCAAAGGATTTTGAGTAAGCATCGCGCAGTCTCAAATCCCTCCGCCGGGATTAACCGGATCAGGTTCGACGGGTTTCAAATCTCAGCCAAACTTGCTCACGGCGTTTACATCGCAGCTTTAACAAGTCGGGCACCCCGTTGAGAACGGATGTCATTCTAGAGATTAACGGCGCGATGCGATAGTCCGATTAACTGTCCGGTGGGGCAAACCAGGCGGATTTAAAGTCGAACCAGCCGAGGGTGTTCATACGCACACCGCGCATACTGCGTTGCCCCTGTAGCACCAGCCAGTGATGGAACAGGGGATGGATCTGATGGCTGACCGTCTGTTTCTGGCTCCATTTCGCCATCGATAAATTCCCGGCGTGCCACAGGGCGGCATCGTCGTTCATCTCTTCGCTAAAGCAATGCTTTGCCAGCGGCAATTCGTAGAAATGCGCGAACAGTGAAAACTCCAGCGGCAGGGTGAAGTTGGCACTGCCGAGCCACAGATCACTTTTGGCATCGCCGCGGTGCCAGACTGCGTAATCCACTATCTGAATAATCAGTTCGATACCTTCTTCCGCCAGCAACGGGCGCAGGGCGTTGCAGATCGCCTGATGTTCGGAATGCTCGCCGTAAAATGTCAGCGTTACCTGCGTCAGGTTTTGCGGTTTGGGCGGACGTGGCCGGGGCGCTTTGTGATGCCATCGCGGCAGCAGGCCATACGCCGGAGACCAGTAGCGCTGGTAAATCGGTTCGGCATTATTCAGTAAGGCGATGGGATTGAGTAAATCGCACAACCACTGGCGTGTTTCTTCAGATTGTCCGACCGGCGAACGCTGGTCAAATAACAGGAAATAGCAGCCTTCTTCAAGGCGACTTTCCAGCTCGCTTTTGCCTGATTCATCGGCCTGAAGCTGTACGCCGGAATGCACCAGCTCTTCACTCAGTTCCGGTAATACCCAGATATTCACCTCGTCGATCAGTGCCCGGAAGCCAAAATAATCGTCAAAGGCGCGGATGCGCAGCTGTGTTTTCAGATTACGCACCACGGCGTAAGGGCCGGTGCCGACCGGATGGCGGGCAAAATCAGGCAGTGACTGCCATTCCTGCGGCAGGATCATCGCGTGGATATTGCCAAACAACCACGGCAGCCAGCGGTCGGGTTCATTCAGGTGGATATCTATGACATTCGCCGTGGGCGTCGTGACTGATTTCAGGTTGCTGAACAGCGGATGCGTTTTCAGGCGAATAAACGTGGCGATAATATCTGCCATCTCGAGTTCGCGACCATGATGAAAATGAATGGCGGGGCGCAGATAAAACCGCCAGTGCAGCGGCGAAACTTCCTGCCAGTGATGGGCTAAATCGCCTTCCGCTTCCCCATTTTCCTCATTTATGCGTGTCAGGCCGCTAAAGATTTGTCTGGCAATGTGGGTTTCTGAACGGCGCAACATGGTGCCGGGCAGCAGATTCATCAGCGGGCGATAATACAGTACGCGCAGAATATGTTTGCCCTGACGGAAACTGCGACCGAGCTGGGACAGCAGCATCTGGCGCACCAGGGTTTTGTCGCCGACCAGTTGTACCAGCTGATCAATGCTGTCCTGTTCCAGCAGCTCTTCAGCGCGCTGTTGCTGGAGTGCCAGCCCGGTATAAAGAAATTTCAGCGTGGATCGTTTGCCGCGTCCGGCCTCTGCATCCCACGTCAGCCAGCCCTGTCCCTGCATGGTGCTGAGCAACGAGCGCATGTGTCTGCGTGAACAGTTCAGGACTTCTGACAGTGCCTGTAATGTCGTTTCAGTTTCTTCACCGTGACAGCTTTGCCATAAGCGGATGAACTGTTGTTGCAAACGGGATGAGGACATAAAAGAGGAACTCCGTGGCCGATCTTCATCAATTTATCTTTCCTCATATTACGCCGATACTGTTTCTCAACGAAAGCCTGTTGTGAACAACCGGAGATCATCATGAAACGCAGTCTGAACGCCCGTTTCTATCAGCGTTATTTTGAAGCCATCAAAAAAAACGCCTCTAAAAATCATGCAGACTGGCTGTCCTGGGTTCCGGTGCAGTACCGTCTGGATATTCTGTCCCGTCTCACGCAGTGGGATATGGAAACGATGGACGACGAGCAATACCGCCGGCGACTGTGACTTCAGGTCTGACTAAATTCGATTTTCTGAGTAATGGTGTATTGTCACCAGCCAGTGAGGAAACTCACTGGTTTTTTTATGCTCATTTTCCAGAACCGACTGAAACTTCGCTACACTGTCTGTCTTGCTTTATCTGCATTCATTTCTCAGGGACGACGTCATGTCAAAACCTCGTTTTAATCGTATTTATGTCACCTTTCTGGTGGTCTCCTTGCTGTGCGGCGTGGCGGGTGCATTACAGGCGCCGACGCTGAGTCTGTTTCTGACCAACGAAGTGAAGGTCCGTCCGCTGTGGGTCGGCTTCTTTTATACCGTTAACGCCATCGCGGGGATCGCGATCAGCTTTCTGCTGGCTAACCGTTCCGATAACAAAGGCGACCGGCGGAAATTGCTGATGTTCTGCTGCCTGATGGCGATCGGCAACAGTCTGGTCTTTGCCTTCAGCCGCGATTATCTGGTGCTGATCACTGTCGGTGTGTTGCTGGCAGCCATAGGTAACGCGTCGATGCCCCAGCTCTTTGCACTGGCGCGGGAACATGCGGATCGCTCCGCCAGTGAAGTGGTGATGTTCAGCTCGATGATGCGTGCGATGCTCTCGCTGGCCTGGGTGCTTGGCCCGCCGCTGTCGTTCATGGTGGCGTTGAACTACGGCTTTACGCCAATGTACCTGAGTGCGGCAGCGGTGTTTGTCGGCAGCATACTGATGATTCTGTTTTTCCTGCCCTCAGTACCACGCCTTGAACTGCCAGTGGACGAAAAAGTAGTGCATGCCAGCGCCTGGCGTAACAAAGATGTTCGTCTGCTGTTCTTTTCTTCTTTGCTGATGTGGACCTGCAATATCATGTATGTCATTGATATGCCGCTGTACATCACCAGCGATTTGGGCCTGCCGGAAGGGCTGGCAGGCTTGCTGATGGGGACGGCGGCCGGGCTGGAAATTCCTGCCATGTTGCTGGCCGGATATCTGGTGAAACGTACCGGCAAACGCAAGCTGATGCTGTATGCCGTGGCGAGTGGTGTGATTTTCTATGCCGGACTGGTGGCGTTTCAGTTCAAGGCGGCGCTGATGATCCTGCAACTGTTCAATGCGATTTTCATCGGCATCGTGGCGGGGATCGGCATGCTGTATTTTCAGGATCTGATGCCGGGAAGGGCAGGTTCAGCGACTACGCTATTCACCAACAGCATTTCCACCGGTGTGATTTGCGCGGGGTTGCTGCAGGGCTTTATCGTGGAAAACTTCGGCCATTATCCGGTCTACTGGGCGGCAACTGTGCTGGCGGTGGTGGCGCTCGGGCTGATGTATAAAGTCAAAGATGTTTAAATGACGTAAGGTTAATGAGCGATTTATTCGCTCTTTAACCTATTCAACTGAATAATATATTCCGTTTTTTGCTTGTTCCGGCAACGTCTTAATAATTTTGAAATATCTGTTTTTATCCTGCAAAGATTAATGTTTTAAGTACTTCGCATCCTCTTTACCTGTATGGCTAATGAAAAGTATTTTCTATAATATCGTCTTTCTTAAAATTCTAATGCAGGGTATTAAATATGATTCCAGTTGTACTTATCAGGAAAACATATAATTCATTTATTGATGAGAAAAAATCTGAGGGCTGCTGTATTGGGTTATGCCTGACGTGGCTGGGCGATATATTAAAAGAAAGGCCGGTACAACAAAGGGGGGGCTGGTTTTCCGGCTGGCTTTCCGGTTGGTTCTCCACGCCACTGACACCTGACAAGAAAGCCTTAATCCCCTCTGATACTGCGAAGCTGAGGCTATTGCTTGAACGTTCATACCGGCGGCACGAGAGCTATCTGAGGAGCTGCAAGGAGAGCCAGCAGGATCCGAAACGTCAGACAGGACGCCATCAGGTCTTTGTTAATTATAAAAATTTCCGTCAGGCAGAAAAGGAAAGAATAACTGGCGTTCCCGGTTTACAGTATCGTCTGATAACACGTAATGATTTCATGTTATTTAACGGGGTAAACAGTTTTGGTCAGGCTCACCCTCTCACCGGAGCGATCATTGCTTTCCGGTTTTCTGAGGTACCGGGTGAGGTTGGCTATCATGCCGTTGCGGCGTTTCGCTACAGTGCTTCGGAATGTTTTTTTCTCGATCCCAATTTAGGATTATTTAAAACATCCTCTTCTTATCCTATGTTAGATATTACTAAATATATTAAAAAAGTATATAGAGAGGCTGTTCCATTAATGGAGTTTATAGTTTCTAAGAAAAGCTAATTAAATGGTGGCCGATATTTGTGCATTCGCCGTTGTTGAGTAAAAATATTAGAAGTGTTTTGAATATGATTACTGTTATTCCATCGAAAAAAATTATGGTTCAGTCGATTTTTTATCAGGCAAGTACCAGGATCCCATCGCTGTAAGTGAAATAATCGTGACAAAGAAACTGAAGACAGGATGACTATGCAGGGGTAACTTTGCAGAGGCTTTCGGGGATGCCTGAAGGCTGATGAAGAAAGCGGGGCTGGGCCCGCCTTCTTCATCGTTTACAGATAATAATCACTGCATAAACGCAGGCTGATTCTTCTCGTAGCCGGAGATATTTTCTTCATGCTGCAAGGTCAGACCGATGCTGTCCAGACCGTTGATCATGCAGTGACGACGGAAGCTGTCGATGACAAACGGATAGCTTTTATCGCCCGCTTTAACAGTCTGCGCTTCCAGATCCACTTCGAACTGAATGCCTTCGTTAGCTTTCACCAGCTCAAACAGTTCATCCACTTCGGCGTCGCTCAGCGTGATTGGCAGCAACTGGTTGTTGAATGAGTTACCGTAAAAGATATCGGCAAAGCTTGGCGCGATCACAGCATGGAAACCGTAATCGGTCAGTGCCCATGGCGCATGTTCGCGGGAAGAACCGCAGCCAAAGTTTTCGCGTGCCAGCAAAATACTCGCGCCTTTGTAGCGCGGTTTGTTCAGCACGAAATCAGGATTTGGCACCTGACCGGCATCGTCCAGAAAACGCCAGTCATTAAACAGATGCTGGCCAAAACCGGTACGGGTGACTTTTTGTAAAAACTGTTTTGGAATGATGGCATCGGTATCGACGTTAGCTGCATCCAGCGGAACCACCAGACCGATGTGTTGGGTAAATTTAGCCATGGTGTTTTCCTCAGTTCAGTTCACGGATATCAGCGAAACGGCCGGTGACCGCCGCCGCTGCCGCCATTGCCGGGCTGACCAGATGCGTGCGACCGCCACGACCCTGACGGCCTTCGAAGTTACGGTTGCTGGTAGACGCGCAACGTTCGCCCGGTTCCAGACGGTCATTGTTCATCGCCAGACACATAGAGCAGCCTGGCAGACGCCATTCAAAGCCCGCTTCGATGAAGATCTTATCCAGCCCTTCTTCTTCCGCCTGCGCTTTTACCGGGCCGGATCCCGGTACCACAATGGCCTGTACGCCGTTCGCCACTTTACGGCCTTTGGCCACCGCTGCCGCAGCGCGTAAATCTTCGATACGGGAATTGGTGCAGGAGCCGATGAACACTTTATCAATCGCCACGTCGGTCAGTTTAATGCCCGGCTGCAAATCCATATACACCAGCGCTTTTTCCGCTGAGGCACGTTCTACCGGATCGGCAAAGGATGCCGGGTCCGGGATGGTCTGATTCACGGCCATCACCTGACCCGGGTTGGTACCCCAGGTGACCTGTGGTGCGATTTCAGACGCATCCAGCGTAACAACGCTGTCGAACTTCGCCCCATCTTCGGTTTTCAGGGTTTTCCAGTATTCGACCGCCGCGTCCCAGTTCTGATCTTTCGGCGCAAACTGACGGCCCTTCAGATAAGCAAACGTAGTTTCATCCGGTGCAACCAGACCGGCTTTCGCCCCCATTTCGATCGCCATGTTGCACAGGGTCATACGACCTTCCATGCTTAACGCTTCAATCGCTTTACCGCAGAATTCCACCACGTGACCGGTGCCGCCTGCGCTGCCGGTTTTCCCGATAATCGCCAGAACGATATCTTTCGCTGTGATACCGACAGGAGCTTCGCCGGTCACTTCAATTTTCATGGTTTTAGCGCGACCCTGTTTCAGGGTTTGTGTCGCCAGAACGTGTTCAACTTCCGAAGTCCCGATACCGAATGCCAGTGAGCCAAACGCGCCGTGCGTGGCGGTATGGGAATCACCGCAGACAATCGTCATTCCCGGCAACGTCATGCCCTGTTCAGGGCCGATAACGTGAACGATGCCCTGATACGGGTGATTCAGGTCATACAACTGCACGCCGAATTCAGCACAGTTCTTGATTAATTCCTGCATCTGGATGCGCGCCATTTCGCCGCTCGCATTGATGTCTTTAGTTTGCGTGGACACGTTGTGATCCATGGTCGCAAAGGTTTTACCTGGCTGGCGAACCTGACGGCCCATCGCACGCAAGCCGTCAAACGCCTGCGGAGAGGTCACTTCGTGAACCAGATGGCGGTCAATGTATAACAATGGCGTTTCGTTTTGCGCTTCGTAAACCACATGCGCATCAAACAATTTCTGATACAGAGTTTTGGCCATGTTATGCCCCTTCTTTCACAAAGCGGGCAATGATATCGCCCATTTCATTGGTACCCAGCGCCTGCTGACCGTTAGCTAAATCGCCGGTGCGGTGGCCTGCTTCCAGTGCTTTATTAACCGCCTGCTCGATAGCATTGGCTGCATCATCAGCACCCAGACTGTAACGCAGTAACAGTGCGGCGGACAAAATTTGTGCAATCGGGTTGGCAATGTTTTTACCGGCGATATCCGGGGCTGACCCCCCCGCAGGCTCGAACAGACCAAACGCCTGCTCGTTCATGCTGGCAGAAGGCAACATCCCCATCGAACCGGTGATCATCGCGCATTCGTCCGACAGGATGTCGCCGAATAAGTTTGAACACAGCAACACGTCAAACTGCGACGGATCTTTAATCAGCTGCATGGTCGCGTTATCGATGTACATGTGGCTCAGGCTGACATCCGGGTAATCTTTAGCGATTTCGTTAACCACTTCACGCCACATAATGGAAGTCTGCAACACGTTCGCTTTATCGATGGAGGTCACTTTGCTGCGGCGTTTGCGCGCTGATTCAAAGGCGATGCGGGCGATGCGTTCAATCTCAAAACGGTAATACACTTCGGTATCAAATGCTTTCTCGTGCATGCCCTGACCTTCGCGACCTTTAGGCTGACCGAAGTAAATACCGCCCGTCAGTTCACGAACACACAGAATGTCGAAGCCTTTTGCGGCGATATCGGCACGCAACGGACAAAACTCTTCCAGCCCCTGATACAGGCGGGCAGGGCGCAGATTACTAAACAACTTGAAATGTTTGCGCAGTGGCAATAATGCGCCACGCTCAGGCTGATCGTTTGGGGGCAGATGTTCCCATTTCGGGCCACCCACGGAGCCGAAAAGAATCGCATCAGCTTGTTCACAACCGGCAACGGTCGCTGGCGGCAACGGGCTGCCATGTTTGTCGATGGCTGCGCCACCCACATCGTATTCGCTGGTGGTGATCTTCAGGCCAAAACGCTGACGTACTGCGTCCAGAACTTTATATGCCTGGGCCATGACTTCCGGGCCAATTCCGTCTCCGGGTAAGACGGCAATATGATGGGTCTTGCTCATGTTCACACCGTTTCCTGATTATTTTGAATGTTGTTGTGTTGCTGACCTGTCTGCTGCAAACGTTGTTTTTCGATCTCAACTTGTTTGCTGCGCCAGATGTTATTCAGTACGTGTACCATCGCTTTTGCGGAGGATTCGACAATGTCTGTCGCCAGCCCGACACCGTGGAAGCGGCGGCCATTGAAGGAGACGACCACGTCAACCTGACCCAGAGCATCGCGGCCCTGACCTTTGGCGCTCAGCTGGTATTTCACCAGTTCAATCTGATAACCGGTGATGCGGTTGATAGCCTGATACACGGCATCTACCGGACCGTTGCCGGTAGCGGCTTCGGTAATGATTTCTTCGCCACAGGCCAGATTGACTGACGCAGTGGCGGTAATTTTTGAGCCGGACTGCACGCTGAAGTTATCCAGACGATAGAATTCAGGTTCTTCCTGCTGCTTGTTAATGAAGACCAGTGCTTCTAAATCGTAGTCGAAAACCTGACCTTTTTTGTCGGCCAGCTTCAGGAACGCGGCATACAGATGATCCAGATTGTAATCAGCTTCTTTGTAGCCCATTTCTTCCATGCGATGCTTAACGGCAGCACGACCGGAACGGGAAGTCAGGTTCAACTGAACCTGATTCAGACCGATGGATTCCGGGGTCATGATTTCGTAGTTTTCACGGTTTTTCAGCACGCCGTCCTGATGGATCCCGGAGGAGTGTGCGAAGGCGTTAGAGCCGACAATGGCTTTGTTGCCCGGGATCGGCATGTTGGTTATCTGGCTGACAATCTGGCTGGTGCGGTAGATTTCTTTGTGATTAATGTTGGTGTGAACGTTCATGTAGTCGCTGCGGGTGCGGATCGCCATGATCACTTCTTCCAGCGCAGTGTTACCGGCGCGTTCACCGATACCGTTCAATGTGCCTTCAACCTGGCGCGCACCGGCCTGTATCGCGGCGATGGAGTTACCGACAGCCATGCCCAGATCATCGTGGCAGTGAACGGAAATAATCGCTTTATCAATGTTTGGAACACGCTCATACAAATTGGTGATGATTCCACCGAACTGAACCGGCGTCGTGTAACCCACGGTGTCAGGAATGTTGATGGTGGTCGCCCCGGCTTTGATTGCAGCTTCGACCACGCGGCACAGATTATCCAGCGGGGTACGGCCGGCATCTTCGCAGGAGAATTCGACGTCGTCAGTGTAATTACGGGCGCGTTTCACGGAATGCGTGGCCATTTCCAGCACCTGATCAAACGAGCGCTTCAGTTTGGATTCAATGTGCAGGGTAGAAGTGGCCAGGAAGACGTGGATACGGAAAGCTTCTGCGACGCGTAATGCTTCGGCAGCGGCGTCGATGTCACCGTCCACACAGCGGGCCAGACCGCAAACACGGCTATTTTTAATCTGGCGTGCGATAGTTTGTACGGACTCGAAATCGCCGGGAGAGGAGACCGGGAAGCCGACTTCCATCACGTCAACGCCCATTCTTTCCAGCGCCATTGCAATTTGAATCTTCTCTTTAACACTCAGGCTGGCTTGTAACGCCTGTTCACCGTCACGCAGCGTGGTATCGAAAATAATGACTTGCTCGCTCATGGGTTATTCCTTGTCTGCTTTTACTTTCGCGCCCTGCGGGAGATAAAAAAAAACCCGCGCATCGGCGCGGGTTTATTGTCTGTGGAAGTTGAATCAGTTCTGATTTTCGCCCACTGGCTTACCGCGCAAATATTCTGCGTTGAGTAGTAGGCCTAGGAGACGGGTCATCATGAACATGTGTTTCAGCTTCTCATCATCGGGTGGTCAGAACGGATATCGTTCAAACAGTGACTAAAGTGATACGGGAATGTGTGCGGTATGTCAACCTTCACTGTGTGGAAATTCCAGAAAATCGCCAAAATGATATTGAATCTCATTTAGCATAAAACACTGGCGTCGCGGAGGTACTCGGGATGAAGGTTTTAAAGGGGGGCGGAAAAATAAGAACAAAAAAAATGCACCCGCCCGGGGGCGCCTGGATAAATACTCTATTTAATACAGTGAATTAAAAATGATTTAGTATGGCTTAACTTATTATTCATTTTTAGAATGTTGTTTACGGAAATATTTTGCTGTTTGATATCATCAGTTTCTTTGTGGGAAATAAAATTTGTATTTCTGTTTCTGATTATTGGAAACAAAAATTCATATTTTTCTGAAAATAAATTGATGAGAATTTGCTGCGTTTTCTCTGCCAATATTTATGTTCCCCAATACCATCTCAATGCTGCGCTTTACGAAATAGATTATTGAAGATAATCATTTTATTTGGATTCGAATGTCTATTATGAGGGATATCATGTCTGACGCCGATACAGAAATACAACCTAAAACCGCTGAGGCAGAAACGCACCTTCGCAATGTTGATTTAAATTTATTAACGGTTTTTGATGCCGTCATGCAATTACAAAATATTACACGTGCAGCCAATATGTTGGGGATGTCCCAGCCAGCGGTCAGTAATGCCGTTGCCCGTTTGAAAGTGATGTTTAATGATGACTTGTTTGTGCGTTTCGGGCGCGGGATCCAACCGACGATGCGCGCACGTCAACTGTTTGGCCCGATCAGACAGGCTTTGCAACTGGTGATGAACGAACTGCCGGGGGCAGGTTTTGACCCTTATCTCAGCACACGCCAGTTTAATGTCGCTATTTGCAGCCCGCTCGATAAACGCTTCACCAGCCTGGTGCTGAAGGCCGCCGAAGAATTATCGCCGGGTGTCAGTGTTAAACTGCAAACGATTGTTAACGATGATATTGAACATCAGCTGCGTTACCAGAATATAGAATTTGTGATCAGTTATCGTAAATTTGAGCGTGCTGATTTTTGCAATCATGCCTTATTTAATGATGAGCTGGTTCTGGTCGCGGCGCAAAATCATCCCCGTATCAGTCCGCATATGTCTGATGAAAAGTATCTGAAAGAAAAACATGCTGTCATGATGATGGACCGCTTCTATTCTTTCAGTTCACCTTATTACGACGACTCTGAGTTAGTTTCGCTGATTTCCTATCAAGGAACCGATCTGTTCAGCGTCATGGAAATTGTCTCCAAAACCGAGATGGTTGCACTGGTGCCGCGCTGGCTGGCACAGGCAAATGCAGGGATACTTAATTTATCCGTCATTCCACTGCCGTGGATGAAAAATACGCTGACTTGTTATCTTTCCTGGCACGAATCATCCAGCAAAGACAAAGGTAATATGTGGATGAAAACATTATTGAGCCAGTGTGTTGTTTCTCTGTAATCAGTCAGTCATTACGACTTTTTTGGCAGAGGTGATCGCAGCGAAAGCGGCTGCCTGTTCTTTATCAGATAGTTTTTTATCCTGCAGGTTTTTTTCTCCTCGTTAGAGTCCTGCAGGTTTTTTTTGTCTTAGAAATTCCGCGTGATATTTCCAAAACCCTGCTGCAGCTCCTACAATTTCATTTCGCCTTGCAATCTTTGTCGGTAGACTGCGTTAAATCTTTGTAACAGAGCAATGCAGTCAGCTCCCTCCTTTTACTGACTACGCTGGACGCCGGTATAAACGCTCAATGAATCCAACCTTAAATAATTACCATCTGATTTCCCGTTTTCGTCAGCAAGTCGTTGCCCGCGCTGAACAGACTGCATTTCGCGAGTGGTCGCCAGCGGCAGAATCTGCCCTGACCTGGCGTGAGCTGGGCGAGAAAGTGGATGCCTTATCCGACGTGTTATTGCAGGAGCAAGTGGGCGTTCAGGAACGGATCGCCATTTGCGGGAATAATTCGATGGCCTGGGCGACAGCAGATCTTGCGATCCTGCAATTGCGTGCTGTCACCGTGCCGGTTTATGCCACCAATACACCCGCGCAGTCTGCATATGTACTCAATGATGCGGATGTCCGTATTTTGTTTGTCGTCGGTCAGAAACAATATGACGCGGCGGTGGCTGTGCGTGATCTCTGCCCGCAGCTGAAACACATACTGGTGCTGGACAATGATGTCGATTTACGTGGCGTACCCATTGCCCGGCATGTTTCAGGCATTGTTCCCCGGGATGCTGCTTTAGCTGCTGAGCGTGAAGTGCGGGTGAATGCCCGTGACCTGAGTGATCTGTTCACGCTCATCTATACTTCGGGCACCACCGGAGAAGCAAAAGGTGTGATGCTGGATTACCGCAGCATGGCGACGCAACTGATGCAGCATGAAAGGCGTCTGAGCATTTCGGAGCATGATGTTTCCCTTTGTTTTCTGCCGCTGGCGCACGTTTTTGAACGCGCGTGGAGTTTCTTCGTGATGCATTGCGGTGCGCAAAACGTCTTCCTGCGCGAAACTGATCTGGTGCGTGATGCTTTGCAGGCCATTAAACCGACAGTAATGTGTGCGGTACCGCGCTTCTATGAAAAAGTGTTCAGCGCGATCCACGACAAAGTCTCTCGCGCGGGAACCCTCAAAAAGCGGCTTTTCCACTGGGCCGTCGGGCAGGGCAAAGAGAAGTTTTTGATCGAGCGCCGTGGCGAACGTTATCCGTTCTGGCTGGCGCCTGCGCATTTTCTCGCCGATAAACTGGTGCTAAAAAAGCTGCGTGATTTGCTGGGTGGCAATCTGCGTTTTCTGCCTGCCGCCGGTGCAAGTCTGGACGACAATGTCATTCTGTTTTTCGAATCACTCGGTCTGAAAATCAAATACGGCTACGGCCTGACGGAAACGTGCGCGACGGTGACCTGCTGGGAAGAAAATGATTTCCGCTTTGGTTCTGTCGGAACGGCGTTACCAGAGATTGAAGTGCGGATCGGCGAGGAGAATGAGATTCAGGTTCGCGGCCCAACACTCCTGCGGGGTTACTTCAATAAACCGGAAGAGACGGCGGCCAGTTTCACTGCCGACGGCTGGTTTAAAACCGGTGATGCCGGGAAAATGGATGCACAAGGGAATGTGTTTATTACCGAACGACTCAAAGATCTGATGAAAACGTCGGGCGGAAAATACATTGCTCCGCAGCGTATCGAAGGCACGCTGGTGCAGGATCGTTATATCGAGCAGGCGGCAGTCATCGCCGATGAAAGGCACTTTGTTTCTGCGCTGATCGTGCCTGATTTTGATGTGCTGAACGTCTATGCCCAGGCGCACCGTATTGATTATTTCAATCGCGCCGGACTGGTGAAAAACGAGCAGATCCTCTCGCTGTTTGCCCACCAGCTACGCGAGATTCAGCATGATCTTGCCGGTTTTGAGCAGGTGAAAAAGTTTGTGTTGCTGACCAAACCTTTCACGATGGAAGCGGGTGAACTGACCCCGACCCTTAAACTGCGCCGCAAAAATATTTTCAGCCGTTATCAGAAGGAAATCGATCAGCTTTATCAGGAGTAATGCTTCATCTGCCCGTTTCATCACTTTCCTTTCTGAATCACCGGCGTATGTCACTTCGCCGGTTTTCTTCCCTCGTTTTAGTTTCAGGTCCGCTATGGACATAATTTAATACTGTAATTTTTCCAGCCTTCCTGATATTTCTGACTGGTTAGTGCTCACAGGCAGTGTTTTGTCCCGAGCGGGAGAATGAAGGCAGTGCGAGGCGATAAAATCATGCCTGTGCAGAATTTTTGGCGTTTGCCTGACTCCGGTTCTGACGCTAAGGTACTGAGTTAGATTCTTGAACGCCAATAAGAACAGCAGGGTTTTGTGAGCCCGATAGAAAGTCCTAAAATTCAGCAATTTATCTTTAAATTGCTGCTGATAGAACAGCTAGCTGAAACACAAGTCATCCTATAAAAGAAGCAAAAAGCCTGGAGGCAAAACCATGGAGATGTTGTCAGGAGCCGAGATGGTCGTCCGGTCGTTAATCGACCAGGGCGTTAAGCACGTATTCGGTTATCCCGGCGGTGCGGTGTTGGATATCTATGATGCCCTGCATACGGTCGGTGGGATAGATCATGTGCTGGTGAGACATGAACAGGGTGCTGTTCATATGGCTGACGGTTATGCGCGTGCCACGGGTGACGTGGGCGTCGTGCTGGTGACTTCCGGTCCCGGCGCAACCAATGCGATCACCGGCATTGCCACGGCTTATATGGATTCCATTCCGCTAGTGGTGCTATCCGGCCAGGTACACAGTTCACTCATCGGTTATGACGCATTCCAGGAATGCGACATGGTGGGGATTTCCCGCCCGGTGGTGAAACACAGTTTTCTGGTAAAACGTGCGGAAGATATTCCGACTGTGCTGAAAAAAGCGTTTTATCTTGCCTCTACCGGCCGTCCTGGCCCGGTGGTTGTCGACCTGCCAAAAGATGTGGTGAACCCGCAGATTAAACTGCCTTACGCCTATCCTGATCAGGTTGCGATGCGCTCCTATAACCCGACGGTGCAAGGCCATCGCGGGCAAATCAAGCGCGCAGTCCAGACTTTACTGGCGGCGAAGAAACCGGTGCTGTACGTCGGTGGCGGTGCGATTAATTCTGAGTGTGATGCTGAACTGCTGCAACTGGCGGAGAAACTGAATCTGCCCGTCACCAGTTCCCTGATGGGGTTGGGCGCATTTCCCGGTACCCATCGCCAGAGCCTTGGTATGCTCGGCATGCACGGTACTTACGAAGCCAATATGGCGATGCACAACGCGGATTTAATCTTCGGTGTAGGTGTGCGTTTCGACGACCGTACCACCAATAATCTGGCGAAGTACTGCCCGAATGCGACGGTTATGCACATTGATATCGACCCGACGTCCATTTCCAAAACCGTGAATGCGGATATTCCGATTGTGGGTGATGCGAAGCAGACGCTGATTCAGATGCTGGAATTGCTGGCACAAAGCGACGAAAAGCAGGAATTCGATGCGCTGCGCGACTGGTGGCAAAATATTGAGAACTGGCGCGGGCGTGAGTGCCTGAGCTACGACAAAAATACCGGTACCATCAAGCCACAGGCGGTTATCGAAACGCTGCACCGTCTGACCAAAGGCGATGCCTATGTTACGTCGGACGTCGGGCAGCATCAGATGTTTGCCGCATTGTATTATAAGTTCGATAAACCGCGTCGCTGGATCAACTCCGGTGGCCTCGGCACGATGGGCTTTGGCCTGCCTGCTGCGCTGGGTGTGAAACTCGGCCTGCCGGATGAGACGGTAATTTGTGTGACCGGTGACGGCAGTATCCAGATGAACATTCAGGAGCTGTCGACCGCGCTGCAATACGATTTGCCAGTGATCGTCGTGAACCTGAACAATGGCTATCTGGGCATGGTGAAGCAGTGGCAGGACATGATTTACTCCGGCCGTCATTCTCAGTCTTACATGCAATCGCTGCCTGATTTCGTGAAACTGGCGGAAGCTTACGGGCATGTGGGTATTGCTATCCGCACGCCGGATGAGCTGGAAAGCAAGCTGGCGCTGGCGCTGGAACAGAAAAATCGTCTGGTATTTGTTGATATCAGCGTGGATGAAACAGAACACGTTTACCCTATGCACATCCGTGGCGGTGCGATGGACGAAATGTGGTTAAGCAAAACGGAGAGGACCTGATCATGCGCCGGATTTTATCAGTATTACTGGAAAACGAATCGGGCGCGTTGTCCCGCGTGGTTGGCCTGTTCTCTCAGCGTGGCTATAACATTGAAAGCCTGACCGTTGCACCGACGGATGATCCTACCTTGTCGCGCATGACGATTCAGACCGTGGGTGATGCCAAGGTGCTCGAGCAAATCGAAAAACAGCTGCATAAGCTGGTAGACGTATTACGAGTCACTGAGCTGGTGCAGGGTGCTCACGTTGAGCGTGAAATCATGCTGGTGAAGGTGCAGGCTTCCGGTTATGGCCGGGAAGAAGTTAAACGCTCTACTGAGATTTTCCGCGGTCAGATTGTAGATGTCACAGCAACGCTTTACACCGTTCAGCTGGCGGGTACCAGTGACAAACTGGACGCGTTTTTAGCCAGTATCCGTGATGTGGCTGAAATCGTCGAAGTTGCGCGCTCCGGCATAGTGGGTGTCTCCCGTGGCGACAAAATCATGCGCTAAAGCGTAAATAATCAGCAAGATGTGAAACTTATCTGATATTTAAAAGCCCGGCTCTTGAGTTGGGCTTTATTTTTTGCGAGACAGGTGAAGCGATTCGGTAAAACACCTTGCCCGGCAGAGGCTTCTGCGGTTAGATAAAGCATTATCTTTATTAAGGGGTTTCTCAGTGAAGCTGGATGAGATCGCGAGGTTAGCGGGCGTTTCGCGTACAACGGCCAGTTATGTGATTAATGGCAAAGCGAAACAGTATCGTGTCAGCGATAAGACAGTCGAAAAAGTTATGGCTGTCGTGAAGGAACATAACTATCACCCGAATGCGGTGGCAGCGGGTTTACGCGCCGGTCGCACCCGTTCTATTGGCCTGGTGATCCCCGATCTGGAAAATACCAGTTACACCAAAATCGCCAACTTCCTCGAGCGTCAGGCCCGTCAGCGGGGTTATCAACTGCTAATCGCCTGTTCAGAAGATCAGCCTGACAACGAAATGCGCTGCATCGAACATCTGCTGCAACGTCAGGTAGATGCGATCATTATCTCCACGTCATTGCCGCCGGAACATCCTTTCTATCAGCGCTGGGCCAACGATGATTTCCCGATCATTGCGCTTGATCGCGCTCTGGATCCCGAACACTTCATCAGTGTTGTGGGTGCCGATCAGGATGACGCACTGATGCTGGCGCAGGAGTTGCGCACCTTTCCTGCTGAATCGGTATTGTATCTCGGCGCGCTGCCTGAGCTTTCCGTGAGTTTTCTGCGCGAGCAGGGATTCCGCCAGGCATGGGCTGAAGATCCACGCCAGCCGGAATACCTTTATGCCAATGCTTATGATCGTGAATCAGCGGCCATAGTGTTTGCCGAATGGCTAAAAACGCACCCGATGCCGCAGGCGTTATTTACGACGTCATTCCAGCTGTTACAGGGTGTGATGGACGTGACGCTGAAAATGGAAGGGCGTTTACCGGTCAATCTCGCTATTGCCACATTCGGCGATAACGAGCTGCTCGATTTCCTCGAATGCCCGGTTCTGGCCGTGGCGCAGCGTCACCGCGATGTGGCTGAACGTGTACTGGAGCTGGTTCTGGCCTGTCTGGATGAGCCGAAGAAGCCGAAAGCAGGGCTGACCCGTATCCGCCGTAATTTGTTCCGCCGTGGTCGCCTGAGCCGCAAATAAACCCCGGACGGGTATTCACCTGACTGCCCGTCTTTTTCACCGTTGCTGAATCGCGTTAAAACATTCCGGTAATTTGCGTTGCCGTTTCTGATAATCAAAATACGAGAATTCCCATATGACTTTAATGGGCAATTTAGGAGCATTCCCAGACTGCTGAATTATTAACAAATGTTTTTGCTTTCCTTCCGCTGATATAAACCTTCCAATCAATTTCTAAAATACGTTAATGCTCGCCGCAAAAGTGCTGTAGAATTCCCCGCTTAAATTCCAGCGGTGTGAGTTTGCTGCGGTACTGATGGCTTTTAAATCTGCCCGAAGGCTTATGCCATGCGGGTTGGCATGTAAAATGATGTTGATTTAGACGTGACAGCCAGAAAAAAATTGAAAATGATTTTTGTTAAGGCAAAACGGTCAGGAAATGAGAGTTGGATAGCAGAAGAATATAAATAGTTAAATAATGTTCAGTTTGGCTTTTTTTTAAACGAAATTATTAACCCTCCGAAATTTCTTCAACTAATCATGACGTTATTTTCTATACCCCCTCTAAAAAACCTCATCACATTGCGCTAAGCATTTGTGTGGCTGCGTAAATATTGCCAAACCGTCTCCGCTCTGGCTTGACAAGGTTTTAAAACCATCCGTAAACTCTTTTCTGTGGGAATTTGTGGGGGAAAGTGGTGAAAAGGGTCACAGAGGGGTAGAGCGGTCATGTTTCGTGGCGCGACGATGGTTAACCTCGACAGTAAAGGGCGACTTGCCGTACCCACCCGTTATCGGGATTTACTGAGCGAAGAATCGCAAGGTCAAATGGTGTGCACCATAGACCTCCATCACCCATGTCTCCTCCTTTACCCCCTCCCTGAGTGGGAAGTTATCGAACAAAAATTGTCCCGTCTGTCGAGTATGAACCCCATTGAGCGCCGTATTCAGCGCCTTTTACTGGGGCATGCCAGTGAATGTCAGATGGATAACGCCGGGCGTCTGCTGATTGCAACAACATTGCGTCAGCATGCCGGGCTCGCAAAAGAAGTGATGCTGGTTGGGCAGTTCAATAAGTTTGAATTGTGGGATGAACAGACCTGGTATCAACAAGTTAAGGAAGACATCGACGCTGAACAATCGTCTCAGGAGCCACTTTCTGACCGATTACAGGACTTGTCATTATAAGCATGGTTGAAAACTACAAACACACTTCCGTTTTGCTGGATGAAGCCGTTAACGGCCTCAACATTCGACAGGACGGCATTTACATAGACGGAACTTTTGGCCGTGGTGGCCATTCACGTCTGATTCTGTCCCAGCTTGGGCCGGACGGACGCTTGCTGGCGATTGACCGTGATCCACAGGCGATCAAAGCCGCAGAATCTATTGATGATCCGCGTTTCTCTATCGTTCACGGACCTTTTTCTGATCTGGCCGACTATGTGCGGGATCGGGGTCTCGAAGGCAAGATCGACGGCGTACTGCTGGATTTAGGCGTTTCTTCTCCTCAGCTTGATGATCCTGAACGTGGATTCTCATTTATGCGTGACGGGCCTCTGGATATGCGTATGGATCCTACCCGTGGTTATTCAGCAGCTGAATGGCTGATGAAAGCCGAAGCCGAAGATATTGCCTGGGTGTTGAAAACTTTTGGTGAAGAGCGTTTTGCCAAACGCATTGCACGCGCGATCGTTGAGCGTAACCGCGAATTGCCGATGACCCGGACTAAAGAGCTGGCGGATCTGATCGCTAATGCCTCGCCAGTTCGTGAGAAGCACAAGCATCCGGCCACGCGCAGCTTCCAGGCGATCCGTATCTACATCAACAGTGAGCTGGAAGAGATTGAACGTGCGCTGGATGGCGCACTGGAAATTTTGGCACCTGAAGGACGTTTATCCGTGATCAGCTTCCACTCTCTGGAAGACCGGATTGTGAAACGCTTCATCCGTCAGCATAGCCGTGGCGCGCAGGTGCCAGCCGGTATCCCGATGACGGAAGCGCAAATCGCGGAACTTGGTGGACGTTCTCTGAAATCAGTCGGGAAAATGATGCCCTCTGAAGCCGAAGTGGCAGAAAACCCGCGGGCACGCAGTTCTGTTCTGCGTTTTGCTGAGAGAACAACCGCGTGATAGGCAACGAACGCCACGGATTAGTAGGAGTGATCGCCAGCGATATCCTTCGCAACGGCAAGATCCCGTTAATTCTGATGATCGCCGTTTTGGTCAGCGCAATTTTAGTGGTCACTACCGCTCACCGTACGCGTTTGCTGACGGCTCAGCGCGAACAATTAGTCCTGGAAAGGGATGCGCTGGACATTGAATGGCGCAACCTGATCCTTGAAGAGAACGCCCTCGGTGATCACAGCCGGGTAGAACGCATCGCAACGGAGAAATTGCAAATGCAACACGTTGATCCATCTCAAGAAATTATTGTGGTTCAGCCTTAAAATGCGCACGGAGAATACAGGCAGCGAATGAAAGCAACACGCACTGCGAAGTTAAAGCGTCCCGAAAATCAAGCCAGCTTTATCAGCTGGCGTTTTGCGTTGTTGTGCGCTTGTATCCTGCTGGCATTGGTTGGCCTGATGTTGCGTGTGGCGTATCTGCAGGTGATTAATCCGGATAAGCTGGTGAAGGAAGGTGACCTGCGTTCCCTTCGCGTACAAACCATTCCAACCTCCCGTGGCATGATTACCGATCGCTCTGGTCGCCCGCTGGCGGTCAGTGTACCGGTTAATGCCATCTGGGCTGACCCAAAAGAAATTAGCGATCGCGGCGGTATCACCTCCGATACCAAATGGAAAGCGCTGGCCGATGCACTGAATATGCCTCTTACCCAACTTTCTTCCCGCATTACTGCCAATCCAAATGGGCGCTTCGTGTATCTGGCGCGTCAGGTCAATCCTGCGGTCGGGGAATATATCCGTAAACTCAAACTGCCGGGGATTTCCCTGCGTCAGGAATCCCGCCGCTATTACCCGGCCGGGCAGGTGACGTCGCATGTTATTGGCGTCACCAATATCGACGGCGAAGGTATTGAAGGCGTCGAGAAGAGTTTTGACCGCTGGCTGACCGGTAAACCGGGTGAACGTACCATTCGTAAAGACCGCTTCGGGCGCGTCATCGAGGATATTTCTACTGTAGACAGCCAGGCAGCACACAATCTGGCGCTCAGCATCGATGAGCGTTTGCAGGCGCTGGTTTACCGCGAGCTTAACAACGCCGTGGCATTCAACAAAGCCGAGTCGGGCACTGCGGTGCTGGTTGACGTGCAAACCGGTGAAGTGCTGGCGATGGCTAACAGCCCGTCCTACAACCCGAATAACATGCCGGATACGCCAAAAGACGTGATGCGTAACCGTGCCATCACCGACATCTTCGAACCGGGTTCCACAGTGAAACCGATGGTGGTGATGACGGCATTGAAAAACGGTGTGGTGCGCGAGAACAGCGTACTGAATACTTTGCCGTACCGGATTAACGGTCATGAGATTAAAGATGTGGCCCGTTACGCGGAGCTTTCCGTTACGGGTATCTTGCAGAAGTCGAGTAACGTCGGTGTTTCACGACTGGCGTTATCGATGCCATCCGCTGAGCTGGTAGATACTTACTCGCGATTCGGATTGGGAAAACCGACCAATTTGGGGCTGGTCGGAGAAAGCAGTGGCTTATACCCTAAAAAACAACGGTGGTCTGACATAGAGAGGGCCACCTTCTCTTTCGGCTACGGGCTAATGGTGACACCTCTCCAGCTAGCGCGAGTCTACGCAACAATCGGCAGCATGGGCGTTTATCGCCCATTGTCGATCACACGAGTTGATCCGCCGGTGTCCGGCGAGCGCGTCTTCCCTGAACCGCTGGTACGTACCGTTGTGCATATGATGGAAAGCGTGGCACTGCCTGGCGGCGGTGGCGTGAAAGCGGCAATCAAGGGCTATCGCATTGCGATTAAAACCGGTACCGCAAAAAAAGTCGGCCCGGATGGGAAGTACGTTAACAAATACATTGCCTATACCGCCGGCGTTGCGCCAGCAAGCAATCCAAGATTTGCCCTTGTGGTGGTTATCAACGATCCACAGGCAGGGAAATATTACGGTGGGGCCGTTTCCGCACCGGTGTTTGGCGCCATCATGGGCGGCGTATTGCGCACCATGAACGTTGAACCGGATGCGCTGACTGCCGATGAAAACGCAGACATAGTGAATAATCAAAAAGAGGCTTCAGGTGGCAGATCGTAATTTGCGCGACATCTTAGCGCCCTGGGTGAGTGATGCCCCGGCGGTAGCGCTAAAAGACATGATTCTGGACAGCCGCGTTGCGGCTGCTGGCGATCTGTTTGTCGCGGTTTCAGGCCATACCAGTGACGGGCGTCGTTTTATTCCCCAGGCAATTGCCCAGGGCGTCGCCGCCGTTGTGGCCGAGGCAAAGGGTGAGCAACAGCACGGAACGGTCTGCCAGATGCATGGCGTACCGGTGGTTTATCTTGAGGATCTCAATATTCTGCTGTCAGAGCTGGCGGGACGTTTTTACCAGCAACCGGGCAAAGAATTACGTCTGGTTGGCGTAACTGGCACCAACGGCAAAACCACGACCACGCAACTGCTGGCGCAATGGAGCCAGTTGCTGGGCGAAACCAGTGCCGTGATGGGCACTGTGGGCAATGGCCTGCTGGATAACGTGATACCAGCGGAAAACACCACCGGTTCTGCCGTACAGGTTCAGCACATTCTGGCTGACCTGGTGAAACTGGGTGCAACCTTTGCCGCAATGGAAGTTTCTTCACACGGGCTGGTTCAGCACCGTGTTGCCGCACTGCCGTTTGCCGCTGCCGCATTTACCAACCTGAGCCGTGATCACCTTGATTACCACGGTGATATGCAAAGCTATGAAGATGCCAAATGGCAGCTTTTCGCCTCACATCAGGTCGGTCAAAAAATTATCAATGCTGACGATGAAGTCGGTGCACGCTGGCTGGCGAAAACGCCAAATGCTATTGCGGTCAGCATGGAAGACAAAATTCCGGCAGGCTGGAGTGGCCGCTGGCTGGTGGCACGTAGCGTGAATTATCACGATAACGGTGCCACCGTAAACATCGATTCAAGCTGGGGTGAAGGCAAGCTGGAGAGCCGCCTGATGGGGGCCTTCAACGTCAGCAATCTGCTGGTTGCGCTGGCCACGCTGCTTTCTCTGGATTATCCGCTGGCGCAATTACTGGCGACCGCCTCTCAGCTGCAACCGGTTTGTGGCCGTATGGAAGTTTTCAATGCGCCGGGTAAACCTACGGCAGTGGTTGATTATGCGCACACTCCTGACGCACTGGAAAAAGCGCTGGCGGCAGCGCGGCTACATTGTCGTGGCACGTTGTGGTGCGTTTTTGGTTGCGGTGGAGATCGCGATAAAGGCAAGCGTCCGCTGATGGGCGCTATTGCTGAGCAATACGCTGACCGCGTGATTGTTACCGATGATAATCCTCGCAGCGAAGAGCCTCGCGCTATCGTTGCAGATATCCTTGCCGGTCTGCTTGATGCAGGACGTGTGCAGGAAATCCATGGCCGCGCAGAAGCAGTCACCAGCGCGATCATGCAGGCGAAAGAAGACGACGTTGTGTTGATTGCCGGTAAAGGGCATGAGGATTACCAGCTCGTCGGAAACCAGCGTCTCGACTATTCCGACCGTGTGACGGTTGCACGTTTGCTGGGGGTGATCGCATGATCCGTGTTTCCCTGCAAACGCTGGCTGATGCGCTCAACGCTGAGCTCATCGGCACTGATACTCAAATTGACAGCGTGACGACGGACACCCGTCAGATCACTGAAGGCTGTTTGTTTGTCGCCCTGAAAGGCGAAAAATTCGATGCCCACGACTTTGCCGCTGATGCCGTAAAAGCCGGTTCAGGGGCTTTACTGGTAAGTAAGCGCTTACCGGTAGATGTTCCTCAGTTAGTGGTTGCTGACACCCGTATTGCGCTCGGGCAACTGGGCGGCTGGGTGCGTCAGCAGGTTCCGGCGCGTGTCGTCGGCCTGACCGGTTCTTCCGGCAAGACGTCTGTGAAAGAGATGACCGCGGCGATTTTGCGCGAGTGCGGCAATGTGCTGTATACCGCAGGCAACTTCAATAACGACATTGGCGTTCCTCTGACGTTGCTGCGCTTAACGGCAGAACATGATTTTGCTGTCATCGAAATGGGTGCGAATCATGCGGGTGAAATCGCCTACACCACTGCCCTGGCACGACCTGAAACGGCGCTGGTGAATAACTTGTCCGCCGCACATCTGGAGGGTTTCGGTTCCCTCGCAGGCGTGGCCCGTGCGAAAGGCGAGATTTTCGATGGTCTGCCGGAAAACGGCATTGCCGTGATCAATGCGGATAACAACGATTGGGCGAACTGGCAGCATAAGCTGAACGGTAAAACCGTCTGGCGTTTTTCTCCCGCTTTCGGTGAAGGCATCGATTTCAGTGCCACTGATGTCAACATCAGCCCGCTGAATACCGCGTTCACACTGCATTCTCCTCAGGGCAGCATTGATGTCTCGCTGCCGGTTCCGGGTCGTCACAATATCGCTAACGCACTCGCTGCGGCTGCGCTGGCAATGTCTGTCGGTGCATCGCCGGAGAACGTGCGCGCCGGGCTGGCGACGCTGCAATCCGTGAAAGGGCGCTTATTCCCGATCGTTATCAGCGAGGGCAAAACCTTGCTTGATGACAGCTACAACGCGAATGTGGGTTCAATGACCGCTGCCGCACAGGTGCTGGCGGAAATGCCGGGCTACCGCGTGATGGCAGTGGGCGATATGGCTGAACTGGGCGCTGAAAGCGAACATTGCCATCGTCAGGTCGGTGAAGCTATCCGCGACGCCGGTATCGACAAAGTATTCAGCATTGGTCATGACAGCCGCATCATCAGTGATGTCAGCGGGTGTGGTGAACATCTGGAAGATAAGGCAGCCCTGACGGCCCGTTTAACGAGCTTACTGTCTGAACATGCGGTAATTACCGTTTTGATTAAAGGTTCACGTAGTGCCGCAATGGAGCAGGTAGTACGCGCGTTACAGGAGAATGCAACATGTTAGTTTGGCTGGCCGAACATTTGGTCAAATATTATTCCGGCTTCAACGTCTTTTCTTATCTGACGTTTCGCGCCATTGTCAGCCTGCTGACCGCTTTGTTCCTGTCGCTGTGGATTGGGCCTCGCATGATTGCCCGTCTGCAGAAAATGTCTTTCGGCCAGATTGTCCGTAACGACGGCCCGGAATCACATTTCAGTAAACGTGGTACACCAACGATGGGCGGCCTGATGATTCTGGCGTCTATCACGATTTCCGTATTGATGTGGGCCTATCCGTCCAATCCGTACGTGTGGTGTGTGCTGTTCGTATTGCTGGGTTACGGTGTGGTGGGCTTTATCGATGACTATCGCAAAGTCGTGCGTAAAGACACCAAGGGGCTGATCGCCCGCTGGAAATACTTCTGGCAGTCAGTCATTGCGCTGGCCGCCGCTTTCACGATGTATGCCATTGGTAAAGATACGCCAGCGACCGAGCTGGTGGTGCCGTTCTTTAAAGACATCATGCCGCAGCTGGGTTTGATGTACATCCTGCTGAGCTACTTTGTGATTGTCGGTACCAGTAACGCCGTCAATCTGACGGATGGTCTGGACGGGCTGGCGATTATGCCAACGGTTTTCGTCGCGGCGGGCTTTGCGCTGGTGGCGTGGGCGACCGGTAACATGAATTTCGCCAGCTACCTGCACATCCCTTATCTGCGTCATGCAGGTGAACTGGTGATCGTGTGTACCGCAATTGTCGGTGCCGGGCTTGGGTTCCTGTGGTTCAACACCTATCCGGCACAAGTTTTCATGGGCGATGTCGGTTCTCTGGCGCTGGGTGGCGCGCTGGGCACTATCGCTGTGCTGCTGCGTCAGGAGTTTTTGCTGGTGATTATGGGCGGTGTGTTTGTTGTCGAAACCCTGTCGGTAATCTTACAAGTTGGGTCCTTTAAGTTACGTGGGCAGCGCATTTTCCGTATGGCGCCTATCCATCATCACTACGAACTTAAAGGCTGGCCGGAACCGCGCGTTATTGTGCGCTTCTGGATTATTTCGCTGATGCTGGTGCTGATTGGCCTGGCGACGCTGAAGGTACGGTAATTATGGCTGACTATCAGGGTAAAAAAGTGGTCATCATCGGGCTGGGTCTTACCGGCCTGTCTTGTGTTGATTTCTTTGTTGCACGTGGCGTCACGCCGCGTGTCATTGATACCCGCGTCAGCCCGCCAGGACTCGATAAACTGGCGGATAACATTGAGTGTCATCTCGGTTCACTCAATGAAGACTGGCTGCTGGACGCTGATTTGATCATTTCAAGTCCGGGTGTTGCGCTGGCAACGCCAGCACTGAGCGCAGCTGCAGAGGCTGGCGTGGAAATCATTGGCGATATCGAATTGTTCTGCCGCGAAACGCAAACCCCAATTGTGGCTATCACCGGTTCGAACGGTAAAAGCACTGTCACCACGCTGGTCGGCGAGATGGCGAAAGCGGCCGGATGGCGCGTGGGCGTGGGCGGCAATATCGGTTTGCCTGTGCTGACCATGCTGGATCACGAATACGATCTGTTTGTGCTTGAGCTTTCCAGCTTCCAGCTTGAAACCACACACAGTCTTCACGCGGCGGCGGCGACCATTCTCAACGTAACTGAAGACCACATGGACCGCTATCCGTTTGGTTTGCAGCAATACCGTGCAGCCAAACTGAAAGTTTATGAGAACGCAGCATTATGCGTCGTCAATGCCGACGATGCGCTGACCATGCCGGTACGTGGCGCGGATAAACGCTGCGTGAGTTTTGGTGTTGATGTGGGTGATTACCATCTGACCCGTCAGCAGGATGATATCTGGTTACGTGTGCGTGGCGAGAAAGTCCTGAATACCCGTGAGATGCCACTGACAGGACGCCATAACTACACCAATGCCCTGGCGGCGCTGGCGCTGGCGGATGCAGTCGGTATTCCTCATGCGTCCAGCCTGAAAGCCCTGACGACCTTTACCGGTCTGGCTCATCGTTTTCAGGTGGCATGGCAACATAACGGCGTTCGCTGGATTAACGACTCTAAAGCGACCAATGTCGGCAGTACCGAAGCCGCATTGAACGGTCTGCACGTTGAAGGCACGCTGCATCTGTTATTAGGCGGGGACGGTAAATCTGCTGATTTCTCGCCACTGACGCGTTATTTGCAGGGCGACAATCTGCGTATTTACTGCTTTGGCCGTGATGGCGCAGAGCTGGCGGATTTGCGCCCTGACGTTTCTTCCTTGTTTGAAACGATGGAACAGGCGATGCGTGATATCAGCACGCGTGTGGTTTCCGGCGATATGGTTTTACTGTCGCCAGCCTGCGCCAGCCTGGATCAGTTCCGCAGTTTTGAACAACGCGGCGATGTCTTTACCGCGCTGGCGAAGGAGTTGGGTTGATGCGGATACCCGGGCTGAGCCTCGTCGGCAAATTTAATGATTGGGTGATGGGCGCCAAAGAAAGCGAGTCCGTCACCCTGGTGTTGTATGACCGGACTTTGCTGTGGCTGACCTTCGGGCTGGCTATCGTCGGCTTCGTGATGGTGACATCAGCGTCGATGCCGATTGGTCAGCGTCTGGCAGACGATCCGTTTTTGTTTGCTAAACGTGATGCTATTTATCTCGGTCTGGCCTTTGGTTTATCGCTGGTGACATTGCGTGTGCCGATGGCGGTCTGGCAGAAGTACAGCAATGTCCTGCTGCTGCTGTCGGTCATCATGTTGCTGGTGGTGCTGGTGGTGGGCAGCTCGGTTAACGGGGCATCTCGCTGGATTTCTCTCGGGCCGCTGCGTATTCAGCCGGCAGAGTTCTCCAAGTTGTCACTGTTCTGCTACCTCGCCAGCTATCTGGTGCGAAAAGTGGATGAAGTGCGCAGTAACTTTTGGGGCTTCTGCAAACCGATGGGTGTGATGGTCGTGCTGGCAGTATTGCTGTTGGCTCAGCCGGACCTTGGTACGGTGGTTGTACTGTTCATCACCACGCTGGCGATGTTATTCCTGGCAGGGGCAAAAATGTGGCAGTTCCTGGCCATTATCGGTTCGGGCGTATTCGCAGTGGTACTGCTGGTTCTTGCCGAGCCATACCGTATGCGCCGTGTGACATCGTTCTGGAATCCGTGGGCGGATCCGTTTGGTAGTGGCTACCAGTTAACTCAGTCACTGATGGCATTTGGTCGTGGCGAATTCTGGGGACAAGGTTTAGGTAATTCAGTCCAGAAACTGGAGTATTTACCTGAAGCACACACCGACTTTATCTTCTCCATTTTAGGCGAGGAATTGGGGTATTTCGGTGTGGTTCTCGCCCTGTTAATGGTATTCTTCGTCGCTTTTCGCGCCATGTCCATCGGGCGTCGCGCGTTAGAGACCGACCAGCGTTTTTCAGGGTTTTTAGCCTGTTCAATTGGCGTGTGGTTTAGCTTCCAGGCGTTGGTTAACGTCGGGGCTGCGGCGGGCATGTTGCCAACTAAAGGCCTGACATTGCCGCTCATCAGTTACGGTGGGTCGAGCCTGTTAATTATGTCGACGGCAATCGTGTTATTGCTGCGAGTGGATTTTGAAACGCGGCTGGCAAAAGCCCAGGCGTTTGTAAGGAGTGCCCGATGAGTGGCAATACCCGGCGTTTAATGGTGATGGCAGGTGGTACCGGGGGACATGTTTTCCCGGGACTGGCAGTAGCCCATCATCTTATCGCGCAAGGTTGGGAAGTTCGCTGGCTGGGTACAGCAGACCGAATGGAAGCGGATTTGGTTCCAAAACATGGTATCGAGATTGATTTCATTAAAATTGCCGGATTGCGTGGGAAAGGTCTTAAAGCGCAACTAACGGCACCGGTTCGCATATATCATGCGTGGCGTCAGGCGAAGGCCATCATGAAGCGCTTCCAGCCTGATGTGGTATTGGGCATGGGCGGATATGTGTCCGGTCCCGGAGGCCTGGCTGCCTGGTCACTGGGTATTCCGGTGGTGTTACACGAACAAAATGGCATTGCCGGCATGACCAATAAAGGGTTGTCGCACATTGCCAAAAAAGTATTGCAGGCGTTTCCGGGGGCATTTCCAAATGCTGACGTTGTTGGCAATCCGGTGCGTACTGACGTGCTGGCGCTGGAATTACCGGCAACCCGACTGGCCGGCCGCGAAGGTCCAATCCGCGTATTAGTGATTGGTGGCAGTCAGGGCGCGCGAGTCCTTAATCAGAGCATGCCGGAAGTGGCAGCGCTGATGGGCGATAAGATTACGTTGTGGCACCAGGTCGGTAAAGGTGCTCTGGCGTCAGTGAATCAGGCTTATGAAAAAGCCGGTCAGACGCAGCATAAAGTGACCGAATTCATTGATGACATGGCAGAGGCTTATGCCTGGGCCGATGTGGTGGTTTGCCGCTCCGGTGCGTTAACGGTCAGTGAAATTGCCGCCGCAGGTTTACCCGCGATTTTTGTGCCTTTCCAGCATAAAGACCGTCAACAGTACTGGAATGCGCTGCCGCTGGAAAAAGCCGGTGCCGCGAAGATTATCGAACAGAAAGATTTTAGTGCCGCCGCCGTCGCTGATCTGATGGCCGGATGGGACAGAACCCATCTGATGGAAATGGCGATGGCAGCACGTGCCGCCGCCATCCCCGATGCGACAGCGCGTGTAGCCGCTGAAGTGGTTGCCGCAAGCAAAAAATGAAAATGAACGGGCCACGCAGTGTGGGGTCCCAGCCGTAAGAAACGGATTAATCAGTAACCTGAAATAGTGAATAAAAACGTGAATACACAACAATTGGCGAAACTGCGTACCTTCGTGCCCGAGATGCATCGTGTCCGGCACATTCACTTTGTTGGCATCGGTGGTGCCGGCATGGGTGGTATCGCCGAAGTGTTGGCCAATGAAGGCTATCAGATCAGCGGTTCTGATTTAGCACCTAACGCGGTGACTCAGCAACTGACCGCGCTGGGCGCGACGATTTATTTCAATCACCGCCCGGAGAACGTGCTGGATGCCAGTGTGGTGGTAGTTTCCACCGCTATTTCATCCGATAACCCGGAAATTGTTGCGGCGCGTGAAGCCCGTATTCCGGTGATCCGCCGTGCAGAAATGCTCGCTGAACTGATGCGTTTTCGCCACGGTATTGCCGTGGCAGGTACGCACGGTAAAACAACGACCACGGCGATGGTGACCAGTATTTATGCCGAGGCCGGACTAGACCCGACCTTTGTAAACGGTGGACTGGTGAAAGCGGCAGGTACGCATGCGCGTCTGGGGTCAAGCCGCTTTCTGATCGCTGAAGCAGACGAAAGCGACGCGTCTTTCCTGCATCTGCAACCGATGGTGGCCATCGTGACCAACATTGAAGCGGATCACATGGACACGTATCAGGGTGACTTTGAAATCCTGAAGCAGACGTTCATCAATTTCCTGCACAACCTGCCGTTCTACGGGCGCGCAGTGATGTGTATTGATGATCCGGTTATCCGTGAGCTGATCCCACGCGTAGGACGTCATATGACGACGTACGGTTTCAGCGAAGACGCCGATGTGATTATCGAAAATTACCGTCAGGTGGGCGCGCAAGGTCACTTTACGCTGCGCCGTCAGGACTTGCCGCTGATAAGCGTTACGCTCAATGCGCCGGGTCGTCACAATGCGCTGAACGCCGCGGCCGCAGTTGCCGTCGCGACGGACGAAAATATCAGCGACGATGCTATTTTGCGCGCGCTGGCAGGTTTTCAGGGTACTGGCCGTCGTTTCGATTTTCTGGGCGAATACGCGCTGGAAAATGTGAACGGTAAAACAGGTAGCGCGATGCTGGTCGATGACTACGGCCACCATCCGACAGAAGTGGATGCGACGATCAAAGCCGCGCGTGCGGGCTGGGCAAACAAGCGCCTGGTGATGATCTTCCAGCCGCACCGTTATACCCGTACTCGCGATCTGTACGACGATTTCGCAAATGTGCTTTCGCAGGTTGATGTGCTGATCATGCTGGATGTGTATCCGGCCGGTGAAGCGCCGATCCCTGGCGCAGACAGCCGCTCGTTGTGCCGCACTATTCGCGCACGCGGCAAGCTTGATCCGATTTTGGTTTCTGATATTGAGGCGGTGCCGGAAAGTCTGGCGCAAATCCTCGAAGGCGACGATTTAGTTCTGGTTCAGGGCGCCGGTAATGTCGGCAGAGTGGCCCGTAAATTGGCAGATCAAAAGCTGCAACCAGTAAAGAAAGGTGAAGAACATCATGTCTGAGAAAGTAGCGGTATTGTTGGGTGGTACTTCCGCAGAACGCGATGTGTCATTACAGTCAGGCGCCGCAGTGCTGGCTGGTTTACGCGAATCCGGTGTTGATGCCCACGGCATCGATACCAAAACGTTTAATGTGGCGCTTCTCAAAGAAGAAGGGTACAGCAAAGTCTTTATCGCACTTCACGGTCGCGGTGGCGAAGACGGAACGTTGCAGGGTTTGCTGGAGCAAATCGGTTTGCCTTATACCGGCAGCGGCGTGATGGCGTCGGCGCTCACTATGGACAAGTTCCGCACCAAACTGGTGTGGCAGGCTTTAGGGTTACCGGTCACGCCGTTTGTCGCACTGCATCGTTCACAAATTGAGGAAGCAGGGCAGGGCGCTCTGGCGGCAAAAATCGCTGAATTAGGCCTGCCGGTGATCGTCAAACCAAGCCGTGAAGGTTCCAGCGTCGGGATGAGCAAAGTGACAACGGAAAAAGAGTTGTTACCCGCCCTGCAGGAAGGCTTCAGGCATGACGATAACGTACTGATCGAAAAATGGCTGAGTGGCCCGGAATATACCGTGGCTATCGTGGGCAACCAGGTGATGCCCTCGATTCGCATCCAGCCAGCCGGTACGTTTTATGACTATCAGGCAAAATATCTGTCTGATGAAACACAATATTTTTGCCCGAGCGGTTTAAGCGAAGCGCAGGAGCAGCAGTTGACTTCACTGGCTTTGCAGGCTTATCAGGCGCTCGATTGCAGTGGCTGGGGACGTGTCGACGTCATGCAGGACGGTGACGGCAACTTCAACTTACTGGAAGTGAATACGTCGCCGGGAATGACCAGCCACAGTCTGGTGCCGATGGCGGCTAAACACGCCGGGTTGAGTTTCCCGCAACTCGTTTTCCGTATTCTGGAACTGGCAGACTGATATGTCTCAAGCCGCCCTGAATACCCGAGAGCGTGAGACGGCCGAGAGCAACGGCCGTCGCAGTAACGGTGGCCAGCTGGCAGGGATCGTGTTTCTGCTGTTGGTGGTAGGAACGATTTTATGGAGTGCGTGGGCCGTTGTCGGCTGGATGCAGGATGCAAACCGATTGCCGTTGTCCCAGTTAGTTGTCACCGGGGAGCGGCATTACACGACCAACGATGATATTCGTCAGGCGATTCTGTCCTTAGGGGCACCGGGAACGTTCATGACGCAGGATGTAAACGTCATTCAGCAGCAGATTGAGCGTTTACCCTGGATAAAACAGGTCAGCGTACGTAAGCAATGGCCGAATGAACTGAAGATACATCTCGTGGAGTATGTGCCGGTCGCACACTGGAATGATTTGCATATGGTTGATGCCGATGGCAAATCTTTCAGCATACCCGCCGAGCGTGTGGTCAAACAAAAAATGCCGTTGCTTTACGGTCCGGAAGGCAGCGAACAGGATGTTTTGCAGGGCTTTCAAACGATGAGTCAGGCGCTGGCCGCCGGCAAGTTCACGTTGAAAGCAGTGGCAATGAGTGCACGTCACTCGTGGCAGTTAACTCTGGATAATGACGTCCGGCTGGAATTGGGGAGAGATGACCGGATGGGGCGTTTACAACGTTTTATCGAGCTTTACCCGCGATTCCAGCAACAGGCTGAAGCCGATAAAAAACGCATCACTTATGTCGATTTACGTTATGACAGCGGTGCGTCAGTAGGTTGGGCACCAGAGTTTATTGACCAGCAAAACAGTAATCAGCAACAGAATCAGGCACAGGCTAAACAACAATGATCAAGTCGACGGACAGAAAACTGGTAGTTGGGCTGGAGATCGGTACGGCAAAGGTCGCCGCATTGGTGGGGGAAGTTCTGCCCGATGGCATGGTCAATATTATTGGCGTGGGCAGTTGCCCATCCCGTGGCATGGACAAGGGTGGCGTGAATGACCTGGAATCGGTGGTGAAATGCGTACAGCGCGCCATCGATCAGGCTGAATTGATGGCGGATTGCCAAATTTCCTCTGTTTACCTTGCTTTGTCTGGTAAACATATCAGTTGTCAGAATGAAATAGGGATGGTTCCTATTTCAGAAGAGGAAGTCACGCAGGAAGATGTAGAGAACGTGGTGCATACCGCTAAGTCGGTACGCGTACGTGATGAGCATCGGGTTCTGCATGTGATCCCTCAGGAATATGCCATTGATTATCAGGAAGGGATTAAAAACCCGGTCGGACTTTCCGGCGTGCGTATGCAGGCTAAAGTTCACCTGATTACCTGCCATAACGATATGGCGAAGAACATTGTGAAAGCGGTAGAACGCTGTGGCTTAAAAGTCGACCAGCTTATTTTTGCCGGTCTGGCAGCCAGTTATGCCGTTCTGACGGAAGATGAACGTGAATTAGGTGTTTGTGTCGTTGATATTGGTGGTGGAACCATGGATATCGCGGTTTATACCGGCGGCGCACTACGTCATACTAAGGTAATCCCTTATGCAGGGAATGTGGTCACCAGCGACATCGCTTATGCGTTTGGAACGCCACCGACCGATGCCGAAGCGATCAAGGTTCGCCACGGTTGTGCATTAGGTTCAATTGTCGGCAAAGACGAAAACGTCGAAGTGCCGAGCGTCGGTGGGCGTCCACCACGCAGTCTGCAGCGTCAGACACTGGCTGAAGTTATCGAGCCTCGTTACACAGAATTGCTGAATTTAGTGAACGATGAAATTTTGCAATTGCAGGAGCAGTTACGTCAGCAAGGCGTAAAACATCATCTGGCCGCCGGCATTGTTCTGACAGGCGGTGCAGCACAAATTGATGGTCTGGCAGCTTGTGCGCAGCGGGTATTCCATACCCAGGTGCGTATCGGGCAACCCCTGAACATCACCGGGCTGACGGATTATGCGCAGGAACCTTACTACTCAACGGCTGTAGGGCTGCTGCACTACGGGAAGGAGTCTCACCTGAGCGGTGAGGCCGAAGTAGAAAAACGTGCCTCAGTGGGCAACTGGTTCAAACGAATCAACAGCTGGCTGAGAAAAGAGTTCTAATGTTTTAACAACGGGATCATGCTGTTAAGGTTTTTGATCCCGACGCGACAGGCACAAAACGGAGAGAAACTATGTTTGAACCTATGGAACTGACCAATGACGCGGTGATTAAAGTCATCGGCGTCGGTGGTGGCGGCGGTAATGCTGTCGAACACATGGTGCGTGAGCGCATCGAAGGTGTTGAATTCTTTGCCGTTAACACAGACGCTCAGGCGTTACGTAAAACGGCAGTAGGCCAGACGATTCAGATCGGTAGCGGTATTACCAAAGGTCTGGGAGCTGGTGCGAACCCGGAAGTGGGTCGCAATTCTGCAGAAGAAGATCGTGAAGCCCTGCGCGCTGCGCTTGAAGGTGCTGACATGGTCTTTATCGCAGCGGGCATGGGTGGCGGTACCGGGACCGGTGCAGCGCCAGTGGTTGCTGAAGTAGCAAAAGATTTAGGTATTCTGACCGTTGCTGTTGTGACTAAGCCTTTCAACTTCGAAGGCAAAAAGCGCATGGCATTCGCGGAGCAGGGTATTGCTGAATTGTCCAAACATGTGGACTCCCTGATCACTATCCCGAACGACAAGCTTTTAAAAGTTCTGGGCCGTGGTATCTCTCTGCTGGACGCCTTCGGTGCGGCCAACGACGTGCTGAAAGGTGCGGTGCAGGGTATCGCTGAACTGATCACCCGTCCAGGTCTGATGAACGTCGACTTCGCTGACGTGCGCACAGTTATGTCCGAAATGGGTTATGCCATGATGGGCTCCGGTGTGGCATGTGGCGAAGACCGTGCTGAAGAAGCCGCTGAAATGGCGATTTCCAGCCCGCTGCTGGAAGACATCGATTTGTCCGGCGCGCGCGGCGTTCTGGTCAACATTACTGCGGGCTTCGACCTGCGTCTGGATGAGTTCGAAACCGTGGGTAACACCATTCGTGCTTTCGCATCAGACAACGCAACCGTCGTTATCGGTACGTCTCTTGATCCGGAAATGAACGACGAATTGCGTGTGACCGTTGTTGCAACGGGTATCGGCATGGACAAACGTCCTGAGATCACTCTGGTGACCAACAAACCGGCCAGCCAGCCAGTCATGGATCATCGTTACCAGCAGCACGGGATGTCTCCGTTGCCGCAGGAAACGAAACCCGCGGCGAAAGTGGTGAATGATCAAAGCGCGCAATCTAATAAAGAGCCCGACTATCTGGACATCCCGGCCTTCCTGCGTAAGCAGGCAGACTAGTCCGAATTGTAGGATCTCCGCTCTTTGTGCTAAACTGTCCCGCCGACCTTAAGGTATGCTTAGGTCGGTTGGATGGATAAACATTGCGAGATAAAAACGATGATCAAACAACGTACATTAAAACGTATCGTTCAGGCGACGGGCGTCGGTTTGCATACCGGCAAGAAAGTCACCCTGACTCTGCGTCCTGCACCGGCAAATACCGGGGTCATCTATCGTCGCACTGACTTGAATCCACCGGTTGATTTCCCGGCAGATGCAAAATCCGTGCGTGATACCATGCTCTGTACTTGCCTGGTTAATGAGCATGACGTACGTATTTCTACGGTAGAGCACCTTAATGCGGCATTAGCTGGCCTGGGCATCGATAATATCGTTATCGAAGTCGATGCGCCTGAAGTGCCGATTATGGACGGCAGTGCTGCACCTTTCGTCTATCTGTTGATGGATGCAGGGATTGAAGAGCTGAACAGCGCGAAGAAATTCTTGCGCATCAAAGATACCGTGCGTGTTGAAGACGGTGATAAGTGGGCTGAGTTCAAACCATTTAATGGTTTCTCTCTGGACTTCACTATCGACTTCAATCACCCGGCGATTGATTCCAGCTCACAGCGCTACAAAATGAACTTCTCCGCAGAAGCATTTGTTCGCCAAATCAGCCGCGCACGTACTTTTGGTTTTATGCGTGATATCGAGTACCTGCAGTCACGCGGTTTGTGCCTGGGTGGCAGCTTTGATTGCGCAATTGTTGTGGATGATTATCGCGTGCTTAACGAAGATGGCTTGCGTTTTGAAGATGAATTCGTTCGTCACAAAATGCTGGATGCTATCGGTGACTTGTTCATGTGTGGCCATAACATCATTGGTGCGTTTACCGCATACAAATCGGGTCACGCGTTGAACAACAAGTTATTGCAAGCGGTACTGGCTAAGCAGGAAGCCTGGGAATTAGTCACATTCCAGGATGAAGCTGAAATGCCACTGGCTTTTAAAGCACCGTCTACAGTATTGGCGTAATCGGTACTTTTGGTATTACTTATTACGACTGGTTGATTTGGCACTCTCTCCGGCCAGGCCAGCCAGTCGTTCTAAAGCCTTTCTGAGTTTCTCTGGGCTACGGCTCGCAAGTCCCCTTAATTCTTCTGCACTCTGCGCGCTTAAATGCCTGACGGGCATAGATTCTGCAGCGATCGCTTTATTTTTAATCGCGATCTGCGAAGCATTTTCCATTTTCGCCATGAGCGAAGGATTAATCCTGATGTCGATTGATGACAATGATGGTAGAATTTGCGCTCGAAGTGCAGAGAGTAATGCGGGTTGTTCATAGCGTAATCGCATCATCCAGCTGGCATTAGCTATTTCAAGTACTAAAACTCCCTGTCGATAATTACCGACACGACACCATGGTTGCATGGGCGTCGGTAACAGACCTTTCACTGCGCGGTTGAGTTTCAATAACGCCGCAGCACGCTGTTGAACAATACGCAGCGGGCTTTGTTCAGTCGAAGAGGCATCATCGAACAGGATATCTAATAATTGTGGGCGACTATCGCGCATGATGGGCTCCGGCGGATTGTAAACTTGTGATTGGCATTCTAAATCGTTGGCGACAATTTGGCAGAAGGTATTTTTGGCCGCATCTCCTGTTGGGGATGGTCGCGGCAAGCCTTGGCGTGTCCACGAGCCTGTCGCAAACGGAACTGCCAGCGGTTCCTAATACGTCCTCAAGTCTAAATCGTCTTAACATCGCCAGTACAGGGCTGAGTAATCTTGCGTTACTCCAGGCGAATCGCCGCCCGGCTTTTGGTGTTGATTACTGGCAACAGCATGCATTACGCACGGTCATCCGTCATCTTTCTTTTGCTTTGGCCCCGCAGGTGGTTTACACCGTAGCGCAGCCGGAAGCAGAAATGCAGGCCGCTGAGCCGTTGCATGTTCAGCAACTCGCGTTGCTGGTTACCCTTAATGCTTTACTGACCCATGAGCCAAAACCTCCGGTTATCATCCGTCAGACGCAACAGCCATTCCTCCCTCTTGCTTCATCGCATCAAACCGGCCTGTGGTTAGCACAGGTGCAAGGCATTCGTGCCGGCCCGTTCTCTCTGATTTAACAGACTGTAATTCTAAACTCTATTTATAAATCAACAAATTATTGGCTGCATTTGGTGGCCTCCAAGAGATATTAAGCACTATGTTAATCAAATTATTGACCAAAGTTTTTGGTAGCCGTAACGACCGCACATTGCGCCGCATGCGTAAAGTGGTTGACCTGATCAACCGCATGGAACCTGAAATCCAAAAACTGACTGATGAGCAACTGCAGGCGAAAACCAATGAGTTCCGTGAGCGTCTGGCGAAAGGTGAAGTGCTGGAAAACCTGATCCCGGAAGCTTTTGCTGTGGTGCGTGAATCCAGTAAACGTGTCTTCGGGATGCGTCACTTTGACGTGCAGTTACTCGGCGGTATGGTACTGAACGAGCGCTGCATCGCGGAAATGCGTACCGGTGAAGGTAAAACGTTAACCGCAACCCTGCCCGCTTACCTGAACGCATTGAGCGGAAAGGGCGTTCACGTCGTCACTGTCAACGATTACCTGGCACAGCGTGACGCCGAAAATAACCGTCCGCTGTTTGAATTCCTTGGCCTGAGCATCGGAATCAACTTGCCAGGCATGCCTTCTCCGGCTAAGCGTGCTGCTTACGCTGCTGATATCACTTACGGCACAAACAACGAATACGGTTTTGACTATCTGCGTGACAACATGGCATTCAGCCCTGAAGAACGCGTGCAACGTAAACTTCACTACGCGCTGGTGGATGAGGTTGACTCCATCCTGATCGATGAAGCACGTACACCGCTGATTATCTCCGGTCCGGCCGAAGACAGCTCAGAAATGTATACGCGTGTGGATAAACTGATCCCTAAACTGATCCGCCAGGAAAAAGAAGATTCCGATTCCTTCCAGGGGGAAGGCCACTTCTCTGTTGATGAGAAATCACGTCAGGTTCACCTGACTGAACGTGGTCTGGTCCTGATCGAGGAATTGTTGGTTGAAGCCGGTATTATGGAAGAAGGTGAATCTCTGTATTCCCCGACTAACATCATGCTGATGCATCACGTGACCGCAGCACTGCGCGCGCACGTCCTGTTCACCCGCGATGTCGATTACATCGTCAAAGACGGCGAAGTTATCATCGTTGACGAACACACCGGTCGTACCATGCAAGGTCGTCGCTGGTCAGACGGTCTGCATCAGGCGGTTGAAGCCAAAGAAGGCGTGGATATTCAGAACGAAAACCAGACACTGGCTTCCATTACTTTCCAGAACTACTTCCGTTTGTACGAAAAACTGGCTGGCATGACCGGTACTGCGGACACCGAAGCGTTCGAATTCAGCTCTATCTACAAGCTGGATACCATTGTTGTGCCAACTAACCGCCCTATGGTGCGTAAAGATATGGCCGACCTGGTGTACATGACTGAAATGGAAAAGATTGGCGCGATTATCGAAGATATCCGTCAGTGTACTGCCAAAGGCCAGCCGGTTCTGGTCGGTACTATTTCCATCGAAAAATCAGAAGTTGTTTCTAACGAACTGACCAAAGCAGGCATTGCGCACAGCGTTCTGAACGCCAAATTCCACGCTAAAGAAGCGGATATCGTCGCGCAGGCAGGCCAGCCAAGCGCAGTGACCATCGCTACTAACATGGCGGGTCGTGGTACCGATATCGTGCTGGGCGGCAGCTGGCAGGTTGAAGTTGAAAACCTGGGTGAAGAAGCCACCGATGAGAAAATTGCAGAAATCAAAGCTGCCTGGCAGATTCGCCACGACGCGGTTCTGGCTTCCGGCGGTTTGCATATTATTGGTACCGAGCGTCATGAATCCCGTCGTATTGATAACCAGCTGCGCGGCCGTGCGGGTCGTCAGGGTGATGCCGGTTCATCCCGCTTCTACCTGTCTATGGAAGATGCACTGATGCGTATTTTCGCCTCTGACCGTGTATCAAGCATGATGCGTAAACTGGGTATGAAACCGGGCGAAGCGATTGAGCATCCATGGGTGACCAAAGCGATTGCCAATGCGCAGCGTAAAGTCGAAAGCCGTAACTTCGATATCCGTAAGCAACTGCTGGAATACGATGATGTGGCAAGCGATCAGCGTCGTGCGATCTACAGCCAGCGTAACGAATTGCTGGACGTGTCTGATGTGAGCGAAACCATCGCCAGCATCCGTGAAGACGTGTTCAAGGCGACCATCGACAGCTACATTCCGCCACAGTCTCTGGAAGAAATGTGGGATGTACAGGGTTTGGAAGAACGTCTGAAAAAAGACTTCGAGCTGGAAATGCCGATTGCAGAATGGCTGGACAAAGAGCCGGAATTGCATGAAGAAACCCTGCGCGAACGTATCATGGAAATCGCGAAAGAATCTTATGCCCGTAAAGAAGAAGTGGTTGGCGCTGAAATGATGCGCAATTTTGAGAAAGGCGTGATGTTGCAAACGCTGGATTCTCTGTGGAAAGAACATCTGGCGGCAATGGATTACCTGCGTCAGGGCATCCATTTACGTGGTTACGCTCAAAAGGATCCTAAGCAGGAATACAAACGCGAATCCTTCGCGATGTTTGCTGCCATGCTGGAATCTCTGAAATATGAAGTGGTCAGCGTACTAAGCAAAGTTCAGGTTCGTATGCCTGAAGAAGTTGAAGCGATGGAAATTCAGCGTCGTGAAGAAGCTGAACGTCTGGCTCGTCAGCAGCAGCTTAGCCATCAGGATCAGCAAGAAATCGAAGTAGCCGAAGCTGCACGTCTTGCTTCTTCTGGTGATCGCAAAGTGGGTCGTAATGATCTCTGCCCGTGCGGTTCTGGTAAAAAATACAAACAATGCCATGGCCGCCTGCAAAAGTAAGATCTCCGGCTAAGTCATCGTGTTAATCTTGAAGGCGGCGTAATTGCCGCCTTTATTTTTGTCTAAAAAGTCCCCATAAAGACAGTCATTGCAGTCAGCGGATAGGTGGAAACTGTGGCGCTTAAACAACTTAATATCGCAGCGGGCATTATCCGGAATGCCAGCAAAGAAATCTTTATCACTCAACGCGATGCATCGTCACATATGGCGGGGTTCTGGGAGTTTCCGGGCGGTAAGATTGAAGCGGGTGAAACACCTGAACAGGCTGTTATTCGCGAATTACAGGAAGAGGTCGGCATTGATGCTAAATCTCCTGTGCTGCTGAAAACATTGGAGCACCGATTCCCGGATCGCATCATTACACTCTATTTTTTCCTGGTGGAAGACTGGCAGGGCGAGCCGTATGGCAAAGAAGGGCAGCCGAAGCGCTGGGTTGCGCAGGCCGATTTGAAAGAGGAGGAATTCCCTCCCGCCAACGAAGTGGTTGTTACAGCCCTCAAAAACAATCAGTACTGATTACGTGTAGAATTTGATGGCATATAGAAAAAGGGACCGAAGCCCCTTTTTCTATACCCGTTGTCTGGATTAAATCTCTTCTTCACTCCAGTCGTCCAGATCATTCACGTCACCCTTACTTGGGATGCGTTTCTCTTCATCGGCCCATTCGCCGAGATCAATAAGCTGGCAACGCTTGGAACAAAAAGGGCGGTAAGGGCTTTGTTCACCCCAAACCACTATTTTCTGACAGGTCGGGCAATTTACTTCAATGATTTCAGGGTCCATTTGCAACTCCTAGCAGCAGGCAAGTTCAAAATTCAGTCGCGCGGGAACCACGCCATGTTCGCTGTCGAGGGGTAAAAAGCGAATGGCATAACGGGTTTTATGCCCGGATACTTGCGGGTAAAGCTGATTTTCCATCGAGAGTCGCAATCGTAACAGATCTGCGCCTTCAGCGTTGTCCTGGAAAAAACCATTCAGACTGATTTGATTGCGAAACGCGCCTGACTGGCGGATCAGATCCAGTACCATCATGAGCGAATTATTCAGCGGAGCCAGTGTTTCGAGCCAGTTTTGCACTTCACGATCACGTTGTGATTGTGCCAGATGCAGCCAGATATGCAGTGTCGGCAAATCAAAGCTGCAACACCCGCCGGGGATACTCAGACGCTGGCGAACCAGGGCCATCAGGCGATCTTCCTTCAGCGCTTGCCCTATGCGTGGTGCTTTCATTAACACAGATGCACATTGCTTAAGCTCAGCGCGCAGCCCCTCGATCCTTGCTAAATCAACGCCCGGGACATCTTTCCATTGAGACAATTTTTGCTGCTGGCGCTCAAGCTCTTTCAGTAAATCGGTACGGACTTCACCACGTTCCAGTACATCCAGTAAATCTGAAGTGGTGCGAAAAAATAGCAGAGCAGAAGCAATATCAGTGAGTTGTGCGTTGGAATGCATCTGTTGCAACAAAAATTCGATGCGAAGCCAGGTGCGCATTTTCTCATTCAGTGGATGTTCAAAGAGAACGGTTGCAGCTACATCAGTCATGCTTGGCAATATCCTGTCTGTTTACTCACACCGCAAGTTGCAAATAGCGGTGATGTAGTTGGGCAACACGCGGTTCAATTAATTTCGGATCACCGCTGTTATCAATAATGTCATCCGCACAGGCCCGACGTTTTTCACGACTGACCTGTGCAGCAATAATACTTTCAGCCTGCTGGCGGCTGATGCCATCGCGCGACATCGTCCGGGAAAGTTGAATATGTGGCTCAACATCCACCACCAGAACGCGATTTGCTTGCGTCTGTAATCCATTTTCAATCAGCAGCGGTACGACCCAGAGCACGTACGGCGTCTGCGCCTCAGCAATCAAACGTTGTGTTCTGGCATGAATAATGGGGTGTAATAATTTATTAACCCATTCTTTTTCATCAGGATTGCTAAAAATCCGCGCCCGAAGGGCCGGGCGGTTCAGTGAGCCATCAGCGGAAATAATGCTTTCACCAAATCGCTGTCTTAATTCTTCCAGCGCTGGCTCACCTTGAGCAACGACCTGGCGGGCAATCACATCTGCATCGACAATGCTTACGCCATGACGGGCGAAGCTTTCGGAAACGGTACTTTTGCCACTACCGATACCCCCGGTCAATGCAACGATATAGCTCATGCTGGTGCTCTGATAAAATTAGTTAGGTAAATGATAAAGAGATTATGAGTAAGTGCAAGCCGTGGTGTTCTCGGTTTTGATGCGAAAAATTATTAATCTGCACAATCAAAAGTCTGTGATGAAGGTTGTAAAAGCCATCTTGCCGTTGTCATTTTCCTGTGTATGATAAAACCACTGGAAAGGGTGTGTAAAAATTTTTCGTGCACCCTAGCGACCCGTCGCCAAACCAGGACTAACCCGCCATGCGCATTGAAGAAGATTTAAAGTTAGGTTTTAAAGACGTACTCATCCGCCCTAAGCGTTCCACTCTCAAAAGTCGTTCCGAAGTTGAACTGGAGCGCACATTCACATTCAAACACTCAGGTTTTAACTGGTCCGGCACCCCGATTATTGCTGCGAACATGGATACCGTCGGCACATTCCGTATGGCGACCGTACTGGCGTCTTTTGGTTTGCTTACGGCCGTGCACAAACATTACACCGTAGAACAGTGGCAGGCATTCGTGACTTCCTCCGATGAATCCGTGCTGCGTAATATCATGGTATCGACCGGGACGTCAGAAGCTGATTTCGTTAAAACCCTGCAAATTCTTGCTTTGTCGCCTCTGCTGAAGTTTGTTTGCCTGGATGTCGCTAATGGTTATTCCGAGCACTTTGTGGGTTTCCTGCAACGTGTACGCGAAGCTTGCCCCGATAAAGTCATTTGTGCAGGCAACGTGGTGACCGGTGAAATGGTGGAAGAACTTATTCTTTCTGGCGCGGATATTGTAAAAGTCGGCATCGGCCCGGGATCGGTATGTACGACTCGCGTAAAAACCGGCGTGGGATATCCGCAGCTTTCTGCTGTTATCGAATGTGCTGATGCTGCTCACGGTCTGGGCGGACAGATTGTCAGCGATGGCGGCTGTGCTGTTCCGGGTGACGTGGCAAAAGCGTTCGGCGGCGGTGCTGATTTCGTTATGCTTGGCGGGATGCTGGCTGCGCATGACGAGTGTGAAGGCACGGTCGTTGAAGAGAATGGCGAAAAATTCATGCTTTTCTACGGTATGAGTTCAGAATCTGCGATGAAACGCCACGTCGGCGGTGTTGCTGAATACCGCGCAGCGGAAGGTAAAACAGTCAAATTGCCTCTGCGCGGTCCGGTTGAAAACACCGTGCGTGACATTCTCGGTGGGCTGCGTTCTGCCTGTACTTACGTCGGTGCAGAGCGCCTGAAAGAACTGACCAAACGTACAACCTTCATCCGCGTTGCGGAACAGGAAAACCGTCTGTTCGGCAGTAAGTAAGGATATGACCATAATGGCGGCGAAACATTTTTCGCCGCTTTTTCCTCTTTGATTTATCCCATAACCGAACCTAGCTGGAAAATTGGCAGATACATCGCAATCACCAGCCCACCGACAATCACCCCCATTACGGCCATGAGTACCGGCTCAATCGTTTGTGACAACGTTTCTGCCAGCGAGTTAGCTTTGTCATGATGCAGATATGCGAGTTTCAGCAGTAACTCGTCCAGAGACCCTGATTCTTCACCGATTTTTATCAGCTGATGACATAAGGTCGGGAACAGTGGCGACTGGACAAAAGCTTTGTGTAACGGTGTTCCTTGCATGATTTGCTCACGTATCTGGTTCAGTGCGGCCTGAAAATGCAGATTGGACATTGATGCAGACGCTGCTGCCAGCCCGGCAATTAACGTCATGCCCGCCTGTTGTGTCATTGCCAGCGTTTGAAATATCTGGCTGAGGCAACTGTCTGTCACCAGTCGTGACGTCAGAGGTAACCTGAGCAGTAACATCTGCTCACGCAGTTGCCAGTGCTTAAGCGGGTGCAACTTCTGCAGATAGCCGAAACAACAAAACGAAAAAGTACCCACCAGCCAGGGGCCGATGCTGATGAGGGCATCAGAAGCAATGACCAGCATGCGTGTAAACCAGGGGAGTTCGGCATCAAAGGAAGCATAGATTTTGGCAAACTCAGGCAATACTAAAGTCAGCATCAGCAGAGTGACCACGATAGCGATAACGCTAACAATCAGCGGATACCGCAACGCCTTTTTTACTTTGCTTCTTAATTCAGCCTGTTGTTCCTGCTGAGTCGCCAGTTGCAGGCAGCATTTGTCCAGTTGTCCCGTTAGCTCACCAATAGAAATTATCTGTCTGTAAATATCAGGAAATACATCGGGATAATGATTCAGTGTTACCGACAGCGGTTTTCCTTCGCGAACGCCTTTCGCAACATTTGACAGTACACAATGCCACGCGGGTTTCGGGTGCTCGTTGGCCAGCAACGTCAGGCTATTGACCAGCGGTAGCCCGGCTTGTAGCAGCGTTGCAAGTTGCCTGACGAATGCAACACGTTCCTGATTTTTCCAGAAACGTCGTCCCAATCGCTGCTTCATTCTGATTTTCAGCGGTTGCAATCCAGCAGCAAAAAGCTGCTGGTAAATGCCGTCCTTACCCACCTCAATGCAGTGATCTTGCTGAAGGCTTCCCAGAGTGTCGATAGCCTGCCAGTGATATAACCGCCAGGACTGAGGTGCGCCGCCGTCAGTTTTCATGTATCCGCGCCTTCACCGGTAACACGATAAAGTTCTTCAAGTGAGGTGATCCCTTGTTCGACCAGCGCCATACCGGCTTCCTGCAACGTTTTTTGCCCTTGTTCGCGGGCAATCTTACTCAACTCATTGACACTTGCCTCTGCCACCAGCGCCTGTTGTAAACCGGGTGTTATGTTCAGCGTTTCATAAATACCGGTGCGTCCGTAATAGCCCGAAAAGCATTGATGGCATCCTGCAGGTAGCCACAACTGCATGTGTCCGCTGCTGCCATCAGCACCTTTTTCGACCAGTGATACATGCGGTTTACGGCAATGCGGGCAGAGTTTTCGTACCAGCCGCTGGGCAATAACCAGACGCAAGCTGGCAGCAATATGAAAACCTTCAATCCCCATCTGTTGCAGGCGGGTCAGTGTTTCGCAAGTGGAATTGGTATGCAGTGTTGAGAGCACCAGATGTCCGGTCTGAGCGGCTTTTACCGCGATTTCGGCCGTTTCTTTATCGCGGATCTCTCCGACCATAATCACATCAGGATCCTGACGTAATAACGCACGCAGGACACTGGCAAAACTGAGGTCTGTTTTGCTGTTAATCTGGGTCTGATTGATGCCACTGACCGGGATCTCAATCGGGTCTTCCACGCTGCAAATATTGCGGGAGATGGCATTAAGATGACGAAGACCACTGTAAAGCGTGACCGTTTTTCCGCTGCCTGTCGGGCCGGTGACCAGAATTAGCCCTTGTGGATGTTTAAGCGCAGCTTTGAAATAGTCCAGATCCCGTGGTGTGAAGCCCAGTTGAGGCATAGAGAGATCCTGCTGAGTCATATGCAGAATGCGCAGCACGATCTTTTCGCCGTGTAAGGTCGGCAGAGAAGATACTCTCATGGAATATCTCTGATTTTGCAGCATGACTGAGAGCTGGCCATCTTGGGGTAACCGTCGCTCAGCGACATTCAGCTGCCCCATAATCTTTAGTCGTGCGCACACGCCCGCTGCCATCGAAAATTCAGGTCCGGGGACTTCCTGCAATACTCCGTCAATTCGCATACGAACCCGGAAACTGTGCTCGTACGGCTCAAAGTGTATATCTGAAGCCCTGCGGGTGATGGCCTGCCTGAGTATCTGATTGAGAGAATTAATGACCGGCGCATCACTCTGATTATTCAGTTCATTGTTTTCATCGCTTTGCGCGGATGACCACGATTCGTCTGCGGCCGTTTTTTTCTTTATTTCTGAATTTCCTTGCTCCATGACTTGTTCAAGCCGCGTTTGTGGCCAGCGTTCAAGCTGCACTTTTAAGCCGGTGGTAAAGCGCAATACATTACTTAAGGCATCCGTGTCTGCTTCTGTTTCATGGCATGCAACATGAAGAGTCTGGTTGTCGCGATGCAATACAACGGCTTTATAGCGCTGACACAGTGCTTCAAGTGACGCTTCGCTTTGCAGGCGATCATTATCGGGTAGAGACTCGGGGCGCCGTGGCATATCACTCATTATGGCGCTCCTGTGGTGTCAAACCGAAAAACGCTTTCGCAAGCTTCAACCATCGAAGTATTACTGGCATTGGTGCAGATTCTGCTCCATGTGATACCGCCCGCCTGATTATCCCGGACCGGTGTCATCACAACGCTGAGACCGTCCAGTGCCTGCTGACCTGTCAGTGAAATTACGCCCGCATTAACCTGAATCTGGCTGACATAACGACTGGTAGCTGCCGCCGGAATTCCCTGACTGCCGGCGCTGCAATTCGTCAGCGCCCCCGTATCGATGACGCACAGTTCGACGCCGGTTTTGTAGGGCACCATAATTTGCAGCATGTCAGTCATGGCTGCTTTCTGGATATAACTCTGGTAAGCGGGTATGCCGATGGCACTGAGGATCGCAATAATCGCGATCACTACCATCAGTTCAATGAGGGTAAATCCTTGTTGCCGTTTCATGGCGTTCTCCGTTTCGTAAGACTGCGTAGTTGTTTCTCAGGCAGCAAACTAAACGGAGAAAAAGCCTGACTCCAGCGCTATTGCTGACTTTTCCACGACATCTGCCAGGATAAATATGTATGCCAGCAAGGCAGGCAAAACATATGTGCGATGTCTCGCAACAATAAAGATGAAATGAAAAAGGGGGTGGTGTTCAGAAAGGGTGAATGCGAGGGTAGTGCGGCAAGATGAAATAGATCGCAAGAATTCGTGTTGCCCCTCGAAAGGAATTCAGGGGCAACAGCGCAGCGATTAGCTGAAGCGCATGGAAAGATCCATGGCTCTGACATGCTTGGTCAGCGCGCCGACAGAAATGTAATCCACGCCGGTTTCCGCGAATTCGCGGAGCGTTTTTTCCGTCACGTTACCGGAGACTTCAAGTAGCGCACGGCCTGCGGTGATGGCAACGCCTTCACGCATCATCGGCACAGTGAAGTTATCCAGCATGATAATGTTAGCACCCGCATCCAGCGCCTGCTGAAGTTCATCCATGGATTCGACTTCTACCTCGACGGGCACGTCGGCGTGGATCCATAAGGCGCGTTCTACGGCGGCTTTTATCGAGCCACAGGCAATGATGTGGTTTTCTTTAATCAGAAATGCATCGGCAAGACCAAGGCGGTGATTGCTTCCGCCACCGCATAACACGGCATATTTCAGTGCCGTACGCAGGCCAGGCAAGGTTTTCCGGGTATCGAGCAACTGAGTTTTTGTGCCCTCAAGGATTTTCACATAGTGATTCACTTCGGTTGCCACACCGGACAGGGTTTGCACGAAGTTAAGAGCGGTGCGCTCACCGGTCAGCAGCATGCGTGCGGAGCCTGAGAGTTCACATAAGGTCTGGTTTTCAGAAACGTGGTCGCCGTCTTTGACATGCCATTTGACGGTGATTTTATCGCCTGCCAGTTGGAGAAAGACTTCGTCCAGCCAGCGCTGGCCGCAGAAAATACCGGCTTCGCGGGTAATGATGGTGGCGTTAGCATTTTTGTCTTGCGGCAACAGTTGAGCAGTTAAGTCATTGTTGGCATTGGCTTCGCCCCCAAGATCCTCACCGAGAGCCTGAGTAACAAGAGAAGGAATATCATTCTGGATACGTTCGAGTAACTGTGCGCGGCGACTTTCACGGCTGTAGCTGCGGGTAGACATACAAATACTCCGAAATGGCGGATAAGAAGGACAAAAAAACATGCTACCCTGTTGCTGTGATAAGTACCACCTGAGCACATCATTGAGGTCTTTGATGCACTTAAAACAAGGCTGGATAACAGAAGCCCGGCAGGTCGTTTCCCCTCATTTTGATCTCCGTCCTGAAGATGAAATTCCCTCATTGCTGGTGATCCATAACATCAGTTTGCCGCCTGGAAAATTCGGCGGTCCTTATATTGATCAATTGTTTACCGGTACGCTGAATCCGCAGGATGATCCTTATTTTCAAGGAATCAGTCACTTACGCGTTGCTGCGCATTGTTTAATTCGTCGTGATGGCGAGATTGTGCAATATGTGCCCTTTAACAAACGCGCCTGGCATGCGGGTGTATCCAGCTGGCGGGGGCGTGAGCGCTGTAATGATTTTTCGATTGGTATTGAGCTGGAAGGGACGGATTTTGAGCCTTTTACTGATGCGCAATATCGCAACCTGGTTGCCGTTACTGAGTTGTTAATGAAGCATTATCCCATTAGTCTTGAAGCGATTACCGGACACAGTGATATTGCTCCCGGGCGTAAGACCGATCCCGGCCCTGAATTCGACTGGGCATTTTATCGCAAGCTGTTAGCGCTGCCGGTAGGGCAGAATGACCTTTCTGACCTGTAATTAACCGGTTTTCGGTTTCGTTTTTACGGGTGTGATGTGTTTAGAGAGAGTGACAATCGATGACGTTATTTACTTTGCTCCTGGTGCTGGCTTGGGAACGCTTGTTCAAACTGGGTGAACACTGGCAGTTGGATCATCGGTTTGAGGTGATTTTCCGCCGCGGCCGGCAGGCTTCTCTGGCTAAAACGCTGGTCATTACGATTGTCTGGATGGTGATCATCTGGGCAGTATTGCGCGCAGTGCAGGGGATCTTCTTCGGGGTGCCAACCCTGATTTTCTGGGTGATTTTATGTCTGCTGTGTATTGGCGCTGGCATCAAACGCAAGCATTACCGTGCCTACCTTAAGTCCGCCCGTCAGGGCGATGCTGATGCCTGTAAGGAAATGGCAGAAGAGCTGGCCTTGATCCACGGGTTGCCGACAGATTGCAGCGAAGAAGCCCGGCTGAGAGAGCTGCAAAATGCGCTGCTTTGGATTAACTACCGTTACTATCTCGGGCCGTTGTTCTGGTTCGTGGTTTGTGGGCCTTACGGACCGATAGCGCTGGGCGGTTATGCCGTATTGCGCGGTTACCAGACCTGGCTGGCGCGCCATATGCCGCCGTTGAAACGTTCGCAGTCCGGCGTGGATGCCCTGTTACATATTCTCGACTGGATCCCTGTTCGTCTGGCTGGCGTGGCTTATGCATTGCTTGGTCATGGCGAGAAAGCCTTACCGGCCTGGTTTGCTTCGCTGGGCGATATTCACTCTTCGCAATACCATGTATTAACGCGGCTGGCGCAGTTCTCTCTGGCGCGCGATCCGCATACCGATCCGGTACAGACACCTCGCGCTGCTGTGAGCCTCGCGCGTAAAGTGACGATGATAATCCTGGTGGTTGTAGCGCTGCTGACGATTTACGGCACCTTGATTTAATTCTCTTTTATCATCCGATATTGCATAAAAAAGCCCGGTACATTTTTAGTGTCCGGGCTTTTTGTTTTTTGTCAGTGCTGTTTTTGTAACGTCAGCGGACGGTTATCGGCGGCGGGTTCTCCGAAATCGGGCATGCCATTCTCGTCCCAGCGGAAGGTTTTAATGCGCGTATGCCGGTTCGGGTCGTACAGCGGATCACCCTCAATTTCAGTGTAGTTTCGGGCATGATATACCAGCACGTCTGCGCCCTGTTCGTTGCGCGTGAAGCTGTTATGTCCCGGCCCGAACTGCCGGTTCTGGGCCTGCGTGGTGAATACCGGACGCTGGGATTTATGCCAGCTCACCGGATCCATCAGATTGCTGTTGATGTCTGCAGTGAGGAGGCCGATACAGTAATTTTCGTCGGTGGCGCTGGCGGAATAGGTGATGAAAATTTTATCACCGTGTTTGATCACCGCCGGTCCCTCATTAACCCAAAAACCGATGATTTCCCAGTCCAGCTCCGGCTTGCTGAGCATGACGGGCGGTGATTTCAGCGTCCACGGGTTTTCCATTTCGGCCAGATACAAATTGGAGTTTCCGCGAATTTCCGGGTCTTTCTGCGCCCACAGATAATAGCTTTTGCCCTGATGCTCAAAGTGCGTGGCATCGAGCGAGAAGCTGTCGATCGGCGTCTGGATCCGGCCTTTCTCCTGCCATTTCCCTGTGAGCGGATCCGCCTCTTCACACACCAGCGCATACATTCTGTGCTGGAATAAGCCGTCAACAATCTCCTGTGAGGGGGCGGCCGCGTAATAGATCACCCATTGTCCGTCGATAAAATGCAACTCCGGTGCCCAGATAAGTGCGCTCATCGGGCCGGTATCAGGTTTATGCCAGACAATGGTAGCTGGCGCGTCGGCAAGCCCTGTCAGCGTTGGCGAGCGGCGGATCTCCAGCCGGTCATATTCAGGCACTGATGCGATAAAGTAATAGTTTCCGTCGCTGTGCAGCCAGATATGCGGATCTGCACGTTGCTCAATCAGCGGGTTGGGATAATTACTCATGTTTCAACTCCTTGCTGGTCAGTGGGACGCTGAGTGCTTCTGCGTCCTGTGCATTTTTCTCGTCGTGATATTCATTCAGCTCGCGGTAATTACGGCGGCGAATCTCCAGATCTGTCTGAATGGTACGCATGGTTTCGCGATCAACTTTCAGTAAGCGTACAACACCGGCAGTGATGAGGTAGCCCACGCCAGGAATGACGGTGAACAACAACATGATGCCGTTGATGGCATGGTCGCTTTGCTGCGTTGCGCTGGCATTGTAGCCATACGCGGAGAGCAGGAAGCCGACCATCGCGCCCGCTACCGCCAGTCCGCATTTCAGGAAGAACAGGTTACCGGAGAAGCTGATGCCGGTAACACGTTTGCCGGTTTTCCATTCGCCGTAATCGTCAACGTCGGCCATCAGCGACCAGTGCAGCGGGGAAGGGAGCTGGTGCATGATGTTGAGGATGAAGTACGCTACCAGAATAAGCGTGGTGGCGTGCGGGTCGAGGAAATAGAATCCGCAGGAGAAAATGGTCAGGATGATATTGGCCCAGAAGAACACTTTCAGTTTGCAGTATTTATCGGTCAGCGGTTTTGCCAGTGCACTGCCGATCATCATGCCCACCACGCCGAGGCTGATAAACATGCTGGCAAAGGATGTGGATTTTTCCATTACCCAGGTGACGTAATACATAGTGGCTGCCATACGGATAAAGCCCGGGCACACGTTGCAGAATGTCAGCAGCAGGATGCGTACCCACTGGTCGTTTTTCCACACATCTTTCAGGTCAGATTTTAAGGCATGTTTTGACGGTACCGCAGGCTGAATACGTTCTTTTACCGAGCTGAAGCAGAACAGGAACATGAACAGCGCGATGATTGCCATCACCCCCATCGACATCTGATAGCCCTTGGCTTTGTCTGCGCCACCGAAAAAGTCGGCCATCGGCAGTAAGGTGGAAGACAGGATCAGCGTCGCGATCCCTACCATAAAGAAGCGGTAAGACTGGCAGGCAACACGCTCATGCGGATCGGCTGTAATGACGCCGCCCAGCGAGCAGTAGGGGATGTTGATGGCGGTGTAAGTCAGGGACATCAGGAAGTAGGTTACAAACGCATAGATAACTTTGCTGTTGTAACTCCATTCTGGTGTGGTGAACATCAGCACACTGAACAGTACGTATGGCACCGAAACCCATAACAAATACGGGCGGAAACGGCCCCAGCGGGTGGTGGTACGGTCAGCAATCGCGCCCATGATCGGGTCGGTGACGGCATCGATAACACGCACTGATAGCAGCAATACGCCAACCAGTGCCGGGGCTAAACCGAAGATATCTGTGTAAAAATAATTAAGAAACAGCATGATGGCGCCGCCAATCATATTGCAGCCCGCATCCCCCATTCCGTACGCCACTTTCTCTTTGAACGACAGTGCGCCTTCCTTCATGGATGTTCTCTCCGGATTGTGGATAAAAGGATTTTGTTAAAAAACTGTTTGTTAGCCCTGAGTATTGGCCGGGGAAGGGAAGAGGGGTCAGGAGGTAAGAGTCATGAAGATGGACATTTTGGTCATACGGGAGGAAATGTGACGTACCTAACAAAGCGCCCCGGTAAGTCTGCACTTAACCGGGGCGCTTTTTCGTTTCAATTTTAAAACGAATACTTAAGCGTTAACGGATTTCCCGCTTTGCTGATTTTTGACCCAGTAACCGATGGCCAGAACTACCAGCCACACCGGGATCAGCCATACGGAGATCGCCATGCCCGGGGTGATAGCCATGATCACCAGAATTGCCGCCATAAACAGCAGGCAGATATAGTTACCCAGCGGATACAGCAGCGCTTTGAACTTAGGTTCCACGCCTTCACGACGTTTCGCCTGACGGAATTTGATGTGCGCCAGGCTGATCATCGCCCAGTTGATCACCAGTGCAGACACCACCAGAGCCATCAGCAGACCAAACGCTTCACCCGGCATCAGGTAGTTAATCAGAACACACAGCGCTGTGGTGGCAGCAGAAACGAGGATAGAAGCCACCGGCACGCCGCGCTTGTCGACGTTGAGCAATGCTTTAGGCGCGTTGCCTTGCTGAGCCAGACCAAACAACATGCGGCTGTTGCAGTAAACACAGCTGTTATAAACCGACAGCGCTGCCGTCAGGATCACCACGTTCAGAGCATTCGCTACCAGTGCATCACCCAGGTCATGGAAGATCAGCACAAACGGGCTGGTATCCGGCCCGACACGGGTCCATGGCATCAGGGAAAGCAGGACGGCAAGTGAGCCCACATAGAAAATCAGAATACGGTAGATAACCTGATTGGTTGCTTTAGGAATGCTGGTTTCCGGATTATCCGCTTCAGCAGCAGTAATCCCGACCAGTTCCAGGCCACCGAAAGAGAACATGATGATCGCCATCATCATCACCAGCCCGGTCATGCCATGGGGCAGGAAACCGCCTTGCTCCCACAGGTTGCGAACTGTTGCCTGAGGGCCTGCCGTGTCGCTGAACAGCAGCCAGCCACCGAACAGAATCATCGCCACCACGGCAACCACTTTGATGATCGCAAACCAGAACTCCATCTCGCCAAACACTTTAACGTTAGTCAGGTTGATAGCGTTGATCAGCACGAAGAAAACCGCAGCAGAAGCCCATGTCGGGATTTCCGGCCACCAGAATTGAATATATTTACCGACGGCAGTCAGTTCGGCCATCGCGACCAGAACGTACAGCACCCAGTAATTCCAGCCGGAAGCAAAACCCGCAAATCCGCCCCAGTATTTATAGGCAAAATGACTGAATGAACCGGCAACCGGTTCTTCAACCACCATTTCACCCAACTGACGCATAATTAAGAATGCGATAAAACCCGCAATGGCATAACCGAGAATAATCCCCGGCCCTGCGGACTGAATGACGGAAGCACTGCCCAGAAACAGCCCTGTACCGACGGCCCCACCTAATGCAATCAACTGGATATGCCGGTTTTTGAGACCGCGCTTCAGCTCATCGCCTTGTTGTTGATCAACCATTTACCTGTCCTCTGTCATTGGGGCAAAACCCATAACATTCTGTGTGTTAGAGAGAATGTAAGGCGATAATTACACTTTTTGTATCTAATTATTTACGGCTGGATTGTGCCTAAAAATCAGGATCATCTACCGTTCGGGCAAGAATAATGTTATGCGGAAAAGTTTGCACGGGGTTTATGCATCATCTGCATAACAAATAGCCAAATTGACTGTAAATTTGTTCAGGATCCATAAAATGTGATCTGAGGCCGGGTAAAAAAGATAAATGATAAAAATTTGTTAAAATGTGCGGGGTCGACGCATTTACTGGGTAGCCATATGGACACAAGGTGAATACTTTGTTACTTTACGGCCACGTTTTTTAAATTGGTATTACCAATTGACTCCGGCAACTTAACAGAGTCGCTACTCGCAGAGAACCGCACATATATGGCTTACAGCAAAATCCGACAGCCTAAGTTATCCGATGTGATCGAGCAGCAACTTGAGTTTCTGATCCTCGAAGGCACCTTGAGACCCGGGGAAAAGCTTCCGCCAGAGCGCGAACTTGCCAAACAGTTTGATGTATCGCGACCTTCTCTCAGAGAGGCAATCCAAAGCCTGGAAGGGAAGGGGCTACTCCTGCGCCGTCAGGGTGGTGGTACTTTCGTACAAAGTAACCTGTGGCAAAGCGTGAGTGATCCGCTGGCTGAGTTACTGGCCGACCATCCTGAATCACAATTCGATCTCCTTGAAACACGACACGCCCTTGAAGGTATCGCTGCGTATTACGCGGCGCTTCGTGGCACAGAGGAAGATCTGCAGCGCATTCGCGATTGTCACGTGGTCATTCAGACCGCACAGGACAGCGGAGATCTGGATGCAGAAGCCGACGCGGTTATGCAGTATCAGGTCGCTGTAACAGAAGCAGCCCATAATGTGGTGCTGCTGCATCTGGTTCGCTGTATGGGGCCGATGCTCGAGAAGAACGTTCGACAGAACTTTGAATTGCTTTACTCACGTCGGGAAATGCTGGCGACGGTAAGCAACCACCGCGCCAGTATTTTCGAGGCGATTGTTGCACGGGAACCAGAAATAGCGCGTGCCGCATCTCACCGTCACCTGGCGTTCATTGAAGAAGTTTTGCTGGATCTCAGCAGGGAACACACCCGGCGGGATCGGTCTTTACGACGGCTCCAGCAACGAAAAGATGAAAGTTAACCATCAGGGTTAATTTTTAGAGCCTTCATTTGAGGGCTCACGGCAACTACATGACGGGCCTGTCTTCGTGCGTTCTCTTAGCGGCGAAGCGCGTTTTAGAAAGAGCGCAGGAAGACAGGCTCCAGATAAACCAACGTATTAGAGACAGATAAGGAAAAGCACCATGTCAGAACGTGTAAATAATGACGTGGATCCGATCGAAACTCGCGACTGGCTACAAGCGATCGAATCGGTCATCCGTGAAGAAGGTGTTGAGCGTGCACAGTTCCTGATCGATCAGGTTCTCAGTGAAGCGCGCAAGGGCGGCGTAAGCGTCGCTGCTGGCGCAGCCAGCCGTAACTACGTCAATACCATCGCTGTTGAAGACGAACCTGAATACCCGGGTAACCTGGAGCTGGAACGTAACATTCGTACTGCTATCCGCTGGAACGCCATCATGACCGTTCTGCGTGCGTCCAAGAAAGACCTGGAACTCGGCGGCCACATGGCTTCCTTCCAGTCTTCTGCGACCGTGTACGAAGTGTGCTTCAACCACTTCTTCCGTGCGCGCAACGAAAAAGACGGCGGCGATCTGGTGTACTTCCAGGGCCACATCTCTCCGGGCGTGTACGCGCGTGCTTTCCTTGAAGGCCGTCTGACTGAAGACCAGATGAACAATTTCCGTCAGGAAGTTCACGGCAAAGGTCTGTCGTCTTATCCGCACCCTAAACTGATGCCTGAGTTCTGGCAGTTCCCGACCGTATCCATGGGTCTGGGCCCGATCGGTGCCATCTATCAGGCTAAGTTCCTGAAATATCTGGAACACCGTGGTCTGAAAGACACCTCCGCACAGCGCGTTTACGCATTCCTGGGCGACGGTGAAATGGACGAACCAGAATCCAAAGGGGCGATCACCATCGCGACCCGTGAGAAACTGGATAACCTGTGCTTCATCATCAACTGTAACCTGCAGCGTCTTGATGGCCCGGTAACCGGTAACGGCAAAATCATCAACGAACTCGACGGCATCTTTGCAGGCGCTGGCTGGAACGTGATCAAAGTGATCTGGGGCAACCGCTGGGATGAACTGCTGCGTAAAGACACCAGCGGTAAACTGATCCAGCTGATGAACGAAACCGTGGATGGCGACTACCAGACCTTCAAGTCCCGCGACGGTAAATACGTTCGTGACCACTTCTTCGGCAAATACCCTGAAACCGCCGCTCTGGTCAAAGATATGACCGACGACGAAATCTGGGCGCTGAACCGTGGCGGCCATGATCCGAAGAAAGTCTTCGCTGCACTGAACAAAGCACAGAACACCAAAGGTCAGCCGACCGTTATCCTTGCGCATACCATTAAAGGTTATGGCATGGGCGACGCTGCCGAAGGTAAAAACATTGCTCACCAGGTGAAGAAAATGAACATGGATGGCGTGCGCTATATCCGTGATCGTTTTAGCGTGCCAGTAACCGATGAAAATCTGGAAAAACTGCCGTACATCACGCTGGAAAAAGACTCTGCAGAATACAAATACCTGCATGAGCGTCGCGCTGCGCTGAAAGGCTACCTGCCGACCCGTCTGCCAAACTTCACGCAGAAGCTGGAAATGCCGAAACTGGAAGACTTCTCACAACTGCTGGAAGAGCAGAAGAAAGAGATCTCTACCACTATCGCTTTCGTCCGTGCACTGAACGTGATGCTGAAAAACGACTCCATTAAAGACCGTCTGGTGCCGATCATCGCCGATGAAGCGCGTACATTCGGTATGGAAGGTCTGTTCCGTCAGATTGGTATTTACAGCCCGAACGGCCAGCAGTACACCCCGCAGGACCGTGAGCAGGTTGCTTACTATAAAGAAGACGAGAAAGGTCAGATCCTGCAGGAAGGTATCAACGAACTGGGTGCCGCATCTTCATGGCTGGCCGCAGCAACGTCTTACAGCACCAACGATCTGCCAATGATCCCGTTCTACATCTACTACTCCATGTTCGGTTTCCAGCGTATCGGCGACCTGTGCTGGGCAGCGGGTGACCAACAGGCGCGTGGCTTCCTGATCGGTGGTACGTCAGGTCGTACTACCCTGAACGGCGAAGGTCTGCAGCACGAAGATGGTCACAGCCATATTCAGTCTCTGACTATCCCTAACTGTATTTCTTACGACCCGTCTTACGCCTACGAAGTGGCTGTCATCATGCATGACGGTCTGGTGCGTATGTACGGTGAAGCGCAGGAAAACATTTATTACTACATCACCACGCTGAACGAAAACTACCACATGCCAGCCATGCCGGAAGGTGCGGAAGAAGGCATCCGTAAGGGTATCTACAAGCTGGATACGCTGGAAGGCAGCAAAGGGAAAGTGCAGTTGCTGGGCTCCGGTTCCATCCTGCGTCACGTACGTGAAGCGGCAGAGATCTTGTCCAAAGACTACGGCGTAGGTTCTGACGTTTACAGCGTGACCTCCTTCACTGAACTGGCCCGCGATGGTCAGGACTGTGAGCGCTGGAACATGCTGCACCCGACTGAAACCCCACGCGTTCCGTACATCGCCCAGGTGATGAGCGACGCGCCAGCGGTGGCGTCTACTGACTACATGAAACTGTTTGCTGAACAGGTTCGTACATACGTTCCGGCCAGCGATTATCGCGTTCTGGGTACGGATGGCTTCGGTCGTTCAGACAGCCGCGAAAACCTGCGTCACCACTTCGAAGTGGATGCGTCTTACGTTGTGGTTGCTGCGCTGGGTGAATTGGCTAAACGCGGCGAAATCGAAACGTCTGTAGTGGCTGAAGCCATTAAGAAATTCGATATCAATCCAGAAAAAGTTAACCCGCGTCTGGCATAAGAGGTAAAGACAGATGGCTATTGAAATTAACGTACCGGACATCGGTGCAGATGCAGTGGAAGTCACCGAAATTATGGTGAAGGTGGGCGATAAAGTTGAAGCAGAACAATCGCTGATCACCGTTGAAGGCGATAAAGCTTCTATGGAAGTGCCTTCTCCACAAGCTGGCGTGGTCAAAGAAATTAAAGTTGCGGTCGGCGATACCGTCGAAACCGGCAAACTGATCATGATCTTTGACGCCGCTGACGGTGCTGCTGATGCAGCACCTGCGAAACAGGAAGCCAAAGCAGAAGAGAAACCTGCTGCTGCTGCCGCACCTGCTTCCAGCGAAAGCAAAGAAGTGAACGTACCTGATATCGGTGGCGACGAAGTTGAAGTCACTGAAATCATGGTGAAAGTGGGCGATACAGTAGAAGCGGAACAATCGCTGATCACCGTAGAAGGCGACAAAGCCTCTATGGAAGTCCCTGCGCCGTTCGCGGGCAAAGTGAAAGAAATCAAAATCGCTGCGGGCGACAAAGTCAGCACCGGTTCCCTGATCATGGTCTTCGAAGTGGCAGGTTCTGGTGCAGCCGCACCGGCCGCAGCAGCAGAAACCCAATCAGACGCGGCACCTGCTGCACCGGCTCAGTCCGGCAGCAAAGAAGTGAACGTGCCTGATATCGGTGGCGACGAAGTTGAAGTCACTGAAATCATGGTGAAAGTGGGCGACAAAATCAGTGCAGAACAGTCACTGATTACCGTTGAAGGCGACAAAGCCTCAATGGAAGTCCCGGCTCCGTTCGCGGGTACCGTGAAAGAAATCAAAATTGCTGCGGGCGACAAAGTCAGCACCGGCTCTCTGATCATGGTCTTCGAAGTAGAAGGCGCTGCGCCTGCTGCTCCGGCGGCTAAGAAAGAAGAAGCGGCTGCCCCGGCGAAACAGGAACAAAAAGCCGCTGCTCCTGCTGTTAAAGCAGAAAGCAAAGGCGAATTCGCAGAGAACGATGCTTACGTTCACGCCACGCCGGTTATCCGCCGTCTGGCCCGTGAATTCGGCGTTAACCTGGCGAAAGTCAAAGGCACTGGCCGTAAAGGTCGCATCCTGCGTGAAGACGTACAGACTTACGTGAAAGACGCGGTCAAACGTGCTGAAGCCGCGCCGGCTGCTGCAACGGGTGGCGGTCTGCCGGGCATGCTGCCTTGGCCGAAAGTGGACTTCAGCAAGTTCGGTGAGATTGAAGAAGTTGAACTGGGCCGTATCCAGAAAATCTCTGGTGCGAACCTGAGCCGTAACTGGGTGATGATCCCGCACGTTACGCACTTCGACAAAACTGATATCACTGAGCTGGAAGCGTTCCGTAAACAGCAGAACGATGAAGCCGCTAAACGCAAACTGGACGTGAAATTCACTCCGGTGGTCTTCATCATGAAAGCCGTTGCCGCTGCCCTTGAGCAGATGCCACGCTTCAACAGTTCCCTGTCCGAAGATGGTCAGAAACTGACGCTGAAAAAATACATCAACATCGGTGTGGCGGTTGATACGCCAAACGGTCTGGTTGTTCCGGTCTTCAAAGATGTGAACAAGAAAGGCATCGCCGAGTTGTCCCGTGAGCTGATGGCTATCTCCAAGAAAGCCCGTGACGGTAAGCTGACTGCTGGCGAAATGCAGGGCGGTTGCTTCACTATCTCCAGCCTCGGGGGTATCGGGACGACCCACTTCGCGCCAATCGTTAATGCGCCGGAAGTGGCTATCCTCGGTGTTTCCAAGTCTGCCATTGAGCCAGTCTGGAACGGCAAAGAGTTCACACCGCGTCTGATGATGCCAATGTCGCTCTCCTTCGACCACCGTGTCATTGACGGTGCCGATGGTGCGCGCTTCATCACCATCATCAACAACGTGTTGTCAGACATTCGCCGCCTGGTGATGTAAGTGAAAAGCCGGCCAGACGGCCGGCTTTTTTCTGATAATCTCTTCATGCTGTTTGAGATTTTCCAGGGCAAAGCACAAATCGGATGCCGTTTGTTGTTTCAAATTTGTTAACAATTTTGTAAACTGCGGGCGGATAGAACGACCCGGTGGATGATGGGCGTTACGATATAAAATGACGTCAGACCCGCCGGACATAAATTAAGAGGTCATGATGAGTACTGAAATTAAAACTCAGGTCGTGGTACTTGGGGCGGGTCCTGCGGGCTATTCTGCTGCTTTCCGTTGCGCTGATTTAGGTCTTGAAACTGTTCTGGTTGAACGTTATTCCACGCTTGGCGGCGTGTGTCTGAACGTTGGCTGTATCCCTTCTAAAGCTCTGCTGCACGTCGCGAAAGTGATCTCTGAGGCAAAAGCACTGGCTGAACACGGTATTGTTTTCGGTGAGCCGAAAACGGACATCGATAAAGTCCGCGTCTGGAAAGAAAAAGTCATCAACCAGCTGACCGGCGGTCTGTCCGGTATGGCGAAAGGCCGTAAAGTCAAAGTCGTTAACGGCTTGGGCAAATTTACTGGCGCGAATACTCTGGTTGTTGAAGGCGAAAATGGTCCGACGACCATCACTTTCGACAATGCGATCATTGCGGCGGGTTCCCGTCCAATCAAACTGCCATTCATTCCACATGATGACCCGCGTGTCTGGGATTCTACTGATGCACTGGAGCTGAAAAGCGTCCCTGAGCGTCTGCTGGTCATGGGCGGCGGCATTATCGGTCTGGAAATGGGCACCGTTTATCACGCGCTGGGTTCTCAGATTGACGTGGTAGAAATGTTTGATCAGGTGATCCCTGCGGCTGATAAAGACGTGGTGAAAGTCTTCACCAAGAAAATCAGCAAGCAATTCAATCTGATGCTGGAAACCAAAGTGACAGCCGTAGAAGCCAAAGAAGATGGCATCTACGTCACGATGGAAGGCAAAAAAGCCCCTGCTGAACCACAGCGTTATGACGCCGTGCTGGTGGCTATCGGCCGTGTGCCTAACGGTAAACTGCTGGAAGCGGGCGCTGCAGGCATTGAAGTGGACGACCGTGGTTTCATCCACGTCGACAAACAAATGCGCACCAACGTGCCACACATCTTTGCTATCGGCGACATCGTCGGTCAGCCAATGCTGGCGCACAAAGGTGTTCACGAAGGCCACGTAGCTGCCGAAGTTATCTCCGGCAAGAAACACTACTTCGATCCGAAAGTCATTCCATCCATTGCCTACACTGAGCCAGAAGTTGCCTGGGTGGGTCTGACTGAGAAAGAAGCGAAAGAAAAAGGCATCAGCTACGAAACCGCCACCTTCCCGTGGGCAGCTTCCGGCCGTGCTATCGCTTCCGACTGCGCAGACGGCATGACCAAACTGATCTTCGACAAAGAATCTCACCGTGTTATCGGTGGTGCGATTGTCGGCACCAACGGCGGCGAGCTGCTGGGCGAAATCGGTCTGGCGATCGAAATGGGTTGTGATGCAGAAGATATCGCGCTGACCATCCATGCTCACCCGACTCTGCACGAGTCCGTGGGTCTGGCAGCAGAAATCTACGAAGGCAGCATTACCGACCTGCCAAACCCGAAAGCGAAGAAAAAGTAATTTTCTCCTTTGCTGATAAACGCCTCTCCGGAGGCGTTTTTTTTTGCCTGATATTAGGTGCTAGTTATTTATATATCAAATAGGTTGTTAATGATAAATATAAATTGAATATGTTTAATGCGTTGATTGTTTAATATTTGGTGTCTGATTGCTTTATTCGTGAGCTTGGTAGCATTTTATTTTAAATTCAATGTTAAAACGGAGGGGGTTAATTGTTTTAATTACATTAGATATATAAATGGAGCAACAATGGACGTTAAGTTAAGGACTACGCTCAGCGTATTATGTTTATTGTCATTATGTCCGTCGGCTAAGGCCGCAACCGAATGTATGTTTACCTCACAATCAAACGTAAATATCACCTACAGCGATACGATTGTAATTACTGATGAAGCGCCGCCTGCCAATGGTTTTAAGCAACTCACCACGCAAACCAGTACGCAATATATTCCTTCAACCGAGATTCATTCAACCTGTAATGCAGGTCAGGATGGGCAAGCTTTTTCAGGCAGTGTTGCCGGATATCAGGGGTCATTAGATATTTTTACCGCCATAAATGGTAAAAACGTGCAACTTTATGGCACGTCTATTCCCGGCATATTTTATGCGGTAAAAATGTATAGCAAAAAATGCCCGGAAATGGGGGGCTATGTTCCCCCGAGTAAAGACTGGACGTTTCTCTATGATGTTGGCGATGACGATGAAAAATCGTGTTTGAAAAGTGATGAGCCTTATTATTTTGACCTGGCTTTCTTTATGAATTCAGATTACCAGCCGCGGGAAGATACCATCGCGATTCAAAATATCCCGATACAGGAACACGGCAATTTCAAACTTTCCGGTACGGATGGTGATGATGCGCAAGGGAAGGCAACGGTTGAAACGGTGCAGTTTGTCGCTGAATTAAGGAAGAATGCCACGGAATGTCCAACGTCGGCGACATTGTTGAATGAATTACAAAACAACCTTGCGAAGAATAACCAAATAGTCACGGCCCAGCATCGAGAGGATTTTAATGACACGCAGCCAGAAAACAGCCTCGGTGCTTTTCATCTGTCCTATGATCGTTGCCGCGCTAACGTGGAAACGGACGTCCGCGCGACGTCAGACGGTGAACTGGTTGTGTTTCATGATCTCAACATCGGTAAGATGCTTGAGCCAACTTATGATCCTATCGCGAACTCCGGGCCGAATGTGGCGCTGAGTAGTTTGACACTGGCAGAATTGCAGCAAAAGTACCTCGTCAATGTTGCCACGCGACAACCGACAACGTATACGGTACCGACGGTCAATCAACTGATAGATGATTACATTGCCTATAATGGCCAGTCACTCATTTATCTCGAAACCAAGTCATCTTCCGTCATCATGCCCACTGCACTGGCCCTGTATAATAAATCGGTTACGTATTCGGGCAGCAACCTGTTACAGCGGATCATTATGAAAGTGAATATGGCGGAATATCCCTCGCCAGACCTTTGGAATAATGCACTGATTAACGCCGGTATCCCGGCGGGGGTCACCATCATGATCGATCCGGTGATTACACCTAATGATGCCAGTAAAATAAATGACTTGCCTGACACCACCTTTGCCTGTCCCGCCGGGATCTCCGATAGCAAGGCGGTTTGTGCCGTTCGCGCATGGGCAAACGCGCCAGCGACACTGGCCCCGATGGTCTCTGTGTTAATTAAAGATTCCGCCGATTTTGAGGAAGTGAGCACCAAACAAAATGAACAGGGCAGCTATGACGCGCCAGCCAATTTCCAGTTATCAAATACGGTGAGTGGTACGGTGGCTGAAATGGTGGCGGTAATTAAAGGGGCAGGGAAAGCGCTGGAGATATTCTCACCCGTACCAGATTACATGTTATGGAAAAATTTAAATTTCTACACCGAAACGGTCTATGACAAAAATATCCCGCAGGATATCTCGGTCAGAGAAGCATTTTATAATAACGACTCATCATGCTGTTACCGCGTGCTGGATAAGCTCAGTCCGTCAACAATAGCGGCAGAAAAAAATGATTATCGCATGAACCTCGGCTGGCTGCGGGATATCGGCGCAAATGTCATTACGGCTGACGACACGGATTCAATTAATACTTATTTTTCTGGCACTGGAGTGCTTGATAGAAAATTAACGCCACATGTCTGGACACCTTCTTTTTATATGCAATCGATTTTGTCCTGGCAATTGGGTAGTGCAGTCATGGAAGGCAAGAGTCTGGCTTCCGAGAAAGATGCTTATGCTCTCTATAATAACAATGATTCCTATGCATGGACCTATCGTCCCGACCCACCTATTGCGGTGATGCGAGCCGGCTATTACGCATGGATGTCAGTTAAACGACAACCCGATGGACGGGTACGTATTTCACCCGCATATAATAAGGAGCAATGCTTGCGCTCAGCGTTGAGCAACCATTCGTGGGATTATGTTGGCTGGAAAAAGGATTGCACCTCGGAGAATACATTGTGGGAGATGCAACCTAAAAGCGGCAGTGAGGATTGGTTTTCGCTAATTGATGCCCATCATATGAGCCTGGGTTGGGCATACTCGGGCAAACTGTATTACGCCTATTCCTATGGCTATGTCTACGTCGATAAACCGTCAACGCTATCGGATCCTTATTACTGGTCATTCGGCACAGCAATATAACACGCGGTCGTCAGGCATAGTGCGCTATGCCTGATTAATCACCTGATACAACGGGATCATCGCCGCGCCCCACGAGGCGCTTTCGGCACCCATCGGGGAGTTCGCCAGCCGGACTTTCGGGCGGTCTGGATCAAGCCTGGCATCGAGCCTTTGCGTTAAAACCTCAGTCAGCCTTTCAGTGATGGTTTTCGGCATGGCACCCCCTAAAATAATCAACTGTGGATCCAGCCATTGCAGACATCCCATGATGCTCTGCTCGACCTGATCGCAACAGCGTGAAAACCAGACTTCCAGCAAGGGATGCTGTTCTGCGGTGAGTGCCGGTAGTTGCGCTTCGCTTAACCCTGCTTGTGTGAGCGTCGCGACCAGATCTTTATAGGATGGACGCGGTTTATCGCCGGGAAATGCCATACCGACTTCACCGGCATTCAGAAACCCGCCGCGCAGGAGTTTGCCATCGGCGATAATCCCGGCACCGATCCCGTAGCCGAGATCGATAAAGGTTATGTCACGATAGGAATTCCACGTACCTGAATACAGCTCGCCAATCGCCGAGGCATTGGCGTTGTTTTCAACCCATGTCGGCCAGGGCAAATTGTCCTCAAACGCCTGTTGCAGGTCGACATCGCGCCAGCTTGAAAGCCAGGCCACACAGTGACGCTTTTTGCCATCGGGCTTGAGAAAACCCGGCACGGCATACCCCATGCCGAGGATGCGCGCATGTTTAAGCTGGCGTTTTTTTAACGTCTGCTCCACCAGGTTTTTAATCTGTTTTAGTGTGGTGGCAAGCGGCTGATTTTCCTGATGAGGCTCAGAAATACTGAACAGTTTGCGGCCACTGAGATCGACCAGCGTCATGTCGATAAAGCCAGGGCTGAAAGCCAGCCCGACCGCACACGCGCCGCCAGGATTGAGCCGCAGGGGCAGCGACGGTTGTCCGCGCTGCCCCATATTGCGTTCGCCTTCGATAACCAGACCCGAAAATAAAAGCTCCCGGCATTGTTGGGTGATTGCCCCTGCAGTGAGATTTGAATAGCGCGCCAGTTCGGCGCGTGTCACCGGTGCATGGCGACGAATCAGCTCCAGCAGCAAACGTTGGGTAGGACGCAGTTCCAGACGGTCAGGTTTTACATTCATAATATGGCTATCGTTTTTGTTATCAGGCCCAGCGCAGTCCCGCTTCTTCTATCAGCGCCTGCAGGTACGGAAGATCATCATGGCTGAGCATATCGATCAGACCTTCACGCAGCCAGCCCATGATCTCGGGGCGACTATCATACCCGAATTTGTGCTGGTACTGCTCCAGTGGCGTCATGCCATTTTTCACTTCATGCAGGTACATGCGTACCCCCAGTCCCGCCTGTTTATAGGCCCGAAGATCGTCAACATGGGCGAACTCATATTCAAAACAGACGCAACTGGCATGGGAATGCTGCACGGCGGCCAGTTGATTGTTGTAACGCTCCAGCGTCACGACCTGCAATGCTAAATCTGGGATCAGGGCTTTGACGCGGTTAATCAACACATGATTAAACCCCAGCAACTGAATATGTGACAGCGCCTCTGGCATTGACTGCAACAAGGCAACCAGATGATACACAAATTCGTCATGTCGACGACGTTGCTTCACTTCCACGATCAGGCCCATGCCATTCTCTACCGCCCAACGCAGAATATCCTGCAATAAAGGGATCGGCGTGCCCGCAAATTGCGCATGGTATTTAACGCCGAAATCAAATTGCCGTAACTGCGCGAGCGTCATTTGCTCGACAAAACCTGTGCCGGTCGACACGCGATCAATGCGGTGATCGTGTGTGACCACCAGATGATTATCTGCGGTCAGATGAATATCTAACTCAATGCAATGAGTCCCTGCCTCTTTTGCCCCGATAAACGCGGGCAGAGTGTTTTCCGGATAACGGCTGGAGTAGCCGCGGTGACTGTTTGCCAGCACGATGCCTTGTGCGGCCTGATGAAAGTTAAACGCCATTGCCTGTTCCTTTTATGGTGTGAACATATGGCCATTAAATTTACTCTTTAAATTTAATTATGGGAATAAAATAATTATAGTGATTATTTTTATTATTCAACATTATGATAAATAATTAGTTTTTGTGTTTTTATGGCTTGGTTTTGATTTTGAGGATCTTTGTCACATAAATTTTATATTTAGTGTGTAAATTTAATTGCCGGAGTATTAACACAGGATTTGTACACTATGTCGACGCTTTCACTGGAACAGGTTACAAAGCAATTTGGCGCGTTTTACGCCGCCCGCGAGATCTCCTTCACCGCCGAGGAAGGTGAATTTGTCACCCTGCTTGGCCCGAGCGGCTGTGGCAAAACCACGCTGCTCAAAATGATCGGCGGGTTTCATCAGCCAGACAGCGGACGCATTCTGATTAACGGGCAATCCGTTAATAATTTGCCGCCGGAAAAGCGCAACACCGCAATGTGTTTTCAGTCGTACGCGCTGTTTCCGCACCTGAATGTGGCGCATAACATCTGTTTTGGTTTGAAGCAAAAACGCTTACCTCTTGCCGAGCAGCAACTGCGGCTGGCGGAGGCGTTGAAGCAGGTTGGCTTGCAGGATCAGCACCTGAAAATGCCGGTGCAACTTTCTGGCGGGCAGCAGCAACGCGTGGCACTGGCCAGAGCGATGGTTACGCGCCCGGATGTGGTGTTGTTTGACGAGCCGCTGTCCAATCTGGATGCGAAACTGCGTGAAAGTGTGCGTTTTGAAATCAAAGAGTTACAGCGGCAATATCAACTCACGTCCATTTATGTCACCCATGATCAGGCCGAAGCGTTGACCATGTCCGATAAGATCGTGGTGCTCAATGCGGGCAACGTGGAGCAAATTGGGCCGCCAGAAGAGATTTATTACCGTCCTGCTAACCGTTTCGTCGCTGATTTTATTGGTGCAGCCAATATCGATATCGCCCACATCACTCCTGCGGAACAGCCTGGTTTTTATCGGGTTCGTTGCCAGTTAGGTGAGTTTTACGTACGTTCTCCGCGTCCTCCGCTCGCTGAGCATTGCTATATCTGCTGGCGGCCTGAAGATGCGCGCTTTGTGCCGCAACCACAAACCGGCGATAACCATTTCTTCCTCACGCTGCGCAAAATGGCGTTTATGGGCAACCTGACCGAAGCATGGGGCGATAACGATGACGGTAAATTGTCGGTACGTCTGCAACTGGTCAAAAAACCGCAGGCCGAAAGCGGGGCGCGGGTTTGCTTCCGTTTACCCGAGGATGCGATTCACTTCCTCGAGCCAGTAGTGGAGGGGCACGATGAAATGGCGTAATGAGCTGACCGCCTGGCTGCTGATGATCAGTGGACTAGGCACCATTGTGTTGCTGATGGGATCGACCTTTTACGTGGTGCTGGTACAAAGCATCGGCTATTTCAATCTTTCCGGCGACAGCCAGTTTTCGCTCGAATACTGGCAAAACGTATTACAAGATCCGGTGCTGCACAGCGCGCTGATCTATTCGGTTAAAGTCTCAATATTGGGGGCTTTCGGTGCGGTGCTGCTCTCTTACCCGCTGGCGTTGTGGCTCCGTCAGCCGCTGGTGGCGAAAGAAGGTATCGTTGCTGTTTTGCGTGCGCCGATGTTTATTCCCGGCCTCGTGGCGGCATTTCTGTTCATCAATATTATTGCTTATCACGGCGTGATCAATGAGCTATTGCTGGCGCTGGGCGTTATTGATCAACCGCTGCGTATGCAGAACGATGACTTTGGCTGGGGCGTCGTTATCTTACAAATCTGGAAGAATCTGCCGTTCGCGCTGATTCTGGTCGGTGGCTCAGTTAACGCAATCCGTACCGATGTACTGGACGCGGCGAGTAACCTGGGTGCCAGCCGCTGGCGCTGTTTTCGGGACGTTATCTTTCCCCTGACGTTACCCGCAGTGCAAGTGTCCCTGATCCTTATTTTTATCGGTGCGCTGGGCGACTTTGCCTTCTTCTCCGTCGCTGGTCCGCGCAATACCTACTCGCTGGCTCGCCTGATGCAGGCCACGGCCATGGAATACGGCGAATGGAATAACTCTGCGGTTATTGCCGTGATTATCATGCTGACGGCAGCATTGGGTACCTTGCTTATCGCCATCCTCCTGACACCGCTCGCCACCCGCAAAGGAGAGGTCAAATGAACCGCACGGCGAATGGACGCCTGATCGTCACGATTTCACTGTTGTTCTTTATTCTGGTCAATCTGGTCTGGCTTGGACTGCCATTTTCAATGGCTATCTTATGGTCGCTGGTTGACCCGCAACACCCGTGGAGCTACCCGGACTTATTCCCGCAAGTGTTGTCGATTAACCGCTGGATACAGGTGTGGCAGCAAACTTCGCTGTCAGAAGCCCTCTTTAACAGCTACACCATTGCGCCCGCCGTGGCGATGCTGAGTTTACTGCTGTCGTTACCCACCGCTTATGCGTTTGGGCGCATGACTTTTCGGGGCAAAGCCGTTGCGGAAATGCTCACGCTGATCCCACTGGTCATGCCAGGTATGATCATCGGGATTTTCTTCAGCGCCATGCTGATGAATCTGAATATCAGCAACCCGTTTATCAGCATCGTGTTAGGGCACACTGTGCTGACACTGCCTTACTCGATTCGCATTATGTCCGCAGGGTTTAAAGCGGTGCCGCAGGATTTAATTGATGCCAGTCGCGATCTCGGTGCCAGCCATTGGGGAACGTTCTGCAATGCTTTTTTACCGATGCTCAAGCCCAGTTTCCTGGCCGCGTTGATTTTTTGTCTGGTGCGCAGTTTAGAAGAGTTCAGCATTTCATACGTCCTGGGCGCGCCAGATTTTATTACCGTGCCGACCATTCTTTATTCTTTTCTCGGCTATTCCTTTGTGCGCCCGGATGCGGCGGTAGTCTCAATGATCCTGGTGATCCCGAACGTAGTCCTGATGGTCATTATTGAGAAGCTGTTGAAAGGGAATTATCTGTCACAGTCAACCGGCAAGGCGTGATCCTTGATAAGGGAGTCATTCAACATGAAAACAGGCACGGTTTTATTTCTCAGTGGCATGTTATTGAGCGGGGCAGCGACCGCCACGCCACTGGCGCAACAAGATTGGGATCTTGTCGTCGCACAGGCCAAAAAAGAAGGCTCAGTCACCTTCAACGTCTGGTATTTACAACCGCAATGGCGCAGTTTCGTTGCTGATTTTGAGAAACAGTACGGAATTAAAGTGCGTATTCCGGAAGGGTCGATTGATGGCAACATGAATAAACTGCTGGCGGAAGCTCGCCGCGAGAAAGGCAAAATGGACGTGGTGGCCTTGTCTGTGGCGCAATTACCGATCATCCGTAAAGCAAATGCCCTGGCGCAGGTAGACTGGCTGCCGGGTTACGGGGATGCGGTGCATCAGTTGCAAAGCGTGAATACCGAAGGATATGCGGTTGCCTTTTGGGGCAACCAAACCGGTATGGCCTACGATCCGCAACAGATGGGCAATCAACCTTTGCCGCAATCACTCGATGATTTACAACACTTTATCGATGCGAATCCGAAGAAGTTTGGTTACAACGATCCGAATAACGGCGGGGCAGGCGAAGCCTTTATTCAGCGCGTGGTCACCCTCTCCTCAGGCACATTTGATGCCGATGCCACGCAAGTCGATCCTGACATTATTAAAAACTGGAAAAAGGGTTGGGAATGGTTCGTCGGTAATAAAGAAAAAATCACCCAGACCGCATCGGGTGCGGATAGCCTGACCCGTCTGAATGATGGCGAATTATTGCTGGTACCCGCCTGGGAAGATCATCTGGCAGGTTTGCAAAAATCCGGGGCGATTACCGGGCGCCTGAAATTTTATATTCCGGCTTTTGGTATGCCGGGAGGGGGCAATATTGCGGCTATTGCCGCAAACAGCACACATCCGGCGGCGTCGGCGGTGTTCCTGAACTGGTTAACGCAAGCTGAAACCCAGCGGGCGTTGAATGTCGCTTTCGGCGCGGTGCCGATGAACAAACAAGTGAAAACAGACGTGGTGCAGCCAGACATTGCCACGCAGTTTTACGGCAAGGAATACAGCATGCAGCTCAGAAAAGAGTTTGTGCGCCAGGTTTCTATGCAATAAGTCGTCCATGTCTGAAACCGGAAATATTTCTCATTTCCGGTTTTTTTGCCTTTTTTCACCCGTGGCATACACTGTGCCTGTTCTCATTTATCTCATTACATCCTCATTCATTTATTTTCTTCAGCTCAATGTTATCGATAAAATAATGTGAGGGGATGTGATTACCTCAAATATACCTGCTTGTTTAAAGTGAATGTATATCGCCAGCTTTGATAAATGAATCTGGTGGGATTTATTCAATTTTAATCTCAGGTATTATTCCATGAATAAGCGTAATCCTTTTATTTTACTTCTCGGTACGGTTTTGTGTTTCAGTCAGTCCGTTGTACACGCAGCCGATGGCACCATTAATTTCATCGGACAAATTGTTGCCACGACGTGTGATGTGAATGGCGGAAATAACGCATCCATTAATGTGGATTTAGGCACTGTCGCCGCGACCTCATTTACGGCAGCCGGTGATACCTCTTCGCCGACCTCGTTCACGATTTCACTCACCAACTGCCCGACAACCTTCACCGCTGCGGCCGTCAAATTTGATGGTACCGCCGATGCAGTGGATAATCAGCTGCTGGAAGTTAGCGGTGGCGCAACCGGTATAGGCATTGAAATTGCGGATAGTCAGGGGACACCAATTCCTCTTTACACGGCCTCACGTTTTTATCCCATTGATGCGACCGCCGAAGGGGTGGATATGAACTTTATCGCCCGCTACAAAAGTACCGGGGCAACCGTAGGCGAAGGCGCAGCAAATGGGACCTCTCAGTTCACCATTAATTATCAATAATAATAATCAACAAATAATCTCTTTAAACTGGCAGGGATGCCAGAGCTTCAGACGCGGATGTCTTTTTTTTATTGACGGAAATATGAGAGGAATATATGCGGCGTCTTTTTATTATTTTATCAGGGATGTTATTTATTCTCTTTCCGGTGCCTCCGGTTTATGCGGGTGTGATTACAGAAGCCACGCGGGTGATATATCCGGGTAATAAAAAAGAAACCTCGCTGACCGTCAGTAATCAGGGTGCACAGTCAGAGCCCTTTCTGATCCAGTCATGGGTGGATAATAACGGACCTGACGGGACACAAAAATCCTCCGTTCCTGCGCCTTTTATCGTGACTCCCCCTTTATTTCGGCTGAGTGCCGGTCAAGATAACAGTCTGCGAATTATCCGTACAGGCGGCGTGCTGCCTGAAGATCGCGAATCCCTGTTCTGGCTGAATATCAAATCCATCCCCCGTTTGCCTGAAAATGCCCCCGCCGGTTTATTGCAAATCGTGGTGAAGACGCGCCTGAAGCTTTTTTACCGGCCCGCAGCGTTGCTCGCCCCCGCCGCGCAAAACGCCTGGCGGCAGTTGCAGTTCTCCCGTCAGGACTCAACGCTGCGGGTGACCAATCCGACACCTTATTACTTCACATTTTTCAGGTTAAACCTTGGCAGCAACCGTGTGGCGACAGGTAACACCATGGTTCCGCCCTTTGGGGAAGCCCGTTATCCCTGGCCTCAGGGAGCGGTCACTGGCGAGGTCAGCTGGCAGGTCGTCAATGATTATGGCGGTACCAGTTCAGTGGAAAAAAACCGGATGCGCTGAGGCATGTTATGAATAAAAATCATGTCGTTACGCATCTTTCATCTTCCCTTTTGCGGTCATGGCTTCTGGCGGGAATCGCTTTGGGAACATCTGAAACACGCGCGGATGACCGTTTTAACGTTCAGGCACTGGAAATAGAACATCCGGGCGCGCCGGTGGATATATCGCAATTTTCCCGGGCTGGCGGGCAGACGCCGGGTGTTTACCGCGTGGATGTGCTGGTGAACAATGTGCCGAAAGGGCGGCAGGATGTGACGTTTATCGCCTTGAGGGATCTGACACTCTCCCCGCTTTTTACTCCGGCACAATGGCAAAATCTGGGACTCAGAACCCGCAGCATTCCGGCATTACGCGACTGGCCTGTACAAAAGCCGGTTGAGGATTTCACGGCGCTGATGCCCGGTGTTGTGAGCCAGTTTGACTTTTCCCGCCAGAAACTCCTGATCACCATCCCTCAGGGATTGCTCGACACGCTGGCAAGGGGCGCGGTCAGCCCGGAGTTATGGGATGAGGGAACGCCGGCCTTACTGCTTAATTACAACCTCAGCGGTGCCCGTACCTGGCAAAATTCAGGCGGCAGTGATCAGAGCCAGTTTCTGAGCCTGAGAAGTGGTGCCAACTGGGGCGGCTGGCGGCTGCGCAACTACAGCACCTGGCGTTACAGCCGCAACATTGACGGGCAATCGCAGCAGGACTGGGATTCGGCGTACAGCTTTCTCCAGCACGATGTGCCGGTGCTCAAAGGGCAATTTATCGCGGGAGAAAGCACGACACCTGCGGATATTTTTGACAGTTTTACCTTTCGCGGCGTGCAGTTGTCTTCCGATGACAATATGTTGCCTGACAGCTTACGCGGCTTCGCCCCCGTGATCCGCGGTATTGCCCGAAGCAACGCGCAGGTGACGATTAAGCAAAACGGCATGGTGATCTACCAGACCTATGTGCCGCCCGGCGCTTTCAGCATCGACGACTTATACCCGACTTCCGCTTCCGGGGATCTGGAGATAACGGTCAGGGAAAGTAATGGCGAAGAGCGACATTTTACCCAGGCATTTTCTGCTATCCCGATCATGCAGCGCGAAGGCCGGTTGAAATATGCCCTGACACTGGGGAAATACCGCACCTATCAGTCCGGGGGTGATGAACCCGAATTTCTTCAGGGATCACTGATTTATGGTCTGGGTTATGGCGTGACGCTGTTTGGCGGCAGTCAGCTGGCGCAGAACTACAAAGCGGCGAATGCCGGTATCGGCAGTATGGTCGGGGATTGGGGATCCTTGTCATTTGATACCACGCTGGCCAACAGCGAACTGACGGACAATCACACAGAACGCGGTCAGGCATACCGGCTGCAATATGCCAAAAGTGTGACTGCAACAGGCTCAACGCTGTCGCTGGCAGGGATCCGCTTTGCCGGGGATTTTTATCATTTCAGTGATGCCAGTAACTGGCGTGAGGACGAAAGCAACGGAAATTACTATGGTCAGCCACGGGAACAGTATCGCCTTAACCTGACCCAGATGATTAATAACGGGCAGTGGGGATCGCTTTCGCTTTCGTGGTATCAGCAAAACTACCGACAGTCGCAAATTAATCAGCGCAGTCTGGGGATCAGTTACAACGTCAATATTGCCAGTATCGATTACGCCTTATCGGTATCGGATAACCGTACTTACGGCACTGAGAGCGATAAACAGATCGCCTTTAATGTCAGTATCCCCCTGGGTCGCTGGCTGTCAAACGCCTGGGCCACGGCTAACGTGAACAGCGCCAGTCACGGGCGGACGCTTTATCAGACCGGTATCAACGGCATGCTGCTTGAGGATAACAACCTCTCTTATGCCGTCAGTGAAGGTTATGGCACTCACGGGCAGGGAAACAGTGGTAGCGCCAGCCTGAATTATCTGGGCAGCGCCGCGCAGCTCAGCGGGGGCTACAACTACAATCAGGACACTCATCAGGTCAATTACGGATGGCAGGGTGCCATTGTGGGCCATCCCTTCGGTGTCACTTTCGCGCAGCCTCTTGCCAGCGATCTCTCTGCCATTGCCATTGTCCGCGCCCCGGGGGCGGCGGGCGTGAAATTGCAAAATAATACCGGCGTGTATACCGACTGGCGCGGCTACGCGGTGGTGAATTATCTCAGCCCGTACAAGCGAACCCGTGTGGCGCTGGATACCACATCACTGGACGAAAACGTCGATATTGACGACAACATCCTTTCCGTTGTTCCCACTGCCGGTGCCGTGGTTATGGCGTCCTTTACCACGCGGGCCGGTAGCAGATTATTGCTCAACCTTACCTATAACGGGCAGCCTGTGCCCTTCGGCGCAGAGGCGTTTGTGGTGGGCGACGAACGAAACCGCGCCATCGTCGGCGACCAGGGGCAGGTGTATCTCAGTGGCTTGTCGGATCAGGGCGCGGTCAGAGTGACATGGCAAGGGGGACAGTGCGAAGCACCGTTTATATTATCTGGTGCGCAAAAAGCGGCGGTCTCTCAGGCCAGCAGCGTATGTCGATGAGGTATTTATGAAAATGATGATACTGCTGGTTTGTCTGGCTCTGTTTTCTGGCAAATTATGGGCAGCCTGTTCTACCGCACCGGTAATGCCGCAGTCCTGGGATTTAAGTTCGGTTGCGGTAACATCCTCTTTGCCTGTTGGGGCGGATATTCCCGGAAGTCAGCATACTTTCAGCATCAGCGGTACTTGCGGTACAAACGGCAGCAACGAACTCTCCGGCGACCCGATCATCGCCTGTTACTACGGAAACGGCACAGAAATCGCGGGTTTCCCCGGCGTTTACTCTACCGGTGTCGAGGGTATCGGTATTGCCCTGACTAACTCCAGCGGACAACGTGTGGTTGGCGGCGGGGTAAGCTGCGATACGCGCAACACATCGCTGGGTAACCTGGATAGCAGCCTCAGCTATCAGATAGCTGTCACGTTATCGTTAGTCAAAACCGCCAATGACATTTCGGATACGGCACTGGCGCAAAGTCAGACCCGTTTCGGGCTGGGTGTGTATGGCAAATCCGGCCTCGGGGGCGGGGGAGCCAACACGCTCTCCTACACAGGCAATATCAATATCAGAACGGAAAGCTGCGATGTGCTGAATAACACCATTAATGTTTCTCTGGGCACGGTCTGGCCGGGGCTTTTTTCCAGTGCCTCCGCTGGCGGCGTCACGCCCGATGTCCCATTTAGCATCGAACTCAATTGTGATGCCGGGGCGAATGTGAATATCCGTATCGATGGCACTGCTGACGATTCGCTGGCCGCCGGTGTGATCAAAATCAGCAATGGTGCGGAAGGGCAGGCATCCGGAGTGGGAATTCAGATCCTGAAAGGCGATACCTCGCCTGTGAGCCTCGGACAACAATGGGCAATCACCCCTTCGGCCAGCGAAGGAAGCCTGAGTATTCCCTTTTTTGCCCGCTACTATCTCAACGGGCAAACACTCAGCAGCGGGAGTGCGAATGGCACGGCGACGTTTACGATGATTTATTATTGAGAAAGGTCGCCTTTGCAGACGACCTGAAGTGAGGTTTGTTCAGATAAAACAGTCAGATATGTACGATGACCTCCCGGCGTGTCCGCACTGAGTGTCGGTTTCAGACTATTTATCATCAAAATCATACTGCGGGCTGCTTTGGAATGAGGGCAAATAATTCAATGTACAAAAATAGAGCAAAATCGTTTTTCCCGAGCAATAAGTATTTCCTGCCAATGTTGTGTTTTGCGAGCCCAAGATGAGTCCGGGGGTTATAAGATTGTTTTTCACTCACTTTCTGTTCAGGAAGCACTGACCTGCCAGCACTTCGAAGATACAAACCGGCTGTCCTTTGGGGCGGTTTTTTTGTGTCTTTTTTCTGCATTTCCCGCCGTTTATTCCCTTGTGTGATCAGGGTTGTTGTGATGATCTAGAAGGCGAATTGGGATGAACAGCCGATCCGTCTGTGCTCAACGATTCAGCAAAGATTTAATGTTGCTTTTATGTGAACGAATTAACAAGCGGGCAAAATCCTGCTATGCTGCCCGGGCGCTAAAGGGCACTGTGCTCAGGTTCAGGATGTGTCGTAAACCGACAAAGAAACAATCATACCCGCAGTGTCCCCGAATCATCAGACCGTTTGAATTCCCCTGTCCCTACAGGCATGACGCGAGGCTGATGATGGAAGCCAGGCATAATAAATGACAATGAGAGCGAGGAGAAAGTCGTGCTAGAAGAATACCGTAAGCACGTAGCCGAGCGTGCTGCAGAGGGCATCGTCCCTAAGCCACTTGATGCTTCACAGATGGCAGCGTTGGTTGAGTCCCTGAAGAATCCGCCACAAGGCGAAGAAGACACTCTGTTAGACCTGCTGATTAACCGTGTTCCACCGGGCGTCGACGAAGCCGCCTATGTTAAAGCCGGATTCCTGGCTGCAGTCGCCAAAGGCGAAACTACCTCTCCGTTGGTCACTCCTGAAAAAGCCGTTGAACTGCTGGGCACCATGCAGGGCGGTTATAACATTCACCCGCTGATCGATGCACTGGATAACGAAACGCTGGCACCCATTGCCGCGAAAGCGCTGTCTCACACGCTGCTGATGTTTGATAACTTCTACGATGTGGAAGAAAAAGCACACGCGGGCAACGAACACGCGAAAAAAATCCTCCAGTCATGGGCGGATGCCGAATGGTATCTGTCACGTCCGCAACTGGCTGAGAAAATCACCGTCACTGTGTTTAAAGTGACGGGTGAAACCAATACCGATGATTTGTCACCAGCTCCGGATGCCTGGTCCCGTCCAGATATTCCTCTGCATGCGCTGGCAATGCTGAAAAATGAACGCGAAGGCATTCATCCGGATCAACCGGGCAGCGTCGGTCCGATCAAACAAATCGAAGAACTGAACAAAAAAGGTTTCCCGCTGGCTTACGTGGGTGACGTTGTCGGTACCGGTTCTTCGCGTAAATCGGCCACTAACTCCGTGCTGTGGTTCATGGGTGATGACATTCCTCATGTGCCAAACAAACGCGGCGGCGGTGTGGTACTCGGCGGTAAAATCGCGCCAATCTTCTTCAACACCATGGAAGATGCCGGTGCCTTACCGATCGAAGTGGACGTGTCCAACCTGAATATGGGCGATGTTATCGACATCTATCCGTATAAAGGTGAAGTGCGGAATCACGAAACCGACGAAGTGCTCGCGACTTTCGAACTGAAAACCGATGTCCTGCTCGATGAAGTGCGCGCAGGCGGCCGTATTCCATTGATCATCGGCCGTGGTTTAACCACCAAAGCCCGTGAATCCCTGAAATTGCCGCAGAGCGAAGTGTTCCGCATTGCGAAACCTGTCGCTGCAAGCAACAAAGGTTTCTCGCTGGCGCAGAAAATGGTGGGGCGCGCCTGTGGCGTTGCCGGTGTTCGTCCGAACGAATATTGCGAACCCAAAATGACGTCCGTGGGTTCTCAGGACACCACCGGTCCGATGACCCGTGATGAACTGAAAGACCTCGCGTGTCTGGGCTTCTCTGCCGATCTGGTGATGCAGTCATTCTGTCATACCGCTGCTTATCCTAAGCCGGTTGACGTGACCACCCACCATACGCTGCCTGATTTCATCATGAACCGTGGCGGTGTTTCACTGCGCCCTGGTGATGGCATCATTCACTCCTGGCTGAACCGTATGCTGCTGCCGGACACTGTCGGCACCGGCGGTGACTCCCATACCCGTTTCCCGATCGGGATTTCGTTCCCGGCGGGTTCCGGTCTGGTGGCCTTTGCGGCAGCGACCGGCGTGATGCCTCTTGATATGCCGGAATCCGTTCTGGTGCGTTTCAAAGGCAAAATGCAACCGGGCATCACTTTGCGTGACCTGGTGCATGCGATCCCTTACTACGCGATCAAAGAAGGTCATCTGACCGTCGAGAAGAAGGGCAAGAAAAACCTCTTCTCTGGCCGTATTCTGGAAATCGAAGGCTTGCCGGAACTGAAAGTCGAACAGGCGTTTGAACTGGCGGATGCGTCCGCAGAACGTTCAGCGGCAGGTTGTACGATCAAACTGGATCAGGCGCCGATCAAAGAATACCTCAGCTCTAACATCGTTCTGCTGAAGTGGATGATCTCTGAAGGTTACGGCGATCGTCGTACCATCGAGCGTCGTATCAAAGGCATGGAAGAGTGGCTGGCGAATCCGACCCTGCTCGAAGCCGATGCGGATGCTGAATACGCGGCAGTGATCGAAATCGATCTGGCCGAGATCAAAGAGCCAATTCTTTGTGCGCCAAACGATCCGGATGATGCGCGTCTGCTGTCTTCCGTACAGAACAGCAAAATCGATGAAGTCTTTATCGGTTCGTGCATGACCAACATCGGTCACTTCCGTGCGGCGGGTAAACTGCTCGACAGCCATAAAGGCGCGTTGCCAACCCGCTTGTGGGTTGCGCCACCGACCAAAATGGATGCGGCTCAGCTGACCGAAGAGGGCTATTACAGCGTCTTTGGTAAGAGCGGTGCGCGTGTTGAGATTCCGGGCTGTTCACTGTGCATGGGTAACCAGGCGCGTGTGGCGGACGGCTCTACCGTCGTTTCCACCTCTACCCGTAACTTCCCGAACCGTTTGGGCAACGGCGCTAACGTCTATCTGGCTTCGGCGGAACTGGCGGCGATCGCCTCACTGCTGGGCCGTCTGCCAACGCCGGAAGAATATCTGGGTTATATGGCGGAAGTGGATAAGACCGCAGTGGATACTTACCGTTATCTGAACTTCGACAAGCTGAGTGAATATACCGATAAAGCTGACGGCGTGATCTTCCAAACCGCAGTCTAACTCGTTATATTTGCGCCAGTGTTGAAAGGGAGCTTCGGCTCCCTTTTTTATTGTGATTTTTTCAGAGGACTGCACCATGGATTACGATTTTTTGCGCGACATCACCGGTGAGGTCAAAGTGCGTTTTTCAATGGGCCATGAAGTGCTTGGTCACTGGCTGAATGAAGAAGTGAAGGGCGACCTGAGCGTGCTCGATAACGTCGAAGCGGCATTGAGCGATCTGAAGGGCAGCGAACGGCAGACGCAGATGGCCGGCCATGAATACACGCTGCTGTTAGCCGACGATGAAGTGATGATCCGTGCCAATCAGCTGGATTTCGACGGCGATGAGATTGAAGAAGGGATGAGTTATTACGACGAGGAGAGTCTGGCGTTTTGCGGCGTCGAGGACTTTCTGCAAGTCCTCGCCAAATACCGTTCTTTCGTGATGACTAACCGCTGAGTGACTTGCCCCGCGAGGCGGTCCAGCACAGCAGCGAACCGCCGACCACCATCAGCACGCCCGGCCAGAAACTGGCGCCTGGCAACGTATGCAGCCACAATCCGGCAATCAGAATCGATGACAGCGGCGTGAAATATGACAGCGCGGCCACCAGTGTCGCATTGCCTTTTTTCATCGCAATATCCCAGCACTGATACGACACTGCGGTCACCGCGCCCATCGCCAGTAATTCGAGAATGGCAGGTAATGTCAGGCTGATACGGCTGGAGGAATACGTGAAGTAAAGCGCCCACAATACGCCGCCGGTTGCCAGCAGAAACAACGGCAGCACGCCTTTGCCTTTACACAATACGCGGACCAGATTGGAATACAGTGCCCACGACACGGCCGCGCCCAGCGCCAGACCGTAGGCCACCGGGTTGCCGCGCACATTGCGCATCATCTGGTGAATATCCAGCCCGTGACCGCCGCTGATTGCCCACAGCACTCCCGCAAATGCCAGCACCGCGCCCGGCCAGATCCACCAGCGAACGCGTAATTTCAGCAGCGGAACCGCAAACAGCAATGTCAGACTGGGCCAGAGATAATTCACCAGCCCGAGTTCCAGCGTTTGCTGACGGGTATGCGCCAGACCGATCGCCAGTGAAAATGCCACCATATAAAAGATAAACAGCAGACCGCAGATGATCAGATATGCAGCAGATTCACCACGCAGTGACGGTTTGCCGCCAACCATCCAGACTAAAATTCCGCTGACAGTATAAATAGAGGCGGCCGCACCAAAAGGCCCCAGAGATTCGGACAAACTGCGGGTGAGCGCCACGCTCATGCTCCACAATAAAATGGCGAGAACGCCAGACAGTGTTGCAAAACGATCCATAAGAAAGGTAAGCCTCTGGAAAAGGAGACTTTTAAGATAAGCGATTGTTCCGGTTATTTACACCGGAACAATCCGCTTGAGAGGCGCTTATTGTCTGAAATCATCAGAAGTAGAAACCGGCTTCCAGACCCACGGTGGAAGTGGTGGTCGCGGGCTGATAATAGCCAACGGTGCGTCCGTTCAGATCACCCTGTTTCTCGTCCGACTTGCCGTATTTCTGATGCACATAACTGGCTTTCACAAAAACATCTTTGTTGATATTCCAGGTCAGGCTGGTAAATGGCGAAAGCCTGGATTTCGGCTCCAGCCAGACCCCTCCCTGATTGCTGTGCGTCCAGGTTTTAATCGGATACAGCGCACCGCCTTCCAGACTCAGACGTGAATCTGCGGTCATTTGCCAGTTCGCCCCCAGTGACGCTTTGGCGTAAGGCTGCAAAGACACTTCAACGGCGGTGTACTGCCGGGTGGTGTTTTGTGAGGCAATATACACATCGTCAGAGCGGATATTTCGCACCCACGCCTGGCCGCCGACAGCGCCTTTCATATCGAAAGACACACTGTCGGATGCCCGGTAACGGTAGCCACGGGTCATGTCCGCGCTGTAGCCGGTGTAATAGGTTTTGCCCTTCAGCGAGCCGTTCGGCACGTTGGCCTGATCGTCCAGCGTACTGCCTTTATAACGGACGATCCCGAACATCACGCTCATGTCCCAGGCTTTTAATAAGCCGCTTTGGGTATCGAGATAGTTATTGGATCCGAAATTAACGCGCAGGCGCGGGCCATGTTCAGCAACATATTTACCGTCCATATTACTGACGGATTCGTCCCACTTATAATATTCAGCACCATAACTCACATAGTGCCGCATCCCTTCGGTATTGCTGCTCAACAAACTTTCCCCGGCCCGGGAAACCCCGGAAACCAATAAAGAACTCGCGACCAGCAAGCTGGATACGGTCTTTAATTTAATCATTTTCATGTTTTATTTCTACTTACGGGTGGATGGAGCTGGTTGCTTAGTAAGCAATAAGGGGATGCTAATGTCAGGAGGGGGATAATTAAAGTTATTTATCTGCTTTTAGTAAAAAAGCGATCTTTTGATCTGTCATAAGCTAAATTATTGGTTATATAACAATTTTGTTTGACTTAATATCTGTATATTATTTCTGTAATTTGGCTTAAATATCAGATCCTTCATCGTTAAATTTAGCTTAAATAAAGATTTAATGACTGTTTTGATATTAATTTGTCTTAAGGAGTATAGCGGGTATTCATCCATGTAAATATATTTTACTTAAGTAATGCTTATTGAGTTTCAGGCGGGGGAATATTCAATATCAGAATTTGTCTATACAAAAGAAAGGCCGGACATTTCAAAAATGCCCGGCCTTTCCTTTATTCAGCTCTGATCAGACTGACGGCAGATTGCGGCCGTAATAGATTTCCTGCATTTCCTTGTAGAGCAAATCGGTGATTTCTTTACGCTCTTGCGCGCTCAGTTCATCCGGTTTGGCATTAAACAAGTAATGTTTGAGATCGAACTCTTTCAGTAACATCTTGGTATGGAAGATGTTTTCCTGATACACGTTGACGTCCATCATGTCGTACAGTGCTTTCATATCCTGCGACATGAAGTTCTGAATCGAATTGATGGAATGGTCGATGTAGTGTTTAACACCGTTCACGTCGCGGGTGAAACCCCGGACACGGTAATCGATGGTGACGATGTCGGATTCAAGCTGATGAATCAGATAGTTCAGCGCTTTCAGCGGCGAAATCACGCCACAGGTCGAGACTTCAATGTCAGCGCGGAAGGTACACAGCCCGCCTTCGGGATGGCTTTCCGGATAGGTATGCACACAGATATGGCTTTTATCCAGATGCGCGACCACGGAATTCGGCAACGGGCCCGGATGCTCGGTGGTATCGACATCACGCGGGTCCATCGGCTCTTCGCTCACTAAAATCGTCACGCTGGCGCCCTGTGGTTCGTAATCCTGTCGCGCCACGTTGAGGATATTGGCACCGATAATGGAGCAGGTTTCGGTGAGAATTTCCGTCAAACGGTTGGCGTTATATTCTTTGTCAATGTAGGCAATGTAGCCATCACGATCGTCTGCGGTTTTGGCGTAGCAGATATCGTAGATACAAAAACTCAGGCTTTTGGTCAGGTTGTTGAAGCCATGCAGTTTCAGCTTTTGCAATTTAGTTCACCCCCTTATGGATGCTGTATCAGCGTGCGGCTGACAGGGCATTCAGTAAATATTGCGGCAGGGCAAAGCTGCCGTGATGAATCGCCGGATTGTAATAACGGCAAGTTATGTCTGCGGCGTCGAAACGCGCCTGCAAGGTTTTGCTGTCAATCTGGCGATATTCCGGGCTGTTGGTCGCCCAGGCAAAGGTCATGATGCCGCCGTAATAGGTCGGGATCGCGGCCTGATAGAAACTGACATCACTGAAATAGTGGCTCAGTTTGGTGTGGCTGTTCACCGCTTCATCCTGCTGGAGGAAGCACACGCCATTTTGTGCCACGAAAATGCCGCCTGGATTGAGGCAACGGGCACAGCCTTCGTAGAATGCCGACGTAAACAGGCTTTCTCCGGGACCGATGGGATCGGTGCAGTCGGAGATGATCACGTCGAAGGTTTCAGTGGTCTGATTAACGAAGTTCACGCCGTCGTCGATCACCAGTTTGAAACGCGGATCGTCATAAGAACCGGCATTATGGTTGGGCAGATACTGGCGGCAAAACTCCACCACGCCGGCATCAATTTCCACCATCGTGATCGACTCCACGCCTTTGTGGCGAGACACTTCGCGCAGCATTGCGCCGTCGCCGCCACCAATGATCAGCACCTTGCGGGCGCTGCCGTGGGCGAACAACGGGACGTGGGTCAGCATTTCGTGGTAAATGAATTCATCACGCTCGGTGGTTTGCACCACGCCGTCGAGCGCCATGACGCGACCCAGCGCCGCATTCTCGAAAATCACCAGATCCTGATGATCGGTTTTCTCACGGTATAACTCTTTATCGACGCTGAAGTACTGGCCAAAATGGGCGTGCAGCGTCTCATACCATATTTCTTTGGATGACGAGTTCCGGGACATGTCGTTGTTTCTCCTGATCAATCGCAGCCATAAAAATGGGCGCACATGATAGCTAACTCTGCCTGTCCATGCACGGTTGAATTTCAGACAGGTGAATGTAGATTAAGTGTAGACGAGGCAGGCGTGGTGCGAAAAATCGGGGGACAGGGAGGAAAGCAAACAGGCTCCGGCATCAGAATGACGGAGCACACGGCTGAAAAACGGCTGACAGAATTCAGTTGGTGTAGGCCAGTAAACTCAGCGAGTCGCGGGCCAGAGACTTACATTTTGTCGGTTTAGGCACGGCGATCCCACTCAGATCACGGTAGCTTTCTTCGCCCATCGACTGCATGTTAAAGCTGTTGTAATTGCTCAGGTCCCAGCGATTTTGCTGGGCGAAAAACACGATAGCCCGTTTGATTTGGGTGTTCGGCAGTTGTTCGTAACCGCAGTTATTTTTCAGATAAACGAAGACTGCCGTCAGATCCGCCAGATCTTCCGCTTCTGATTCACTCAGCGCCTGACTGGCGGAGGAGAAACCGAGCAGCGACAGTAATAACAAACACAGTGTTGTTTTTTTCATGGGTGTGTTCTTGTTCTTGTAGATTGAAAGTCAGAAGGACTTGGCTCACAGGCAGTTAAAAGGACGTTACCATATTTGCACTGAGCGGCACCAAATTTCTTTTACCGCTGAACCGCTTGACCTTCCCCTTAGGGGAAGGGATAGGCTGTCGTACTATTATGGCACGCCTGCGCCATCTGTCTGGTTATCACCCTTCAAAAGGACCGAAAAATGAACCGACGCGATTTCGTGAAGTGGACGACCCTGATGGGCGCCGCCAGTATGCTGCCCGGCTGGAGCCGCTTCGCGCTCGCCGCTGACCGCCCGGCATTGCCCATCCCGGCGTTACTCGAACCGGATATCCGCAGCGCCATTACGCTCACATTACAGCGCGGGCAGAGCCAGTTTCTGCCTGGCGTGAACACTGAAACCTGGGGCGTAAACGGTAATCTTCTCGGCCCCGCGCTGCGTATCCGTCGTGGGAAACCGGTCAGCGTCACCATCAATAACCGGCTGGATGTGGCCAGCACCGTTCACTGGCACGGGCTGGAAATTCCCGGTGACGTGGATGGCGGGCCGCAGGGATTAATCGAACCCGGCCAGAATCGCAAAGTCAGTTTGCAACTTGATCAACCCGCATCGACCTGCTGGTTCCACCCGCATCCGCATCAGACCAGCGGTTATCAGGTGGCGATGGGGCTCGCCGGGCTGGTGCTGATCGAAGATGAAAGCAGTGACCTGTTGCAGATCCCAAAACGCTGGGGCGTGGATGATATTCCGGTCATTTTGCAGGATAAGCGCCTGAACGACGCCGGTAAAATCGATTATCAGATGGACGTCATGACCGCCGCCGCCGGCTGGTTCGGGCAACACATGCTGACCAACGGCGCGGTGTATCCGCAGCACGGAATTTCCCGTGGCTGGGTACGTTTTCGTTTACTCAATGGCTGTAATGCACGCTCGCTGCACATCGCCACCAGCGATCAGCGGCCGATGTATGTCATCGCCAGTGACGGCGGTTTCCTGCCTGAGCCGGTGAAAGTCAGCGATTTGCCGCTGCTGATGGGCGAGCGTTTTGAAGTGCTGATTGATTGCAGCGACGGCAAAGCTTTTGATCTGGTCACGCTGCCGGTGAAGCAAATGGGCATGACGCTGGCACCGTTCGACAAACCGTTGCCGGTGTTACGCATTCAGCCGACGCTGACCCAAAGCGGCAGTTCATTGCCGGACACGCTGGTGCCGCTTCCGGCGCTGGTGTCAGTGGATAATCTGCCGACCCGCTGGCTGCAACTGATGATGGATCCGCAGCTTGATCAGCAGGGTATGGCGGCGCTGATGAAACGTTATGGCCACAAGGCGATGGCCGGCATGAGCATGGATCACGGCGGGGGCGGGATGGCCGCAATGCCGGGTATGTCCGGTTCCGGTCACGACGGTCATGGCGGTATGGCAGGAATGGACATGAGTCAATCGTCCGGTGGTTATGATTTCATGCAGGGCAACAAAATTAACGGCAAAGCCTACGACATGAACCTGCCCGCTTTCGATGTGAAACAAGGCCAGTATGAGAAATGGACCCTTTCGGGCGAAGGCGACATGATGCTGCATCCTTTCCATATCCACGGCACACAGTTCCGTATTCTTTCTGAAAACGGTCAGCCGGTCGCGCCCCATCGTCAGGGCTGGAAGGACATCGTGCGCGTTGAAGGCGCCCGCAGCGAAGTGCTGGTGCGCTTTAATCATCTGGCGGATAAACAACATGCTTACATGGCGCACTGTCATCTGCTGGAACACGAAGACACCGGCATGATGCTCGGCTTTACGGTATCCGCGTGATCCGGTTTACTGCTTTCCTTTCTGTAATTTCTTAAAAATCAGCGGCCGGGGGCGATCCTCCGGCCCGCGTCTTTCCTTTCCCTCCCGTTTCTTTCTTTGCCTGTGCTACTCCTTCGAATATCTATCTTTCAATTTGAAAGATTAAACTTTCAAAATGTGATCAATATATAATTAATATAAATTCAATATGATTATATTTTCAGCGTGGAGTAACAAAACATGAAAGCTTAAACCCACGTATCCCTACAGGAGAAGATGATGATCGATGTAATAACGCACGGTGCCGAGTGGTTTATCGGCCTGTTTCAAAAAGGGGGAGAGGTGTTTGTCGGCATGGTCACCGGCATTCTGCCTCTCTTAATTAGTTTGCTGGTCGTCATGAACGCGCTGATCGTGTTTGTCGGACAGCGGCGGATCGAACGTCTGGCGCAGCGTTGTGCCGGAAATCCGGTTTCACGTTATCTGCTGTTACCGGTGATTGGCACCTTTGTTTTCTGCAATCCGATGACCCTCAGCCTCGGGCGTTTTATGCCTGAAATCTACAAACCCAGCTATTACGCCGCAGGCTCCTACAGCTGCCATTCCATGAACGGACTCTTCCCGCATATTAACCCCGGCGAACTGTTTGTGTATCTCGGCGTTGCCAGCGGACTGACCACGCTGGGATTACCGCTCGGGCCGCTGGCCGTCAGTTATTTCCTGGTCGGTATGGTGACTAACTTCTTCCGCGGCTGGGTAACGGATCTCACCACCCGCATCTTTGAACGCAAGATGGGCATTCAGCTTGATCGTGAGGTTCAGTTGTAATCAGGTTCAATTCTAATCAGGTCAAATTCTAAAAAGCGGAGCAGAAAATGAGCGTTACGATTCGCATTAACCGGGGTGAAGGTGGCTGGGGTGGTCCGTTGCTGATTGAGGCGGTACCCGGCAAAAAAGTGATGTATATCACGGCGGGCACCCGCCCGGCGATTGTCGACAAGCTGGCAGAACTGACCGGCTGGGGAACGGTAGACGGCTTTAAAGAAGGTGAGCCACCGGCAGAGGAAATCGGTGTGGCGGTAATCGACTGTGGCGGCACGCTGCGCTGCGGCATCTACCCAAAGCGACGCATCCCGACGGTTAATATCCATTCGACCGGTAAATCCGGCCCGCTGGCACAATTTATTACCGAAGACATTTATGTTTCCGGTGTCCGTGAGCATGACATCGTGCTGGAAAGCGCAGAGGCGGCTGAGCCGGTAAGCGCAGCGGCTAAACCCGCACCGGCTGCGGCAGGACGCGACTACGACACCACTAAAAAAATTACCGAACAAAGCGACGGCCTGCTGGCGAAAGTCGGGATGGGGATGGGCTCCGGCGTAGCCGTTTTATTCCAGGCCGGGCGCGACACCATCGACACCGTGCTCAAAACCATCCTGCCATTTATGGCGTTCGTGGCGGCGCTGATCGGCATCATTATGGCCTCCGGGCTGGGTGATCTGGTGGCGCACGGGCTGACGCCGTTGGCGAAAAGCCCCGTCGGGTTGGTGATGCTGGCGCTGATCTGTTCCTTCCCGTTGCTTTCTCCTTTCCTCGGCCCGGGCGCGGTGATCGCGCAGGTTATCGGCGTGCTGGTGGGGGTGCAGATCGGGCTGGGCAATATCCCGCCACATCTGGCGCTGCCTGCACTTTTCGCCATCAACGCTCAGGCGGCGTGCGATTTCATTCCTGTCGGACTTTCGCTCGCCGAAGCCAAACAGGACACCGTGCGCGTCGGCGTGCCTTCGGTGCTGGTCAGCCGTTTTCTGACCGGCGCACCGACGGTACTTATCGCCTGGGCCGCTTCCGCTTTCATTTACCAGTAAGGAGTCACTGTGCAAACCATTTATCAAACCACTATTACGCAAATCGGCGATTTCGCCCGTGAAGCCTTAACCGACCAGATGCTGATCACCTTCCGTGAAGGGGCGCCAGCGGATATTCAGGATTATTGCTTCATTCACCAGCCCGGGAAAATGGAAGGGGAATTGCATCGTGGCGCGTATATGGAACTGGCTGATGTGCGTTATCCGGTGACCGCCGTGGGAGAGGTGGCGATGCAAAATCTGCGCGAGCTGGGGCATATCACCCTGCGTTTTGACGGCAGTGCCGAGGCTGAGTTTCCCGGCAGCGTACATGTAAAAGGCACCACGCCCGACGATATTCCGCTGGGCAGCGTATTGAAATTTATCGATTAACTATCAGAGTCAGGAGTCAGTTATGGAACAGGTTGCAGTCGTGATCGGCGGGGGGCAGACGCTGGGCGCATTTCTCTGTCAGGGGCTGGCTGAATCCGGCTATCGCGTGGCGGTGGCGGATTTGAATGAGAAGAATGCCGCATCGGTGGCAGAGCAGATTAACCGGCAGTTTGGCGAGGAAAGGGCGTTCGGATTTGCAGTCGATGCCACCAATGAAGCCAGCGTAGAACAACTGGCGAAAGCGGTGGATCAGACGTTCGGCAGGGTCAGTTTACTGGTATACAGCGCAGGGATGGCGAAGGCATCGCCAATCACGGATTTTGCCCTCAACGACTTTGATCTGTCGTTGCAGGTCAATCTGGTGGGATATTTCCTTTGCGCCCGTGAGTTTTCGCGCCTGATGATCCGCGACCGTATTCCGGGACGCATTATTCAGATCAACTCCAAATCCGGCAAAGTGGGCAGCAAACATAATGCCGGTTACAGCGCGGCCAAATTCGGCGGCGTGGGGCTGACACAGTCTCTGGCGCTGGATCTGGCGGAGTACGGTATTACCGTGCATTCGCTGATGCTGGGCAATTTACTCAAATCGCCGATGTTCCAGTCATTATTACCGCAATACGCCAAAAAACTGGGCATTCAGGCCGATGAAGTCGAGCAGTATTACATCGATAAAGTGCCGCTGAAACGCGGGTGCGACTATCAGGATGTGCTGGATATGCTGCTGTTTTATGCCAGCGATAAAGCCTCGTATTGTACCGGTCAGTCGATCAATATCACCGGCGGACAGGTGATGTTCTGATGTGCTCCGCCTCTGTTATGCAGGGGCGGATTACTCTGTCATTAACAACATCATGTTAAGGAGAAAATAATGACCCCGACTGCGGCATTAATATTCTGTGCGGTGCTGGCCTGGGTGGCACAAATCGCGCTCGGCTGGTGGCAGTTACAGCGTTTTAACCGGGCATTCGACAGACTGTGTTTACAGGGAAATGTGGGCGTCGGGCGTTCCGGCGGACGTTTCAAACCGAGAGTGGTACTGGCGCTGGCTTTCGATAAACAGGAAAAAGTCTGTGACGGCTTTTTACTGCGCGGCCTGACGATTTTCGCCCGCCCCCGGCCGGTAACGTCGCTTAATGGCATGAGCCGGGAACAATTGATGACAGGTGTGATCTTCCCGAAAGATCCGAATATTCAAACTGCACTATCATTAGCGATTGAACCGAAATCATGATATTTTCACTTTAAAAGCTATTATCTTTCAAAAAGAATGATGGCTGTGAATTTATCTTAAAATTTGAGCGAAAATCGTGATGAAACCTAAGCAACGGCAGGCGGCGATACTGGAGCATTTACAGCAATTTGGAAAGACGGCGGTGGACGATCTCGCCGCGCATTTCGCCACAACCGGCACCACTATCCGCAAAGATCTCACCCTGCTGGAAGAAGAGGGTGCAGTAATCCGCACTTACGGCGGTGTGGTGCTCAGCCGTGAAGAAGGCGACCAGCCTATCGACCGTAAAACCCACATTAATACCGGAAAAAAATTGCGCATTGCCCGCGCAGCTATTCAGGAAATTCAGGACGGCGACTCGCTGATTTTTGATGCGGGCAGCACCGTGATGCAGATGGTGCCTTTCCTCAGTCAGTTTAATAACATCACCGTCATGACCAACAGCCTGCATATCGTCAATGCGCTGGTGGAACTGGATAATGACCAGACTATCCTGATGCCGGGCGGCACCTATCGCAAAAAATCCTCCTCCTTCCACGGCAGTCTGGCCGAAAGCGCGTTTGATAAATTCAATTTCGACAAGCTGTTTATCGGCGCAGATGGCGTCGATCTCGACGGCGGTGTTACCACATTCAACGAAGTTCACGGCGTCAGTCAGGCGATGTGTAAAGCGGCTGAGCGTATTTTCCTGCTGGTGGATTCGTCAAAATTTGGCCGCAAAAGCCCGAATGTTGTGTGCCACTTAGGCAAGGTCGATACGCTGATCACCGACAGCGGGCTTAGCAGCCAATACCGCGATGCCATCGAAAAATTGGGGATCCGCATTATTCTGGTCGGGGAAGACGATGAGTGACGCATTACTGAATTACGTATCTGAAAAATGGTGCTTTTGGGATAAAAAATATCGCGGTATCTAATGATTAAGTTTAGCTGACCCGGTTACACAGGAAGCTGACACCAGCGCTACTCATCGGCGGGTTCTTTGATATAATCCTTTCCACTATATGGTCGCTGTTTTTCTGAAAAACAGCGATAAGTATTCTTAAATCAGGTGGTTAGTCTTTATATGAAACATCGTGTTGACGTCATGATTTCCGAAGAGGAAGTCAAAACCCGAATTGCCGAGTTGGGCCGTGAAATCACCGAACACTACCGCGACAGCGGCAGCGAAATGGTGCTGGTTGGATTGCTGCGCGGTTCTTTCATGTTTATGGCTGACCTGTGTCGCGCCGTGGACGTGCCGCACGAAGTGGATTTCATGACTGCCTCCAGTTATGGCAACGGCATGTCTACCACCCGCGACGTTAAGATTCTCAAAGATCTCGACGAAGACATTCGCGGTAAAGATGTGTTGATCGTCGAAGACATTATCGACTCCGGCAATACGCTGAGCAAAGTGCGTGAAATCCTGCAACTGCGTGGCCCGAAATCTCTGGCCATTTGTACCCTGCTGGATAAACCCGAGCGCCGCGAAGTGGACGTAAAAGTCGAATACGTCGGTTTCCCGATCCCCGACGAATTCGTTGTCGGCTACGGCATCGACTACGCCCAGCGTTATCGCCATCTGCCGTATGTTGGTAAGGTTGTGATGCTGGACGAGTAAAGTTCGGCTGCGCCCCGCACAGCAGTTAATTAAAAACGGCCTTCAGATTTGGAGGCCGTTTTTTTATATTCATTTCAAATAATAAATAATCTATTCAACTTATCTGCTTGATATCCGGTAAAATTGAAACTTCTGCTTTTTAGGTATAGGTTATTTTTAATATTTACATGGATTATTATAGTTTCATATAATGCATGTCAGTTAATGGAGTAAATAAGTTAATGAAAATAATCAGGGATGAAAAGATAAAAACTAGATACAGTTGAGGAACTTAACGGTACTTATTTCTATGCAGGAAAATCGAACCTGACTGCAGGAGAATTATTTTTCATGATTTGCTGTGAAAATGTCATTAATAAAAAATCCTTGCGGGTACTGCATGCAGTTCTTCTCCATAAAGCCGGGGTTGGAATTCATTGGTTTTCCCAGGAAAATAACTTCAAGTAACCTCCTCATTTACCGTCGTTACGATTTCAGGCTCAAAGCGACCTCTGCGTCTGCAAAAATGTTGCCTGGTTGAGTAAAGTAAGAGGGTAGAAAGAGGAGGTAACTAAATCATAGTGCTATAACCTCAGTGCCTTATATTACAAAAAAATATTTTAAACTAAATCAGCGGGTTCTTTTTCCTCCAAATATAGTTATCCTTGTTTTTTATTCTGAAAAATAACCATGGCATAACCCAGGCAAGTAAGAATAAAGGTATCGCTAAAATGACAGATAGATTAACAAAGTTATAGTTTTGGTAGAGTAACAGGATTAAAAGAGCTGAAATAAAAATCAAAATGATCCGTAAATATAAAATTAACTTCCTCGTAGGTCTGTCAATATAGGCCATGATTATTTCAGCACCACAATAAGGACATAGGGTGCTGTTTTCCTTTAATTTACTATCACAGAATCCGCATGTAGCATGCTCATCAACATGATTACTTTTCACGTAAACCTCTCGGACTGACTTTTGCTGTGTATGAATTTTTGCTAAATGTTATTTATTTGATTTTATTATCTTAATTAGTACTCTTTATCTCGAGTGTACTTTACATAATTTCTTTTGAAATTAGCAAGGGGATTTTTCTTGCAAACCGTAAGGGAATATGTGGGGGTTCTGTTAGTTTTTAGTAATGACTTCTTTTACCAAGATTGTTCTTATTTTGAATTTCTATATACAACCCTTATCTGAACAGGGGATAGGTTTTGTAATATAAATTATGGCTAAGACATTTCCTAGTAAGCTTGCCATGTGAATTTTTATTGAATACCTTGCTGACTGCTTCTTAATGCGGCTGAAATAAAAATCGGCAGGGGTAGCGAAAAGAACAGGCCAGGAATTGTAAAAAGCTCATACGCTAATGTTTCTGACTATCCATGCGCTGAGAGAACAAGACATTGTTCTTATTTACACGTTATTTGCTCGCTTGTCTGGCATCCGGTGTCATTTAAACTCATTTTTGTTTCGTAATACTTACTCAGTGCTTTGTTTATGATTAGATTTTCTGGACAGATACAAGTGATACTAATCTCCTCTCCCTGTGTTGAACACCGACAGGCGTCGATTCTCCGTGACTGAGCTTTTAATCAACCCGCAGTTATTGGCAGAACGCCGGGGCGCGCCGGAGACGCTTTTTGCGGTCAAAACCTCCGGGTCAGGGGCAGAAGCAACGATGCGCTATTCTGGTGCGTGCTTATATCTCCGTCGACAATTGAGAACATCAGACTGACAGGTTCAGATACTGTTGAACGGCGCTGAGTAATAAAAAGGCACTAAAAAAGGCACATTTTTGTGCCTTTGAAAACGATGTTAACTATATGAATTAAATGTATTTATTTATTTCAGTGTCCACGCATTGACCACATCGACAAATGAAGCCTCGTTTATTCGGGGCTTTTTCTTTAGTGCATCTGGAAGGACTGCTGCTGATGCTTATCTGGGTGCAACTGAACAGCATGAACTGTTCCTGGTTCAACGATGATGTCAGCGATTGATTCATGGGTTTTAAACGTGCAACTGCAGTTAATATTCTGACATTGGTGATAGCGTTCTTTGGTATTGATGCTCAGGTAACGGCTGGAACGGGCGTGGGCGGCGTGCTGGCATTTCGGACAGTGCATCATAATAATCACCATGTAATCATTTTAATCATATTCAATCATTATATGTTATTGCTGAAAACATACATCGGGGATTACAGTGTTTTACATAACAGGTGACAAATTCCCCAAGGCAGACGAGATGACAAATCAGGACGATATACAAAGCGCGATCCGTGACGCTAACGAAAGGGAGCGTTACATCTGGCGTCATGCCCGTTGGTTTATGAAGGCCGTGTGTGTTGGCCTTCTTATATACGCACTCTTCCCAATGGTGTTTTGGATATACTACTGTTTTTAGGGATGTTTTATGCGCTAATTATGAAGCTTTGCATCAATCATTCACAAGCTATCGTCCCCGCTCGCCTCATAACTCACATCCGACAGCAAGACCTCCAGATTCAACGTCGTCACAAATCCACTGCCGCCCAGGCTGTGCGTCACCTTGCTGATTATCCAGGGCTGCGCGTCGATCACGGATTTAAATCCGGGCGCACGCCGGATATATCCTGTACATGACCGACGCGGCACAAAGCAGCTCGGACATAGACCAGATGCGTAAGGCGATGCGTGACACCAAAGGGCTGGGCAATTTCCGCAACCTGTTCATGTACGCACCAAACGGAAAGCCAGACGGGATCAAGATTTTGCCGTTAAGTGAAGTCGCAACCAAAGACGATTTCTTCAACATCAAGAAAGCCAGCCAAAACGATTTGCTGTGCGCGCACCGCGTGCCGCCTCAGATGATGGGGATTATCCCAGAGAACAGCGGCGGCTTTGGAGATTCGGTTAAGGCGTCACTGGTATTTGTCCGCAATGAGCTGACGCCCTTGCAGGAACGGTTTAAGGAGTTGAATGCGTGGTTTGGGAAGGAGGTGATTAGATTTAAGGCTTACCAGCTTACTCCAGAGTAGAGTAGTCCTCACCGATAACCGGGGTTTTACTTATTTGTGTGAGCCTCCTCATTCATTGGATATGATATTTATATCTTCAAAAATAAGATGTTTTTTTGTTCAATGCTTTATGTTGAAACATCAAAAAAACAAAGTTTATCAATTGATTGTATATCAATTTATGGAGATGAGGTGGCTTGATAGCTTGCCGTTGTTCATGTAAATTGCTTTATTTGCCTGATGTTTCGAAAGGATTTCCATGGACGCACCAAATTTTTTTATTAAATTATGGGGATATATTAAAGTGAATATAAACCTTACCCACTTAATAGCCTTTTCTCTTGGGGTTATTACAATCTGTTTTCTTGATGCATTAGTATTTGAGAAAAGCATTACTGACTGGATTAGTGCAGTTAGCACATTTGGTACTTTAATAGTTGCTTATCTAGTCTATAGAAAAGCCCCTGAATGGTTGGGGAAGAAACTCGATGAAGAATCAGTGTATTTGGCTACAGATATACACTTTATTCTATATGATGAAATTGCCAATGAAAGCACAAGGTTAAGAAATATACTATATTTTAATAGAATTAAAACCCCTCACTTTAGTAATATTTTATATGATATATTTGATGTTAATAGTAAACTAAATGTCGAGGATGTGGATGCCCACTATAATGAATTATTATCGTTTGTTAAATTCACGGCGTTTTCCGAGTTAGCTAAGTATCAAATAGATTTAATAAAAAAACTTCGACGACTACGATTTATGCAATGGAAGCCTATTGGTGAAAATCAGTTCAAGATTAATTGCATAAGTGAAAGTATTAATAATGTTGTCACAGCAAGGTCTGATCTAAATGCCTATATTAATCCATTATTACCCATCATAAAAAACATAGAATACCCGAGTGATTTATACGATACGCTCGGAAAAATTGAATCCCTTGAAAATACAATGATAAATAGCACTAGAGAATTATTAAAATATATTGATGATTATAAGTCGCAACCTGGTGATGTTCTTGACTACTTCGAACGTGCAAATAAGAAACAGTAGTAGTAAGAGAATAAGATTATTTAATAAAATCGGCATAAGTGTCTATTTTATTCTCTGCTATCTTTATCTTTCCTTGCTAAACAAGAGTCACTGGTCATCGTTGTCGGCACACTAAGAAACGAAATTAATATAAAAGGCGCTGATGCACAGCAAGCTGTATCACTTATATCTCCGCGCGCAATGTTACCCGTCTGCCCGCTTCTGACTTGGCTCACTGTTTTTAATGCATGAGTCAGAACGCCGCAAAGTGCAGCCAGAGGCGCTATCAGGCACCCTTCGGGAACATGCAAAAACATGCTGCAATGAATGCATGGCTTTCGAAGTTTTTATCCAGTGAGAAGATGTCAGCATTTAATATAGGAAATGATATTTACTGCATGAGTAACTCTTGTCCATTTTCTTGCTCCAACTCAACCTGCCCCTAAATTATCGCCGTTTACTTCGAAATACTGAACATCTCGGAAGGTATCAGCCTATGTAGGGTTTTTATCAGACCAATTATAGCCCTGTGAGGAATCCATAGCTCCCAAACCTGAACCACTGTTTATACATACACTACTAAAAAGTAGGGAACGTTTAAAAATCCATTTTCTTTCAGTAAGATATTTTTAAATCATTGATATAATATTGTTAAAAATCATCTAATTCGTTAAATTTTATTTATTATAGTGAGTCGGTTTGCTTGATTTTTAATGTGGATTAGTGAATTTTAATGAAAACTAGAGGAAGATTTTATAACTTTTTTTCAAACTTAAGGAGTTGAATGTGTTTGGTTCTCAACTAGTAGGGAAAATGTGGGAAACGGTGGCTGATAAGGGGATTGGGGGGTTGTTCAAACCGTGGCAGATGAGAAGGGAGGGGATGATAAGTCTTGAGCTAAAGCGAAATGAGCTGCTGATGTTAGCACAGACGGAGATTGATGTTGAGGATATAAAAAATGGGAAAAAAGCTATCGCTTTTAATGATGTGAACAAGCCTAGGCTTATTAATTTAACTAATAATATTTTAAATGATGAATCAAAAATTGAACCCAAACTGGATGTTTCTACATTGCTTCACCAGGCAAGTGAACATTTGTACGCTAATGAGATAAAGAAAGAGATTAATGTCACAAGAGCATTGTTAGTAGCTGAACAGGTTCTCTCAAATGACCAGTCCCAGCCTGTAACAGAAAGTATCGAAGACGATTGGTTATTGAGATGGCGTGATAATGCAGCCGCAACAAGTTCAGAACAATTGCAGAGTTTATGGGGAAAGGTTTTAGCTGGCGAAGTAAAAACACCAGGTTTGTTTTCTTTAAGAACTTTAGATTTTATTAAGAATTTATCACAAAAAGAGGCAATCGAAATAGAAAGGCTTTTCTCTTACGTTATGGTTAATTATTTGTTTAAAACAAAAGGCCATGGCCTTAATAGTGAGTTTGAGTCTGAGGAGCTTGATTTTGATTTTCTTTCTAAAATGCAACATCTTGGTATAGTTACTGGGACGGATGGTCTGGGGCTTTCGACAACTTTTAAATCAGTTAAAGCTGAGTCTTTCTCAGTCTACTTTTTTTATGATAATAAGGTAATGGAAATATTTGACGAGGATCAGAGTAAGAAACTTGAGTTCAGCGTTGTGTTATTAACTGAGCTTGGAAAACAGCTTTATTCTTTATCATCGACTTTAATTAACTCTCAATATCTCAATAATGTTATTGCTTCGGTAAAATTACAGGGGTTCAAAATTAGAATTGGCGATTTAATTATTGACAGTAATGGGAATAAATTCGCTAAAAATAACGTTGAAGTATAATAAATAATATCAAATAAAGGAATGAATTAAAGTAATCTAGTAGGTGGAGTGAACTTTTGTTTCTTCAAAGCTAATTTCGCACCACCGCTTAACGGTGATGTTGTGTTTGACCCGTGCGCGTTCAATTTCTTGCAGGTGAGCCTATTCTTCTGCCTTTGATCTTTCCGATAGGGCAATATCGAGCCCTTTTGTTGAGCCAGAACTGCGCTGCGCCTTGCTGACTCTCGGCGTTTCCTCACGTATACGTGCCACAATCGCCCTCACGGCGGTAGTGTCTGTCCAGTCAATTACCGGTTGGTTGGCAGAAGTGGACGCTGCAGAGGCGCTCCCAGCTTGGCTATTTCGCCCATTTGCAGCGGCTTTCTTTCCACTTAACCCACAGTTATTGACAGGCCTCCGAGGCGCGCCGGAGGCGCTTTTTGCGGTCAAAACCTCAGAATCAACGGCAGAAGCAACGATGCGCCATTGAGGGGGGCGCGTTTCATATACATGTGATTCGCCGAGGTGGGGCGCGAAAATTCCCACAACCTTTTTCACCTCTTCATCGTAGGCATTCAGTTCATTAGCAACGCGACGTGCTACGCGCACCGTCTGATCTTCACGCGGTACATTAGCGCCGCCCTGGGCAGTCATGTACGCCATAAAGTCACCGGCATCAGCAGCAGCGCGAACGGCTTCCACTTCTTCGTCAAAGGTTTCAGTCAGACTGATGGAACGAATGCGGCGGCACTCACGGTATGAACCCATAGTAGGCAGGCCGATGGGATGGAATTGAGGGATACGCCATGTTGCTGCCCAGGCAGTAACAGCAGCAGCGGAATCCGTCAGAAGCTCGCCGGTCTCGTGGTCGCGTTCGCCTTCCAGTGCGTAACCGTCGATATTCTTCGCGATGTATTTAGCGATGTAGCCAGCGGCACCGCCTCGGTTCAGGTGCTTACAGTCAAAGCGGTTCTTTGCTGCGCCGCGCTCGTCACCGTCTTCTTTCATGGCGTATTTGCGCATGATATCGATCACCGACTTTCCTTTAATCCATTGAGGGGGAAAGCGGGGCTGGAGTGTCCACATAGTGTCCACACCTGAGCATCTTTATAGGGTTTGTAGCTGCTTACACCGCATATAACTCATTGATTTATAGTGATCGCGTTGTAAGTGCAGGAAAAATAAATGGCAAAAAAGGCACATTTTTGTGCCTTTTGTTTTTTGAATTTCTGTAGAGTAGGGCGGCTTGTTATTGCGGGTCGCCGTTCAGCAAGGCGGAGACGCCCTGACGGTAGCGCTGTTCCAGTGTTTCGCGGCTGGTGGCGTCAACTTCCAGGTTGCGCAGACGTCCGTCCAGAATGCCGTAAACCCAGCCGTGCAGCGTGACTTTCTGGCCGCGTTTCCAGGCCGATTGCATCACGGTGGAGTGGCCGAGGTTGTAAACTTGCTCAACCACGTTCAGTTCACATAACTTATCGAGGCGCTTCTCTGGCGACAGTTCGCCCAGCAGGGAACTGTGTTTGTACCAGATGTCCCGGATATGCAACAACCAGTTATTAATCAAACCCAGTTCAGGGTTTTCAACCGCCGACTGCACACCGCCACAGCCGTAGTGACCGCAGATAATCACGTGTTCGACTTCCAGCACGTCGATAGCATATTGCACAACGGACAGGCAGTTAAGGTCGGTGTGGATGACCAGGTTGGCAACGTTACGGTGAACGAACAGTTCGCCTGGCTCAAGCCCTGTCAGGCGCTCGGCGGGAACACGGCTGTCAGAACAGCCAATCCACAGAAAGCGGGGTTTTTGAGATTGGGAAAGCCGCTCAAAGAAACCAGGATCTTCATCAATCATGGTTTTGGACCAGGCTGCGTTATTGCTGATGAGTCTTTCTATGTCATTCATTGATGTTAATAGCCTGTGTTACGAGCTGACTGCGATGGAGTAATATAGGGCAATGCCCCGACTTTTCAAACTGATTCGGCATCTCCGTTTACTCATTCTTACAACAGGGTTTTCACAAGAAGGTACGCTCCCTTTATGAATTATGCATTGGAACTGGAAAAGTTAACCAAAACTTACGCCGGTGGTGTACAGGCTTTGCGTGGAATCGATCTGCGCGTCGAAGCTGGCGATTTTTATGCCCTGCTTGGGCCAAACGGTGCGGGTAAATCCACCACCATTGGCATCATCAGTTCACTGGTCAACAAAACCGCCGGCAAAGTGCAGGTGTTTGGCTATGACATCGATAAAGATATCGTCAACGCTAAACGTCAGCTCGGGCTGGTGCCCCAGGAATTTAACTTCAACCCGTTTGAAACCGTCATGCAGGTGGTGGTTAATCAGGCCGGTTATTACGGCGTGCCACGTCCGCTGGCATTGCAACGTGCTGAAAAATATCTGACGCAGTTGGATCTCTGGGGCAAACGCAACGAGCGTTCGCGCATGCTGTCCGGCGGGATGAAGCGTCGTCTGATGATCGCCCGTGCGCTGATGCACGAGCCAAAATTGCTGATCCTCGATGAGCCAACGGCGGGTGTGGATATCGAATTACGTCGCTCAATGTGGGGTTTCCTGAAAGAGCTGAACGCACAGGGCACGACCATCATTCTGACCACGCACTATCTGGAAGAAGCGGAAATGCTGTGCCGTAACATCGGTATTATTCAGGGCGGTCAGTTGGTGGAAAACACCAGCATGAAGGAACTGCTCTCGAAGCTGAAATCTGAAACTTTCATTCTGGATTTAGGGGCGAAAAGCCCGCTGCCGGTGCTGGAAGGTTATCGCAGTAAGCTGACGGATACGTCAACGCTGGAAGTGGAAGTCATGCGCGAGCAGGGACTGAATTCCCTGTTCAGCCAGCTGAGCAAGCAGGGCGTGCAGGTATTGAGTATGCGTAACAAGGCGAACCGTCTGGAAGAGCTGTTTGTCACGCTGGTGAACGGCAGCGAGGAAAAGAAATAATGTCGCAATTGTATTGGGTGGCACTCAAAAGTATCTGGCTGAAAGAGATCAACCGGTTTGGTCGCATCTGGATCCAAACGCTGGTTCCGCCGGTCATCACCATGACCTTATATTTCATCATCTTTGGTAATCTGATCGGCGCACAGATTGGCAACATGCACGGTTTCACCTACATGCAGTTTATCGTGCCGGGGCTTATCATGATGGCGGTGATCACTAACTCCTACGCCAACGTGGCCTCGTCGTTCTTCAGCGCCAAATTCCAGCGCAATATTGAAGAACTGCTGGTGGCTCCGGTGCCGACGCATGTCGTTATTGCCGGTTATGTCGGCGGCGGCGTGGCGCGCGGGATCTGCGTGGGGATCCTGGTCACGGCGATCTCGTTGTTCTTCGTGCCGCTGGTGATCCATTCCTGGTGGATCATTGCGCTGACACTGTTACTGACCGCGATCCTGTTTTCTCTGGGCGGTCTGCTGAACGCCGTGTTTGCAACAACGTTTGACGATATCAGCCTGATCCCGACCTTTGTGCTGACCCCGCTGACTTATCTGGGTGGCGTGTTCTACTCGCTTTCCCTGTTGCCGCCAATCTGGCAGGCGATCTCTAAGCTGAACCCGATCGTCTACATGATCAGCGGTTTCCGTTACGGTTTCCTGGGGATTTCAGACGTGCCGCTGGTGTTTACCATGAGCGTGCTGGTGGCATTTATCGCGGTGTTTTATTGGCTGGCGTGGTACTTGATCGAGCGCGGGCGTGGTCTGAGAAGTTGATTTTTCTGTGCTCCCTCCCCTGCGAAGGGGAGGGCTGGGGTGGGGTATCAAGGTCAAAAACTAAATTCAAAGTGTGCTTTAACTCATTGCTTTGTATTTAAAACCCCCTCCCATCCTCCCCCTTCGCAGGGGAAGGCGTTTTATCAAGCCACCTGAACAGGCACGGCTTTGGCGGTGCGTTTCAGTTGGTTTTCACCTTCGAAATAGGCCACTTTCGGTTTGTGCTGGCGGGCTTGTTCATCTGACATCTGCACGTAAGAACAGATGATCAGCAGATCGCCGACACAGGCACAACGCGCTGCCGCGCCGTTGACTGAAATAATACGCGAACCGCGTTCTGCCGCGATGGCGTATGTCGAGAAACGCTGACCGTTATCAACGTTATAAATATCAATTGCTTCGTATTCCAGAATGCCTGAGGCATCGAGAAAGTCCTGATCGATGGCGCAGGAGCCTTCGTAATGCAAATCTGCCTGAGTTACGTGAACCCGGTGCAGTTTGCCTTGCAGCATTGTACGTACCATTGCGTGTGACCCTTCATGCGTAAATAGTCTGGGAACCCGCCGGGCTGACATAGCCAAATACTGATGTTTTCCGGCGGCCAACATAGTTGCCGATTTGACCTGCGCTGTCTACTGCGTCAGATCAACCTCCTGATTATCAATCAGTCTGGCTTTACCCAGCCAGGCCGCCATCAGGATCACCGCAGATGTGCTGTCGACGGACAACTCCTGCAAGGTTTTCGCATCACGGATAAACAGTTCGTCCGGCGTGAAACCCGCTTCGCGAAGCTGCTGCGCGGTTTCCTGCAACATTTCATCGACATGGCGCTCGCCCTGGCTCAGCCGTTCAGCCAGCGCATTCATGATTTTGTTAAGCTGGGGTGCGAGTTTACGTTCCTCGGCAGTCAGATAGCCGTTGCGTGAACTCAGTGCCAGACCGTCTTTAGCGCGCACAATTGGCACGCCCACTATCTCAATATCGTAGCCCATGTCTTCCACCATGGTGCGCAGCAGCGCCAGTTGCTGGAAGTCTTTTTGCCCGAAACAGGCCACCTGCGGCTGCACCAGATTGAACAGTTTGCTGACGATGGTGGAGACGCCACGGAAATGTCCCGGACGGCTCGCACCTTCCAGAATGGTGGAAATCACCGGCACATCAACCTGTGTTTGGGTCGCCAGACCTTTCGGATAGACTTCTGCCGGTGACGGTGCAAATACCAGATCCACGCCGCGTTTGTTCAGCTTCTCGCAGTCTTCCTGCAAGGTGCGCGGATAACGCTCGAGGTCATCCGGGCGCTCGAACTGCATCGGGTTGACGAAAATACTCACCACGACCACATCGCCGCGGGCTTTGGCTTCTTCCACCAGCGTCATATGGCCTTCGTGCAGATTGCCCATGGTCGGCACCAGCGCGATACGTTTGTTATTCTTACGAAAATCCCGGATTTCGCGACGCAGCAGCGCCACGCTGTCAATTATCAACACCAGCCTTCTCCCGATTATTTAAAGGAATGTTCTTCACCCGGATACACGCCTTGCGCGACCTGATCAACATACAAACGCACCGCGCCACGAATATCGCCCGCTTCGCTGAGGAAGTCTTTGGCGAATTTTGGCGTATGGCCGCCGGTAATGCCGAATGCGTCGTGCATCACCAGAATCTGGCCGTCGGTCACATTGCCTGCGCCGATGCCGATAACCGGAATACTGAGTTCTTCGGTGACGCGGCGTGCCAGATCGACCGGCACACATTCCAGCACCAGCAGTTGCGCACCCGCTTCTTCGAGCATCATCGCATCTTTGATCAGCTGATTGGCGGCGACTTCATCGCGACCCTGAACTTTGTAGCCGCCGAAAATATTCACCGACTGTGGCGTCAGCCCCAGATGGCCACACACCGGCACTGCGCGTTCGGTCAGCATTCTGACCGTATCACACAGCCAGCTTCCGCCTTCGAGTTTGACCATATTGCCGCCCGCGCGCATCAGCACGGCGGCGCTTTCAAACGCCTGCTCCGGCGTGGCGTAACTCATGAACGGCAGGTCAGCGAGCAATAACGCGTGAGGTGCGCCGCGACGCACACAACGCGTATGGTAAGCAATTTCTTCTACCGTCACTGGCAGGGTGGAATCCTGACCCTGAACGACCATGCCCAGAGAATCGCCAATCAGCATGACGCTGATCCCTTGTTCCGCAAACAGCTGCGCAAAACTGGCGTCATACGCGGTAATGGTCGCAAATTTATGTTTTTCCTGCTTCCATTGGCGAAGCTGGCTCAGCGTGGTTGGTTTCATGAACACGTTCCTTTGAATAATTCATCGGATGAATACGATGCCAGTATTCTACTGTATGAGCCGAAAGTCAGACAGCTTGTTTGATAACGGGCAGGATGATCTGTGTCTTAAGAAGTGATTAAGAAGCCTCGGCTATAATGGCAAAAACGGAGGGAACCATGCGAATTCTATTGATTGAAGACGACAAGATGATTGGCGACGGCATCAAAGCCGGGCTGGCGAAACTGGGTTTTACGCTCGACTGGTTTACCGACGGGCTGACCGGCAAGGCCGCGCTTGACAGTGCGCCGTACGATGCCGTGATCCTCGATTTAAGCCTGCCGGGTATGGATGGTATGCAGCTTTTGCGTGAATGGCGAAAGGCTGGCCGGGATACGCCAGTGCTTATCCTCACCGCGCGCGATGCGCTGGAGCAGCGCGTCGGCGGGTTGCAGGCCGGTGCCGATGATTATCTGTGTAAGCCATTCGCGCTGGTGGAAGTCGCAGCACGGTTGCAGGCGCTGATCCGCCGTCGCCACGGCGTGATAACGCCGAAGGTAACCCATGGCGCAGTGGAATTTGATCCCGCAGCCCGCAGTGTGACGCTCAACGGAGAAGCCGTGACGCTGACCCCGCGTGAAGTGACTGTGCTGGAGTTGTTTCTTCGCAACAAAGGTCGTGTGCTGGCGCGTACGCTTATTCAGGAAAAGCTCTACAGCTGGGAAGACGAGGTCAGCAGTAACGCGGTGGAAGTCCATATTCACCATCTGCGCAGCAAACTTGGCAAAGGCTTTATTCGCACCGTGCATGGCGTGGGGTACACGCTCGGGGATGAGATAAAACCGGGTGAAGGAGGGGAAGCGTGAGGCGGCTGAAGAAACTGCAAAAGCTGAACAATCTGAGTCTGCGCCTGCGCCTTATCCTGCTTTTTTCCCTGCTGGCGCTGCTGACCTGGCTGATTGCCAGCGGTGTAGCGTGGCATCAGACCCGCAAACATATCAACGAAGTTTTCGATACCCAGCAGATGCTGTTCGCCAAACGTCTGGCTGCCACCGGCTTAGGCGACCGGCTCAATCTGCAAAAAGACACTGAGCTGCCGGACACTAAAAAAATGGTCCGCAAGGGCTCACGCGGCCATACCGATGACGACGCGCTGACGTTTGCCATCTTCAATCGTCACGGGCAGATGCTGCTCAATGATGGCGAGAACGGCAAACGCATCCGTTTTGACGGTGACACGCAGGGGTTTAACGATGTCGAGCTGAGAGGGGACAGCGATGTCTGGCGTATGGTCTGGCTGACTTCGCCGGACGGACAATATCGCGTCGCGGTCGGGCAGGAACAGGATTACCGCAATGATATGGCCTGGAGCCTGGTGAGTGGCCAGCTGACGCCGTGGCTGGCTTCGTTGCCCATTTTGTTACTGGCGCTGATTGTGATGGTGACGCTTGAACTGCGGCCGCTGCGCCGCGTGGCGGAAGGTTTGCGTCAGCGCTCGCCGGAAGATGCCGCGCCCATCGAGACTCATCAGTTACCCGGCGAGGTGTTGCCGCTGGCAAATGCGCTCAATTCTCTGTTTGACCGTACGAGTGAGATGCTGGTGCGTGAACGGCGGTTTACGTCTGATGCCGCTCACGAGCTGCGCAGTCCGCTGGCGGCTTTACGTGTGCAAACCGAAGTCGTACAGCTTTCCGGCGATGACGCTGAAATGCGCGACCATGCGCTGGAAAATCTGACGATCAGTATCGATCGCGCTACGCGGCTGGTGGATCAACTGCTGACACTTTCTCGGCTGGAAAGTTTTTCCACGCCTGAAGAGCTGGAACGTATCGACTGGCCTTCGCTGGTCACTCAAAGTCTGGCGGAACAGGATTACCGCGCGCACGGCAAAGGTATCGAATTACGTTTTGAACAGCAGGGCGTTCCGCCTGAAATGCGTGGTCAGTCGCTGCTGCTTTCGCTGATGGTGCGCAATCTGCTGGATAACGCGATCCGTTATTCGCCAGCCGGAACCTGCGTGACGGTGCGACTGAAACCGTGGGGAATGACGGTTGAAGATCAGGGGCCGGGCATCAGCAATGAACATCTGGCAAGGCTCGGTGAGCGTTTTTACCGGCCACCAGGACAGGAACAAACGGGCAGCGGATTGGGGATTTCGATCGTACAAAGGATCGCGCAGTTACATCATCTGAACGTGGTTTATCAAAATAGAGCAGAAGGTGGGTTGGAAGTGCGGGTAAGTCGCTGAGCGACTTACCATTTGGTCAGACCGTTAAGCGGCACGCGGGCGAGCAGAGTTTGCAAGGTTTCGCCGTCAGGGAACACCAGTTCTGGTGCCAGATCGGCCAGCGGATACAGCATGAATTCGCGGTTTTTCATGTCGTAATGCGGCACCGTTAAACGCTCGGTGTTGATCACCTGATCGCCATAAATCAGCATATCAAGATCTAACGTCCGCGGCCCCCAGCGTTCGGCTTTGCGAACGCGTCCCTGATTTTGCTCGATCCCTTGTGTGCAATCGAGCAACTCTTCCGGCGGCAGCAGCGTATCGAGCGCCACCACAGCATTCAGATAATCAGGTTGATCCTGTGGTCCCAGCGGTTTACTGCGGTAAAACGGGGATGCGGCCACAAAGCGGGTGCGCGGCAAATGTGCCAGCGCCTCCAGCGCACAGTTTACCTGGTCAAGCGGACGGGCAAGATTACTGCCCAGAGCCAGGTAAACGCGGATCATTGACCGCCATCCTTGCGCGGCGCCCGTTTACGCGGACGGCGGGTACGTGCACGGCGTGCAGGTACAGCGTCGTCACCCAACGTACCGAGCATGCTTTTCTGCGATGCCGGTGTCGCTTCCTGGAACTCGCCCCACCACTGCGCCAGACTCTGCAATTCGCGGTGCTGTTCGACTTCAGCGCGCAGTACCAGTAAATCATACGCCGCGCGGAACTTAGGATGCTCCATCAGCTTGTGCGCACGTTTGCCCTGACGACGTGACAGGCGCAGTTGCAGCGCCCAGATATCACGTACCAGCGTGGTAATACGTTTTGGAATGGCCAGCGTACGGCATTGCTCGTCGAGCACATCGTTCATTGCCAGCGCGAAGGCGTCGTAATAGGTCAGACCGCCTTCCTGCGCCAGCTTCTGTGCATGCTCGATCACCGGATACCACAGCATAGCGGCGAACAGGAACGCCGGATTGACGCGCTGATCGTTATGCAGACGGTGGTCGGTATTTTTCAGCACCTGAATCAGAATGTGTTCCATCGGGCTGTCGCCTTGCTCAGTAAACTGGCGGGCAATCAGCGGGAACAACGGCTGGAACAGCTGGTATTCACAAAGCTTTTTATACGTCTCGTAACCGTAACCGGCCTGCAACAGCTTCAGGGATTCTTCGAACAGACGCGCTGGCGGGATTTCCTGTAACAGCGTTGCCAGACGTGGGATCGGTTCGGCCGTTTCCGGGCTGATTTTCATGTCCAGTTTGGCTGCGAAACGAACTGCGCGCAGCATACGCACCGGATCTTCACGATAACGGGTTTCAGGATCACCGATCAGACGGATGATGCCGTTTTCCAGGTCGCGCAGACCACCGGTGTAATCACGTACGGTGAAGTCCGCGACGCCGTAATACAGGCTGTTAATGGTGAAGTCACGGCGCTGGGCGTCGTCTTCAATGGTGCCGAAAATGTTGTCGCGCAGCAGCATGCCGTTCACAGCCTGCTGGGATACGTTTTTATCTTCGGTTTCTTCGTGCTGTTCATGGTGACCGCGGAACGTCGCCACTTCGATGATTTCCGGCCCAAACATCACGTGAGCCAGACGAAAACGACGACCAACCAGACGGCAGTTACGGAACAGCTTGCGTACCTGATCCGGCGTTGCGTTGGTGGTGATGTCGAAATCTTTTGGTTTTTTATCCAGCAGCAAATCACGCACACCGCCGCCGACCAGGAAGGCTTCAAAGCCAGACTTGTTCAGGCGGTACAAGACTTTCAGGGCGTTTTCGCTGATATCACGACGAGAAATATTGTGCTCATCGCGGGGAATAATGGTCATCGCACGGGTTTCACCGGCGTAATCGAATGAGGGGCGCGGTTTCTGTACATGTTCGACAGAAGGGCGCGGAGCGCGCTGTACGTTGCGGTCGGCGCGCGGCTCGTTATTACGATCACCACGGTTATCGCTGCGTTCACCACGCGGCGGATAAGATGAAGAAGAGCGGCGGCTGTTGTTATTGCGGCGTTCGCCTCTGTTCGCGTTGTCTTCCCGACGGCCGCGATTTTCACGACGTTCAGGATTGTTTGCCTTCACATTGCCTTCGGCCACAGGAGACGGATCACGACGGGAATTCTCCTCGCGATTAGGTTCTCCATGAAGCGCGGCTTCGTCATGAACAGCCTTTTCTTCACGAACGACTTTATCTTCACGAACTAGCACCTTACGGCAAAAATTGGCTACTCGGGTAAAAATGGTACACCTCGATAGTGACTGAAAAAATTGACGTGACGCAAAAACAGCGGCTAATCATAGCTCACGACAGGCGCTTTGAGAATGCCGAAGTCACATCTGCTATGCATTAGCGCTCTGACGCGGTATCGCTGATGGTGTCCAGTGCGTTGTCGCCCAGCGTAATAATAAAGGCAAAGTGTAATCCTGCCAGTTTTCCGGCAACGTTTGCCCTAAAAATTTCAGCGCCTTAATGATAACCGGTCGCGGATCGCCTGCGGGCAGTGCCGGCGCGTGATTCTGCTTGGAAAGCTTGTTGCCTTCTTCATTGACGGCCAGTGGCAAATGCAGATATCCCGGCTGCGGATAACCCAGATGCCGGTACAGCGAAATCTGGCGCACGGTCGGTTCAATCAGATCCGCGCCGCGCACAATGTGATTCACGCCCTGAAAATGGTCATCGATCACTACTGCCAGATTATAGGCAAACAGCCCGTCGCGGCGACGGATAATAAAATCTTCTTCGGCCAGTTTAGGACTGGCCTGTAAATGCCCCTGAAAATCATCGTCAAAACCGTACACCGGCAACGTCTGATGCAGACGTATGGCCGCATTTTCCGGGCTGAGTTGCAGGCTGCGGCAGTGGCCGTCATAGGTGCCACCGATTTGCGCAATACGCTGGCGGGTACAGGTGCAGTAATAACTTTTTTGCTGCTGATACAGCCAGTCCAGCACGTCGCGGTAAGCGCCGTGACGTTTTGACTGCCAGAGCACATCGCCATCCCATTCCAGCCCGTAACGCTCCAGCGTTCTCAGGATACGGTCAGCAGAACCGGGGATTTCACGCGGCGGATCGATATCGTCAATGCGCACTAACCAGATGCCATTTTGTGAGCGGGCGTGCAGATAACTGCCGAGAGCGGCGATCAGGGAGCCAAAATGAAGGTCACCGGAAGGTGAGGGGGCGAAACGGCCTGTGTAGTGTTGTTCTTGCGGCATACGAATGGGGACAGCGTTAAAAGGGAACGCGGTGCATGACGCACCGCGTGGAACCCGGGGACTTAGCCAGCCATCTGCTTTTCGCGGATTTCTGCCAGAGTCTTACAGTCGATACACAAATCAGCGGTAGGACGGGCTTCAAGACGGCGGATGCCAATCTCAACACCACAGGAATCGCAATAGCCGAAATCCTCGTCTTCCACTTTTTTCAGTGTTTTTTCAATCTTTTTGATCAGCTTACGTTCACGGTCACGGTTACGCAGTTCGAGGCTGAATTCTTCTTCCTGAGCGGCACGGTCTACCGGATCAGGGAAGTTTGCGGCTTCATCCTGCATGTGTGAAACGGTACGATCGACTTCATCCCTGAGCTGATTGCGCCATGCTTCAAGAATCTTTTTGAAGTGAGCCAGCTGAGCGTCGTTCATATACTCTTCGCCCGGCTTCTCTTGATACGGCTGCACCCCAGCGATAGCGAGAATGCTCAAGGACGACGTCTTACGGGTTTGGCCTTCTTGCATGATGCTTCTCCTACATAACACGCACTATGTTCATCCACTTTTCCCGTTCCGGCATAGCCGCAACGTACAGGCTTCGAACATTTCGATCCCCAACGGGGGAAAAAATCAGGCCGCTATAAATAACAGAAGGCAACGAGGTTGGCAATTATTCATCGCAGGTGCTTGACAAGCCTGTGAGGAAAAGCGTATTCGCGACCTGTTTTTTATGCCGCCGACAGGTTATTACAGGGTTATCCGAACTCTTTATGTTCACTGGCTGATATTGCCAGCAGCGGTAACCTTTTTGTGAGGCGCATACCCTCAGCAGAAAGCTCAGCACTGTAGCACATCACTTCGACACCCTTGTTTTGGACATACTTCAGTAAATCGGTATAACGCGGATCAATATGGTGTGCAGCGGATACGCTTTCAATACCTGAATGTAAAACAGCGAAGAAAAGTACCGCCCGCTGCCCCTGCTCTGCCATCGACTGTAACTCGCGTAAATGCTTCTGACCGCGCAGTGTGACTGCGTCGGGAAAGAATCCCAACCCCTCCTGCAGCAACGTGACAGACTTCACTTCAATATAGCAGTCCGGTTGATTTTCTGCCTGTAACATCAAGTCTATACGGCTGTTTTCGGCGCCGTATTTTACTTCTGTTGTTAATTTACTGTAACCGGATAATTCCGGTATTTGCTGTTCATTGATTGCCTCACGGACCAGTTGATTGGCCCGCAGCGTATTGACGCAAATCCAGTGTTTTTGTTGGGTTTCGGTCAGTTCCCAGCTGTGTGGATATTTACGTTTGAGATTGTCCGAGGTGGAATACCAGACGGTGTCGCCGGGAGTCGCGCAACCGGTCATCGCGCCGGTGTTGGCGCAGTGCAAGGTCAGTTCCGTGCCGTCCGGCGTAATCACGTCAGCGAGAAACCGTTTGTAACGTTTGATCAGCGTAGCCGATTGAAGCGCAGGCTCGAAGTGCATGAAAGTTTCCGTGTGAAATGTTCTTGTTAAAAAGAGGGCTAAAAGAGATCAGGTTGCCTGCGTATCGCCCAGCGGCCAGGTTTGCAGGCAGTGATAACGGGTGCGCCCCCGCTCAAACAGGGATTCGTACAAACTGAATTCTGTGGCGTCCAGTTGCCAGCCAGGTGTGGCCGGAGGAACCGCGACCGGACGGGTCGCATTGCGGTACAGCGACACATGCGGATGAAACGGCAGTGTACTCTGATGACAACCGTTGCGCGCAGCGTGAGATCGCAATACGGACGCCAGTTGCAACAAGGCATTGGGCGCGCGTTTTGTGCCAATCCATACCACGCCGGAGCCCGGCCAGTGGCCAATATCATCCAGTACTACGCTGAATTTCTGTCCCTGAATGCGCCCGGCGACGCGGGTCAGCGCGGCCTCTTTGAGGGCGCTGACTTCACCGAGAAACGCCAGCGTAATATGCAGATTAGCGGCTGTGACGGGGCGGCCAGTGTCCGCCGGGAAGTGGTCCGCGCGCCACTTAATCACCTGCTTTTGCATTTTTGCGGGCAGCGATAAGGCGAAAAACAGGCGGCGTTCGGCAGACATAGAGATTCCTGTGAAGACAAATCACGGCAACATGCCGGATGTGGGGCTAAATGCTACAATGCCCGCCGTTTAAAGTTAACTCTCATGGAGCATTCATTGTCTTCTTTGCCGGTCAGCGCCGTACTCGAACCGCTTTTAGCTGCACTGCAACAGGCTCAGCAGGTGCTGTTGCTTGCGCCAACCGGTGCCGGTAAATCAACCTGGCTGCCGTTGCAGTTGCTGAAACAGGCCAACCTGTCGGGTAAGATCCTGCTGCTTGAGCCGCGCCGTCTGGCGGCGAAAAATGTCGCTTTCCGTCTGGCGCAGCAACTGAATGAAACGCCGGGGCAGACAGTGGGGTATCGCATGCGTGCAGAAAGCAAAACCAGCGCGGCGACCCGTCTTGAAGTGGTGACCGAAGGCATTCTGACCCGCATGGTACAGGCTGATCCCGAACTGACCGGCGTGTCGATGGTGATCCTCGATGAATTCCATGAGCGCAGTTTGCAGGCCGATCTGGCGCTGGCATTGTTGCTCGATGTGCAGAATGCGCTGCGCGATGATTTAAAAATTCTGATTATGTCGGCCACGCTCGACAACCTGCGCCTGTCTTCTTTACTGCCGGATGCGCCAGTGATTGAATCCGCAGGCCGCAGTTTTCCGGTCGACAGGCAGTATCTTTCTCTCGCGACACACGAACGGCTGGATGAAGGCGTGGCGCGGGTAGTCAGCCGTCTGATGAGTGAAAATCACGGCTCGATGCTGCTGTTTTTACCCGGTGTGGCGGAAATCACCCGTGTACAGAATTTGCTGACCGGCAGACTGACGGACGACGTCGATCTCTGCCCGTTGTACGGTGCGCTGTCGCTGGAACAACAGCAAAAAGCCATTCAGCCCTCACCGGCCGGACGCCGCAAAGTGGTGCTGGCGACGAATATTGCTGAAACCAGTCTGACCATCGAAGGTATCCGTCTGGTGGTCGACAGTGGTCTGGAGCGCAGCGCGCAGTTTGACCCGCGCAGCGGCCTGACGCGGCTGGTAACGCAACGCATCAGCCAGGCGTCGATGACCCAACGTGCGGGCCGTGCCGGTCGTCTGGAGCCGGGCTTGTGCTGGCATCTTTTCAGCAAAGAGCAGGCGGAACGCGCCAGTGCTCAGGCGGAAGCCGAAATTCTGCAAAGCGACCTGAGCAGTTTCTGGCTGGAGTTGTTGCAGTGGGGCTGTCAGGATCCGGCGCAACTTCAGTGGCTGGATGCGCCGCCCCCCGCTTCGCTGTCTGCCGCAAAAAATCTTTTACAGCAGCTTGGCGCAACCGATGCGCAGGGTAAACTCACCGCTGCCGGACAACGCATGGCCCGGCTTGGCTGTGAGCCGCGGCTGGCGGCGATGCTGATTTCTGCCACAGCACAAAGTCCCGATGCGCTGGCAACGTCGGCGCTGCTGGCGGCAATGCTTGAAGAACCGCCACGCGGCGGATTACCGGATATGGATTACTGGTTCAGCCGTCCGCAGGGAAACTGGCAGCGGCGGGCAAAACAACTGGCGCAGCGTACCGGCGCGAAAAGCGGTGAGCCTGATGCTTCGCTCGCGCCGTGGTTACTGGCGCAAGCGTTCAGCGATCGTATTGCCCAGCGTCGCGGCGAAGATGGCCGTTATCTGCTGGCGAACGGACTGGGGGCGTCCTTGCCGCAGGATGACGGATTAACCCGCGCACCGTGGCTGGTCGCGCCGCAGTTATTACAGGGCAACAACAGCCCGGATGCCCGTATTTTGCTGGCGATCACGCTGGATATTTCGCAACTTCCGTCGCGCCTGCCGGATGTCGTCAAAGAACAGACGGCGGTAGAATGGGATGAAGAAAAAGGCACGCTGCGCGCCTGGCGCCGCTGGCAGATCGGGCGTCTGGTGCTGAAAGCCAATCCGCTGGCAAAGCCGGACGACGGAGAGCTGCAACAGGCGCTGATCGACTGGATCCGCACGCAGGGTTTGCAGGCGCTGAACTGGTCGGTCGCCGCGGAGCAATTGCGCGTGCGGCTTCTTTGCGCCGCAAAATGGTTGCCGGAAGCCGACTGGCCTTCGGTTGACGATCAGGCTTTGCTCGACGGTCTGGAACGCTGGTTACAGCCTTCTTTACAGGGTGTTCGTTCGCTGAAATCGTTGCAGCAGGTTGATTTACATGATGCCTTGCTAAGGCTGCTTGACTGGCAACAGCGTCAGCGTCTGGACAGCGCGTTGCCGACTCATTACACCGTGCCGACTGGCAGTCGTCTGCCAATCCGTTATCATGCAGACCAGCCACCGGCGCTCTCGGTGAGAATGCAGGAGATGTTCGGCGAGCAGCGTAGCCCGCAACTGGCGGAAGGGCGTGTTGCTGTGGTGCTGGAACTGCTGTCACCGGCACAGAGGCCGTTGCAGATCACCGCCGATCTGGCGGCATTCTGGCAGGGTTCTTATCGCGAAGTGCAGAAAGAAATGAAAGGGCGCTATCCGAAACATCCGTGGCCGGACAATCCGGCGCAGGCATTGCCGACGCGCCGTACCAAGAAGTCTTCAGCGCCATGATGAAATGTGCATGGAAAGAACAATTTTTCAGACATTTCTTCTGGGCGAAACATAAAGCGGGGCACAGAGTAAGCGCCTTGCGGCCTGAACTTCAGGCCAGATAGACTATCCATTTGAAATCAAAAATGAAAATGACTCAGCTAAGCAGAATCATTATGACGAACACAGCAGCACGTTGGGAGATTGACTGATGTCTGGCGATGATCGCGAGCCGATTGGCCGTAAAGGTAAACCTGCCGGGCGCAAGCCTGCGCGGGCTCGTCCCGTTCGCCGTAGCCGCCGGGATGACGACTACGAAGAATACGAAGAGGAAATCGATGACGAGTATGAGGATGATGATGACTACGAAGAAGAACGGGAGTCACGCATGAGCCGTAAAGCCCCGCCGCGTAAAGCGAACAAAGGCGGGAAGAAAAGCGCCAGGCGCCGTCTGTTCTGGTTATTAGTCAAATTGTTTGTCGTCTTCCTGATTTTGCTGGGGATTTACGCGGTTTATCTCAACAAGCAAATTCATGACCGCATCGATGGCGGCAAAGTCTGGCAGTTACCTGCGGCGGTGTATGGCCGTCAGGTCAATCTTGAGCCGGACATGCAAATCAGCAAAGCTGAAATGGTCGGATTGCTGGAAGGCACGCAGTATCGCGAAGTGACGCGCATCACCCGTCCGGGCGAGTTTACGGTTCACGCGAATTACATTGATTTGCTGCGCCGTCCGTTTGATTTTCCGGAAGGAAAAGAAGGGCAGGTCAACGCCCGCCTGATGTTTGACGGCAACAGTCTTTCCGAGATTAAAAACCTGGATAACCAGCGTGATTTTGGTCTGTTCCGCCTCGATCCGCGTCTGATCACTATGTTGCAGGCGTCTAACGCCAACGGTGAACAGCGTCTGTTCGTGCCACGTTCCGGCTTCCCTGATTTGCTGGTCGATACGCTGCTGGCCACGGAAGACCGTCATTTCTATGAGCATGACGGTATCAACTTCTATTCCATCGGTCGTGCCGTGGTGGCTAACCTCACCGCCGGTCATGCGGTGCAGGGGGGGTCAACGCTGACGCAACAGTTGGTGAAAAACCTGTTCCTGACCAACGAACGTTCGCTGAGCCGTAAAGCGCGTGAAGCGGTGATGGCGATCCTGCTGGATGCAGATTACAGCAAAGACCGCATTCTTGAGCTGTATCTGAACGAAGTGTATCTCGGCCAGAGCGGTTCTGATCAAATCCGCGGTTTCCCGCTGGCAAGCCTGTATTACTTTGGCCGTCCGGTGAACGAACTGAGTCTGGATCAGCAGGCATTGCTGGTGGGTATGGTGAAAGGTGCCTCGCTGTACAACCCGTGGCGTAATCCGCAAATGGCCTTGCAGCGTCGTAATCTGGTGCTGCGTTTGCTGGTTGATCAGAAAGTTATCGATCAGGAACTGTATGACATGCTCAGCGCGCGTCCGCTGGGCGTGCAGCCGAAAGGCGGGGTGATTTCGCCGCAGCCTGCGTTTATGCAGATGGTGCGTCAGGAACTGCAGGCCAAACTGGGCGATAAAGTTCAGGATATGTCCGGGGTGAAAATCTTCACCACGCTGGATCCGATTTCTCAGGATGCGGCGGAAAAAGCGGTCGAGGAAGGCATTCCGTTACTGCGCAAGAAAAGCGGTTTGAATGATATCGAGACGGCGATGGTGGTGGTTGACCGTTATACCGGTGAAGTGCGGGCGATGGTCGGCGGCGCGGAAACGCAGTTCGCGGGCTTCAACCGTGCGATGCAGGCGCGACGTCAGGTCGGCTCGCTGGCGAAACCGGCGACCTATCTGACCGCGTTGTCTCAGCCGGATAAATACCGGCTCAATACCATCCTTGCCGATCAGCCGCTGACGTTGAAACTGGCAAATGGTCAGACATGGTCGCCGAAAAACGATGACCATCAGTTCCGCGGTCAGGTTCTGTTGGTGGATGCCCTGGCGCGCTCGATGAACGTCCCGACAGTCAATCTGGGGATGGCCGTTGGTCTCGACAACATCACCAAGACGCTGATTGATCTGGGGATCCCTAAAGAGTCGCTGAACCAGACGCCATCAATGTTGCTGGGTGCGATTGCGTTAACGCCAATGGAAGTTGCGCAGGAATACCAGACCATTGCCAGTGGCGGCAACAAAGCGCCACTGTCTGCGGTGCGCTCGGTAATTGCGGAAGACGGCACCGTGCTCTATCAGAGCTTCCCGCAGGCTGTGCGCGTGATCCCTTCTCAGGCAGCGTATCTGACGTTGTATGCCATGCAGCAGGTAGTGCAGGAAGGGACCTCGCGCGCACTGGCGAACAAGTTCCCGAAACTGCATCTGGCGGCGAAAACCGGTACGTCGAACGAACTGCGTGACAGCTGGTTTGCCGGTATCGATGGCAATCAGGTAGCGATCACCTGGGTAGGCCGCGACAACAACGGCCCGTCCAAACTGTGGGGTTCTACCGGTGCGCTGGTGCTTTACGGACGGTATCTGGAAAACGGCACACCTCAGCCCCTGGATCTGCAAATGCCGGAAGGCATCAGTACGATGAATATTGATGGCAGCGGTAACTTTGTCTGTGGCAACAGCGGCGGCTTGCTGGGCGGCAGTGGCGCGGTGCGTTCAATCCCGGTCTGGACTGATTCACCGGACGCCATGTGTCAGGCTTCTGTGAGCGCTGTTCAGCAACAGCAACAACAGATCCAGCAGCAACAGCAACAGCAACAACAACAGCAGCAATCCGGACAGCAGCAACAGCCACAATCTCAGGATGAGAAGAAAGACAGCAACGGCGTGGCGGGCTGGATCAAGGATATGTTTGGCTCAGGCAACTGATAATTAATTGATTTCGTAAAGCTAAAAAGGGCGCAATGAAAATTGCGCCCTTTTTTATTTGTCATTCTTAATCCAAATTTACCTACCCCATTTCACATTTCCAGCAAGCAAGTCACATTCATCCCCGTTTAATTTATAAGCGTTTTTACCCACGTTTAACATGAGGATACTTTTTATTCATTCGGAAAAGCCATGCATTAAATAGGCTTGCAGCCGCGTAAGCATTGAGCATAATATGCAACGTTCATAATAATAATTATCGTTTACATTCCCATTACTCTTCCAGAGATTATGCAATGGCTTCTCAATGCTCGCTTTCAACTTCAGTCCAAAAAGGTGCATTTAAGCGCCGGACGTTAGCTTTAACCCTCGCCGCTGCGCTGGGCTCTGCCGCGTTTTATGCGAGTGCAGCCACCAAAGCCCCGGCAAAAGAAGACACTATAAACGTGACCAGCTCGGCAATGGCCGAAGCGGCACCCGAATCTGCGTGGGGGCCGGCGGCCACTATCGCGGCAAAACACAGCGCGACCGGCACAAAAACCGACACGCCACTGGTGAAAACGCCACAATCTATTTCCGTGGTGACCCGTGAAGAAATGGACATGAAACAGCCTGCTTCAGTAAAAGAAGCCTTAGGCTACACGCCGGGCGTTTTCGCCAGCCGTGGCAGTTCCTCCACCTATGATGCGATCGCTATCCGCGGTTTCACATCGGTGAACACCAACCAGTATCTCGATGGCATCAAACTTCAGGGTGACAACTATTCTGAAGTGTCGATGGATCCGTACATGCTCGAGCGTGTTGAAGTGCTGCGCGGGCCGTCTTCCGTTCTGTACGGTAAGAGTAATCCGGGCGGTGTAGTCAGCATGGTCAGTAAACGCCCGACCACTGAACCGCTGAAAGAAGTGCAGTTCAAAATGGGTACAGACAACCTGTACCAGACCGGCTTTGATTTCAGCGACGCCATCGACGACGCGGGCGTGTATTCCTACCGTCTGACCGGCGTGGCGCACAGCCAGGATACTCAGCAGGAGATGGCGAAAGAGAAACGCTACGGTATCGCGCCGTCTTTCACCTGGCGTCCTGATGATAAAACCAGCTTCACTTTCCTGAGCAACTTCCAGAACGATCCGGATGCCGGTTTCTACGGCTGGTTACCGCGTCAGGGCACCGTGGTGCCGTATTACGACGCCAACGGAAAAGCACACAAGTTGCCGACCGACTTCAACGAAGGCGAAGAAAGCAACAAGATGTCCCGCAACCAGAAAATGGTCGGTTACAGCTTCGAACACGGCTTTAACGACACCTGGACCGTGCGTCAGAACCTGCGTTACACCAAACTCGATACCCAATACAAAGGCGTTTACGGCACCGGTTATGTCGGGAATGGCGTGATGAGCCGCGCGTACGTTCAGTCAAAAGAGAAACTGGCTAACTTCGATGTGGATACCCAGGCGCAGGCTAAATTTGCCACCGCAGATGTCGATCACACCTTGCTGATGGGTGTGGATTACATGCGTATGCGTAACGACATTGATGCCGATTATGGTTCCGCCAGTAATCTGAACATGAGCAACCCGCAGTACGGCAACAGTAATGTGTCCTTGTACTTCCCGTATGAAGTTCTCAACCGTCAGGAGCAAACCGGTCTGTACGCACAGGATCAGGCGGAATGGAACAAGTGGATCCTGACCGTCGGCGGTCGTTACGATTTCGCAAAAAGCTCGACGTTTACCCGTTCAAGCAACAGCGCTACGCAAATTAATGACCAACAGTTTACCTGGCGCGGCGGTCTGAATTATCTGTTTGATAACGGCATCTCCCCGTACTTCAGCTACAGCGAATCCTTTGAACCGACAGCGGGTTCTAACAAGAATGGGAAGCCGTTTGATCCATCAATCGGTAAACAGTACGAAGCGGGTGTGAAATACATTCCGAACGATCGTCCGATCAGTCTGACGGCGGCCGTATATCAGCTGACGAAAACCAAAAACCTGACCAACGATCCTACCGATCAGACGAATACCTTCAGCGTTCAGTCAGGTGAAATTCGTTCCCGTGGTCTGGAACTGGAAGCGAAAGCCGCACTCAACGCCAACATCAACATGACGGCGTCTTACACCTATACCGATGCGAAGTACACGCACGACCTTGCTTATGAAGGCAAGCGTCCTGCTGAAGTGCCTGCGAACATGGCATCACTGTGGGCGGATTACACCTTCCACGAAACTGCACTGAGCGGTCTGACTGTGGGTTCCGGCGTTCGTTACTTCGGTTCAACCTCCAGCTTCTACACGACGGGCGATAAGACTAACGAAGCCTTTAATGTTGCCGGTTACACACTGGTTGATGCGACGATCAAATACGATCTCGCACGCTTTGGTCTGCCGGGCTCTTCCGTTGGCGTGAACGTCAATAACCTGCTGGATCGCGAGTATGTGGCAAGCTGCTACCGCGATTACGCCTGTTACTGGGGCGCGGAGCGTCAGGTGGTTGCCACCGCAACCTTCCGTTTTTAAGAGTCTTCGAATAGTCAGTATGTAAGCACTAAAATCCGGGCACGCAGGTCGTGCCCGTTTCCTGTTCTCAACCCGATGTCGACGTAGAAAATCTTATGCCTGATAACAACGTACATCCGTCTTCCCCGCTGCCAGACAGCGTCTTCCGCCTGCAGGACGTGAGTTTCAGCGTCCCGGGACGCACGCTTCTCGCGCCATTATCCCTGACCTTTGCGCAGGGGAAAGTGTGTGGCCTGATTGGTCACAACGGGTCAGGAAAGTCGACGTTATTAAAAATGCTCGGGCGGCATCAGTCTGCGACATCTGGAACGATTTACCTCAATGACACGCCGCTGGCGCAGTGGGACAGCAAAGCTTTTGCGCGTCAGGTTGCCTATTTGCCGCAGCAACTCCCCGCCGCAGAAGGCATGACCGTGCAGGAACTGGTGGCGATTGGCCGCTATCCGTGGCACGGCGCACTGGGTCGTTTCAAACATCAGGATAAAGAAAAGGTCGAAGAAGCCATTGCGCTGGTCGGCCTCAAACCGTTCGCCCGGCGTCTGGTGGACAGCCTCTCCGGCGGCGAACGTCAGCGTGCCTGGCTGGCGATGATGGTGGCGCAGGACAGCCGTTGCCTGCTGCTCGATGAACCGACCTCTGCGCTGGATATCGCCCATCAGAAAGATGTGCTGGCCTTGATCCAGCGTCTGAGCCGTGAGAAGGGCTTAACCGTGATCGCCGTGCTGCATGATCTGAACATGGCTGCCCGCTATTGCGATCAACTGATGGCGCTGCGCGGTGGTGAAATGATTGCCCAGGGCGCGCCGGAAGAGATGATGCGCGGCGATGTACTGGAACAGATTTATGGCATTCCGATGGGTATTCTGCCGCATCCTGCGGGTGGCGCGCCGGTGAGCTTCGTATACTGATATGTCTGATATTTCAAATTTTTCCGGAATCACCCGTCGTCGTCTGTTGCAGATGATGGCGCTTTCTCCGTTGCTGACCTCGGTGCCTGCGCTGTCGGCATCGCGTCCCGATCTCAGCCGCATTATTGCTCTCGAATGGTTACCGGCTGAACTGCTGATCGCACTCGGCGTGATGCCGCTGGCGATTGCCGATATCCGTAATTACAACACCTGGGTGGTTGAACCACCGCTGGCACCGGGCGTGATTGATGTCGGTCAGCGTACCGAACCCAATATGGAACTTATCCAGCAGCTAAAACCTTCGCTGCTGCTGATCACCGCCGGTTATGGTCCGACGACCAGTCAGCTCGAATCCATCGCGCCGGTTCTGGGTGTCAAAGCCAATGACGGTTCGGCAAAACCGCTCAATCTGGCCATCAGTTCCCTGCATAAACTGGCGGATCGTCTCGGTTTACAGGATCGCGCCGAAACGCATTTGCAGCTGTACCGTGACACGCTGTTGCAAACCCGCGAACAACTGAAGCCGGTCGCGCAGCAGCCGCTGCTGTTAATCACCTTTATTGATACGCGCCACGTTCTGGTGTTTGGCATGGGCAGCATGTTCCATGAAGTGATGGGTGAGCTCGGGCTGACCAACGCCTGGGCCGGGGAAGGCAGTTTCTGGGGCAGCGTATCGGTCGGCGTCGAGCGCCTGACCCGTATTAAAAACGCCCGCGTGTTGTGTTTCGAACACGACAACGCCGACATGATGGAGGCAGTAGCAAAAACGCCGCTGTGGAAATCCATGCCGTTTGTGCGCGCGAACCAGTTCAGCATCGTGCCCGCCGTCTGGTATTACGGTGCAACCTTCAGCGCGATGAATTTCTGCAAAATTCTCACCAGCACTCTGGGGAAACCGGTATGAACCGCCGTTCATTCAGCGTTTCGCTGACTCTCCTGATTCTGCTGGCGCTGGCCGCCGGTGCGCTCAGTCTCTACAACCTGAATCAGCAACTGCCTTATGCGCAGTGGCGCGGGGCGTTGTGGCAGCCTGATATCGATAATGTCCAGCAGATGCTTTTCCATTACAGCCTGCTGCCGCGCGTCGCTGTGGCCTTGCTGGCCGGTGCCGGGCTGGGGCTGGTTGGTTTGCTGTTCCAGCAGGTATTACGTAATCCGCTGGCAGAGCCCGCGACGCTGGGTGTTTCGGCAGGCGCGCAGCTCGGCCTGACGGTCGCCACGTTGTGGGCACTGCCGGGCGGGATGATCACCCAGCAGTTTGCCGCCATGGCTGGCGCGGTGGTGATTGGTGCACTGGTGTTCGGCATCGCCTGGGGCAAACGCATGTCACCGGTCACGCTGATCCTCGCCGGTCTGGTGCTGGGCTTGTATTGCGGAGCGGTGAATGGCCTGATTGGCATCTTCAACTACCAGAACCTGCAAAGTCTGTACATGTGGAGCAGCGGGGCGCTGAACCAGCAGGACTGGGATATCGCGAACTTCCTGCTGCCGCGGGTGATTATCGTCTGGCTGCTGGCGTTTCTGTTGCAGCGTCCGATGACGCTCCTGGGGCTGGATGATGGCGTCGCCAAAAATCTTGGCCTCGGCCTGTCAGCGGCGCGTCTTGCTGTGCTGACGCTGGCGATTTTAATGAGTGCGCAACTGGTCAATGCGGTCGGGATCATCGGTTTTATCGGCCTGTTTGCCCCGCTTCTGGCGAAAATGCTCGGTGCACGTCGTCTGGCTGCACGGCTGATCATTGCGCCGGTTATCGGTGCGCTGCTGCTTTGGCTTACCGATCAGGTGATGCAAACCCTCACCACATTTTGGATGGAGATTCCGACCGGTGCCGCGACAGCGCTGGTGGGCGCGCCGCTGCTGTTATGGCTGCTGCCGCGTTTACGCAATAACATGACACCGCCGCCAATGGATCAGGGCGATCACGTACCGGTTGAACGTCAGCATCTGGTGCGCTGGATGTCACTGGCGCTCGCCGTGCTGTTACTCGGGCTGATGGTTGCACTGATGGCCGGACGCAATGCCACTGGCTGGAGCTGGTCCACCGGTGCAGATTTACAGGCGCTGCTGCCGTGGCGTTTGCCGCGCGTGATGGCGGCGCTGGCTGCGGGTATTATGCTGGCGTCATCCGGTGTGCTGATCCAAAAACTGACCGGTAATGCGATGGCCAGCCCGGAAGTGCTGGGGATCAGTTCCGGTGCGGCGACCGGCGTGGTGGTGATGATGTTTATCGTCCCGGGCGATGCCTTTGTCTGGCTGCTGCCTGCGGGCAGTGCGGGTGCGGCGCTGACGTTGCTGGTGATTATGGTGGCCTCGGGGCTGCGAAGTTTTTCGGCCGAACGTATGTTACTGACCGGTATCGCGCTCAGTACCGCTTTCACCACGCTGATGACGTTGCTGCTGGCGAGCGGCGATCCGCGAATGGGTGGCCTGCTGACCTGGCTTTCAGGTTCAACCTATTCCGTATCCGCTGAAGCCGCCTGGCGAACGCTGATTCTGGCCGGGGTGCTGATGGTTCTTGTGCCATTCTGCCGCCGCTGGATAAATATTTTACCGCTGGGGAGCGTGACCGCAAAATCAGTCGGACTGGCGCTGACGCCCACCCGTCTGGCGATTTTACTGCTGGCGGCGGTGATGACGGCGGCGGCAACGCTGACTGTCGGGCCGCTGAGTTTTGTCGGGCTGATGGCACCCCATATGGCGCGCATGATGGGCTTTCGCCGGGCGGTTCCGCAGTGGATGGTCGCCAGTATTCTCGGCGGGTTGCTGATGGTCTTTGCGGACTGGTGCGGACGGATGATCATCTTCCCGGATCAGATCCCGGCTGGTCTGCTCGCCACCTTTATCGGTGCGCCGTACTTTATTTATCTGCTGAGAAAGCAGGCGGGATAGAGAATTTCAGCCAATAGAAAATAGGGATGTTAGAGCAGATTTTTCTTTGGACGCGGCCTTAGTTCCTCCCCTTCGCAGGGGAGGGAGCGGACTTGACTGGCGCTTAAAGCTTAGCGAAACAACGTCGTGCGGCATCAATCGTGCGCTGAATATCTTCCGGCGTATGCGCGAGAGACATAAAGCCTGCTTCGAAGGCGGAAGGGGCCAGGTAAACGCCTTCTTCCAGCATCAGATGGAAGAACTTTTTGAAACGCTCAACGTCGCATTTCATCACGTCCTGATAGCAGGTCACGGTTTCTGCATCGGTGAAGAACAGCCCGAACATGCCGCCGACGTGGTTCACCACGAACGGAATATTTTCTTTCTGCGCCGCGTCCAGCAAGCCTTCGGCCAGTTGGGTGGTGCGTTCGGTCAGGGTCTGATGTACGCCCGGTTGCGCGACCTGCGTCAGGCAGGCAATACCGGCCGCCATGGCAATCGGGTTACCGGAAAGCGTGCCTGCCTGATAAACCGGACCGGTCGGTGCCAGCGCTTCCATCACGTCGCGGCGTCCGCCAAATGCGCCCACCGGCATGCCGCCGCCGATGATTTTACCCAGACAGGTCAGGTCAGGCATCACATCGTAATACTCCTGAGCACCGCCCAGTGCGACGCGGAAACCGGTCATCACTTCGTCGATGATCAACAGTGCGCCAAATTCATCACAAATTGCGCGCAGACCCGGCAGGAATTCCGGTAATGGCGGCACGCAGTTCATGTTGCCTGCGACCGGCTCCACGATGATGCAGGCGATGTCGTCAGGGAATTGCTCGAATGCAGCACGGACGGAATCGAGATCGTTATAGGTACAGGTCAGCGTATGTTTGGCGAAATCAGCCGGGACACCCGGCGAGTTCGGCTGGCCGAGGGTCAGCGCGCCGGAACCGGCTTTCACCAGCAGGCAGTCGGCGTGGCCGTGATAGCAGCCTTCGAATTTAACGATTTTATCGCGATGGGTGAAACCACGCGCCAGACGGATCGCGCTCATCGTCGCTTCGGTGCCGGAGTTCACCATACGCACCATGTCCATGCTAGGCACCAGGCCGGTCACCAGCTCGGCCATTTTCACTTCCATCTCGGTCGGTGCACCAAAGCTCAGGCCGCGCTCAGCCGCCTCAATCACCGCATTGCGGATTTCGGCGTTGTTATGGCCAAGCACCATCGGTCCCCATGAACCCACGTAGTCAATGTAGGCTTTACCATCGGCATCAAACAGGAAAGCGCCGTCAGCGCGCGCGATGAATAAGGGGACGCCGCCAACGCCGGAGAAGGCACGTACCGGCGAGTTAACACCGCCCGGGATTAGCGCTTGCGCCTGCGTGAACAGACTTTCTGACTTACTCATTATTCGGCTCCTGAATTGCTGGGTTCAATATGTCACGGAAAGATTTATGCGCCCATTCTAGTGAACTGAGCGGCGTTATCAAACCGCTAACCGTGCGGCATTTTGTTGCAGATCCTGTCAGGACGGCAATTTGTATGATTAAATCCATCCATCTTCCATAACATTTTTTATATTTCCCTTTCTGAGATGAATGAATCAGACACTGAAATTTTAGCGGATGCGCCCGTGCGCGGCCCGCGCAAACGCAGCGAAATCCTGCGCCTTTTACTGCGTCGTGATAAAACGCCGGTCACCATTTTGCTGGTCGCCGCAGTGGTCGGTACGGTTGCCGGCTTACTCGGCGTGGCTTTTGAGAAAGCAGTGAACTGGGTGATGGCGGTCCGGCTTGCCGGGCTGGGCGTCTTCAATGATTACTGGATCCTGCTGTGGCCGCTGACATTTGTGTTTTCTGCCGCGCTGGCGATGGTCGGCTATTATCTGGTCCGGTGTTATGCGCCTGAAGCGGGCGGTTCGGGGATCCCTGAAATCGAAGGCGCACTGGAGGAATTACGGCCGGTGCGCTGGTGGCGGGTGATCCCGGTGAAATTCTTTGGCGGCATGGGCACGCTGGGTGCGGGTATGGTGCTGGGAAGGGAAGGGCCAACCGTGCAGATGGGCGCGAATGTCGGGAAAATGATGGTCGATATTTTCCGGCTGCGCAGCGCGGAGGCGCGGCATTCGTTGCTGGCTACCGGCGCGGCGGCCGGGCTTTCTGCGGCATTTAACGCACCGCTCGCCGGTATCCTGTTCATTCTCGAAGAGATGCGCCTGCAGTTCCGTTACAGCCTGATCTCGATAAAAGCGGTGTTTATCGGCGTGATCATGTCGAGTATCGTTTTCCGTATTTTTAACGGCGACGGCGCGGTGATTGAAGTCGGCAGGCTGGCGAGTGCGCCGCTCAATACGCTGTGGTTGTATCTGGTGCTGGGCATGGTCTTTGGTGTGGTCGGCGTCAGTTTCAATGCGCTGATTTTCCGCACACAGGATATGTTTGCCCGTGTGCATGGCGGAAATCTGCGAAAAATCCTGATCATCGGCGGCATGTTGGGCGGATTCTGCGGCCTGCTCGGGCTGGTGCATCAGGAAGTCACCGGTGGCGGATTTGCGTTGATCCCGCTGGCGGCGGCAGGAAAATACAGCCTGATGATGTTGCTGGTGATCTTTGTTGTCCGGGTGGTGACTACGCTGCTGTGCTTTGCCTCCGGCGCACCGGGCGGGATTTTCGCTCCGATGCTGGCGCTGGGCACTTTGCTCGGCACCGCATTCGGCACCGCCGCGCTGGCGTGGTTTCCGCAATATGGTATTCAGCCTGCCACCTTTGCCATCGCCGGGATGGGGGCGTTATTTGCCGCCAGCGTGCGTGCACCGCTGACGGGTATCGTGCTGGTACTGGAGATGACCGATAATTATCAGCTGATTTTACCGATGATCATTACCTGCCTGGGCGCGACCCTGCTGGCGCAATTTCTGGGGGGTAAACCCTTGTATTCCGCCATATTGACCCGCACCTTACAGAGGCAGGAACGTGAGAACGCGGAAAAAGCGCAGGGTGATATCGCCGCTGAAGGCATCAATAAGCAGGACAGCGCAGCCAAAAATGCCCATACTTGAAGCATTAACTCAGGTATAAGATAATGAGTATATTATTCAGACAGTCAATCCGGCGGCCTGAACAAATGCGGATTGGGAGTGAGAAATTATGAGTGAAGCATTGTTGAATGAAACAACCGCGTTGCCGTTACAGTTTACTGAGGCCGCGGCGCGTAAGGTGAAAAACCTGATTTCCGACGAAGAAAACCCGAACCTGAAACTGCGCGTGTACATCACCGGCGGCGGTTGCAGCGGATTCCAGTACGGTTTCACCTTTGACGACAAAATTAATGACGGCGACATGACCATCGAAAAAGCCGGTGTGGCGCTGGTGGTTGACCCGATGAGCCTGCAATATCTGGTTGGCGGTTCGGTGGATTATACCGAAGGTCTGGAAGGTTCACGTTTTGTGGTGACCAACCCGAATGCAAAAACGACATGCGGTTGCGGTTCTTCCTTTAGTATCTAAATATCCGTCTTAAAGAAAAAGCCCGTTTGCTATGCAGACGGGCTTTTTTTATGTTGAAACCGTCGGTGTGAACAGGGTGCTCAGGTAAGTGAGCATTCACAAGGGGGTTACCATTCGACAGTCACCAGCTTCGAACCGATGCTAATTCCCGGCACGGCATTAAGCATGATTTCGCTGATATGCGGTTGCATCATCGTGTGGCTGGCGCAGATGACGGAAGTGCCTGTGCGCGCAGCATCAATCTTGCAACCCGGCAGGATGGTCAGGCTGACGCCAATCTGACCACCCGCCATGCCCGCAACAGCCGACAGCGGGATCAGTGCGAGCAGCGCACTGAGTAAAAGAGCTTTCATTATTGTTATTCCTGCTGGTGTAGTTCAACAAAATCAGCCTGGCTGAAAAGGTTATCGGTCTAAATTTTACGGCCTTTAATCCAGATTTCTTATGATCGGGAAATAAGTCACGTTTTTATCGTGTATCGCGCCGTTATTCTTATTATTTCGTCTGTAATACAAAGAGATAATGTTAAATCGAGGGCCGGCAACGTACGTAGGATTTTACGCCGGACATGTTACCAGATGACAGGGCAGAATTATTGATTTTGGTTAATAAAGCAACAATTCGGAAAAGCGCCATGCCGGTATTTCGCGGGGGCATGGCTAAATAGTTAGTAAGCATTCACCCCTGAGGCAAGGCTGCAAGCTGCGGGCAAAGTTGTTGTGCGGCAAGAAGAATACGCGGCCCGGCGCGGCTGAACCAGTCAGGATCCAGTGCGATAACCTGCGCGCTGAGCATGGAACGCCAGTAATCCTCGATCACCTGTTTTTGTGATGTTCCGCCCGATATAACAATAACCTGAGGATGACGGCTTAAAACCTGTTCCCGGCTGACCTGAGGCCAGGGCACACGACTGTCGGCGAAAATATTTTTTGCACCACAGACGTTAAGCACTTCACTTTGCATTGTGGTCGCGGCGGCAGTAAACAGCGGCTGGGTGCCGAACTGAATAAAGGCAGAAACCGGCTTTTGGCGATGATATTTCAGCTTCAGCGCCTGCCATTGCTGGCGAAAATCAGCAGCGGCGCGTTTTGCGCTTTCCGGAGAAGGGCTGTACGCCGCAAGTTGTTCCAGCGCTTGTGCCACCTGTTCCGCATTTTGCGGATCAAGATAGATAACGTGGATACCCAGCGAAATCAGCTGATCCAGCGGACGTTGCGGGTTACCGCCACGCCAGGCGAGAACTACATCAGGTTTCAGCGTCACAATACGTTCGACGTTGATTCCCTGCCAGTTCGCCACCTGCTCAAGCTTGCTGGCCTGTGGCGGGTAATCGGAGTAAGCACTAACTCCGATTACCTGATCGCCCAGACCGGCGGCAAATGCCAGTTCTGTCAGATTGGGTGCCAGACTGATCACCCGTTGGGCCGGCGCCGCAGTTGCTGCCACAGGCAGCAGCAGGCAACTCAGTATGAGGCCGAACCGGCGCATCATTATTCTTCGCCAGCCGCCAGCGCTGTCAGCATCGCATCTACCATCAGGGTGGATTGCTGTGCGGCAACCACCAGGAATTCTTCAAAGCTCAGGTGGGATTCACCATCAGCAACATCAGAAATTGCGCGAACGACCACGAACGGGGTACCGAACAGGTGGCAAACGTGACCGATAGCCGCGGCTTCCATTTCGACAGCAGCAACATTCGGGAAGGTTGCGCGGATACGTGCCAGAGGCGCTGCGCCATTGATGAACGCATCGCCACTGCAAACCAGACCGCGTACGGCGTTCAGGTTGAGTTCACGGATACAGTTTTCTGCCAGTTCAATCAGCGCCGGATCAGCAGTGAACGCAGGCGGGCAACCGGCCATCTGGCCCGGTTCATAGCCAAACGCGGTGACGTCAGCATCGTGATAACGCACTTCATCAGACACGACGATATCACCGACTTTCAGGGTTTTCGCCAGCCCGCCTGCGGAACCGGTATTGATCACCACGTCAGGACGGCAATGTTCCAGCAGCAATGTGGTGCCCATGGCGGCAGACACTTTACCAATGCCGGATTTAAGCAGCGCCACGTCCACACCGTTTAACTGGCCAGTATAGATTTCGCAGCCTGCGCGTTCGATAGTCTGACGGTTGATAATCTTGTCGCGCAGCAGGGTCACTTCCTGCTCCATTGCACCGATAATGCCTACTTTCATATGAATACTCGCAGATGTGGTTGGAATGAGCCGCAGCGTGTGCGGAATTGACGGTTTAATCACGAAAACAATGTGCGATAGTCTATCATGGCTAAAGGTAAGAAATAATCCGTTTGGGGTGCAGGTTGCTACTGCAAAAAGCGCGTCGGTTTGATGTGTGAGTGGCTGAAAAGGTGGGAAATCATGTCCGGGATCGATTTTAAAACGAAATTCAATTTTCAGCGTCCTTTCAGCGCCCCGATCGAGGCACGCGATGACTATGATGTCGTCCGTCAGTTCGAAAGCGATCGCGGGCGCATTATCAACTCGGCTGCCATCCGCCGTCTGCAACAAAAGACTCAGGTTTTTCCGCTGGAGAAAAATGCTGCCGTCCGCAGTCGTCTGACCCATTCCCTTGAAGTTCAGCAGGTTGGTCGTCACATCGCCAAAGAGATCCTCCACCGTTTGCGCAGGCAGAACAAGCTTGAGGCTTACGGGCTGGACGAGGTGACCGATCCCTTTGAAAGCGTGGTAGAAATGGCGTGCCTGATGCACGACATCGGTAATCCGCCATTTGGCCATTTTGGTGAATCCGCCATTAACAACTGGTTTGCTAAGCGGATGGACACCGCCGGTTGCGGCGAAACACCACAGGAAACGGATGCCTGTCTGGTGACGTGTTTGCGCCTGACGCCAGACGATGCTGAACTGAACCAGTTGCGCAGTAAAATCCGCTACGACCTGTCTAATTTTGAAGGCAATGCGCAGGCCATCCGGCTGGTCTTCACCTTGCTGAAACTCAATCTGACTTACAGCCAGACCGCCTGCATTCTGAAATATACCCGCCCTGCGTATTCAATGACTAAACTTCCTTCACATGATTACCTGATGAAAAAACCGGGTTTTTATCTGGCGGAAGAGCCGTTCATCAAAAAACTGCGCACTGAACTCGGGCTGGGTGAATTTAACCGCTTTCCGCTTACCTACATTATGGAAGCGGCCGATGATATTTCTTACTGCATTGCCGATCTGGAAGATGCGGTTGAGAAAAGTATTTTCAGCGTGGAACAGCTTTATAATTATCTGTGCCGTGAGTGGGGCGCGATAGAGAAAAATGACTTCTTCGATAAAGTGGTTCGCACTGCTTACGAGAAAATGGATAAAGCGAAAACGTTCCGTAATCCGGTGGATTACTTCTTTATGGAACTGCGCGTTCAGACAGTGAAACAACTGGTGCCGCATGCTGCCCGCCGGTTCATTGATAATATAGAAGATATTTATCAGGGCACCTTTAATCATGCGTTGCTGGAAGATGACAGCCAGGCCAACCGGTTGTTAGAGATTTATAAAGCGGTGGCCTTCAAACAGGTATTCAATCATCACGAAGTGGAGGAGCTGGAATTACAAGGCTATCGGGTGATCAGCGGATTACTTGATATTTATAGCCCGTTGCTGGATATGCCATTGACCGATTTTAACCAGCTAGTTCAGGAGGATACGCACAGGAAATATCCGATTGAAACCCGTCTGCTGCATAAGATTTCAGCCAAACATCGTCTGGCTTACAACAATGCCGTGGCGGCGCTGGAAGGATTACCGGTCGCGGAACATGCCGCGCAGGAGTTTTATTACCGTGCGCGAATGATTCAGGATTATATCAGCGGAATGACTGACCTTTATGCATACGATGAATACAGAAGACTCATGGCGGCTGAGTAATTTGTTTTAAAAAGACAAATTGAACTCTCTTTAATTTTCTTTACGGAACTGTTTGAAAAAACGCCATTTGTAAATGCTGACAATAATTTTTTACCATTGTCATTTCGACCCTGATGAACTTCACGCTATTAATACCATCTCAGTATCACGACTACCAAGCAATGCGACTATTTTGGTTGCCACAATAATTTTAAGAGATCCTGAAAAATGAAAAAATCGAGTTTATTCCTCAGCGCATTAGCGTTAAGCATCGGTATGGCAATGGCCCCGGTTTCTTCTGCACTGGCTGCTGAAACTGCGTCTTCCAGCACCAGCACCACTCAGCTTCCTAGCCTGGCACCTATGCTTGAAAAAGTGATGCCATCGGTGGTGAGCGTCAACGTTGAAGGCAGTGCGCCGGTAAAAACACCACGCATGGGTCAGCAGTTCCAGCAATTCTTTGGTCAGAATTCGCCGCTGTGCCAGGACGGTTCGCCGTTCCAGGGTTCTCCGGTGTGTCAGGGCGGCGGTCAGGGGCCTGACGGTCAGCCTGCGCCTGAACAGAAAGAAGATTTCCGCGCGCTGGGTTCCGGCGTCATCATTGATGCCGACAAAGGTTATGTGGTCACCAACAACCACGTCGTTGATAACGCAACCAAAATCAGCGTACAGCTAAACGATGGCCGTAAGTTCGACGCCAAAGTCATCGGCAAGGACCCGCGTTCTGATATCGCGGTGATTCAGTTACAGAATGCGAAAAACCTGACGGCCATTAAGATGGCGGATTCCGAACAACTGCGTGTGGGCGATTACACCGTGGCTATCGGTAACCCGTATGGTCTGGGCGAAACCGTGACTTCCGGTATCGTTTCTGCACTGGGTCGTTCCGGCCTGAATATTGAGAACTACGAAAACTTCATCCAGACGGATGCCGCGATCAACCGCGGTAACTCCGGTGGTGCGCTGGTGAACCTGAATGGTGAACTGATTGGCCTTAACACGGCGATCCTGGCACCGGACGGCGGCAACATCGGTATCGGTTTTGCGATCCCAAGTAACATGGTGAAAAACCTGTCCAAACAAATGATCGAATTCGGTCAGGTGAAACGCGGCGAACTGGGCATTATGGGGACCGAGCTGAACTCCGAACTGGCGAAAGCCATGAAAGTTGACGCACAGCGCGGTGCATTCATCAGTCAGGTCATGCCGAAATCTGCCGCAGAGAAAGCAGGCATTAAAGCCGGTGACGTGATCCTGAGCATGAACGGTAAACCGATCAGCAGCTTCGCCTCGTTCCGTGCTGATATCGGCACCCTGCCAATCGGCACCAAAGTGACGCTCGGCCTGCTGCGTGAAGGCAAACCGATGAACGTTGACGTGACCATTGAGCAAAGCACTCAGACATCGAAAATCGAATCCGGCAACATTTATACCGGCATCGAAGGGGCTGAACTGAGTAACGGTGCGGCAGGTGATCAGAAAGGCGTGAAAGTCGATGAAGTGAAGCCGGGTTCAACGGCGGCGCGCATCGGCCTGAAAAAAGGCGACGTCATTTTGGGTGTGAACCAGCAGAAAGTGACCAATCTGGGCGAGCTGCGTAAAATTCTCGACACCAAACCAAACGTTCTGGCGCTGGATATTCAGCGTGGTGATACCTCAATTTACCTGCTGGCGCAGTAATTTCCGCCTGCTATACCTCACACAAAGCACGCTCCGGCGTGCTTTTTTTTGCCTGTCTTTCAGGGACTCTCATCAATCATGTGGATTTTGCCGGGCCGGTTGGGCATTTGCTTAAAAATGTGATATTCCCCGCAACTTCAATAGGTGCTTTCGCTCTTTGGGCATTTGCATAATGTATGGGCATCGCGGCCTGAGTATGCTGTTTTAACAACGATAAAACAGCAAGGCAGGGGTTCCATGTCGGCATATCATCTCGATGCAAAGCTGGCGCAACAAATTGTTGCCCGCACAATGCAAATTATTGATAGTAATGTGAATGTCATGGATGGTCGCGGACGGATTATCGGCAGCGGCGATGATCAGCGTCTTGGTGAATTGCACGAAGGCGCACTGCTGGCGATTTCGCAGGAGCGCATTGTCGACATCGACGAGGGCGTTGCACGGCATTTGCACGGTGTACGTCCGGGCATCAACCTGCCGTTGCGTATCGATGGTCAGATCGTGGGCGTTATCGGCCTGACGGGCAATCCGTCCCAGTTGCGTCAGTATGGCGAGCTGGTGTGTATGACCGCCGAAATGATGCTCGAACAGGCGCGTCTGCTGCACATGCTGGCGCAGGACAGCCGTCTGCGGGAAGAACTGGTGCTTAACCTGATTCGTGTGGATGAACTGTCTCCGGCGCTGATGGAGTGGGCGCAGCGTCTGGGCATCGACCTCAACCGGCCACGTGTCGCGGCGGTGGTGGAAGTCGACAGCGGCCAGCTCGGCGTCGACTCTGCCATGGCAGAACTGCAACAACTGCAAACTTTACTGACCACGCCGGAGCGTGACAACCTGATCGCTATCGTTTCCCTCACCGAAATGGTGGTGCTGAAACCGGCCCTGAACAGCTACGATCGCTGGGATCCGGAGGGCCACCGCCAGCGCATTGATCATCTGCTGTCGCGCATGACCGAAACCGGTCGTCTGCGCGTGCGCATTTCCCTTGGCAACTTTTTTACCGGCCCTGGCAGCATCGCCCGTTCTTATCGCACCGCACGTACCACCATGAGTGTGGGCAAACAGCGGATGCCGGAACAGCGGTGTTACTTCTATCAGGATCTGATCTTACCCGTGCTGCTCGACAGCCTGCGTGGCGGCTGGCAGGCCGATGAACTGGTGCGTCCGCTGGCGCGTCTGAAAGCGACGGATGGCAACGGATTACTGCGCCGCACACTGACGTCGTGGTTCCACCATAATGTTCAGCCGACCGCTACGTCTAAGGCACTGTATATTCATCGTAATACGCTGGAATATCGCCTCAACCGTATCTCGGAATTAACCGGCCTGGATCTGGGGAACTTCGACGATCGTTTATTGCTGTACGTGGCCCTGCAATTAGATAACAACCATCTGTGACCGCCATCACAGCCGTTTCATTTTTTGTGAAACAACTCGCACGTCGCTGGGCATTTGCCTCAGGATAAATGCAAAGGGCTATTTATGCTTGGTTGATTGCCCAATGAGTAAAGGGAATGTTGTTCATATACTGGCTGCGTTCCTTCCTCTCTGAACCCTACAGTTCTGTGAATGGAATGACTTTTATCTCTGTTTAGAGGCGTTGTCATTAATTCCGGAGAACACCATGGAAACTACCGTTTCAGCAGCCAGTGCCGTCAAAAAAAGAACTAATGCGCGCTACTGGATAGTGGTGATGTTATTTATTGTCACCTCATTTAATTACGGCGATCGTGCCACGTTATCCATTGCCGGTTCGGCGATGGCCAAAGATATCGGGCTGGATTCCGTCGGGATGGGTTATATCTTCTCGGCATTTTCCTGGGCGTATGTCATCGGGCAAATACCCGGTGGCTGGCTGCTCGATAAATTCGGTTCGAAAAAAGTTTATTTCTACAGCATTTTCATCTGGTCGTTATTCACCCTGCTGCAAGGCTTTGTCGATGTCTTCAGCGGCTTCGGCATTGTGGTATCGCTGTTTGCTTTACGTTTTCTGGTTGGCCTGGCCGAAGCGCCGTCCTTCCCCGGCAACAGCCGTATCGTCGCAGCCTGGTTCCCGGCTCAGGAACGTGGCACCGCAGTCTCTATTTTTAACTCAGCGCAGTACTTCGCCACGGTTATTTTCGCCCCGATCATGGGCTGGCTGACGCACGAAGTGGGCTGGTCACACGTCTTCTTCTTCATGGGCGGTCTGGGGATCGTGCTGAGTTTCATCTGGCTGAAAGTGATCCACGATCCGAAAGATCATCCGGGCGTAAATCAGGCCGAACTTGATTACATGGAAGCCGGTGGTGCGCTGATCAATATGGATCAGAAAATCACCAAAAAAGCCGTCGTAAAAGGCGAAAAAACCTTCCAGATGAAACAGTTACTGAAATCCCGCATGATGATTGGCATTTACATCGGCCAGTACTGCATCAACGCGCTGACCTATTTCTTCATCACCTGGTTCCCGGTGTATCTGGTTCAGGCGCGCGGTATGTCGATACTTAAAGCGGGCATGGTGGCCTCAGTACCGGCGATTTGCGGATTCCTCGGCGGCGTACTGGGTGGAATTATCTCCGACTGGCTGATGCGCAGAACCAGCAACCTGACACTGTCGCGCAAGGCTCCGATTGTGATCGGTATGCTGTTGTCGATGTCGATGATTTTCTGCAACTACGTCGATACCGAATGGATGGTGGTCGGCATTATGGCATTCGCCTTCTTCGGTAAAGGTCTGGGGGCGCTGGGCTGGGCGGTGATGGCCGATACCGCACCGAAAGAAATCAGCGGGCTGAGCGGCGGATTGTTCAACATGTTCGGTAACGTCTCCGGCATCATCACGCCGATCGCTATCGGCTACATTATCGGGACCACCGGTTCCTTCAACGGCGCGCTGATTTATGTCGGCATCCACGCACTGCTCGCCGTTGTCAGTTACGTGTTTATTGTCGGAAAAATCGAACGTATTCAGCTTCGCCCGTACCACGGTACAGGCACAGTAAAAGGGGAAAGATGATGAGTACGCAATCCTCACCGGTTATCACGGATATGCAGGTCATTCCTGTGGCAGGGCATGACAGCATGCTGATGAATATTGGTGGCGCGCACGGTGCTTACTTCACCCGCAATATCGTTATCCTCAAGGACAGCGCCGGGAACACCGGTGTCGGCGAAGCGCCGGGCGGGGAGGTGATTTACAACACGCTGGTGGAGGCCATTGCTCAGGTAAAAGGCCAGGAAGTGGCGCGCATGAACCGGCTGGTGCATCAGATCCACGTCGGCAATCAGTCATCGGATTTTGACTCTTTCGGTAAAGGTGCGTGGACGTTCGAACTGCGCGTTAACGCCGTCGCCGCACTGGAAGCCGCGCTGCTGGATCTGATGGGCAAATTCCTCGGCGTGCCGGTGTGTGAACTGCTCGGGCCGGGCAAACAGCGCGACGAAGTCACGGTGCTCGGTTATCTGTTTTATATCGGTGACCGGCAGAAAACCGATTTGCCGTATCAGGAAGGGGAACGCAGCCATCACGACTGGTATCACCTGCGTCATCAGGAAGCGATGAACAGTGAGGCGGTGGTGCGGCTGGCCGAAGCGGCGCAGGATCGCTATGGCTTCAAAGATTTCAAACTCAAAGGCGGCGTGCTGCCGGGCGAGCAGGAGATCGAGGCGGTTAAAGCACTGGCAAAACGCTTCCCGGATGCGCGGATCACGGTTGATCCGAACGGCGCGTGGCTGCTGGATGAAGCAATCGACCTGTGCAAAGACCTGCACGGTATCCTCAGCTATGCCGAAGATCCGTGCGGTGCGGAGCAAGGTTTTTCCGGCCGCGAAGTGATGGCGGAATTCCGCCGTGCTACCGGTTTGCCGGTCGCCACAAACATGATTGCCACTAACTGGCGCGAGATGCAGCACGCGGTGATGTTGCAGTCGGTGGATATTCCGCTGGCGGATCCGCATTTCTGGACCATGCATGGCGCGGTGCGGGTCGCACAACTTTGCGATGAGTGGGGTCTGACGTGGGGCTGCCATTCGAATAACCATTTCGACATTTCGCTGGCGATGTTTACCCATGTCGGTGCGGCCGTACCGGGTAAGCCGACGGCGATAGATACGCACTGGATCTGGCAGGAAGGCAACCAGCGCCTGACCAAAGAGCCGCTGCAAATTGTGAACGGGAAAATCAAAGTGCCTGAAAAACCGGGGCTGGGCGTGGAGATCGACATGGATCAAATCCATCGCGCCCACGAGCTGCACCGGAAACTGCCGACCGGTGCGCGCAACGATGCCGCCGCGATGCAGTATCTGATCCCCGGCTGGACATTCGATCGCAAGCGCCCGGCACTGGGGCGTGGTTAACGGAATCTGAATTCACTAAGGAGTAAGCATGACCTCTTCATCTACACCTAAAATTGTCTCCATGCAGGTGATCCCGGTGGCCGGGCACGACAGCATGTTGCTTAATCTCAGCGGCGCACATGCCCCTTTCTTCACCCGCAACATCCTGATCCTCAAGGACAGCAGCGGTAACACCGGCGTCGGTGAAGTGCCGGGCGGCGAGAAAATTCGTCAGACGCTGGATGATTCCGCGTTGCTGGTGATTGGCAAAACGCTGGGTGAATACAAAAATGTGATGACCGCCGTGCGGGAAAAATTCGCCGACCGTGATGCCTCTGGCCGCGGTTTGCAGACTTTTGATTTGCGTACCACTATCCACGTCTTGACGGCGATCGAAGCCGCGATGCTGGACTTGCTCGGCAAGCATCTGGGCGTCACCGTGGCATCATTGCTGGGCGACGGGCAGCAACGTGATGAAGTCGAAATGCTCGGCTATCTGTTCTACGTCGGCGACCGCAACAAAACCTCACTGGGCTATCAGAGCCAGCCGGGCGACAGTTGCGACTGGTATCGCCTGCGCCATGAAGAGGCGCTGACACCGGCGGCGGTGGTGCGTCTGGCGGAAGCGGCGTATGAAAAATACGGCTTTAATGATTTCAAACTGAAAGGCGGCGTACTGGCAGGCAGCGAAGAGGCCGAAGCCGTGACGGCGCTGGCGCAACGCTTCCCGCAGGCGCGGATCACACTTGATCCTAACGGTGCCTGGTCGCTGAATGAAGCGATTGCGCTCGGCAAACAACTGCGCGGTGTGCTGGCGTATGCGGAAGATCCATGCGGTGCAGAGCAGGGTTTCTCCGGGCGCGAAGTGATGGCCGAATTCCGTCAGGCAACCGGCCTGCCGACGGCCACTAATATGATCGCCACCGACTGGCGTCAGATGGGGCATACCATCCAGCTGAAATCCGTGGATATTCCGCTGGCGGATCCGCACTTCTGGACGATGCAGGGGTCAGTTCGCGTCGCGCAGATGTGCCACGAATGGGGGCTGACCTGGGGTTCGCACTCTAACAATCACTTTGATATTTCACTGGCGATGTTTACCCAGGTGGCCGCCGCTGCGCCGGGTAAAATCACTGCCATCGATACGCACTGGATCTGGCAGGAAGGCAATCAGCGCCTGACCAAAGAACCGTTGCAGATCAAAGGCGGTAAGGTGCGCGTGCCGGAACAACCGGGTCTGGGCGTTGAGCTGGATATGGATCAGGTGATGAAGGCGCACGAGCTGTACAAAGGCATGGGGCTGGGTGCCCGTGACGATGCGCAGGGCATGCAGTTCCTGGTGCCGGACTGGAAATTTGATCCGAAAAAACCGTGTCTGGTGCGGTAAGTGATATGCAACTATAAAAAAGCCTCTCCGGTGAGAGGCTTTTTACGTTCTGACAGGAAACTCAGCCCCGTGCGTGTGCCGCGGCCTTTTCTATCTGTTCATCCGAAGGGCGTACACCGGTATACAGCACGAACTGCTCGACGGCCTGCAGTGTGGCGACTTCCGCACCGGTAATCACTTTCTTGCCGTGTTCGCGGCCGTAGCGGATCAGCGGTGTTTCTACCGGCAGCGCGACGACGTCAAAGACGATGCTGGCGCGGTCAATCACCGCCGGTTCAAAGGCCAGTGAATCCACTTCCGGCCCGCCCGCCATGCCGATTGGCGTGACATTCACCACCATATCCACGGCAACATCGCCGACTTCTGCTTTCCATTCATAACCGTATTCTTCCGCCAGCGCACGGCCGTTAGCTTCGTTGCGGGCAATGATGTAGCCCTTTTTGAAACCGGCATCACGAATGGCCGCGACCACGGCTTTGCCCATGCCGCCGCTGCCGCGCAGGGCGAAAACGGCATCACGCGGCACCTGATGGCTGTCGAGCAGTTTGGCGACCGCGATGTAATCCGTGTTGTAGGCGCGCAGGAAGCCGTCGTCATTGACGATGGTATTCACCGACTGAATGGCTGTCGCGGAAGGATCCAACTCATCGAGGAAAGGAATGCAGGCTTCCTTGAACGGCATCGAGACCGCGCAGCCGCGAATACCCAGTGCGCGTACGCCTTTCACCGCGGCTTCGATGTCTTGGGTGGAAAATGCTTTGTAGACGAAGTTCAGGTCTAATGCCTGATAAAGGCTGTTATGAAAACGGGTACCGAAATTGCCCGGACGACCGGAAAGGGACATACACAACTGCGTGTCTTTGTTAATTTCCCGACTCATTTCATTCTCCTTTTAAGATGTTCTTTATGACCTTACGGCCTCTTAATGAACCTTAGCTGAAACGATCCGCCCCGACAATCTGCCTCTGTCTCAAATCGGCTGTTATACTTAACAGATGCGTGAACACGGAGGCTGATATGAATTTGGACTTGTTTGATCACCCCGATTTTCACCCCAACTGGCGCGAAGAACTGTGCCCGGGCGCGGTGGTATTGCGCGGTGCGGCGCTGGCAGAGGATGTCGCATTGCTGGCGGAAATCGACCGGATCGCCGGGCTGGTGCCTTTTCAGTATCGCGCCACGCCGGGCGGTTATGCGATGTCGGTGGCAATGACCAATTGCGGTGATGTCGGTTGGGTGACGGACAGGGCGGGTTATCGCTACCAGGCCACCTCGCCGGAAAGTCATCAGCAATGGCCGCCGATGCCGGAATTGTTTCGTTCGCTTGCCGTGAGCGCGGCGGACCAGGCGGGTTTTGCAGGCTTCGAGCCGGATGCCTGTCTGATCAACCGCTATCAGCCGGGGGCGAAAATGAGCCTGCATCAGGACAAAGACGAGCACGATTTCGGCCAGCCGATCGTCTCTGTCTCTCTGGGCTTACCGGCGGTTTTCCAGTTTGGCGGCATGGAGCGCAGTGATAAAACCCAGCGTGTGCCGCTGATGCATGGCGATATTGTGGTGTGGGGCGGCCCGTCGCGGCTGCGTTATCACGGCGTATTGCCACTGAAAGCGGGCGAGCATCCGCTGACCGGATCGTACCGGTTTAATCTTACGTTCCGTAAAGCGACGTAATTCCGTGGGCATCAGGCCGTAAAGCACAGGACTTTGTCCGCATTCTGCTTTACACTGCCGCCCTGCAAAAAATGACATGTTGAATAAATAATTACTTAGGCGGTAAGCGATGAACGGCGTAATCACAACCTGGTTTGAAGATAAAGGTTTCGGTTTTATCAAAGATGAAAACGGCGATAACCGTTATTTCCACGTGATTAAAGTTGCAAACCCTGAGCTGATTAAAAAAGATGCGGCAGTCACCTTTGAGCCGACCACCAACAACAAAGGCCTTTCCGCCTTTGCGGTGAAAGTCGAGCCGGAGAGCAAATACATCTTTATTGCCGGTGAGCGTATCAAAATCACCAGCATCAAATCCTTCCTGGCGTTTAACGAAGAGGTTCCTGCTGAAACCAAAATCGACAAAGAAAACGCTGTGCTTTCCGTCGGATTGTTGATGAACCGTATCCGCCCGCAGGAAGAAGAAAAAAAAGCGGAGATGCGCACCATGAAAAAGTTGCTGATCACCACTTTCCAGAACAGCACCTATGTGTTCACTGAAGATGAAATTGACGTGGATGCCACCGTCAAGACGCTGAAAGCGCTGTAACATCCCTTCTCAAACCGGTGCACATCCGTGGCACCGGTTCTGCTTTCCCTTCTTTCTTAATACGTCACCGTGACCGTCACCATATCGCTGTAGTTACCTGCGGGCTGATTGCTTTGCGCCAGATTTACGGATGCGGTATACGGAAACGATTGTGAAGTGCCGGTGCCGGTCGCGCTGCTGTCGGTGGAAGCCGTCCATACCGTGCTGTCACCTTTAAATATCTGATATTGCAGATAACGGGTGGTGCCGCCGACGGTGGAGGCCATCTGCCGGTATTGTCCGGACACCGGCACGCTGCTGGTCAGGTTGACGGAATAGCTGGCGTTCAGGGTGCAGCGTACGCTGATAGTATTTGCCACCACTGTGGTCAGGCCGGAAGGCAGTGCAGCACTGCCGAAACCCACATTGGGCGCGCTGTCGATATAACAGAAATTGGTGACATTGAGCGTCAGGGCGACATTGCCCGACACGTTACCGGAGTCTGCGAGACACAGTAAGGTGCCGATAGCCACTGAACACATATTCCATGTCCATGAGATGGGAATGACATCGGTATAAGTGCCTGCGGCCAGATTGGAAATGGCGACCGGCCGGACGTAGAGAGGTAAGGTGCTGTTGGGGCCGGAAAACAAGCCGAGTAATCCCAGCGCCGTGGTGCTGCTCCAGCTGATGGTATCGCCCTGATTATAAACGGCACTGCAGCTGGCATCCTTGCACAGGCTGTAGGGTAAATACTGCCCCGTTGTCCCGCTGTAAAGTCTGGGCTGCGAATTGCTGGGATGCTGAGTCACGCCGATAAACGCGGTGATGGTATTGGTGCCTGCGATGTTAAGCAGCCCGCCAGTACAACTTAATCCGCTGCCCCCTGAGGTGATCAGCGGCGATGAACTGACTGCAAACGAGTTTTGTGTGCCCAGCGTAATGCTCCCGGGCGCCGTCGTGCATCCCGCTTTTGCCCACCACGTTGTACCCAGCAACAGCATCAGCAATAATCCGCGATGCATCTGCTGCCTGAAAATTCTCATGATTTATCTCCTGCCGTTGTTTTCGCTGTGCCGCCGGGGCATGTCAGCGGGCCGACCTGCTCAATGCTGTGACGGGCAGGGTTCAGGGTGAAACTGACCCGGCAAAGCGAATGATCTTCCGTCTGGATATTCAGCACGTTGTTTTCCTGTAAGTGCGAGAAGTACACCAGCCCGTCGTAACCGGTGACGGTGGTCTGTTCTGTGTTTTGTTCCGTGACCAGCGTGCCGGGTTTCAGCGGCTGTCCGGCGGCGTCATGCAGGGTGATATTGGCGGACAGCACTTTCTCGACGCTGAATTTCACCACCACGCCGCTGCCTTGTTTCACCGCGATGCGGTCATTGACGTTACTGGTGACCACGTCGGCGGGCAGCGGCAGGGTGTCGATTTCCACTTTGGCCGGATAATACGAACTGACGGTCGGGATCAGCAGGTGGCCGTTTTTATCGGTTTTGCCCATTTTCTGATTCTCGAACAGCACGGGAACATCCGCGTAATGATCGGTATCCACCACGATAAAGGCATCATTGATCTTATCCGACAGGAACCAGTCGTTCGCCATAAACACCACGGATCCGCTCAGATCTGCCCAGTGGGTGTAATCGCCCCGATTGCCGTAGAACCCACCCTGCAGGGTCGCGTAGCGGGATTTCCAGGTGGCGTCGGCCTGCTGATACGGATTGTTGCCGCCGCTGTAAGCCAGATTCCAGCCCAGACCGCCGTCGGTGGGCGTCGCCTTGCTGGCGCCGGTTTGCTCCTGATAATTACCCGCACTGTCGCGCTGTACGCCCGCATTCATATTGATGTTGGTGCCAATCGGAATGATGAACTGCAACTGCGCGCTGTAGCCGGTATCGCCCAGCGTTTTATTGAGGGATAAAAACATGCTGCTTTGTCCCCACAGCGAGCGGCTGTAAGAAAAATTCACCAGCCGCGTATGCGAATTGTCATAGGCTTCGACATCGTAATACCCGATGCCCATCGTGCCGTTAGCGTTCCCGAACGGCGACGTGCTGAACGTCACCTGATCTGCCTGACGGCTTAACCGCGTGTCGCTGGTGTAAGACGTGATGTCCTGATAACCCGCCGTGCGTTTTGAGCGCAGAGCAGACAGGCTGAATACCGTCGAATAGTAGGAATAGCCCAGCGTGTATTGGCTGCCGTCTTTTTTATCGGTCACGTTCTCGCCCCGCGCACGGTCGGCTTTACTCTGGCTGCCTGAAACACTCAGAGTGCCCCAGGTGCTGACCGCGATATCGGTGCCCAATCCGCCCAGCGCCAGACCCTGTACGATTTCGGAATGGCCGGACAGCGTCAGGTAATCGCTCAGCCCGTATCGGTAAATCCCGCTGAATGCGGCATCTGAGTAGTCGCCGTTGGTGACGCCATAATTGTTACGTACAGCCCCGAGCGAGAAATCGAAATCGCTGAGGCTTTTGCGCAGCAACGTGTTGGAAACGTAAAACGGCACGCTGGTCGAGACCTGACGTCCGACCGCATCGGTGGTCACGATCGTCGCTTCACCGGCGCCATTGATATACGGCACGTTGGTCAGGGTAAAAGGCCCGGAATTGAGGTTATTACTGCTGGCCTTGTAGCCGTTCAGAAACAAATCAACCGTGGTCGGTACCGCCGCCGTGCCGCTGTATTGCAGCAACGGGTAGGTCACCAGATCCGGACGCACGCCAAAGTTACGGCTGATACGCAGGCCGCCCATCCGCGCCGAATTACTCCACGTCAGGGAATCGCTGACGAAATCCCCGACCTGATAGCTGATCAGATTTTTCTCGTCGGTGAAACGCCAGAAGGTGTCGTAACGCAGATAACCGTCCTGCGTGGTCTGGCCGCCGTTGCTGTTGTCGGCGTTATCAATGTTGTAGCGGTAAGTGCCGGTATTGGTGACCAGTCCGAGGCTGCTGAATAACCGTTGCTCCATCCAGGTGGCGACAGACTTCGCACCGCCGGGCGGATCGGTGTAGTACGAATCATAGTTAAACAACAGGCCGGTGCTGCTTTGCGACGGCGTGTAATTCATCAGCGGATCGCCGCTGACATTCTGGTTCGGCAGCCAGGCATCTGGCACCGTTAACACCAGTTGCTGGGTGGCCGAATCGTATCTGGCTTTTACGTCCGGCAATTCGCCGACATTGATCAGCCCCTGCCGGCCATTAATGTGGATGTGATTCTTCGCCAGAACACCGGCTTCGACGAAGTAGGCGTTATTGCGATACGTCACCGGCACGACCTGATTATCCGTCTGACCATTGACCACAACCGACAGATAAAACATGGCGTCCGTGACCACTGGTGCCGCACGCGGGGCATCAGGCAGTGAAGAATATTCCTGCGCCTGTGCACTGAACGTACTCAGGCATATCAGGCACAGGCTTCTCCGGAAATAAAGCGGTCGCTGATGACCTTCCCGGAGAAGACGTCTGATTGTCATTCGTTGCGGCTCCTGCTGTTACTGGCCGCGTGGAATGACAATCGGTTGGGTGTTATCGGCAATCTGCGCATTGAGTTGCGCCCCTGGCGTCACACCTGCGGGCACTGGCCAGCGCATTTGTTGTCCCGGCAATACATAACCCATAAAGCCGCCCACCATGGTTTTTACGCCTTGTTTCTGGTTACCCGTCGCCGACCAGAAAACGTTACTCAGGCGTGCATGGACGAGGCCGGTATTACCCACCTGCAAATAGGTTTTCCCGCCCTCGGACACCGTACGCCAGTTGAGGATCGGACGCGTCGCCGTGGAAGGGTCGCGTTTGATATCCGCGCGATCGTTGGTCCACAAATTGCCGCCATCCATAAACAGCGGCAGTAAATAACGCATCTGCAATTGCAGACCGACGACCGCTTTGTCCTTCCCCTGCGCGGAGTCGTTCAGCGGAGAAGGGATTTCATCAATAATGATGCGATACGCCTGCTCGGTATTGGCCGGCACCGGCGTGTTGCGGATAAGCCTGATCAACTGACGCTGCCCCGGTGGCACGGTAGCAAATGGCGGGCTGGCGACCACGTTGGTCTGATCGGCATACTTCTCGTTAAAATTCTCCTGCTTCCAGGCCAGTACGCGCACCTGCAAGGACACCGGTTCTGCGCCACGGTTTTCCAGCCACAGGGCAGATCCGTTCTGATCAGATTCAATAATCTGATAGACCGGCCAGACCAGCACCGAACTGGCAGCCTGTGCGTTCACGCAAGACAGAAAGGCACCGAGCAATGCGGCGGTAGTGAAAAGGCGTAGAAACAGTGTCTTCATATTTTTATATCCTGATGATTCAATAAGTTAACGTGACAGTGACGGTGTCGGTATACGTCCCGGCGGAAGGCAGAGGGGTCACAGCGTATAAACGTGCATAAACCGGGTAGGTTTGCGAGGTATCCGGAAAACTGGGGATGGACATCACCAGCGCGCCATTGCCCCAGACCAGACTGCGGGCGGCATCGCGGAAAAGCTGGTAGCCCAGCAGATCGGTATTGGTGGTGTTTTGCATATAGCGGCGTGTGGCGGTGCCACCGTGAGTGCCGTAATCCATGGCAATACTGACGGAGGTACCCGGCGTGCAGGTGACGACCACGGAACCTGCGCCCGTGCTGCTGACAATATCGACGTTGCTGGTGATGTCCGACAGGGAGCCGAAGTTGAGGGTGCCGAGACTGGAGATCGGGCTGGCAAGCGAGCTGCCAAATACGCAGCCATTGGTGAGGGTCGCCGAAACGGTAAACGTCGTGGTTGCCGTGGCGGCACGCGCTGAACTGCACAATATCAGCAGCAATAACATCATCGGTAATAACACGGGCGGAAAACGCAGTCTGGCAGGCATCGTCACCTCTACCAGGATACGGTGACATTCACCGTATCCTGATAAACACCGGCGGCAGGGGTGGTCTGTGCCGGAACGCGGCCATAGACCGTGCTCCACTGATCCGCGCCGTTACCGGTGCCGCTGACGCCGGTGGTGTTGTCCCACACGGTGGTGCGTGCCGCCGAGGTGTAAAGGTTGTACTGCAGCGTCTCGGCGCTGTTGGTGGTATTGACCATTCTGCGGGCGGTAACCACACCGCTGCTGCCGCCATCCATGACAATTTTGTAGGTCAGCCCGCTCACACATTTTACGCGGATCGAACCCGCCAGTTGTGTGCTGGTAGCATTCACCGCGCTGCTGAGCGACGCATAATTGCCAAAATTCAGCGTACCGAAACGGGTGCTGCCGGACGTCGTGGTTCCCGCTTCACAGGCGGGCAGCAACGTGGCACTGATGCCTATTGTTGCCGCCTGACTCAGCGGAATGTGCAACTGCACCGACACCAGCAGGGTGGCAGGCAGTAGCCGCAGTACCTTGATGTCCATGATTTTTCCTTCCTTGAACCGAAAGCCAGTCAGAGCCGGAACCGGCGCTGAGGGAAAAACGCTTACCAGGAAAGAGTGGCAACAACGGTATCGTTATAGGTTCCTGCAGCCGGCGTGGTGCTGGTCTGGTCAGCAGGCAGCACACGACCGTAAATCGGGATATTTTGCGCCGTGGTCCCTGTTGTGAGCGTAATTGGCGTATTAATCGCGATTTCGGTGGTACGTGCGGTATCGGAATAGAGGCGGTAAGGAATACTGTTGCCGCTGGATGTCATGGAACGCAGCCCGCCGGTTGCCGCCAGTCCGCCGTTCAGTGACAGCGTCGGGGTCAGTCCTGTGCTACAGGCGATGGTGACGGCACCGGTGCCGTCAGCGCCGAATACGGTCCCGTTAATAACGCTGGTCAGATCCGCGTAGTTACCAAAATTCAGCGTACCCCACTGGTTGGTTCCCCCCGTTGATGTGCCGTTACCGACAGTACAACCTGTGCTGATGGTGAGCTGAACGCCTACCTGGCCTGTTAAGGTACCGGCGGCCTGTGCACCTGCGACTAAAGTCAGCGTCGCCGCAGAAAGCACGGCCAGTAATAATGATTTTTTTTCGCCCATGATGACTCCCAAAATAACTTACACGGATGTGTATTCATGCAACGGCGTTGCATGTGGAAATCCTCTGGTGGTTAATAGTTAACGCAAAAAAACGGCAAGAAAAGCCGGTAATAAACAGCGTGCAGGCCGGGTATTATGTTTTCCCTTCACAACGGAGCGGAGCCCTGACCTTATGTGCATGATGAAAAACGCAGTCATGGTTAAATATAAGTTAATAAATTTACCTTAAGGGACTCTTTTCATTATTTTTGTCAATAAGGATAAAAATTCTATAAATTACAAATTATAAAATTTTAATCCTGTTTATATTGATTTTTATTGGTTAATTATTGTGTTACCTAAACAAAAAGATGAAGGTGTTTAACATTTACTTTTGTATGGACATGGGTTTCTTTCCGCGATTGGTTAACAGTGCTACTGATGTTTACCGCGCAGCGCCAGCAACACCAGCAGCGCAGAGAACAGCGTAATCGCCATCAGACACAACAGTAAGGGATGCAATGAGACGGCATAAAGCTGCTGAAGCTGTGCCGTACTGGCTTGTGTAATAAGCTGCTGTGCCACGGTAAGATTACCGGTCGCCAGCCGTTGCGCCGCCTGGCTGATGGCCTCCGGACTGATCGCATCGCCGGTAAAGCGGGCCGCCAGTGCGTTGTGCGTTAACATCGACAGAATAGCGCCGACAATCGCCAGCGAGATGCCTTCTCCGGCCACGCGTGTGGTGCTGAAAATGCCGGTTGCCATGCCCGCCCGTTCTTTCGGCACGACGCTCACCGACAGTCCATCCATCAGCCCCCATGGCAAACCGGTACCGATGCCGACAACCACCATCGGCGCAATCATGCCTGTGACATCCTGCGCCAGCACCGCCTGACTGAGCCAGCCCAAACCGGCGGCGGCAATCACCAAACCTGATGTGCACAACACGCCTGCCGAAATCCAGCGCGTCAGCCACGCGGCCAGCAGTGGCACAATCAGCATCGGGACAGAAAGTGCCATCATCATCAGCCCGGCGCGTTCTTCGCTCAGTCCGGAGACCCCGATAAACAGCATCGGCAACACCACCAGCAGCACCACGAAACAGAAACCCGTCGCCAGCGGAAGTGCCTGCACACCGATAAAACGGATATAACGGAACAGGGATAAATCCAGCATCGGGTTTTTCACCCGCAGCTCAACAACCACAAATACCGCCAGCAACAGCGCCGCGCCTCCCAGCAGGGAAAGTACCCGTGTACTGTGCAGACCAGACTGTGGAATTTCCATCAGCGCCCAGGTCAGCAATGCCAGCATGGCGGTAAAGGACAGCGTCCCCGGCCAGTCGATGCCGGATGCCTGCGGATTCCGCGTTTCACGCATTTTTCCGGCGCCCGTTATCAGGGAAAGAACGGCAATCACCGTCGCGGAGAAAAACACCGAACGCCAGCCGAAGTTTGCGATAAGCACGCCTGCGAGAAAGGGGCCGAAGGCCAGTCCGATGCCAAAACTGCTGCCCATCAGGCTGAAAGCCCGGGTACGCGCTGCGCCATCGAATTCCTGCGCCAAAGCAGCCGCACCACCGGCCAGCGCACCGGCAGCAGCAATACCCTGCGCGGCGCGCAGTAAATCAATCCACAGCAAACTGCTGCTGAAAGCCTGGAGTAACGACAACAGCGCAAACAGAGAAACGCCGCTGACGAACACTTTTTTGCGCCCCAGTTCATCGGCCAGCGCCCCGGCCGCCATCAGAAAACAGCCGAATGTGAGCATGAACGAATTGGTGATCCAGCTCAGTGCCTGCGCGCTGCCGCCGAGTTCACGGGCAATGGCGGGTGTTGCCACCGCACCGCTGACAAAATTGAGCGGCAAAATTACCGCCGCCAGACACACGGTAAATAGCACCTGCAGGCTGCCTGATGAAGATGAGGTCATTGTTCGCTTTCCTGATATTGGGGTATAACAGTGATGATAAATTGTCTTGAATATGGCGGAAACAGGCTTTAAGTCCGAGGATTGCGGACTAAATCGCTCGAATAAACAGGAGTGAAAATGGAAAATCTCAACGGCCTGCTGGCCTTTGTTCGCGCTGCCCAAAGTCAGAGTTTTGCCGCAGCAGCGGAGCGCATGGGCATTTCGGCCTCGGCGGTGGGGAAAAGCGTGGCGCGCCTTGAGGAAAAACTCAGTGTGCGACTCTTCAACCGCAGTACGCGGCGTATCAGCCTGACCGATGAGGGCCAGCTATTTTTTGAACGCTGCCAGCATATTGTTTCGCAACTGGAAGAGGCAGAACAGGAACTGGTACGGATCTCCGCTGTGCCGCGCGGCAAATTACGCATCACCGCGCCGGCTATCGGCTATCGCATACTGCTGCCGCATTTGCCGGAATTCCGTCAGCGTTATCCCGATGTTGAGCTGGATCTGGATTTCAGTGATCGCATGGTGGATGTCATTGATGAAGGATTTGATATCGCCATCCGCAGCGGCGAACTGAACAGTTCGCAGATGATGTCGCGCCGCCTCGGGCCGTTTCGTTTTGCGATTGTCGGCGCGCCACATTATTTCGCCAGGCATCCTGCGCCGCTTACGCCTGACGACCTTTATCAGCACGCTTGTCTGCGCTACCGCTTTCCGGGCAACGGACAATGGCAGGAATGGGAGATGACCAGCGTGACGCCGCCGGAACTGCCGCTGGCACTGAGCAGTAATAATCTGGAGTCGATTTTACAGGCGACGATACAGGGACTGGGGCTGGCGTATGTGCCGGAATTCATCGTGCGGCCATATCTTGAATCCGGTGAGCTTATTTCGGTACTGCCTGCGTATTTAAAAGAAGGCGGGAAGTTTTCGGTGGTCTGGCCGAGCAGCCGCCATATGCTGCCAAAAGTGCGGGTGTTTATTGATTTTCTGACCGAAAAACAGGTCCTGGGAGATATCACAACCGCATAAAAAACGGGGCACAAGGCCCCGTGAGATGTTTTAACGCGTATCAGAACATGTCACCAAGAGATCAGATTTGCTTCCACTGTGACCATTCGCCGGTAAATTCGGCTTTGCCCGGCTGATTGCCCTGCGTCCAGTAGTTGGCCTGGTAGTCTTTACCGTTCAGGCTGACTTTGTCGCCGGTGTTGTACACTTTGCTGGCATCCCAGGTGGCATATTTGCCTGCCGGAGAAGGCGTTGGTGTAGGTTCTGGCGTTGGCACAGGCGTTGGCACAGGCGTTGGCTCAGGGGTCGGCTCCGGTGTCGGTTCCGGTGTTGGCTCTGGCTCAACGGCTGCGTTACCCAGCACTGTTACCACGATGCTTTTCGATACCGATTTTTCACCGTGTTCATCGGTGACTACCAGTGTGAAGTTGAAGTCAGATTTACTGACCAGCTCTGGTGCGGTGAAGTCTGCGGAGACCGCATCGTACGAGGACAGTGCGATGGCGGCTGGTGCAGTCCATTTGTAGGTGAGTTTATCGTTGTCTTTATCGGCAGAACCTGCCGCGCTCAGACGCACTTTGGCACCGCTGAACACCTGCAGGGCAATATCACCGGTAGGCGCAGTATTGGTTTCTGAAGGGACTTCATCTTCCGGAACCTGACCGTCGATATTGACACCTTCAAAGTAGAAAGGCGCCATATCGATAACCTGATTCTGGATAGTACAACCCAGACCTTCGCGTGCCGCATTGACCAGCAGACCGTTGTCCTGATCGATAGTCCAGGTGAACAGTGCGCCCAGTCCTTTTTCAACCACATAACGGCCTTTTTCACGCACGGTACGTGGGGTATCAATGGACATGAAAATGCCGGTGTCTTTGTTATAAAGATAATCAGCATCAGCGACCTGATCGGTATACACCTGGAAGCCATTGCGTCCTGACTGATTTTCCAGATCCAGGTAGTTATTCACCATGTCGTACCATTCGGTGGTACCGCTTTCGAATGTACCGACGGTGGTTTTACCTTCAACAGGAGTATAGGTACCTTCTAAAGGAGAATAGCTTTCCAGTACCGCATTTTGCGCGTTACGGGAATAGGCCGCATAGCCGACATTCATGCGGTCAGCCGGGAACCCTTTCGACAGCAGATAGTTAATGATGGTGTCAATGCCCCAGCCGCCTTCAACCAATGCATGTAAATTGGTGTGATGCGACAATTTTTCTGCCCACGGCGTACCGAAAAAGTCATAGGTCATCAGGTTAACGCCGTACAGACCGGCTTCAAGCAGGGCCGGAACGTTGGATTTTTCCAAAATAGTGACCACGGCGGAGCTGGCAATACTGATTTTTACATCAGAACGTTTGATGGCGGCCATCTGTTTGGTGATTTCAGCAATCAGCAGCGCATAGTTCGCGCCATCATTATCATCATACGGGTTGTTATTCCCGGTGTTGCCCGGGTATTCCCAGTCGATATCCACTTCGCTGAACATCGGGAAACGGGTGAACAGACTGGCAATACTTTTCGCGAAGATGGTACGACTTTCTGCGGTTTTTGCCATATTGTGGAAGCCGTTACTTAACGTCCAGCCACCAATACTCATCGAAAGCACCAGATCATGACCCACTGCTTTGGCGCGTTTTTGCAGGTCACGTAAGCCACCGACCAGACCTTTTACATTGGCTTGCGTCGCGGTGGCCGGAGAAAGTTCCACCCAGCCCGGATTGTCCAGGTTGTTATTGACGGAGGAGCCAAAGTCACCCCACGGATCCAGGAACGTCGCCTGATGGGTGGTTTTACCCAGTTGTTGTGCGGCATTGGCCACGGTATTGGCTTTTTCACCCTGGTCGCCAACAATCCCAACGAAACCAAGGATGATTTTGTCGTAAGCAGTCGGTGGAATGTTTGCGAGGTCAAAACCACGGCCGCGGGCTTCTTTGCCTGCCTGCGAATTCTGCAGACGGCCATCATATTGTGACCAGTCGGTGTAATAGCCAAATACTTTTGGCTTATTCGCCGTATTGTATTTGTTATAAACCGGTTTCGTCACACGTGCCGACGTATAGCTGTAATTTTCAGTTTCTGTGGCTGGATTAAAACCGTCCAGAGTATAAGAGGACTGGGTTAACTCGTCGGTCTTAATGATTTTGCTGGTAGACATAGTATTTTCCTAAATTTTGAATGAGTACATAAACAGCCGGTTGCTGCTGGTGGATATATTCGATCCGGAAATAAAAACCGACAAATCATATTGAGATATAAATAAAATTGACTAATATAAAATTTATGGTTGTTTTTTGAACGGAGAAATTTAGCGGGTTTTATCGTCATCAATAATCACGTTGATGATAAAAAGACATATCACAAATTAATCATAAAAAGCATTGATTTTCAGCTTGTTGAATGCTTTCTGCATGTTGAGTGAGAATTAAGTGGTTTTTGAGTTTTACTTAATATCCCCCCGTTTTTTTTGATTCAGTCACATCTTAACTAAAATACTTAATATTAATCCTATTGCCTGTGGTGAAAATAATAAAAACAGATACGCTTAATCATCAGCAAAGATTAAGGGGCAGGCACAAATGGCTGAAATAATGGAGGAGAGAGGATGATGGCTGTATATCTTATAAATGGCGAATATGTCTTTAATGAAAAAACCAAGGAGTTTAAAAAACTTCACAGTGATGTGAATATTAAACTGACTTCAATGAGATCACGTTGCCTGAGTTATATTATTGAACATGCAAAAGATGAAGTGATCGAAAAAGAGGCCATCTCTGTCGCGTTATGGGGAAGCCGCAGTAAATTCACCAGCGATGCCAGTTTGACCCAGACCCTTTATTTAATCCGCCGCGATCTTAAATTTGCCGGGCTGGATGAATTCTTCATTACTGTGCCGAAATCAGGCATTCGTGTCAGTACCTCGGCCACTGTGGAAGTCATGGAAGAGAAGGTATCACCGGTTAAGAACCTCAGACCGTGGATACTGATGTTTGGTTTTTTGGTGTCGGTACTGTTAATCGGTACCGCGTTGTTTCTGACGTTTCAACTTTAACTGTTGTCCGGAGGAAGACCTTATGTTTACTAACCCTGTGATTAATTCCGTACTGAAAAACGAAGGTGGCTATGTAGACCACCCGAATGATACCGGTGGCCCGACGCATTGGGGTATCACCGAAAAAACGGCCCGCAGTTATGGCTATACCGGAAAAATGACCGATTTCACGAAAGAAGATGCTTATCTGATCCTTGAAAAGAATTACTGGTATCAGCCGGGATTCGACAAAGTGTATGCCATTGCGCCAGGTCTGGCGCTGGAACTGTGCGACACCGGCACCAACATGGGACCGGCAGTGGGTATCCGATGGTTGCAGCGCTGGCTGAATGTATTTAATCACGGTGAAGCATATTATGGTGATATCGTCGTGGACGGCAAAATCGGCCCCGGTACGCTAAAGGCGTTAACACAGTTCATTGAGAAGCGTGGCACCGAGGGAGCGGGCGTGTTAATCACTTCTATTAATTGCAGTCAGGGGCAACGTTACCTGGAGTTGGCAGAAGGGCGTAGTGCGAATGAGTCGTTTGTTTACGGCTGGATGAAGGGGCGGATAACGCTTTAAATATGCTCGGGATATGTGATTAATACGTACGCAACTCAAAACGCTTCACAATATTAAAGGTGGATTTTTATGAAAACTGAATGCATAAAGAGCTGTATTATTTATTTCGAAGCAAACGCCCCCTTTATCTGGAGAGTAAATAATGAACGAGTCAAGTACAATTAACTTTGATTACAATCTTATCAAGATAATGAATGAAGTGATTGTTTCTGGGAATATTTCAAAAGCAGCAGAAAATCTGAATCTTACACCTTCTGCAGTAAGCTTATCGATAAATAAGCTCAGACGACATCTGGGTGAAGAACTGTTTTACCGCACGGCCACGGGTCTGAAACCCACCGCCACTGCGCTGGATATCCATGATTCTTTTGTCAACGCCATTACGATTATTGAAGATGTTTTACAGTCCTCAAGAACCGAAGGGCCATCGGGTGCCATATTGCGGGTAATGTGTCCGGATGTTCTGGAGGACTATTATTTTAACCGGATGTATAAGAACGAAAGTGGAAAGTCAGTAAAGGTCGAATTTTCTAATTCAACGAATATTAAGAGTGATGAAATGGTAAGGAGTTTGTTACAGGCAAATATCGATGTTGTTATTTCGCATCATGCTCTGAATCATGAGAAAATCACCTCAATAAAAATTGATGCCATGGATGAGTTTGTTATCCTGTGCGGTGCCAGCAGTTTATTGTCCAACCAGAGAGAACTGGCGTTAATGCATTACTACGCATTACCTCACGCTGTCTATAACGACGGTATTTATAATGATTTTACCGGTCTTCTCGGCACGACGTTGACGATTAATGCACCTTACGCGGGTCTGGTTAAAGTCATTTACCGCTCTTCTTCCATCAACGGTATCATCAGCGCGCTCGAACGCAGTGATATGCTCACTGTGTTACCCAGGGTGCTGGCGGATTACTTTATCAGGGAGCGGCATTGCAAGTTAAAGTGCTTTGATCTACCTAAAGAAATTTCAATAAAGGACTCTCCGGTCTACATGAATTACCTTTCAAACAGCAGTAAGCGACGCTATGTTCATCTGGTGATGTCACAGCTGAAAAGCGCGGAATCAATATGAAGGATGTGGCAAGAAATGTGGTTAACGTGATTTAAGAGAGTGTTTGTTTATTTTTTAATGATTTTTTTTTAATAAAAAATCAGCGCCGGATTATCAAAATTAATTATTGAACTGAAGTGATTATGGCTTTGATGATGGCCGGATTATCATTGTCGCAGTTATCTCAATCTTTATTAGTTAATCTATGAGGTTTTTCGTCATGATCAGTCTTCATGCTAACGAAGTTGTGTTTATATAATTTGAGTTATTAGTTTCTATATTAGTTATGTCATCCTGGGGTGGCCTGGTGCGATTTATCATGCGCTGCAAAAGTAAGCCCACTGTGGAGGATGTTTATAAATGTTTTACGCAAATCGTTGTGTCGTGTTTCACAGGTTTCCTGCTAAGCATCGTTTTCATCGAAAGGGATATGGGTTTTAACATGATCCTGATGACCTCCGGTATAGGCGGTGTGTTAGGCGGGCCACTATTAATTCTGGCAGGGGACCGGGTGAAGAAATTGGCGGGAACTTTTACACTGGCCCAACGGTAAACAACTTTATTCACTAAGTATTCAAAGTTTGTTCATAAGTATGTGGACTGATTCCGGGTGATCAGTCCGCATTTTTTATTGTTCTTCGAATAAATTTATAAGTGGTTTTTAATAAATATCATCCGTTTTTTATGATGTTTATGGCTTTGTTTTTATTAGCCTGTATGCGCTTATGCGATTAGCCTTTTGACTGACAGGGCAGGGGGCAGTACAGAAACTCTGACCGGTTAATGTTATGCAGAAATAATTTTCAGCATTTAACTTCGACTATTTATATAAGGTTGTCCTTATGCGCAGAACTAAAGATAAATACCTTTTGAATCTTATTACACTCTCCTGTCTGATGGCCTGTGTTGCTCCGGCAATGGCAGCCGATACGTCGGATCCCTATGTCATCAAAGAAAGTGATCTGATTAAAAAAGAAAACAGCCTGACTCAAAACCCGCTGATGCAGGAGGTTAAGGCGTCTATCCGCACACTGGATAATGCTTCCGTCGATAAAATCGCTCCCGGCCGCAGCGATAACCCGGCTAACGTGAAGCGGGTGGACAGCATTCTGGGCAGTGATAAGTGGGAACACATTTTCCCGCTGCGTGACCCGAGCTATACCTACACCAAATTCCTGCAGGCCATCGGCAAGTTCCCGGCCGTGTGCGGAACGTATACCGACGGACGTGATTCGGATGCCATTTGCCGTAAAGGCCTTGCCACCATGTTTGCACACTTCGCACAGGAAACCGGCGGCCACGAGAGCTGGCGCCCGGAAGCCGAATGGCGTCAGGGGCTGGTCTATCTGCGAGAAATGGGCTGGAAAGAAGGGCAGAAAGGCGGCTATAACGGCGAATGTAATCCGAATGTCTGGCAGGGACAAACCTGGCCTTGCGGCAAAGATGCCGACGGCGATTTTGTCAGCTACTTCGGTCGCGGTGCCAAACAACTTTCTTATAACTATAACTACGGCCCGTTCTCCGATGCGATGTTCGGCACGGTCAGAACCCTGCTGGATAAACCGGAACTGGTGGCGGATACCTGGCTGAACCTTGCCAGTGCGGTATTCTTCTACGTCACGCCGCAGGCACCGAAGCCGAGCATGCTGCATGTGATCGACGGCACCTGGCAGCCGAACGATCGTGACAAAGCCAACGGTCTGGTGCCGGGATTCGGCGTGACTATTCAGATCATCAATGGCGGTGTTGAGTGCGGTGGCTCGCAGGAAATCGCGCAGGGCCTGAACCGTATCTCCTACTACAAAAGCGAAGCGGAATACCTGAAAGTGCCGGTTCCGGCTAATGAAGTGCTGGGCTGTAAAAACATGAAACAGTTTGATGAAGGTGGCGCCGGTGCGCTGCCGCAGTACTGGGAACAGGACTGGGGATGGTCATCAGAAACGCCAACTGGCCTGACGTATTCCTGTCAGTTGGTCGGTTATCAGACGCCGTTCTCCGCGTTCAAAGAGGGCGATTACAAACGCTGCGTCCAGCACTTCTTTAACGTGAAAGTGGTCGATGATGCCGGTAAAGAAGAAGCGGTGACACCTGCTCCTGAACCGACGCCAGCACCAACACCGGAACCGACACCAGCCCCGGCTGACGGCAATTCAGCGCCGGTGGCAAAACTCTCCGGTCCGATTGGTGATGTGGAAAGCCAGGCGAATGTGACGCTCAATGCAGCAGAATCTACCGACGCTGACGGCGATAAACTGACCTACAGCTGGTTGCTGCCGAACGGGTCCACCCTCGCCGGTCACGATCGTGAATCGCTGAGTTTTGTCGCACCCGTGGTCACCGCTAAGCAAAGCTTCAACTTTACCCTCACCGTGTCCGATGGGAAGAAAAGCAGTGTGGCCACCTACGTGCTGACGGTCACACCGAAGGTATTGCCGATCCCTGATGAAGGCACCAGCACCGGCTGCGCTGACAACTGGGATGCCGGTAAAGTGTATAACGGCGGAGAAAGTGTTAACTGGAAAGGTAAGGAGTATCTCGCGAATTACTGGACTCAGAACAATGAGCCAGGTAACCCGTCGTTCACTGGCGAATGGTCACAGTGGAAAGAGATCAAAGCCTGTAAGTAACATGTAAGTCATTAACAAATCAATGGCAAGTCCGGTTTCCGTTCATCGGGGAAAACTAAAATGGGTGCGATTTCCGCGCCCATTTTTTTCATCCCTGCTGGCCGCGTTTGTCCAGCCATCTCCCCGTTTCACCCAGTGCTTCATCAAGATTTTCGCGACCAAAACCGATACGCAGAAAATCTTCCGACACCCTGTTCAGTTCTGATGCGTAGGCGACAGAAGGGATCACCATCACACCGGCCTCTTCCACCAGTTGTGTGGCAAAGGCTTCTGCGCCTTGCTCACCGGTAAAACGTGGGAACGCCAGCACACCGGCTTTCGGCACGCTGAGCCTGAACAGGTGCGGGTATTGCGCCAGAAATTGAGTCAGTGTTACGAGCTGGCGGCGCGAGCGTTCCATCACCCGTTCAAGGATCGGTGCGCGGGCATTGAGTGCCACCGTGGTGAGAAACTCGCCGGGCATGGAATTACAGATCGACAGATACTGCTTCATGCGCTCGAGTTCCCGCATCCACGCTTTATCCTGGCAGGCCACCCAGCCGATGCGCAGCCCCGGTAATCCGTAAGCTTTGGAGGTCACGTTCAGCGAAATGCCACGTTCGTAAATATCCGCCAGTTGCGGCAGCCGGTCTGCCGGATCAAACTCTGTCAGCCGGTACACTTCGTCCGAGAAAATCCAGATCCCGCGATCGCGGCATAACCCGATCAGTTCGTCGAGTTGCTGACGGCTAATCAGCGCGCCGGTCGGATTGTGCGGAAAGTTAATCACCAGCACTTTGGTATTGGCGCGCAATGCGTCACGGACTTGATTAGTATCCAGCGCCCAGTCGTTATTTTCATCAAGCGCCACGCCGGTGACGTCACACAGCGATAACGGCACGCTTTCCAGCGACTGATAATTTGGGGTGATCACTACGGCGTGATCGCCGGATTTGAGCAACATCTGAAAACTGGCGTAAATCGCTTCGTCGGCACCGGCAAAACTGATGACGTCCTGCGCGGTGACATTTTTATAGGTCGAGGCGATGGCGTCGAGCAGTTCCGGCGTTCCGCGCAGTGGCGGATAATCCAGCATGGTCTGCATGAACGGCGCGCGGTGTTCTTTCCCTGCCAGTTCAAATAACGTATCCAGGCTCATCGATTCAGGATAGGAAGAGGACAGCGGAAAACGCACAGCGTGTTCGAGGCGCGAGAGATAGCTGATTAAACGGAAATCTTCAGGAAAAGCCATGATATACCTGCGATAAGAAGTCAGAGCATTTGAAAATAAAAAGTTTAGCGGCGGTGGCCTTGCGCAAAGCGGCGCTCAAGGCGGCTTTGCAGCAGTTCCAGCACGATCGACATAATCCAGTAGATCGCAGCAGCGGTCGCCAGCATTTCCATATAACGGTAGGTGCTGCGCCCGTAGGATTGCGCCAGAAAATTCAGCTCCCACAGCCCCATCAGTGACACCAGAGACGAATCTTTCAGCATCGAAATAAACATCGACCCGGCGGGCGGGATAATGATGCGCAATGCCTGCGGCGCGGTGACGTGAACGGCCACCGTCCAGCGTGACACGCCGAGCGCCAGCGCGGCTTCCTGCTGACCGCGCGGCACCGAGAGCACGCCGCTGCGGATAGTTTCCGCCAGATACGCGCCGTAGTTCATCGACAGAGCGATAATGCCCGAGCTGAGCGCCCCGAGCACAATTCCCACCTGCGGCAGCGCCAGATAGATAATCAGCACCTGCACCAGCAGCGGCGTGCCGCGAAACAGCGAGGCGTAAAACGTCGCACAACCAAACGCCAGCGCATTTTCAGACATCCGGCCGAGCGCGGTTATCAGGCCAATCAGCAGACAGAAAAACATCGAGCAGGCGGTGATCATTATGGTCAGCGCCGCGCCCTGAATAAAGCCGTCCGGCGACAGGCGCAGGCCAAGCAGGAACGGCAATTTCTGCCCAATCAGGCTCCAGTCCAGCCCCATTTTGCTGAACGCGCCGAGCAGCAGGCTGAGCAAAATCAGCCACGTCAGCCCGGTTTTAAATTTAAACGCATGTGCGTGGTGCCAGCGCTCCGGCGTTTCCACTTTCGGCTGGCTGTCCGGGATTTGTGGCATTACGGTACCTCGTGGGTAATATCTTCACCCAGCCAGTGCTGAGAGATTTTCGCCAGCGTGCCATCGTCGCGCAGCGATTTGATGGTATCGGCCACTTTCTTGTCCCATTCGGCGTCACCTTTGTCGGTGGCTACCCAGTTCGGTTCAGCATAAAGCTCGGTGACAATTTTAAACACCGGCGCACGTTTGATGCGGGCATTCGCGGTGGCTAAATCTGACACCACGCCGTCGAGGCGCACACCCGGCCCGAGCGCCAGATTCTGGAACGCCACTTCTTCGTCGCTAGGGATCACGTGTACGTTATTGAACGGGAATGTGATGGGTTTGCTGCCCGGGATCACCAGCGTTTTTTGCAGATAGGTTTCGTAGGTTGAACCAATGCCGACGCCAATCTTTTTATTGCTCAGATCGGCCGCCGATTTAATGCGGTCGTCTTTCTTATTGACCACTAAGACCGCCGGAGAGTTGTAATACGGCGTCGGAAAATCCAGTACTTTGGCGCGCTCGGTGTTTGGCGTCATCGAGCAGATACAGGTATCCCAGCGACCCTGCCATTTGCCGCCGACAATCGTTTCCCAGCCCGGTGCGATGATTTCAAGTTTTACGCCCATGCGCTGCGCCACCGCTTTCGCCACATCCACGTCAAAACCGGCCAGTTGGTTATTATCATCAATAAAACCAAACGGCGGGTAATCGTTAACGATCGCATTGCGCAGCACACCGGTTTGGGTCACGCGATCCAGCGTCGCACCGGCAAATGAGGCAGCAGAAAACAGTGTGGCGGCAAGGAGAGTCACAGCTACAAACGGAGTGCGCATAAATGGAGTTCCTTAAACGTAACCAGAATGGGAATTTATTGTGAAAACCTACACTAACTTTTAGACGTATAGAAGTCTAAATTAAACCTTTTCTGACTTACAGTGAACTCTGCGGGAAATCCTCCCAATGACAGCGCATTACTTCAACCCGGTGTTAACTCAGTAATCCCGCCCCGACGTTAATCGACAACCCTAAAATCGCCAGATTAAAGACAAAGGAAATGACCGACTGCAACAGGGCAATCTGGCGCATATCGGTGGTGCCGGTCGCGACGTCGGCGGTTTGTGAGGCGACGGCGATGGTGAAGGAGAAATAGAGAAAATCCCAGTAGCCGGGCTGCTCAGGCTTTTCCGGGAAGATCATCGGCGTGATGTCTTTTGTCTGCCGCAGATAGTGATGATGCGCGTAATGCATGGCGAAAGAGGTCGGCAGCAGCGCCCACGAGGCAATCAGCGTAGTCGCGGTCAGCAAGATATGCAGGGTTTTTGCGCTTCCCGTCAGCGCCTTAAGCGAGCCGAGTTCCATCAGGATCGCCAGAATGCTCACCAGACAGGTGAGCGTGACCAGCGTCAGCACCAGACTGGCGCTTTCATCCTGCGTCTTAGCGATGTGCGGGATATCCTTCGCTTCGGTGCGAAGCATGCGAAACCACAGAAAAAACAGGTACATCCATGCCAGCACATTCCAGCCAATCATCAGCCGCTGCAAAATTCCCAGATGCGGGGGAAGCGCGAAGAAGCAAATCAGACCAGCAACAATAGAAATCAGTAAACGGCCACGAACGTGCAGATAATGGCGCAGAGAGAAACTCATGATGTCAGGCACCTGGTAAAAGAAACGGGGATAGATTAACTGTAGTCGCCGGGGGCAATATCCGGCGTGCAGACTTATGCGCAATTTCTTCCAATACCCCGCCGCAGGGGAGTGTTTAAGTAGTTTCTCTCCATTGCGCTCAAGGGTTTGAAACTATGTTTACGACATCATTTTGGCCAGCCGCCCCGGCATATCAGGTATCCATGATGGATCTGGATGCCCCGGAAAATTTAAGTCCTAAAGCTTTGCAAACGATTCATTATTGCCTGCGTCTGACCGAAGCCATCAACCAGCTGGAAGCGGCCTGTGAAAGCCGTTTGCTGGATGCCCTGCGTGAAGAGATGTCGATTCAGTGTTTCCGTTTAGCGCCGCTGTTTGATGATCCCGATACCCGGCGCGGACTGTTTTTACGGGCGGAAATGCTGGCAGATGACAGTTGCGGAAAAACGGTATTACCGCAAATTGCTGGCCTGAAGGAACAGCAACTGGTGCTGGGCATCGGTAACACGTCCACCTGGGTGGGAAAATCCAAACAGAGTTTTTATTCGTCGTGGTTTGGTGAACCTGCCCCGGTTTTGCAGGAAGTTTCCGACGTGATGGACAGCCTGTTTCCGGAAAGCTTACTGTATCTGCAAAAGGAAATCGCCGCCGATTTACTGGCGATGCCAGGCTGCGCATACAAAATTATCAACCTCTTTGGCATTGCCGGTGAAGCCAATACCTATCCCAAACATTTTGCCTATTTCTTCCCGGAAGACGAGGGGCTGAAGTATTCGCCGGTCAAACGCACCGTGGTGTTTGCCAATACGTATCAGCAATTGTTCGAGCTGTTTTCACGTACCGAAGCCGCCAAAATGGGCTGGGCCGAAGACATGCTGCCAGACAGTGATGTGTGCCAGCGTTATCTGATTGCCTGGTTCCGCGGGCACGACCTCGGGCATTCTCTGGTGCGTAACGAGAACGTCTTTCCGAAACTCAGCAAAATTGATCGCTGGGGATCGATGATAGTGCAGGAAGCGCTGGCCGATCAGTTTGGTTTGCTGATGTGCCTCACGCCGCAGGTGGCCACCGGTTTGCAGCTCGACCGGACCGTGCTGGCGCGGATCTATTTCCTCGAAATGTTGCGCTATCTGCGCCGCGGCCCGTCAAGTTATCCGGATGCTGGTGCGGCCTGGATCCAGTTCAACTATCTGCGCGAACACGGTTGCATTGAGCTGTCGGCGGAGACGCTTGATTTCCATCCGGCGCTGTTTTACCCGCAAATGGCCGATCTGACCCGCCTGATGAGCGAAGCGCTGCTGGGGGGCGATGCGGAGCGTGCGCAGGCGTTCATGCTGCAACATTGTCCGCACACTAATCCGGAAGATGTCGAAATCCTGATGGCACGCCTCGGTACAACCAATGACATGATTGAATACAACCAGTTAATTAAGAGAGTCCCGTTATGATGCCGTTTTCAAATGGATTTTTACTCAGCCTGTCGCTGTGTCTGGACATTGGGATTGCTAATATCGCCATGATGACACTGGCGATGCAGCGGGGGTATTTTCATGGATTCTGGCTGGGCATCGGCACCTGCATCGGCGACTTAATTTACGCGGTGCTGGCGCTGGCCGGGATGACCATTTTGCTGCAATACCAGAGTGTGCGCTGGGTGCTGTGGGTCGGCGGTTCACTGATGCTGATGTGGTTTACCTACAAAATGATCCGCGCCGCGCTCGCGCCTGCTGAGGATCTGAGCGCCGGTGACAGCGCGCAGCCACGTTCTGTTATTCGGAATTTTGGTCGCGGCATCGTACTGGCGATGTCTTCACCCACCGCTATTTTGTGGTTTGCCGCCGTCGGCGGGGCACTGATCTCCCGCATGGGGCAGGGAAGCACGGCGAATGCCTCGTGGTTCCTGGGCGGCTTCTTTATTGCAGGTGTGTTCTGGACGATGGTGATCTGTTCCGTCGGCAGCCTTGGCGGAAAAATGCTGGGCGCCAAAATGCTGAAATATTCGTATGTAGCCTCAGCGGCGATCTTCTCTTACTTTGCGCTGTATGTGGTGATCAGCGGTTATCGGGAGTTCATCTTGGTATAAGTACCTGCGACGCGTGAAGTGACTGCGAATAAAGATGGGGAGTGATCCCCATCATCTTACGGAACGTATTGATGAAATGGCTTTGATCATAAAAGCCCAGCCCTATCGCCACATCCAGCGCATTATTATTTTTACGCAGCTGATTTCTGGCCTCGAGCAAACGCAGTTGCATATGGTATTGCAGCGGCGGCATGCCGATGTGCTGGCGGAACAGGCGGACAAAGTGAAACTTGCTCAGTCCGCTGATTTGCGCCAGCGTATCGAGATGGATTTTGCGGGTCAGATGGTCGCGCATAAAATCGAGCGCCAGCGTAATCGGCCGCAAAGACTGTTCCTGCTCTCTGGCGGGTTCTTCCAGCAATGCCCCCAGCAGCCACAACAAATTTTGTTCCTGATCGTCGTCGTTCAGCGTGCGTTTGTAATGGCACAGTGCCGAAAACAGCGCGGGATTACTCAGCACGCCTTCGGTTAACACCGGCGCGCAGTGATCGGAACGCAGATTGTGATCGACCGACACCTGACGCAGTAAAGCCTGCGGAATATGCACGCTGAGAAATTCGACCTTGTCGTTACCGAACAGCGACGACTGAACGGTGACCGGGTTGTAAATCGTGATATCGCCGCCGCGCACAAGTTCGGTTTTGCCGTGCAGCCAGATTTCTTCCGTACCGGTCAGATTGGCACTGATGACATATTCGTCGTGAGTATGACGCGGAAATGAAGAATTGCTCGCTGTCAGGTGCGAGCATTCAATCTCATTAGCCATCGTCCATTCAGAAATAGAAAGAGACACGTTGCACTCCGAAAATCTTTGCTGTGCGGAAAAGAGGCTACATTGGTTTTTCTTATATGAAATTTATAGCACAAATTGTTAACCACAAAAGCGAGGAAAATTCATCTCTCATCGCAACAGGCCAAATTTTCAGATTTTGCCCATTCGCCAATCCGGGCAGCGGGACCCGGCGGAATGTTGTATGAATGTTGATTAATAGCCGCAGTCGTTATTTTCACCCACGCGCTGCCGATATTTGATAACGGCAATAACGGGGAATTCATTTTTGTTTTACAGGATAAAAACAATTAGCAAAACCACCGGCAAACGACTTTGACAATACGTGCTCGTTTTGACTGCCTGTTTTATTTATTGACCGTGTTTATTCTTATCCGGCTTGTAAATTCAATACTTAATAAGGCAAAATATGCGCCCCGCAAAACGGGGATGACTCATTTTTCGTTCATTGAACTACGCATTCTTCATTAAGCAAACCTTCAAATACCAGAGGCCGGGCTAAGTACCGGATAGATATTTACTTTCAGATACCGACAGTCTTGTCGCAAGGAATCATAAATGGTGCAGCACTCTTTATATGCAGCGTTCTCCGTCATGGGAAATCAACATCATGTCGGATAACCTCGTCACAGGGTCCCCTTCCCGCGTGGAATTACGTAAAAGTCTTACGCTGATTCCGGTTGTCATGATAGGTCTGGCCTATATGCAACCCATGACACTGTTCGATACGTTCGGTATTGTCTCCGGCCTGACGGACGGCCATGTGCCGACGGCGTATGCTTTTGCGCTGATCGCCGTGCTGTTCACCGCGCTGAGTTACGGCAAGCTGGTGCGCCGCTATCCTTCCGCCGGTTCTGCGTATACCTACGCGCAAAAAGCCATTCATCCTGTGGTCGGTTTTATGGTCGGCTGGTCGTCGCTGCTTGATTACTTATTCGCGCCAATGATCAATATTCTGCTGGCAAAAATCTATTTTGAAGCGCTGGTGCCGTCGGTGCCGTCGTGGATATTTGTCGTCGTACTGGTCAGCTTTATGACGCTGTCGAATTTGCGCAGTATCAAAACGGTCGCCAACATTAATACGCTGGTTGTTGTCTTGCAGATTGTGCTGATCACGGTGATCACCGGCATGGTGATTTATGGCGTGAATCACGGCACCGGCTATGGCACGCTCGCCAGCACCCAACCGTTCTGGGGTGAAAATGCGCATACCGTGCCGATGATTACCGGCGCGACCATTTTGTGTTTCTCCTTCACCGGTTTTGACGGCATCAGTAATTTGTCGGAAGAAACCAAAGACGCAGAACGGGTGATCCCGCGGGCGATATTCCTGACCGCTTTAATTGGTGGCGTGATCTTTATTGCGGCGACCTATTTCCTGCAACTCTATTTCCCGGATATCTCCAGCTTTAAAGACCCGGACGCCTCACAGCCGGAAATCATGCTGCAGGTGGCAGGCCGGGCGTTCCAGTTTGGCGCGCTGATTTTCTCCAGCATCACCGTGCTGGCCTCCGGTATGGCAGCCCACGCGGGCGTTTCCCGCCTGATGTATGTGATGGGCCGTGATGGCGTGTTCCCGAAACGCTTCTTCGGCTATATCCATCCGACATGGCGCACCCCGTCTTTCAACGTGCTGCTGGTCGGCGCCATTGCCTTGCTGGCGATTAATTTCGATCTGGTCACCGCCACGGCGCTGATTAACTTTGGTGCGCTGGTGGCATTCACGTTTGTGAACCTGTCGGTGATTTCGCAATTCTGGATCCGCGAGCAGCGCAACAAAACCGTTGTGGATCATATTCAGTATTTGCTGTTGCCGCTGTGCGGTGCGCTGACCGTTGGTGCGTTGTGGGTGAATCTGGAAGAAGGCTCGATGGTGCTCGGCCTGATCTGGGGCGCAATCGGCTTTATCTATCTGGCCTGCATGACCAAAAGCTTCCGCAATCCGGTACCGCAATACGAAGACGTAGCGTAACTCATCACTGGTGTGAAAATGGCTCCTGCGGGAGCCATTCTTGTTTCTGCCTACTGAATGCCGAACCCGCGCAGCAGCGCCGTCACTGCTGCTGCCGCAATAATAATCACCATCAGCGGCGCTTTTCTCCAGGCTAAAAACAACGCCACGCTGACGCCGGTGACCCGCGCGTATCCGGCGAAATGCTGACCTTCGAACAGCGCCGACGTAGCGGCCACCGCCAGCAATAAGGTGGTCGCCGCATCCGATAACATTGTCTGAGTTGCAGGGGAGAAATTCAGGCGTGAACCCAGCCGGTAACCGGCCACGCGCATCAGAAATGTTCCGGCGGCGAGCACCGCAATTCCCGCGATCATCAGGCTGTGTGAGGTCATTTTCGGTTCCTCCACGCCAGCAATCCGAGCAGGGAAAACAGCACCGGCATACCGGCCGGAACGAAAGGCACCGCAGCCAGCGAAATCAGCGCACCGGAGGTAGCGGGTATGCGCGTTCTGCGGCTGCGCAGCGCCGGGAAAATCAACCCCAGCAAAATGGCCGGGAACACGGCATCAAGGCCGATGGCTTTGATATCCGGAATGAACTGGCCGATGTACGCCCCGGCCATCACACTGACCGGCCAGAATAAGGCGATACCTGCACCGCATAACCAGTAGGCGGTTTTGCGTTTTTCATGGGTAGATTGCGAGATGCCAAACACCACGCTTTCATCGTTCATGATGTGACAACCCAGCCAGCTCATGGCTTTGCTGCCGACCAGATCCTTCACCGCAATCCCGAACGGTAAATGGCGCGCATTGACCAGCAATCCGGCCGCCGCCGCCGCAAACGGGCTGCCACCCCCGCCGACGATGGCGATAAATAGAAACTCCGACGCCCCTGCCAGCACCAGCAGCGAAAGCATCAGCGGCACCCACAGCGGGAAACCGCCTGCGACCGCCAGCGAGCCATAAGAAATGCCGACCAGACCATCGGCCAGACACACCAGAAAGATGGCTTTAAGCACATCATTCCCCAACGGTGAAAAGAAACGCGCAGACATAATTTCATCCCATAACGAACAAGTATCCATTATAATGAACGAATCTGTATCGTTCTTCAAGTCGAACGATCGTTCGTTATACTGATCATGAGGCGGTTATGTCACAACCTATTAGCGTTATTTCGAAGGGACTGGTTCGTGAACGCCAGCGGGCTGGCCTGTCACTGGCGGAAGTCGCCCGCCGTGCCGGTATCGCCAAATCGACGCTTTCCCAGCTTGAAGCGGGCAACGGGAATCCGAGTCTGGAAACCCTGTGGGCGCTGTGTGTGGCGCTGAACATTCCTTTTGCGCGACTGATGGAGCCGGAAGTGAATAAAATGCAGGTGATCCGCCGGGGTGAAGGTCCGGCGGTAGTGGCGGAACTGGCGGATTATAAAGCGGTATTACTCGCGACCTGTCCGCCCGCTGCGCGCCGGGATATTTATCTGCTGACCACGCAACCGGGCGCTGACCGTATCTCCAGCCCGCATCCGCAGGGCTCGGTCGAGCACATCATCATCACCCAGGGACGCGCCCTCGTCGGCCTGGTTGACTCACCGGTGGAACTGAATGCCGGAGATTACATTTCCTATCCTGCCGACGTCGAACATATCTTTCGCGCGCTGGAACCGGACACCATGGCGGTGCTGGTATCGGAGCAGAGTTAAGGTTTTGTGTTAATGATCAATCTGTGATCCCGGAGGTACTGCGCGGCAGATATATACAATAAAGAGTCTGGTTGCTGAGTTATTAATGCCCTACAATTTGCGCGGGAATTATTAATGGCTAAGGGATGACATGGCTGACATTGGTGATATTGCAACGCGCATTGCCGGGATTATTCTTTCCCCTGATTCTGTATATGGCCTGATAAACGGTGCACTGACCGTTCCGGTTGATTTTGGATACATGGTGTATGGGATATTTGATACCGGTTCACGTTACATACATGAAACGATGCGAATACGTATGGCGGATGCCATCAGAAACGATATTCTGAATCATCACCATATCTCTGAAGCCGTTAAGCTGGTTTTTACCGAGTTTAATAAATATGTTTCAGAAACTGAGCAAGACAAAATTTACAGGGCGGTTTTTACTTCATTCATTGGACGAATGGGAACCAACATAATAATTGCGCTGATAACTGCCTCAGTATTAGAACGAGTCTCTTTCATCTCTGCCAGTTTTCGCTATCAGCCGATATCTGCATTAACCGGCGTTTTGCTAATAGGAGGCATGACAGAGCGTTCAATACGAACATCAGAAGCTCTTGAAACTGAGGATCCTGAAGTCTATAAACTCCTCAGACCGAGGGATTACGACCTTCTATATTTTTTGTTTAAGCCTTCAGTACAACCCTTTGTCGATGCGATACATGTCAGGGTGACACAGGGGGAATCCGCATTCAGAAAGATAATGGACACGGTGAGGGGGAAACTCAATGCCGCATAATAACCCATTTATACAATTTATCCGGTCCCTGCTCTACATCGCTTATAAGATAATTACCTTCACAATAAGTCATAGTCTCGAAGCACTTATTGGCCCACTGATCGTTATTGGCTCAATACTTTGCATTATGTTTATCGAACCCTGGCCGGTGAAGTTTGTCAGCATCGGAGTATGGCTGGTGTTTCTCTATTTTCTGTCTAAGGCGATTGATAAAATCACTGGCAGAGATAAACGTGATAATTAACTTGATAAGGACATGATATGGCGGTTCCTATTCCCATTGGCATTATATCTATCAAGGTCATATGTAGGGATCATGCATTCAGGGAAACAATGAGGCGTAAAATAAATGTCAACCAATAGCCGCTTATTGGAATTTATTAATTTTCTGATTATCAAAGTAAAAAACATGGTGGCTTTTATAGTCTATCATTCGTTTGGCTTTGCATTTGCCCCGTTAGTTATTTTTGGCCCAATACTTTGCATTATGTTTGTCGAACCCTGGCCGATGAAGTTTGTCAGTATCGGAGTATGGCTGGTGTTCCTCTATTTTCTGTCAAAAGTGATTGATAAAATCACTGGCAGAGATAAACGTGATAATTAATTTCCTTGATAAGGCCCCTCCATTTGCAGGGCTCATATTTGATCCCTGCCTCAGACCGCCTTCTCAAAACGTAATCAGCTTCTTCGTCACGCTATTCTTCAGCAGCAGCATTGAAGACAACACTGAAAGCAGGAAAGTCAGCAGGATGACGAACAGTTTGGCGGTCAGGGAGTTGATCGGGATCCACTGGATTAATAAATTGAAAAAGGTGTAGTGGAGAATATAAACGCCGGTCATGGTTTTCCCCAGCGAACTGACCATTTCACTGACCGGCAACCGCGTGGCGTCCTGTTTCACGCCATTGGCCGCGATAATGATCAATACCACCAGAATATAGACCTGCGATCCGGTCAGAATAAAGCTGTTGCGCTCAAGGTTGAAGATGGAAAAGAAGAAGTGTTTTTCATAATACCAGGTGAAAATATAGACAAAAGGAATGGCGATGGCGGCGATTTTCGCCACCCGCGGGCGACCGTACAGGGCGGAAACCACCGGGTCATATAACAACTGGCCGGTCAGATAATAAAGTACCCAGGTCCAGATGCGGAACTGCGCGGGGGTTGAAAAAGATTTATGGTCAGTGAAATAGATCGCCAGCAGATCATACGCAAAGGAAAAAATCAGCAGGCTGGCGACCAGTGCCGCAAGAATAACCCGTCTTTTAGCCAGCCATTCCACCAGCGGATGAAAGGTGTAAATAATCACCAGCGTAAAGATAAACCACGGCTGAATCAGATAACCTTTCTGGTAAGGCTCCCATAAATAATAAATCGAAAACCAGAAAATGAAGAGGGTTAAGATGCTGCGTATTTTCTTCAGTTGCCATTCTGCCGTGTGCTGTGAACCGGCATCCATATAACCGGTGACCACAAAAAACAGCGGTGTGGCAATGGTGGAAATAAAGGTCAGGAAAGCCAGAATAGTGTCGTAGTTATAATTGTAATTGTCGTAAGTGTTATAAACGGTGAAAAAGGTCACGGCGGTCAGGCAGCCGAGCGTTTTAATAATATTCAGTCCCGTGGTGTTCATTGTGTACGTCGTTGTCCTTCACGATGGAAACAGTTGTAAATCACCGGCAGCGCCAGCAGCGTCAGCACGGTGGCAAATCCCAGCCCGAACATGATAACAACCGCCATGCTCTGGAAAAAGACATCAAGCAACAACGGCGCGAGGCCGAGCACGGTGGTAAACGCCGTCAGCAGGATCGGGCGCAGACGCGAAGTGGCCGCGTAGATAATCGCGTCGGTCTGGTTTTTCTCTTTTTTCTGCTGACCAATTTCTTCCACCAGCACGATGCCGTTACGGATTAACATCCCGCTCAGGCTGAGCAGGCCGATCAGCGCCATAAAGCCAAACGGAATACCGGTCAGCAGGAAGCCAAAGGTGACGCCAATCAGGGCCAGCGGCACGGTCAGCCAGATGGCGATGGCGTTTTTAACCGAGCTGAACATCAGGACGGTAATGATAAACATCATCAGTAAACCAACCGGCAGGGTGGTAAACAGCCCCTGCTGCGCCTCGGCGGAGTTTTCCGCGTCGCCGCCCCATTCGATGCTGTAACCGTGCGGTAATTTCAGCGCCTCAACCTGCGGTTTAATACGCGCCAGCATATCGCCGGAGGTTTCACCGCGGGCCGGATCCGGATCGGTCTGTACGGTGAGCACCCGCGAGCGGTCGCGCCGCATGATCAGCGGATCTTCCCATTCAACTTTAAAATCACTGACCACGTTACTCAGCGGAATAAATTGCTGACGCGTCTGGCTCCAGACCATGATATTGGCCATATGATCGACATCCAGTCGTTCCGATGATGGCGGGCGTAAAACAATCGGCATCAGCGTCGAGCCATCGCGGAAAATCCCCACGGTGCTGCCGCTGAAATTCATCTGTAATGCGCTGTCGGTTTCGCCTTTGTCCACGCCGAGTTCACGTCCCAGATACGGCGAAAATACCGGGCGAACCATTTTGCTGCGATCCTGCCAGTCGTTACGCACCCCGTCGGCCGCGCCGTCATCGAGGATAATCTTATCCACCTGACTGGCGATATTACGCAACTGGTCGGGATCGGAACCTTTGATTCGCACTTCAATCGCACTGTCACCGGACGGCCCGAACATGATGCGTTTCAGGCTGGCGTTGACTTCAGGATAATGATTGCGGATGTTCTGTTCGGTGCTGTGGGCCAGCGCAGCGATTTTCCGCTGGTCATCCATGCGCACCATAATTTGCGCATAGTTGGAATATTGCCGCTGGCCGTTGTAGGTGAGGATAAAACGCATCCCGCCCTGACCGACGGTGGTGACAGTGTTTTCCACGCCTTCCTGCTTGTTAATATCTTTTTCGATTTCACCGGCGATGCGCGCAGTGTAATTAATGTCTGTGCCGTAGGGCAGCCACAAATCGACGAAGAAAATCGGTGTATTAGAGGAAGGGAAAAAGTTCTGCCGCACGGAACCGAAACCCCATACCGAAGCCACCAGCAGCGCAGCCAGCACGCTGAGCGTGAGGGCCTGGTGTGCAAGCAGTGCGGAAAGCATCCGCCGGTAGACGCGAAATATCCTGCCACCGTAAGGGTCAATCTGTTCGTCCGGTTTTTTATCCGCCACTTTCATATTGGCGAAGGCCCATTTCACCAGGACCGGCGTCAGCGTCAGCGCGGTCACCCAACTGAGCATCAGCGAAATCAGCAGCACCTGGAACAGCGATTTACAGTATTCACCGGTCGAATCTTGTGACAGCCCGATGGGCGCAAACGCCAGAATGGCAATCACCGTCGCGCCGAGCAGTGGCAGCGCGGAACGCTTAATGATTTGCGAGATGGCGTTCATCAGCGGGTTACCCTGCTGGCGCGAAATCAGCACGCCTTCCACCACCACAATCGCGTTATCCACCAGCATACTGAGCGCGATAATCAGCGCCCCGAGCGAAATGCGCTGCAGTTCGATGCTGGACAAATACATGATCAGCAGCGTGCCGAGCACGTTCAACGCCAGCGACACGGCAATAATAATCCCGCTGCGTAATCCCATGAAAATCAGCAACACGCCGACCACAATTGCCAGCGCCATCAGGAAGTTAATGATAAAGCCGTCGACAGATTTCTTCACTTCGGCGGCCTGATCGTAAAACACTTTCAGCTGGATCCCGGCCGGTTTATCGGCTTCAAGCTGATGCATTCTGGCTTCTATCGCCCGGCCAATGTTCATGACATTCACGCCGGGAATATAAGAGACACCAATGGTCAGCGCATTACGGCCATTGGCGTGATAAATATTGCCCGGATGATCGGTGATCCCCTGCGAGATGGTGGCGATATCACGCAGATAAATGCTGTGCGTCGAACCGGCGGGGCTGATCAGCACATTATTCAGCTCGTCAATATTTTCAAAGCCACCGGTCGGATGCAAACGGATCGACTCGCTGCCGACCGTCATGCTGCCCGCATCTGACACCATATTCTGGCGATTCAGCACGTCGGCAAGGCGCGGCAACGTGACGCCATAAGCAGCCATTTTTGCCCGTGAAATCTCAATGTTGACCTGTTCAGGAAGGATGCCGCCAATCGCGACTTTACCCACGCCGGGCACCAGCACCAGTTCACGGCGCAGTTGTTCGGCATATTTACGCAGTTCCGGGTTGCTAAAGTTGTCGCCATAAATCGAGAAAAAATAGCCGTATACATCACCGAAATCATCGTTCACAAACGGCGGGCTGACACCGGGCGGAAACTGCAACGTGGCGTCGTTGACGCGGCGGCGCAGTTCATCCCAGATTTGCGGCAGTTCGGAGGAGTGATAACGGGAATCGATATTGACGGTGATTTGCGATAAGCCGACGGCAGAAATCGAGGAAATATTATCGACGTAAGGCAGGCGTTGCAGGGCATTTTCCAGCGGCAGCGTGACTTCTTCCTCAACCTGCTGGGATGACGCGCCGGGATATTGCACGGCAACCACCGCGGTTTTAATGGTAAACGCCGGGTCTTCCAGCCGCCCGATATTGAACAGCGCAATCAGCCCGCCCACGCCGAGCAGCAGGATCACCAGCCAGATGCGCGTCGGATTATTAATGAAGCTTTCGTTAATTCCCATCACAGACCCCGCTCTCTGGTCCAGATGCGAACCGGCTGCTGAGGGTGTAATTCCCCGACGCCCGCCGCCACCACTCTGTCGCCTTTTTGCAGTCCGGCGGTGATTTCAATGCCCTGAGACGTCAGCTCACCGACGGTGACTTTACGGTCTTCGACATGCAGGGTATCGCCTTCACCGGCCACCACCCAGACGTGCGCGTCATTACGCTGGCTGCTGTCCGGATTAAAAACGGCTTCGACCGGGATAACCAGCGTACTGACCGGCGTTGCCGTGGCGAGATTGGCCGGATTCACCGTGACGGTGCCGCTTAATCCGGCCACCGCCGGGAAGTTTTCCGGACGCGGCATGACCAGCGTCACCTGCCAGGTCAGCGTATTGGCTTCGCTGCTGGCGGTGTGTTCTTTATAGGTTGCGGTGAATTCCCGGTCGGGAAGGTTGTTGATACGCACCCGCGGGCGGTAATCGACATTGCGTACGTCCAGGCTGGTAAACAGATTTTCCGGCACGCTGAACACCACATCCAGCACGTCGGAACGGCTTATGGTTGCCACCGGCTGACCGGCGGCAACAACCTGATGATTGCGCACAGACAGCCGCGCAATGACGCCGCTGAACGGCGCAGTGAGGTTCAGATCGTTAAGTTCTTCCTGCGCAATTTTCAGTGCGGCAGCGGCGGAATCCCGGCTGGCTTTATGCACCTCGAGTTCGGCCTGCGACACCACGTTGCGCCGTGCCAGCGTCTGATAACGTTCAAACTGGCGCTGCGCCAGCGTGGCGGCGCTCTGACGATCGTTAAGGCGCTGACGGGCATCGTTGTTGGTCAGCCGGGCGAGAATTTGTCCTTGTTTTACCGCTTCGCCTTCGCGGACGTCCAGCGTTTGCAACTGGCCTGCACGTTTGAAAGCAATGTCGGTGTTATCACCGGCTAAAATGCGCGCCGGAAAAACGCGGGTGCTGAGCGGGCTGGCGGCTTCTGCCGTCGCAATTTTAACCTGTCGGGGCGGGGAGGGTGTATCCGGGGCTTTCTGGTCACAGGCGCTTATCAGAAATAGGATGAGCAGAGCGGGAGAGAAACGAATGTCCATAATACTTCCCCTCATAAACAACACACGAAATAATAAATTAAGACAGAATATATAAGGACATTTAATGTGCTGTGCCAATATATTATATCTCTGACCTATTCTTATTGAGACTCAGGTTATCTGTTGTTTTTGTTAATCTAATTGTTTTTTCAAAGCCGGGAATTAACACTATTTAACACGGTATATTATAGTTTATACAGCTTTACGTATCTTGCCAGAAATTAACATCACAATTCTTGCATTACCCGCATCATTCATGAACCCTTTCAGGGATCAAGGAGTCAGGCATCATGAATAATCCAGCGCCATATTCCGTGAATAAAACAACAGAAACACTGTGGTATCAGCAAAGCGTAGAAGAAAGCCTTACCGGGCTACAGTCCGGGCCTGACGGGCTCTCACCCGAAGACGCGAAAAATAAACTCCACCATTACGGTCCTAACGTCCTGCCGCAAAAAGAAGGTAAATCTCTGTTTATTAAGTTTATCTCGCACTTTAAAGATATTCTTATCTATATATTATTAGCGGCCGCTGTCGTCACGGCCATTATGGGGCACTGGGTTGATACACTGGTAATATTAGGTGTGGCGGTTATTAATGCTTTAATTGGTTTCATCCAGGAAAATAATGCTGAGAAATCATTGAAAAGCATTCAGAATATGCTTTCCAGTGAAGCGCTGGTATTACGCGGCGGACAACAGGTCACCGTCGGTACCGATGAAATCGTGCCGGGAGATATTGTTCTGCTGCGCCCCGGTGACAAAATCCCTGCCGATTTACGTCTGATTGACGTGCATAACTTACGTGTCGAAGAAGCCATTCTGACCGGTGAATCGACCGTGGTTTCGAAAAAGACCGGGGCGCTGGAAGGTGAGAAATCCATCGGCGACCGTAAAAATCTCGCGTTTTCAGGGACCACCGTCAGTTCCGGCACCGCCAGCGGCGTGGTATTTGCCACCGGCGGCCAGACCGAACTCGGCCATATCAATGAAATGTTGTCCTCCATTGAAGACAACAAAACGCCGCTATTGGTGCAGATAGATAAACTGGGGAAATCCATTTTTGTCATCATTCTGTTCATGATGGTGGCATTGCTGATTTTTGGTTATCTGCTGCGCGACATTCCGTTTGCCGAGCTGTTGCTGTCAGTGATCAGCCTGGCGGTGGCGGCGGTGCCGGAAGGGTTACCGGCGATCATTTCGATTATTCTTTCGCTCGGCGTACAGGCGATGGCGCGTTCCAAAGCCATTATCCGCAAGCTGCCCACGGTGGAAACACTGGGTGCGATGTCAGTGATTTGCTCTGATAAAACCGGCACGCTGACCATGAACGAAATGACCGTCAAGGCAGTGATTCTGGCGGATAATGTCTGGACGGTAGAAGGCAACAGTTACGAGCCGATGGGCAGCTTTTCCATTGCCGGTTCGGCGTCGCCGCTGCCTGCAGATTCTTCGCCTTTGCTGACCCAGTTCCTGCGAACGGTAGATATCTGTAACGACAGTACACTGTCGCAGGATGCGCAGGGGCACTGGGGCATTACCGGCGGCCCGACGGAAGGGGCGCTGAAAGTACTGGCAGCCAAGGCACATTTGCCAGAATTGCCGTTTAACCTCAGCAGTAAAATCCCGTTCGATTCTCTCTATAAATATATGGCGGTGGCCGGTGAGAAAAACGGCCAGTCGCAGATTATGCTGACCGGCGCACCGGACGTGCTGCTCAAACTGTGTCAGTTCCAGCAGACGCCGGAAGGGGCGGTGCCGCTGGATCACGCCTATTGGGAATCGGCGATCACGCAATATGCCAGCGAAGGGCTGCGCATGGTGGCCGCGGCCTGGAAGCCTGTTGATCAGCCGGTTGCTGCACTCGATCATCCGGAACTCAGTCACGGCATGGTGCTGATCGGCATTGCCGGCATGATGGATCCGCCGCGGCCGGAAGCGATTGTGGCGATTGGCGAATGCCAGCAGGCGGGGATCCGCGTCAAGATGATCACCGGTGACCATCAGGAAACCGCGATGGCGATCGGTAAAATGCTCGGTATCGGTAACAGCGAGAATTCCATCACCGGCTATGAGCTGGAGCATATGGATGATGCGCAACTGAGAACGGCGGCGAAGCAGTTTGATATTTTCGCCCGCACCAGTCCGGAACATAAACTGCGTCTGGTCAAAGCGTTGCAGGATACCGGAGAAATTGTCGGCATGACCGGCGACGGCGTGAATGATGCACCGGCGCTGAAACAGGCCAACGTCGGCATTGCGATGGGGATTAAGGGTACGGAAGTAACCAAAGAATCTGCCGACATGATCCTGGTGGACGACAACTTTGCCACCATCGCCAACGCGGTCAGGGAAGGGCGGCGGGTTTACGACAACCTGAAAAAAACCATCCTGTTTATTATGCCGACCAACCTGGCGCAGGGGCTGCTGATCATTATCGCCATTCTGATGGGCAATCTGCTGCCGTTAACACCCGTGCAAATCCTCTGGATGAACATGGCAACTTCCGCCACGTTGTCCTTCGGGCTGGCATTTGAGAAGGCTGAAAGCCGCGTGATGCGCCGTCCGCCGCGTAACGTCAGCGCACACGTCATGGATAAATACGCCATCTGGCGCGTGGCCTTTGTCGGGCTGCTGATTTCCATCAGCGCCTTCATGCTGGAAGCCTGGCTGCAGCCGCGCGGTTATGAGCCGGAATTCATCCGCACCGTGCTGTTGCAGACGCTGGTTACCGCGCAGTGGGTGTACATGATCAACTGCCGCGATTCGGATAACTTCTCGCTCAGCCGCGGTCTGCTGCACAATAAAGGCATCTGGATTGTCACCCTGGTGCTGTTTACGTTGCAGGCGATCATTATCTATGTGCCGCTGATGAACACGCTGTTCGGTACGCGTCCGCTGCCGTTCATCTATTGGATCATCGGCCTGATGATCGGTGTGGCGCTGTTTGTGATTGTTGAAATAGAAAAAGTGCTGACCCGCCGCTGGCGCAAAGCGAGTTAAGGCAAGCCCCTGGGATATTTTCCTCTCAGGGGCCTGTATATTACCGCAGAGAAAATACTCACCCGCTCACCTTCCCGCGCTTCAGTAGCCCGCACAAAAAACATCAACCAGCCGAAAGGCTGGTTTTTTATTGACCATACGTCTCACATTATTGTCTATAAACTCATCATATTGAAAAGTCTGGTTTTTTGATATTTATCCGAGTTATCTGATAGCCGTAGATTGGTAAATGTTAAAAAGCCTATTTTCCATACAAGGATTAATCGCCAAAAAGGCATTCATTTAAGAATGATCTTGGTATTTGCTATCATAAAAAATCAGATAATTATTATTATTTAACTGAAAATAAAGACTTAATGCTGCTTATGTCCTTTGTTAGGAATATTCTTGGTAAAAATATGGTTTACTTTGCAGGTTAATCGCTATGCATAGCTGTGTATAAAAGAGCAATAGTTTAGTTTTTATGAGCGATTTTTCAGAAAATGTCTCAATAATGAAATACAAATGTTTAGCTTTCGTAAAAAGCTAAATCTGAAATCATACTTAAAAAAGTGAAAAATCCTGTTTTAAAACAAAAATTCAGATAATTAAGTGCGTTGGTGGAGTTGTTTAAATGAGAGAGATTCCCACTGAGATAGTTCTTAGATTTTGGGGGCGCTTAACCTTAAAAGCGTCGTATACGTCACATTTTGATTATTAATTGGGAATAACTGTAAGAATGCGCCTAGAAAACAGGCATGCATTTAACGATAAGAAAGTGTAAATCGATCGGTCAAACCTATTGTTAGGTGTTATTATGAGCGAGAAAAACGATTTGAAGAGTTTCGGCTGCGTATTACTCTACGTACAGATACTGAAAAGTTTTAAATATGATTTAGAGCGGATCTAAACATTCTTTTTTCTTATCTCTTTCTGAGAGTGCTTTATTCTTCCCCGGATTAACGAGGCAGAATTTGAGCGTTTTTAAAACCACATAATTAGGCGGCCCAATGCCTCGGGTAATAATCTGGAGTGAGTGCCAATTTACTAAGTTGGCGTTGAAAGAAATAATCTCCAAGAAGCTGCCTTACGTAGACAATGTCATCCCATTTGACCAGAACGAAGGGATGAACTTGTTTGCGAAAGATTACTTGATCATCGATCCTTCAGGCGGTGGCTTCCACAGGTGTTATGAGTTTTTAAGAGAAAATCTGAATATATTGGACCCGGAGAGAATTTTGATTGTGTCTTCATCGGTTGATATGTTAATGCTCGAACTTTTACTGAAAAAGGAGTTTAAATTCCTTAAGAAGAAGAGTGGTCTGGCAGATTTCGAGAGAGCGGTCGAGCAATTCATACAACTTCTGGGCAGTGCAATTAACAAGGAAGAATTCAATTATAATATTACCAAAATGGAAGAAAAAGTTTTGGTGATGATGATGTCTGGTCTGTCTGTCACCAGCATTTCAAATATTTTAAAGCTCAGTGTTAAAACGATTAGTGTTCATAAATGCAACTCATTAAGAAAAATAGGCGTTGATGCCAGCAGCAGTTCAGCTTTGTTCTTTTTGCACAAACACGCCGTGGGTAACAGAATTGTCAGATAACAAAAATATTTTTTAAGCTGACCTTGCACAGTGCAGGTACGCGCCAGACGTTGCTATTTTTTCAGGGGTATGAAATGCGATCACTCAAAAGAAGTCATCCTGGCTTCCTGTATGAACCCATTGTGTCCGTCTCGGGAGTGATACTTGGTTTTGAGCTGGTTAAGAAAAAGAATACAAAGGAAAGCAACGAGTATTCAGAGGATTACGCATTACCTCTTTCTGCTGAAGAGAAGGTGAAGGACTTCTTTGAGCAGGTCACCACAGCGTGTGTGAATGAAAGTATCTTTATCGCTAACGGCTTTTTATTGTCGATCAATATTGACTATGAGATTGCGGTGCATATTGCCAGCAATCAGGCGATACAAAAGGTTTTACAGCAGCACAAATATATAAGACTGGAGGTGAGTGAGGATTTTCACGAATTCAATGCCGGGCAGGAACGTCCTGTGCTTCAGTCTTTAGCTGCATGCTGCCCTTTATGGCTGGATAATTTTGGCGCAGGTAACACCAGTCTTACGCTGGTGATGAGCGAAAAGTTTGAATATATAAAAATCAGTAAGACCTTTTTTTGGCAACACCAGGGAACTCAATCTCTAAGAAAAGTGATCGCCCATCTCAGGCCCTATTGCCGTGGCATTATTATCAATGGTGTCGAGAATTCGCAGCATATTGAGTACTTAAGCGGCAGTGATATTCTTGCTATGCAAGGTGCGTTATGGCTGCCTTATAGTCAGGATGAATTAATACAGTCATTTTTTTGAAAAAATGACTTTTAAAATAACGCTGTAATAAGCACGAATAGCTAATTGCTGTGGTTGTTTTAAATGTACTGGAACCTATCGCCTGACTTATTTTTGGCGAGGGGAACCTGTGCGAATTATTACCGGAATTATCGTTTGGCAAATTGGTGGCCGTAAACCAGGGGCGGTAGCATAGCTAAAATATATACCGGTCTTAAATTGTACAATAATTATTTTCTATTGATATACTCAAAGGGCCCATTGGTTATTGGGTGAACAATTCGTTTGTCAATTGAAGAGGAGTAATTATGAGAAAACTCATGTTTTCTGTTATTGCCCTGATGCTGCTGCCGCTATATTCGCAGACAACATCTGCTGCTGAACTCAGCTCAGGGGCAACAGTGGCGGCAGTGGTCGGTACCAGCGGCGCAATATTAGCCGCTGGTCTGATTGCTGTAGGTAACGATGATAGTGATGGTAACAGCAACACCAATACCTCAACTACCACCACAACCTCACGCTAATAATTCACTTAATTATAACCACACATCCGTGTGGTTATTTTCCCACATGATAATAATGATATAGGGAATCACTTGTGCGCTATTCCTTATTGTTCCTTTGCCTCTTGTTACAAGCATGTACCCCCTCGCAAAACAGTCTGGTTGATACTTTTAAAGTTGCCGTTAAAGGGACACAGGATGTTGTGGTACCACCCCAAAGAATTGCCGCTATTCCTTACGGCAGCATTTATCTAAAACTGCCCACATCTGCACAAATCTTTGTGGTCGGTTATCTCCAGGATGGCTTTGAAAAATGGAGTACCGGCGACCAGGTCGTATTTATTACCCAAAATGGTCGCCTGGTCCGGTCGGCCGGTTATTCGCAAGGGGATCTGCTGGAAGTCACCAATCTGCAACAAGACCCGCTGTTGCATGCAGCAAATTTGCGTGAAGGGGCGGGCTGGACACGTCTGATGCGCTGGACGGAGAACCGGCAGCCATTGTCATCCGTTGTAACATCCCGTTTCAGCCGTCAGGACGACGAAACCCTGACACTTCCCGGGAGAGTCGTCGCCTGTCAGGTGTGGCGCGAGGATGTGACGCTTGAGGCCACGGGTGACCGCTGGCAAAACACTTTCTGGGTAGATCCGCACAGCGGATTGGTGCTCAAGAGCAATCAGAGGTTGGGAGCAGATATGCCGGTGAGTATGACATTGCTCAAACCTGCCAATGCGGGGATCCCACCAGCATGAAAATAAAAACGCTTTTATTCATTTTTAGCGCCTTGCCGGGGATGGCATTTTCCGAGGGCAACGTGGCCGTTTACACCAGCGCTTCTCAGGGGCAGCCTGCCCAGGTACTCAGCCATATTAAAGATATGCGCCAGATGATGGCGGAGTCCGATCTGATCCGCCAATCCTGGTCGCCCGGCACCGTGATTGCTGTGCCTGCCGCTACGCCTGAGGCGCAGCAACAGTATCTGTCCATGCAGAACCAGCTCAAGGCCTGGCGTGCCACGGAGAGTGGCGATACGCAGCAGACCATTAACCGTGTCATTCAGCAGTTGCAGGGGTTGCAGGTTACCGGTCGTCAGTTTACCCCGATGGATGCGGATTTGATCCTCAACAACAATGCCGCTAACCGCCAGTTACAGGGGGATTATCGCGTCTATACCGCAACGCGTCCCAACAGCGTGTTGTTGCTGGGTGCGGTGAGTGGTGCGGGAAAACAGCCGTGGGTTGCAGGTCGTACGATTCGTGAATATCTCGCAGACCATCAATTTCTTTCTGGTGCCAATCTGAATGAAGCCGTGGTGATTGATCCCAATGGAACCATCCGGGGCGCGCCGGTCGCGTACTGGAATTATCGCCACGCTGAAGCCCAGCCGGGCAGTATCATTTGGGTCGGTTTTTCTGACTGGACGCTGCCGCGCCAGTTTAAAAACCTTAATCAGCACATCGTCTCTGTTTTGGCGCACCGGATCCCTGAATGATGAAACCAAAATATCTTCTCAGCCTGCTTGCTGTGTCCGTGGTTTACGCTAATTCCGTCCGGGCGCAAACGTATGATGAACCCCTTGGCCCTTCACAGTCCGATTTCGGTGGCGCGGGACTTTTACAAACACCGACGGCGCGGGTTCCGAAAGAAGGGGAGTTCAGTGCCAACTACCGCGATAATGATGCCTACCGTTTTTATTCGGTCTCGATGGCGTTGTTTCCCTGGCTGGAGACCACGTTGCGTTATACCGACGTGCGTGACCGGCTTTACAGTAGTGATCCAAACTTCAGCGGCAATCAAACCTATAAAGACAAGTCTTTCGATGTGAAATTAAGACTGTGGGAAGAGGGCTACTATCTTCCGCAGGTTGCGTTGGGCAAGCGCGATATCGGCGGCACGGGGTTGTTTGACAGTGAATATCTGGTCGCCAGCAAAGCGGCCGGACCGCTAGATTTCACGCTGGGGATAGGCTGGGGTTATATCGGCAACAGCGGCAATATCACGAACCCTTTCTGCAAAGCCAGCGATAAATATTGTACCCGCGCGCAAAGCCATTCCACCGGCGATATTTCACTCAATGATATGTTCCGCGGCCCTGCGGGGGTATTCGGCGGCGTGGAGTATCAGACCCCCTGGCAGCCGTTGCGCCTGAAGATGGAATACGATGGGAATAATTACCGCGATGATTTCGCCGGGGCACTAAAACAGAACAGTAAGTTTAACTTCGGTGCTGTTTATCGCCTGGCAAGCTGGATGGATGTCAACGCCAGCTACGAGCGTGGCAATACCTTTATGTTCGGGTTTACCCTGCGCAGTAACATGAACGATTGGGTTCCTCATCAGATTGATGATCCGGTTCCTGCCTATCAGCCGCAGCCGCAAAGTGCGGGAATGGTTAATTACAGCGTCGCGACCGGGCAACTGGCTCAGCTGAAAGGCAATGCCGGGTTTAGCGAACCGCGTATCGACATCCGTGACGACACCCTCAACGTTACGGGTCAGCAGGATAAATATCGCAATACGTCCAAAGGCGTAGAGCGTGCCAATCTCATCATGCTGAATAATCTGCCGGAGAATGTCGACACCCTGGATGTTACCCAAAACCGCTTTGGTATGCCGATGGTCACCACACGTACCCGCGTGGCGAGCCTGCGTCAGCAGCAACAGGGTTATCCGCTGGGGCAGGAACAGTCCCTGAACCAGCAACGGATTGAACCGGTCACGGATGTTGGTCAGGGATTCTTTATCGGCAAGGACCGGTTTAATTACAGCCTGTCGCCGGTATTAAGACAATCTGTCGGCGGCCCTGAAAACTTTTATATGTATCAGATCGGGGTGCTGGCGGATGCCAACTACTGGCTGACAGATCACCTGCTTGTCGATGGCGGCGTGTTTGGCAACGTTGCCAATAACTACGATAAGTTCCGCTATGACGGCGTCAGTAATGACTCTTCTCTGCCACGCGTACGAACGCATATCCGTGAATACGTTCAGAACGATGTCTATGTGAATAACCTGCAAGCCAACTACTTCCGTTATCTGGGCAACGGTTTCTACGGACAGCTTTATGGCGGTTATCTGGAGATGATGTACGGCGGCGTCGGGGGCGAAGTGCTCTACCGGCCACTGGATTCTGACTGGGCACTGGGTATTGATGCTAACTATGTCAAACAGCGCGACTGGGACGACATGATGCGTTTTACCGATTACAAAGCCGCTACCGGCAACCTGACAGCCTACTGGCGGCCGGCATTTATGGATGATGTGCTGGTGAAAATGAGTGTCGGGCAATATCTGGCTAAAGACAAAGGCGGCACGTTGGATCTCTCCAAACGCTTTGACAGCGGTGTCACCGTGGGAGCCTATGCGACGCTGACGAATGTCTCTAAACAGGAATACGGTGAAGGCTCCTTTACTAAAGGCTTCTACATCTCTGTTCCGCTGGACTTGCTGACGGTCAAACCGACACGCAGTACACCAACCGTCAGCTGGACACCACTGACGCGTGATGGTGGCCAGATGCTGGGCAGACAGTACGGCTTGTACGGTATTACTTCAGACAGAGATACGCCGCAGTTGCCTTAATGAAAGGTTGTGCCTGACTGCAACAGTCAGGCACCTACAAAATGACTTATTTATTATTTTTCTGATATGTCAGCATGTCAGGAGACCGTTAATGAAGTCCATTATTATAAGCCTATTAACCTGATGCTCTCAGGTAATAATTATTTTTTGATACTTGTTGTGAGGGAAATATGACATTTCTCACCAGAAATTTTTACTCAAGCCTGTTTCTTGCTCTTTCGGATTTCGTCAGTTTTACCCTGTCGATTTATGTCGCTAAAATATTACTGAGCTTTATGCTCAAAGAGTTTGATGACTATATTCCCGCTCAACATGTTACTGCCCTGGTCTTATTACACTGGACGCTGGCATTTTGTTGTGTTGGCTGGTTCTCCATGCGCTTGCGGCATTATTACTACCGCAAAACCTTCTGGTTTGAACTGAAAGAAATTTTACGCACGCTGGTCATTTTTGCCGTTATTGAGATCGCGGTGATGGCTTTCGCGGAGTGGAATTTTTCCCGCTATATGTGGATCCTCACCTGGTTGTTGGTGCTGATATTTGTACCTTGTGCCCGCATGATGACTAAGCGTGTATTAACGGTTCTGGGTATCTGGCAACGCGATGCCATTATTATTGGTACCGGTAAAAATGCTCACGAGGCTTACAAAGCGATTCAAAGCGAAAAGAATCTCGGGCTGAACGTCACCGGATTTATTTCCAGCGAACTGACTGACAAGCCGGGGGACAGCATTGATGGCATTCCGATCATATTCTGCGATGACCTGTGGTTATTAACCCCGTGCGATAAGAAAACCCAGTTTATTGTCGCCGTGGAAGCACACCAGAGCGATATCCGTAACTACTGGCTGCGGGTGTTTATGATCCACGGTTACCGTTATGTCTCAGTGATCCCGACCCTGCGCGGCATGCCGCTCGACAGTACGGATATGTCGTTTATTTTCAGTCACGAAGTGATGATCTTACGTGTTCATCAGAACCTGGCGAAATGGTCATCACGCTTCCTGAAACGTGCTTTCGATATTGTGGCTTCACTGGGGATTATTGCCATATTGTCTCCGCTGCTGCTGTATATCAGCTTCAAAGTGAGGAAAGATGGCGGCCCGGCAATTTATGGTCATGAGCGTATTGGTAAAGGCGGCCGTCCTTTCAAATGTCTTAAATTCCGCTCAATGGTAATCAATTCCAAGGAAGTGCTTGAGGAATTGCTGGCAAATAACCCCGAAGCACGCGCTGAGTGGGATGAGACATTTAAGCTGAAAAACGATCCACGTATTACGCGTATCGGACATTTATTGCGTAAAACCAGCATGGATGAATTGCCGCAGTTATTTAATGTATTAAAAGGAGAGATGAGCCTTGTTGGTCCGAGGCCTATTATTAACGCTGAACTGGAGCGTTACAGTGATGAGGTAGATTATTACTTGCTGAGCAAACCGGGAATGACCGGATTATGGCAGGTGAGTGGTCGCAGTGATGTGGATTACGAAACTCGCGTCTATCTTGACGCCTGGTATGTAAAAAACTGGTCGATGTGGAATGACATTGCCATCTTATTTAAAACAGTAAGTGTTGTGCTTAGAAAAGACGGTGCTTATTAACAGTCATTTAAATAATGCATCACCCTCATGTATTGGCTGCTAGTTATTAGCGTCATGGCCAACATCAATTTCTGTTGAACCACATGATATGGATTTTATGAAAAATAAAACGTTTAAGATTTCTGCATTATTCGGGGCTTTGTTACTGAGCGGATGTACGGTTATTCCAGGGCAGTCGTTAAGTACCATGGACAAAGACGTTGTTCAACCTACTGATAGCAATTATGACATTGATAAATTAGTTAACGTGTACCCGATGACGCCCGGCCTGATCGATCAGCTGCGCCCTGACAGCGTTCAGGCACGGCCAAATCCTCAGCTGGATATACAACTGCAAAACTACCAATACCGTATTGGGGTTGGTGATGTGCTGATGGTTACCGTCTGGGATCACCCGGAACTGACCACCCCGGCAGGTCAGTACCGCAGTGCCAGTGACACGGGTAACTGGGTTAACGCCGACGGGACAATTTTCTATCCTTATATCGGGAAACTGAAGGTCACCGGAAAAACTGTCAGTGAAGTACGTCAGGAGATAAGTAACCGTCTGGCGACGTACATTGAAAGTCCGCAGGTTGACGTCAGTATTGCGGCATTCCGTTCGCAGAAAATTTATACCACCGGTGAAGTCATCAAGTCCGGACAACAGCCTATTACCAATATTCCGCTTACCGTGATTGATGCCATTAATGCCGCAGGGGGTTTAGCGCCTGATGCTGACTGGCGTAACGTGGTGCTCAATCACAACGGTCAGGATACACAGATTTCTCTTCAGGCCCTGATGCAGAAAGGTGACCTCACACAGAACCGCTTGCTTTACCCTGGCGATATTTTGTTTGTACCACGAAATGATGACCTGAAAGTGTTTGTGATGGGCGAAGTCACCAAACAGAGCACGTTGAAAATGGACCGTAGCGGGATGACTCTCGCCGAGGCATTAGGCAACTCAGATGGGATTGCCCAAAGTATGGCGGATGCTTCCGGGATATTTGTTATTCGCCCGCTGAAGGGAAGCCAGAAAGGCAAAATCGCCAACATTTATCAGCTGAATGCCAAAGATGCCTCTTCTATGGTGATGAGTACGGAATTCCAGCTTCAGCCTTACGATATTGTTTATGTCACCACTGCGCCGATTGTTCGCTGGAATCGTGTCATTTCGCAGATTGTCCCGACCATTACGGGAGTGCATGACATGATTGAAGCGGGACGTTTTGTACGGCAATGGAATCCATAATGTTTGACTCAATATTAATTGTCTGTACCGGAAATATATGTCGCTCTCCGATTGCGGAGAGACTGCTGAGGCGATTATTACCGGACAAGAAAATAGACTCGGCTGGAACGGCTGCATTGGTAGGCAAGCCTGCAGACCCCTCTGCCGTTGAGGTGGCTCAAAAGCATCAATTACAGCTTGATGGACATCATGCGACTCAGTTTACATCTGCGTTAGGCCGACAATACGACCTCATTTTAGTCATGGAGAAATCCCATCAAGAACAGATAAGTCGTGTTGCACCAGAAGCGCACGGAAAAATCATGTTGCTTGGACATTGGAATGGTCGTAGGGAAATTTCAGATCCCTATCGTAAGAGTCAGGAAGCCTTCGAATCTGTTTATCGACTAATTGACCAAGCCTGCCAGGCTTGGCTACAAAAGTTGAATGGATAATTGATCAGGGAAATAATATATGCCTCAAGATATTTTAACCAAAAAAAATCTAACTGAATCCGATGAAATTACAATGCGCCGTATTATAGGTGAAGTAATTGATCATCGAAAATTAATAATTGCGATTACCGCTTTTATTACTCTTCTAACTGTCATTTATGCATTATTTGCGACTCCAGTATTTCAAGCGGATTCGCTCGTTCAAGTAGAACAGAAAGCTGGTAATGCCATACTGGAAAGTTTGAATCAAGTTCTACCAGATGCAGTTCCTCAGTCTGCTCCTGAAATAACGCTATTACAGTCAAGAATGATACTGGGAAAAACAGTAAGTGATTTAAACTTACAGACTGTTGTTAAGCAAGAGTATTTCCCCATTTTTGGCAGAGGGTGGGCACGATTAACAGGTCAGAAGTCAGGACATCTTGAGGTAAGTCGGCTCTATTTACCGCGAGATGGAGACAAAGATCCTAAAGTGAGACTGACAGTAATCGATGCAAATAATTACCTTGTCACTGGAGATGATTTCGAGATAAAAGGCGAAGTAGGGAAACTGTTAGATGGACATGGAATATCGATTAAAGTTGATAGCATTGATGCGAAAGTGGATGATAAGTTCGAGATAAAATTAGTCACAAAGCTTGAGGCAATTAATAGCTTACAAGATAACTATACCGTTTCCGAACAAGGAAAGGATAGTGGGATGCTTGCACTAACTGTCACTGGTACAGACCCAATATTGATCAAAAAGATATTAAATAGTATTACTCAAAATTATCTGTCACAAAACATAGACAGGCAGGCTGCACAGGATGAAAAAAGTTTAGACTTCCTGAAATTACAACTTCCAAAAGTTAGAAGTGAATTAGACGTAGCTGAGGATAGACTCAATAACTATAGGCAACAAAAGAACACAATCGATTTGCCAATGGAAGCTAAAGCTGTACTCGATCAAATTGTAAATGTGGATAATCAGTTAAATGAGTTAACATTCCGGGAAGCTGAAATATCCCAGCTATATACTAAAGATCATCCCATTTATAAATCGTTACTTGAAAAAAGACAAACTCTTAAACAAGAGAAAGATCGTCTAAGTGAAAATGTTTCGAGTATGCCAGCCACACAGCAGGAAGTTCTTCGCCTCAGTCGTGATGTTGAGTCAGGAAGAGCAGTCTATATGCAATTACTGAATAGACAGCAAGAATTAAATATTGCTAAATCGAGTGCAATTGGCAATGTTAGAATAATTGATGATGCTGTTACAGAGCCTAAACCAGTAAAACCAAGGAAAGTATTAGTAATATTGATGGGGCTGGTCTTAGGTGGTTTACTATCATTTAGTGTCGTTTTCACAATATTTATGCTTCGTAGAGGCTTATATTCCCCAGAGCAGCTTGAAGAGCTAGGGATCACTGTATATGCAAGTGTGCCAGTTTCGGAATGGTCATTTAAGAGGAATAATATAAAAGATAAAAATAGAACCGCTAACAATCCAACATTGTTAGCGTGCGAGAATCCAGCTGACCTGGCTATTGAGGCTATCAGAAGTCTACGAACTAGTCTTCATTTTGCGATGCTGGATGCCAAAAATAATCTTCTTATGATATCAGGTGCTAGCCCTGAAGCGGGAAAAACATTTATTAGTAGTAATTTAGCTGAAGTGATATCGAAAGTTGGTAAGAAGGTTATTCTTATCGATGCAGATATGAGGCGGGGAGACTCACATAGGGCTTTGGGCGTAGATAATGATATTGGACTATCCGATATACTATCTGGTTCTTCATCAATTGATCAGGTAGTCAAGAAAATATCTGGAATAAGTTTTGATTATATTTCAAGAGGAAAAGTTCCTCCAAACCCAGCGGAGTTACTTACAAATTCAAGATTTGAAAATCTTTTGACATGGGCTTCTGAAAATTACGACCTAGTTATCATTGACACACCTCCTATTTTAGCTGTTACAGAGGCTGCCATTATTGGGCGTTATGTAGGGACGACGCTGCTGGTTGTTGGTTTTGAGATCAATACGGCTAAAGAAGTTGAAGTTAGTATTAATCGATTAGCACAAAGCGGAATAATAGTAAAAGGTTGTATCCTTAACCGTGTGATAAAAAAAGCCGCGAATTATCATGAATATGGATACAATAACTATGGTTATACATATTCATCGGATAATAGTAAGTAAAATTATATATAAATGAAACACAAGGCGTCATTTAATTCGCTATGAATATGAATATGAATATGAATATGAATATGAATTAAGTGATATGCCTTGAGTGGGCTTAAATTTAAGTGACTAATTGATATCTCGATGTACAAATTAAATTAATGCAGCCAATACTATATAGGGAAATGAGATAGATGATTATCACAAGCAGTGAGAGAGTTACTAATGCCTGAAATATCATATTTCATTTTAATTTCACTGAATTTAATACTATTTGTCTTATTACTTATAAGGAATAAAGTAGGCCTTTTCATCTCGCAGTGGGTTATTTTTTTAGTTTGGTTTTTTGTGTTTCCTTCTTACTTACAATATGTGAATAATATTTTCCCATGGAATAATTACCCGTTGCATAAAGAAATATCCTTCGTAAATTATATTACGTGTTTGTTTAGCATTTTTTTATTCTTAGGGTATTCTATTTCGTATAAGAAAAACAGTATAAGTGATTGCAATGAAAATAATAAATTCGATCTAAGGATAGATGCAAAAACTAATGTTGTTGCTTTTCTATTAATGATTCCATCTATGTTATTCATAAGTATCGTCGGTATTTCTTCATTTTTCATGGGAAGATCTGTTATTAGCGATTTAGTCTACTCAGATGGTTTTTTACCCATGCTATATGCACTTTCTAAATTTTGTGCATTTGGAATACTGGTAGTGTACTTATGTTTTTGGGTGAATAGGGTTCAAAATGTAGATAAAAGTTTTGGCAAGTTTTCATATTGCATTTTTATCATATGCATTGTTATCAATCTAATAATAAATAGCCCTCTTTCAAGTCCAAGGTTTCACTTTTTAAGTATGGCTATAGCAATAGCTGTGGTATTTAATAAGATGAAAAGTCGGTTATCTTTAGCTGTGTTGTTTATTGCGTCACCGATATTTTTATTTATATTGTTCCCTCTAGTAAAACATTTGGGGGAAAGTTCGAATAATTATAATACCTATGATCTATCAGATTATGTTGTCAAAGGATTAGATTTCGATTCGTTTCAACAATTAGTGAATATCGTCAGGTTTGTAAGTGACACCGGTTATTCATGGGGTGTTAATTTTATCGCCGGGATAAGTTTTTTTATACCAAGAAGTCTTTGGGAATCCAAACCGACTAACTTAGGTATGCTTGCGGCGGAGCATCAAGGGTATTTTTATACAAATTTAAGTGCTCCTTTGGTCGGAGAGCTATATTATGCTGGTGATATGATCTTTGTTATATTAGGCGCTTTGATTATAGGTGTTATTACAGGTCGTGCTGATTCATTCCTCAGTAAGGCTAAAGTTTCATATTATTACTTCATCGGTTTATGGTTGTCATCATTTTCATTTATAATTTTTAGGGGATCATTTGGCGCTATTGCCCCCCCTATTATGCTTGGTCTATGTTCATCACTATTATTGCTATTTATAAACAAGCTTAGTAGAAAATCCTAATCCCTATAGGGTGATTTTTTAATTAATCATAATTGAGATGTAAATATGAATAATGTTGTAATGTTTACAAGATCATTACCTATGCACGGACTTGGTGGTATGGAGGTTGTGGCCTGGGATATTGCTAAAGGGTTGCATCGTCTGGGGAGTAATGTGAGAATTATTACCACTAAAACGCCAGATTATGTAGGGTTACATCATATCGATGGAATTGAAGTTTTATTTATCGATAACGTTAAAAGCGGCAAATACTCCCACGGATGGTGGAAATCCTCTAGAGAAGCTTTTGAGGAAAATTATATAAAAGATTGCGATACTGTTTTTAGTGTCAGTACTGGTGCCTATGGTGTGATAGATCTAAAACATAAGAATCCACATATAAAATTTTTGATCCAAGTGCATGGCACAGCTTGGGGGGAGTTCATCTCAAAATTGAAAACAAAAACTCCAAAAGGATTTTTGACATCACCAAAAAATATTTTTTGGTTATGTCGCGATTTTATTAATTACAACAAATTTGATTACATTGTTGGTATAGGTGAACAAGTTTATGGAGACTTTAATCGATGGCCTTACGAAAGTTTTATTGATAAGAATAAAATATCTCTAATTAGTAATGGCATAGATTCCGAATTGTTTAAAAGTGACTGTTGTGATGATAATAAAATAAAAGATTATTATAACATCCCTTACGAAAAAAAAGTTATCTTAACGGCTTGCCGATTACATTCACAAAAAGGGGTGTATAATTGCATTAAAACAATTGAATTATTAAACGATAAAAATGAATTTGTTTACATTATTGTTGGTAGTGGACCAGAAGAACAGAAACTGAAGAGTTTGGTTAATTCTCTTGGAGCTAATGATTATATTAAGTTTCTGGGGTCTCTAAAAAGAGAAGATCTGGCAAAAGTTGAATCAATAAGTGATGTTTTTTTATTTTTAACAAACCGGATAGAAGGGCTTCCTTTAAATATTTTAGAAGCCTCTGCTGTAGGGGTGCCAATAGTATTATCAAATCAAGTTAAGCTATTTAAATCAGGGAATATTCATCTTGTTGATCCCTTGAACTATCAGGTTGCTGCAAGCAAGATAGAAAGTTTATTAGCTAAGGATTTGCAAAATAAAAATAGCTATCTACCCGATGAATACACTTTAAAATATGCGGCTGATAAATACAAAAAACTCATTGAAAAATCTTTTTAGATGAAGGACCTAACTTGTGAGGAAAGCAATAGTTTCATTAATTAGTGGGAATTTACTTTCCAAAGCTTTAGGGCTTATCAGAGAAGTTATTGTTGCTGCACTATTTGGCACTGGGTATATTAACGGAGCGTATCGAGTAGCGCAAACTGGGACTCTGGTTCCGGTAAATTTCTTGGTGAGTGATAGCCTGACGGCTTTTATTCCGCTTTATAAAAAATTTCATTCGGAAAGTGTAAATAAAGGACAACTTTTTTTTTGGTCTATGCAGGTAATCTTTCTTATATTCTCCGTAATTTTAACTTCCTGCGCTATTCTATTTGTAGATTTTTGGCTTAATGTAATTGCGCCTGGGCTAGATGAAAGGACAAGAGATCTGTCCAGGTCAATGCTAATCATAATGAGTCTGGGTATTACACTTTATCTTAGTTCAGCATTGATAAATTATGTAGAAATGGCCCATGATGACTTTCTTCCTATGTCCATGCGACCTTCGATACAGAATTTTGGCATGCTGCTTGGGGCACTGTTCGCTTATATAATTGGTAATCCAATCTATCTTGCATGGGGGTTCACATTCAGTTATTTAGTCTTCTTTATATGGGTTTTAATTAGAGGGCTAAACAAAGGTATTTTGAATTTACCGGAAAAAATTGATAGTAAAACACTAAAAAGTGTTATTTTAAATTTTTGGAGAACGTTGAGGCCACTTATTTTTTTGCCATTTCTATATCAGGGAAATATTGCTGTTGAACGTGCAGTAGCAACATTGATAAGTATTACTGCTGTGTCAGCGCTGGACTATGCAAAATTTATCACTGAAACACTTCTATTAGTAGTTTCGACACCTGTTGCCTTGGCAGGACTTGCTAGTTGGGGAGGATTGCAACCTGAACATATCAAGGCAAGACTCATTGAGACCTTTAGTTTATTGATTTTGTTTGCTGTGCCCGTCTCATTATTTTTGGGTGTTCATGCAAATCTGGTTGTCACGATATTATTTGCACGGGGAAAATTTGATTCGACTTCAATAGAGGTCACAACACATATTCTTCAGGGGATGTCTCTCGGACTATGGGCAAATGTCATAAGTTACGTTTTAATAAAGGCTTTGAATGCACAATTCAATAATAAAAAAGTAATGTTAATAATGACGCTAGGTTTAATTGTTAATGCTTCGTTTAATATTTTATTCTATCAATTTTTTAAGGAAATGACGCTTGGGTTGGGGTATTCCCTATATGGAATAATAACTCTAGCTGGATGTATTTATTCACTTGGGATATGGGGTGAAACCAGTAAGAAGTTTTACATTATTATCTTGAGTTCTTGTATCTATATGCTTATTAGCTCTTATGAAATTCCTATTTCAAATTTGTACTTAAATTTTTTAATTAATGGAGTGTTGTTTTTAATTTTCTGGTCTGCAGTAATTACTCTGATACCTTCTTTACGCGGGAGTTTTGCTGGAATGATAAGACATAAACGGGGGTGATTGTGTTCAGAAAAGTCAGGTTGAGATTTCTTATCTCATTCATCAAATGTATCTTGATAAAAATCAGATACGGAAATAGAGCAATGATAAATCCATTGAGATTATACATTTCACCTGGTGCAAAAATAAAAATAACAAATGGTGGTAGAATTTATATCAAAGGTAACAGTGATAGGGTCTTTTTATCAAAAAACACTGTGTTACATTGTTCTGGAGGAGAGTTAACTATAGGTAATGGTGTTTTTTTTAATGAAAATAATCACGTCATTTGTCATAAGAAGCTGACTATTGGCGATGATTGCCTTTTTGGACAAAACGTATGTTTTTATGATTCTGATCACGAGTTCAGAGATAATAATAAAAAAATAAGGGATCAAGGGTATACAAAAGCTGAAGTTTCTATTTCTAAAGATGTATGGATTGGCGCCGGTTCTGTAGTGACGAAGGGGACGTCTATTGGCACTCATACGGTTATAGGTGCAAATTCTGTTGTTAGAGGAAATTTAGACTCATATAGTATTTATGCAGGTAATCCAGTGAGATATTTGAGGAAAGTTAATGAAAAATGATAATAAAGAAATTGTTTTGCTTTCGACTGCTGACTGGGATAATCCATTTTGGACTAATAAGCAGCATGTTGCCGTTGAGTTTGCTCGTAGAGGATACAAGGTCCTTTACATAGATTCTTTGGGGTTGCGAAAGCCAAGTTTAAATAAGAAGGATTTTAGCCGTATTTTAAAAAAATTGTTTAAGGCACTAAGACCACCGAAGAAAGTCCAAGAGAATATATGGGTATGGTCACCAATAACTTTACCTTGGAACGAATATCGTGCCGTTAGGAGTTTCAATAAATTCTACTTGAGCTTTTTTGTCAAAATGTGGAGTAAGTTACTTGGTTTCAGAAATCCATGGTTGTGGACATATAATCCATTAACTACAGAATTTTTAAATCCGAATGATTTTTCTAAAACAATTTATCACTGTGTCGATGAAATTAAAGCTCAACCTGGAATGCCAATTGATGTTCTAGAACGTGAGGAAAAAACATTAATTCAACAGGCAAGCATAATATTTGTGACAGCCTTACAGTTGAAAGAAAATAGAGTTAAATGGAATGATAATATACACTATTTTTCTAATGTTGCAGATTATGTCCATTTCAATACAGCTGTAACAAAGGATTATGTTATTCCAGAAGATTTGAAAAATATAAGCTCTCCTGTCTTGGGTTTTATTGGTGCAGTTAGTTCATATAAAATAAACTTGGATCTTATAAGTTATCTTGCAGCCCAAAGACCACAATATAGTATTGTGATTATAGGTGAGGTGGGGGAAGGTGATCCATCTACAAAAATTGATATTCTTAGAGCACATAAAAACATACACTTGCTTGGGCCTAAGCCTTATAATGTCCTTCCTCAATATCTTAAATATTTTGACGTTGCACTGTTACCGAATAATCTTAACGAGTATACAGATAACATGTTTCCTATGAAGTTTTTTGAATATTTGGCTGCTGGAAAGCCTATCGTCAGTGTAGATCTTTCTTCAATTCAGGAGTTTCATAATGTTGTTAAGATTGGTAAAGATAAATTCGAGTTTGTTATGGCTGTTGATGCCGTCATATCTGGTGATGTCGTCCCTTTGAATGAACGCCTCGCTTTGGCTAAAGAATATACTTACGAAACAAGAACAGATAAGATGCTTAAAATGCTTATTTAGATGTACCTTTTGATATACTTAGAAGTCGCTTTCATTTCCTGGTTGAATCGAGGGGAGGTAGAATGGCTGTTACTAAAAGGAATCTTATAAAATATGGAGTATCCGGTTTTTTTTATTATTACCTAACAAAAGGTATTACTTCAACTGCGATAGCCTCCGAACCTCATGAAAATTTTAGTAAAAAAATAAGATCTAACAAAGAAATCTTGAAGCTAAAATTGAAAAAAATTCTCACTGAGCAGGAGCTAAAAAATAAATCACCATCTTCAAGTTTCGATTATTTTTTTGTTTCATCAGCTAACTCTCATCAGGATAAGGTGGTTGTTTTTATATATGAGGGGCTACGCTCTGTTGGACAAGGTCTGATAACCTCATTGGATGGCAGCGTTTGGAAACCTTACGATATAGAGCTTGAATTAACCGATTTTGGAGCTGTTGGTGATGGTAAAACTGATAGTTCAGATTCCATCGAATTAGCATTAAATTCTGGCATCCCAATCAAAGAGAGTCGACCTAATAAATATCTTTTAACGAGAACTTTGACCCTTAGGGATGGTTTTCTAAGCTTTTCAGGTTTTGGTAAGGGGAAGACAGTTTTTCTTTTAAATCATTTTTTAAATGGAATTGTCTACAGTAAACCATTGTTTCAATCAACAAAGTCTAAAGTCTTACTTTCCGGTTATACCTTGAAAAGACTTAATTCTTCTCTGTATACGGGCAGAGCCGGACCTAAGGGATTGTATGTAAGTAACGCTGATCCATTACTGATCGATGATGTTGAAGAATGCTATGGTCTCGGATATGGGATACATGTTGACTTTTCGAATAATGTAATAGTCAAAAATTGCTACGTACATGACCATAAGGGGCTAATAGCAGGCCTTTCTGGGACAGATGGAATCCATTTTTATCGTTCTAAAAATGTAACTGCAGAACGTAATTTCGTTCATGATGTTGGTGATGACGCTTTGTCCGCGGGCTCGTTTGACAAGGGAAATAAAGCGCAAAATATAACTTTCAATGATAATCGTATAGTCTCTTGTAAAGGTGGAATAAAAGTTTACTCTTATGCTAATGATATTTTCATCAATAGAAATATCATAGTAGGTTCTAGAGAAGGTGGTGTTTACCTTACTGACGATAAAAATTCCCCTGAAGATTCATATATAGCGAATGTGGTTATTAAAAATAATCAATTTTCTTTCATCGGTGTATTAGGTGAATCAAATGAATCGGGTGCTTTAAGAATTCGTTTTTGGCCAAAACCAAACACATCTTCAAGAATAGATAATGTTGTCTTTGAAAATAACACTATAGTCAATTGTCTTCTTGGGGTCTCAACACTGGCTTATGATAGGTCTAAGCGATTATCCAATTTATTTATTGTTGGGAATAATTTCTCTGTAGACAAAAATCATGTTGGAAAGATTAAAGGATATTATATTAGAGTTGTTCAGTGTGATGAGAAATTAATTATTGAACGTAATAATTTCCAATCTTCAAAAGAAATACTTCCTGTAGCCAAAGATTATCAATCGGATAATCTTAAGTGGTCATCAACTGCCGAGATGAAATTTAAAGATAATAGTATAGATAATCACTAATAACTTTTTTCATAAAGTGGTTTTTTATTTCCACTGCAGCTTGCCATCTCATTATTCTGTAGTTGAATTAATATAGAGGGTAATCATGATCCTTCCAGTAATCATGGCTGGCGGCACCGGTAGCCGTTTGTGGCCAATGTCTCGTGAGCTTTATCCAAAACAATTTCTTCGTCTGCATGGCGATAATTCCATGTTGCAGGAAACGGTCACCCGTTTAAAAGGGCTGGACGTTTCTGCACCGCTGGTTATTTGTAATGAAGAGCATCGTTTTCTTGTTGCCGAACAATTACGACAAATAGACCAGCTCTCCGACAATATTATTCTTGAGCCTGTCGGGCGCAATACGGCGCCTGCTATTACGCTGGCTGCGCTCAGTGCCATCGACAACGGTTCTGATCCGTTACTGTTGGTGCTTGCTGCCGACCATGTGATCGAGTCTCCGGATGCCTTCCATCAGGCCGTGCAGAATGCTATTCCGTTCGCTGAGCAGGGGAAACTGGTCACGTTCGGTATCGTGCCAACAGGCCCTGAAACCGGTTACGGTTATATCCAGCGGGGAACAGAATTCAGCAGTGATGCCGATCCTGTTTTTCGGGTGCAGCGTTTTGTCGAGAAACCGAATCTTGAGACCGCATTGCAATATCTGGAAAGCGGCGAGTATTACTGGAACAGCGGTATGTTTTTGTTCCGCGCCAGACGTTTTCTTGAAGAGATGGCGAAATTCAGGCCGGACATACTCGAAGCCTGTCAGAAAGCGATTGAAACTTCGCATACTGATGAGCAGCAAGATTTTATTCGTGTAGATAAAGCGGCATTTATTTCCTGCCCGGATGAATCGGTTGATTATGCCGTAATGGAAAAAACCACGGATGCGATTGTTGTTCCGTTAGATGCGGGCTGGAATGATGTGGGTTCCTGGTCGGCGCTTTGGGAAGTGAATGATAAAAACGCTGAAGGGAATGCCATCAATGGCGATGTATTTACCCATAATGCGAACAATTGTTATATCAACACCGATGAGAAATTGGTGGCCGCCATTGGTGTGGATAATCTGGTCATCGTAAATACGAAAGATGCCGTTTTAGTCATTGATAAAAACCAGGTGCAGGACGTTAAAAAAGTCGTCGAATATTTAAAAAATAATAAACGACGGGAATATCGTTTGCACCGCGAATCCTATCGCCCGTGGGGCCGTAACGATAATGTCGTGACTGCACCCCGTTATCATGTGAACCGCATCACCGTTAAACCGGGCGGACAGTTCTCATTACAGATGCATCATCACCGCGCGGAGCACTGGGTTATTCTTTCGGGCACCGCCAGAGTTATTCTCGAAGATAAAAATTATCTGCTCAGTGAAAATGAATCAACGTTTATCCCTATTGGGGCTCAGCATATGTTAGAGAACCCGGGAAAAATTCCTCTGGAACTTCTGGAAATACAGTCGGGATCCTATCTGGAAGATGACGATATTATCCGTATAAAAGATCACTATGGTCGCTGTTAATTTGGGGATGAAATATGTCAGGTACATTAACTTGCTTTAAAGCTTACGATATCCGCGGTGAATTAGGCGTCGAATTAAATGAAGATATTGCCTATCGCATAGGGCGTGCTTACGGGGAATATTTAAAACCTAATAAAATGGTATTGGGGGGCGATGTCCGCTTAACCAGCGAAGCATTAAAACTTGCGCTGGCGAAAGGTTTGCAGGATGCGGGAACGGACGTTGTTGATATCGGCGTGACCGGCACAGAAGAAATCTATTTTGCGACGTCTTATTTGTGCCTTGATGGCGGCATTGAAGTGACGGCCAGCCACAATCCGATGAACTACAACGGCATGAAACTGGTGCGTGAAGATTCCCGTCCGATCAGCGGCGATACCGGCTTACGTGATATTCAGGCGCTGGCGGAAGCTAATAATTTTCCACCGGTCGATCAGGCTAAGCGCGGCAGTTACGAGAAAGCCTCTGTGCTGGATGAGTATGTTGATAAGCTGCTCAGCTTTATCAATGTAGAGAACTTTACCCGCCCTTTAAAGCTGGTGTTTAACTCCGGTAATGGGGCAGCGGGCCATGTTGTTGATGCCATCGAACAGCGGTTTATTGCAGCCGGTGTGCCGGTTGAATTTATCAAAGTTCACCATGAGGCAGACGGCACATTCCCGAACGGTATTCCTAACCCGTTATTGCCGGAGTGCCGTCAGGACACGACGGATGCCATCATTAAGCACAAAGCAGATATGGGGATCGCTTTTGACGGTGATTTTGACAGATGTTTTCTCTTTGATGATGCCGGTAATTTTATCGAAGGGTATTACATCGTCGGTCTGCTTGCCGATGCCTTCCTCGAAAAATATCCCAACTCAAGAATTATCCATGACCCGCGTCTGAGCTGGAATACCATTGATATTGTCACCGGTGCGGGCGGCGTGCCTGTCATGTCGAAAACCGGCCATGCTTTTATTAAAGAACGTATGCGTCAGGAAGATGCGGTCTATGGCGGTGAGATGAGCGCCCATCATTACTTCCGCGATTTCTATTATTGCGACAGTGGGATGATCCCCTGGCTGCTGGTCGCTGAATTATTGCATCTGAAAGGCAAGTCTCTGCGGCAACTGATTAATGACCGGATCACGGCCTATCCTGCGTCCGGCGAAATTAACAGCTATTTGCAGCAGCCTAAAGAATCCATTGCCCGTGTATTAGCCATGTATGAAGGTGAGGCGGTTAATGTCGATCATACTGACGGGATCAGTCTTGAGTTTGACGAATGGCGTTTCAATCTCCGCAGTTCTAATACAGAACCTGTTGTAAGGTTGAATGTTGAATCCCGCGCAAATACAAAACTCATGCAGGAACAAACCAGAAGAATTCTTTCTATCCTCCGCAGTATGTAATTATTAAAAATATCTTATTTAAGTGAGTAATGATAACTCGCTGTGGGTTTGTATTACTCACTTTTCATTTTATAAGGTTTAAATTATGTCACATGATGTGAGTGTTGGGATTGTTGCTGACTGGTTGGTGACATTTGCAGGGTCAGAAAAAGTTATTGCAGAGTTTATTAAATTATACCCAAATGCTGATATTTATTCTGTTGTCGATTTTCTTTCTGATGAATCCCGGAAGAAATTCTATGGAAAAGAAGCGACGACCTCTTTTATACAGTGGTTACCTTTTGCGAAGAAGAAATATCAGCAGTATCTGCCTTTAATGCCGCTGGCTATCGAGCAGCTTGATGTGACGGGGCATGACATTGTGCTTTCCAGCAGTCATGCGGTGGCTAAAGGCGTATTGACCGGCCCTGATCAGTTGCACATCAGTTATGTGCATTCGCCGATCCGCTATGCCTGGGATTTTCAGCACCAGTATTTGCGTGAGGCGGGGCTGAACAAAGGCCTGAAAGGGAAACTGGCCCGCTGGTTCCTGCATAAAATCAGGATTTGGGATTACCGGACAGCCAATGGCGTGGATCACTTTATCGCTAATTCCCAGTTTATTGCCCGGCGAATCAAGAAGGTCTATGGCCGGGATGCGGATGTTATTTATCCTCCTGTCGATGTAGAACGTTTTACTTTGCAGGAGAATAAAGAAGACTTCTATTTTACCGCCTCCCGCATGGTGCCTTATAAGCGTATCGACCTGATTGTTGAAGCATTCAGTCAGATGCCGGATAAGAAACTGGTGGTGATCGGTGACGGTTCTGAAATGGCGAAAATAAAATCCCGGGCTGGCAGCAATATCGAAATTCTGGGTTATCAGCCTGACGATGTGATGCAAGATTACATGCGGCGCACCCGGGCGTTTGTTTTTGCTGCTGAAGAAGATTTTGGCATTACGCCGGTCGAAGCACAGGCCAGCGGGACGCCGGTTATTGCCTTTGGCAAAGGCGGTGTTCTGGAGACCATCAGACCTTATGGCGAACGTAATGCCACCGGGGTATTTTTCTCAGAGCAAACGGCGGAATCACTGATTAACGCCGTGCGTCACTTTGATACGATTAAAGACTCTATCCTGCCGAAGGACTGCCGCGAAAACGCTTTAAAGTTCTCTGCACAAAGATTTCATGATGAGCTGGATGAGTATATCAAAACAAAATGGCATGACTTCAATGAAAGTAAACGCATCGTTTATTAATTTTTATCCTTTTTAATATTGTTCTTTTTTCTGTCGTTGACTGTTTATTCTGCGATTCATCTTACTCAACATAACCTTGCAATTATAATCGTGCATCTGTCCGGATGCGTTTTTTAAATTGTAATCTAAGGGTTTACTATGTCTAAGGTCGCTCTTATTACCAATATCTCCGGGCAGGACGGATCTTATCTGACTGAGCTTTTGCTTAAAAAAGGCTATACAGTCCATGGGATTATCCTGCACAGCCCGGTACCCGATACTGAATTTGTCACTGATGATTTACATGCAAACAATCCTGATTTCCATATTCATCATTATGGCTGGGGTGAAATCTTAGATCTGAGGAGTTTGCTGGCGTTAATTCGCCCGGATGAAATTTATAATCTGGATATCACCAGTGAAACTACCGCGCATTCTACATTTCCTGTCACCGGGATCAGTGCGCTGAGAATGCTGGAGGCTATCCGTTCTGAGGGGCTGGAGCGCACAACCCGTTATTATCATGCTTCATCTTCCGCGTTGTGCGGGCTGGTTAACGGGATGACCATCAATGAAATGGTGACGTTTAATCTTCCGCCTTCGGAGACCGTCGCCAGAGTCAGTGATTTCTGGACCGCCGTGAATTACCGGGAAACATTCGGTATGTATGCCTGTAACGGCATTCTGTTTAACCATGAGTCGCCGCGGCGCAGCGAAAGTTTTGTCACGCGTAAAATCACACGCGGGCTGGCGAACATTACTCAGGGGCTGGAGAAGTGCCTTTATCTGGGCAATCTGAATGCCTTACGTGACTGGGGGCATGCCAGAGATTACGTCAAAATGCAGTGGCTGATGCTGCAGCAGGACAAACCGGAGGACTTCGTCATTGCAACGGGCGTGCAGTTTACGGTGCGTCAGTTCGTGACTTTTGCGGCCCTTGAACTGGGGATCAAACTGCGGTTTGTCGGCAAAGGCGTGGAGGAAAAAGGCGTGATTGCGGCGATTATCAGCCCGGTCGCGGCAGCGCTGAAAGTCGGAGATGTGATTGTCGCCGTCGATCCGCGCTATATGCGCCCGTCGGAGGTCAGCAAGGTTTCGGTTAATCCGTCAAAAGCACGGCGTCAGTTAGGCTGGGCACCTGAAACCTCATTACAGGATCTGGTGATTGAGATGGTGCAGGCGGATCTGGCCTTCGCCAAAAAGGCGGCGCGTCTGAAGCTGTACGGCTAACGCCAGTCGCTGTTTCTGACGATGTACGAAAAAAGCCGGAGAATGCGCTGACATTCTCCGGCTTTTTTTTGCCTTCAGAAAAGCTGTTTATTTAGCGCCAAAACAGGCATCCAGCCCTGCCTGAGTATCTTTGCTTGCCAGACCTGGCATAGGTTTATCGGCGATAAGCGTGACGCCGGTATCCACATACCCGGAAACCTTTTTGCCGTGTCTGGCATAGGCAACGGCAGCATCAACACCCATCGCCGCCATCGTTAAAGGATACTGCTGAGCCGTGGCAGCAATCTTGCCTTCACGTACGTAATTTACCCCCGCACACCCGCCATCAACAGAGAGAATCATGGCATTCTTTTGTTTACCTGCCTCCTGCAAGGCTTTGTAGGCTCCGGCTGCGGCCGGTTCGTTGACGGTGTAAACCAGATTAATGTCCGGATGGGCTTTCAGGCAATTTGTCATGACCTCGTAGCCTTGTTTCTCTGCCCCTTCGCTATAGCCTGCACACACAATTTCGGGTGCGGCTGACAGTTCACTGGATTCGGCACCTGCCGCAGTTAAACCCAATCCTTTCATAAACCCGTTGTGCCTTCTTGCCCCTACCAGATGTCCTGGCGATAAATCCAGCATCGCTATTTTAAGGGGTTGCCCCGCGAACGTCAGCGGCATGGCCGCCTGAGCATACTGGCCAATCAATTCGCCAGCTTTATAGTTATCGGTGGCGAAGAGGGCATCGACGGCACTGATCGGATCCGTCGGGGAATCGAGGGCGATAACCTGCACGCCTTTTGCCCGGACCTCATCGAGTGCGGGCACAATGGCCTTAGCATCGCTCGGCGTAATGAGCAACGTGGTCGCGCCAGAGGCCACCATGGACTGAATCGCGATGATCTGTGAAGGATAATCGCTGTCTTCTTTACCGGCTGCGGTAAGCAGTTTGACCCCGTGTACGGTGGCCCCCAGCATGGCACCTTCTTTCATTTTCAAAAAGAACGGGTTGGTGTCTGTTTTAGTAATCAGGCCTATCGTGATGTTCTCATTGCTGCTGGCAAGAGCTGCCGATGTCAGCAGGGTCGTCGCCACGGCAAAAACGCAGGAAATTTTCATGTAAATACCTTAGCGGGTGGCTGTTGCAGTGACATTAAGATTTCCCGCACGTGAAATATCAAATGCAGAAATCCCCTCCAGCAAGATATGAGCCTGTTGTTTTAAACTGTCCGCTGCTGCCGCACTTTGTTCTACTAACGCGGCATTCTGCTGCGTCGCCTCGTCCATGTTGACCACGGCTTTATTGACCTGATCGATGCCAGTATGTTGTTCGCTTGAGGCAAGGGTAATCTCAGCCATCAGGCTGTTGACGCCTTTGACCGCATTCACCACTTCCATCATGGTGGTGCCCGCTTCATCCACCAGCTTAGAACCGACGTTAATCCTTTCAACAGACTCGCTAATCAGGTTTTTAATTTCCTTGGCGGCATTGGCGCTGCGCTGTGCCAGCGTTCGCACTTCACCGGCAACCACCGCAAAACCACGTCCTTGCTCACCGGCACGGGCTGCTTCAACGGCGGCGTTAAGCGCCAGAATATTGGTCTGGAAAGCAATGCCTTCAATGACCGTGATGATTTGTGTCACTTTGCCTGAGCTTTCGGCGATTTCATGCATGGTACTGACGACGCGTTCAACGACGTTGCCGCCGCGTTGCGCCACTTGTGACGCACTTGTGGCCATCAGATTCCCCTGATGGGCATTGTCGGCGTTGTGTTTCACTGTCGCGGTCAGTTCCTCCATGCTTGCTGATGTCTGTTCCAGCGAGGAAGCCTGGGCTTCGGTCCGGCGACTCAGATCCTCATTGCCCAACGTAATTTCGGTGGATGCACTGACAATGCTTTCAGCGGAATTAGCCACCTGGTTGATTAACTGATGCAGTTTCGCCTGCATTCCGCCAAGCTCTGCCAGGACGCTGTTTTGTGGTGCGTTTTCCGCGCCTTTCACTTCACTGAGATCACCCGCAGCAATACGTTGTACCACCTGACCTAAAACAAGCGGTTCTTCACCCAGTGCACGGAACAGGGAACGGATAATAATGCCCCCCAGAATAACCGCCAGACTCAGTGCGACCAGGCTGATAACGATGAAAATGAGGCGGGTTTGTTGATACGCATCTTGTGCGGTATTCAGGCTCTCTTTAGCCCGTACGTTACTGTACTGGAGATAGTCATTGGTCGTATTCAGCAGCAGCGCCAACTGAGGTCGTAGCTCGCGATTCATGCGGTCAATCGCTTCAGCTTTCTTCTCTTCAAGGGCCAGATCAACAATATGTTTAGCCACCGGACGGTATCCTTCTTCCGCATTAGAAATCGCGGTCACGAATTGCCGATCCTTATCTGTGACATCTGAGTGTTCTTTGATTGCCGCCTGAAGCCGGTTCAGCGCGGCTGCGGTTTTCTCTTCTGCAGCAGCAACTTGTCTTTTACCTGCTTCGATATCAGCAGCCTCACTGACCAGCACCAGCCCGTAAATATTCAATGAACTGTCTTTTACGCCGCTGAGAATTAAATTCACAGCCGCCTCACGGGCGGAAACCTGCTGTACGTGAGTTTTGAATCTGTTGTTGGCCTGGCTTAACGCGTTGATAGAGAGCAGGACTACTGCGAGAACAATGACGACTAAAACGCCAAATCCCAGCGTAAGCTGGGTGCGTACAGTAGTGTGTTTAAAAGACATAGTGGTAACTCCCTGAAATTGCGATTAAAAAGGTGCGGGCACCTTAAGTTATGACAACATTTCAATCAGTCTCGTGCGTAAAATGTCGTTACCGGAGTAGCCTGTCAGGAAACACAGGATAGAAATCTGTCGGGAAGAAACTGAAGTTGGTCACGTGAACCGAATGAGTTTTAGTGATTAAGTTAACGGCACACTGGCGAGGAAACTTGATAGCAGGGGGCGGACAGCCGGTTTGTTTGTCAGAAAAGTGTGATGTCTGTCAGATTTTTATGCCGGCAATGTTTTCACGCGCTGTTGCGCATAACCTCTGAACGAAAGGCGCGGGCACAGGGCCGTCAGTGTGGCCGTCACGCCGGATTCATCATCAGAAAAATCATTCCATTTTTATAATCTCAGGCAATGATTCAAGTTTCATATTTTGAAACATAAAGCCCTTAATAACCCTCAAACTAAGCTTGCACTATAGAGTATAGCCAGTGCTATATTCGTCTTTGCCGGATAAAATTCACACAAAAATAACAAGCAAGAACAGGGCGGGCAGTATGCGTGGAACAGGCCAGACTTCTTCTCTAACCGACAGAACCAATGCGGCGATTGCTAACGCCATGTCCGGCCGCAAACGCGGCCTGATGACACCGCTGTTGTTTGCGGGGCCAGCGGTGATCGCCTCGATCGCCTATATGGATCCGGGTAATTTTGCGACCAATATTCAGGCTGGCTCGCGCTATGGCTACGCGCTCCTGTGGGTGGTTGTCATGGCCAATATGATCGCCATGCTGTTTCAGGCGCTCTCCGCCAGGCTGGGGATCGTCACCAACAGAAATCTGGCGGAAATGTGTCGCGACCAGTTCTCCAGACCCGTGGTTTGGGGGATGTGGGTGGGCAGCGAAATCGCCGCAATGGCGACCGATCTGGCCGAATTCCTCGGGGGGGCTTTAGCCCTGTCGTTACTGTTCCATATGCCGTTACTGGCCGGGATGGGTATCACGGCGCTGGTTACCTACGGTCTTTTGATGGTGGAAAAGCGTGGTTTCCGCCCTGTTGAGCTGATGATCGGCGGGTTAGTGGCGGTGATTGCGCTGTGTTATCTGGTCGAAATGTTTATTGCGCAGGTTGACTGGGCCGCAGCCGGTCTGGGCATGGTGACACCGCAACTGCCCGACGCGCAGGCGCTGACCATTGCCGTGGGGATCATCGGAGCCACCGTGATGCCACATGCGATCTTCCTGCACTCGGGGCTGACTCAGCACCGTACCCATGCCAGGAATCCGGGCGAACGTCGTACACTGCTGCGTTTTTCCAATATTGAAGTGGTGATCGCGCTGACCCTCGCCGGATTGGTGAATATCGCGATGGTGATTATGGCCGCCAGTGCCTTCCATGCCGGCCACAGCGATGTGGCGGAAATCGAAACGGCTTACCACACCCTGACTCCGCTGTTGGGGGCGGGGGCGGCAGGTTTCTTCCTGCTGTCATTGATTGCTTCCGGTATTTCCAGTTCAGTGGTAGGCACTATGGCAGGCCAGATGATCATGCAGGGCTTCGTCGGTTTTCGCATTCCCGTCTGGTTGCGCCGTCTGGTCACCATGATCCCTGCGTTTATCGTGGTGGCGATGGGCGTTAATGCCACCGACGCGCTGGTATACAGCCAGGTGGTGCTCAGCCTGGCGTTGCCTGCGCCGATGATTGCATTGGTGATATTCACCAGCCGTCGCGACATCATGGGGGAGTTTGTTAACAGCCGCCTGACTGTCGTGACTTCCATCATCGGCACCGTGGTGATTGTGGCGCTCAATATCATCCTGCTGCTGCAAACATTTGGCGTGAATATCCCCGGTCTGGAATAATGCCAGAAGGCTTACTTCGCCATCGCCTTCTGGTTCTTCGCCCGCAATTTCTTCGCCCGGCTCTCCAGCATCAAATAGCACACCAGCGCCAGCAGCAGCGGCAGGAAGTAGTAGAGCATACGGTAGGCCAGCAGGGCGGCGATAATCGTGCCCTGCGACGTATGTTCTCCGGCCAGCAGGGCGATAAACACCGCTTCCAGCACGCCGATCCCCGCCGGAATATGCACAATCACCCCGGCGATACTGCTGACTAACAGCACGCCCAGCACAAAGAAATAGTTCACATCCTCGCCTAACAGCAGCCAGATAATCGCCCCCATGGCCATCCAGTTGGCGCTGGAAATTACCATCTGCGCCACGGCAAATTTAAACGACGGTAGCACCAGTTTTTGCCCTTTCACCGTCATATGGCGGCGTTTAGCATAGGCGCAGAACCAGACGTAAGTGGCCACCATCGCCAGCAGCACAATGCCCATAATGCGCAGTGTGCCTTCGTCGATGTACCAGTGCGAAGGCAGCTCCACGACGCCGAAGGTGAAGATAATTCCGCCGAGCAAAATATAGCCAAGCCAGTTGGTGGTAATGCTCAGTGAGAAAATGCGGGTGATCGTGGCGCCGGGCAGACCCAGGCGGGAGTAGAGCCGGTAACGCATGCCGATGCCGCCAACCCAGGTGCTGAGCGTGAGGTTAAAGGCGTAGCAGATAAATGACACCAGCATCACCTGACGGGCCGCGAGTTTGTGCCCGCAATAAGCGCGCGCCAGCAGATCGTAACAGCCGTACAGCAGATAGCTGATGATCACCAGCACCACTGATATCAGCAGTGGCGTGCGGTTGTAATTGCGAATGACCTTCCACACGTCTTCCCAGTTGACCGTGCGGGCGTAAACCACCAGCAGCACAGCCACGGCGATAAAGAAAATCCAGGTGAGTATTTTTTTCGCCAGACGCCACTTCGGATGTGATGCAGACATTATGATTTCACCTCTGAATTCTCTGACGTCACCCGATCCTGCGTTTCAATTTCGGGTTGTACGGGCGGCTTTACCTGGGCAAGCCTTGGCGTGTGCGCCGGTAGCCAGCCGACCATGGCCGGAAATTTACGCAGGAAGTGAAACGCCACCACGCTTTTCGCCAGGTTCCACCAGGTGCGTTTCGGGGCCATAGTTTGATCTACGCGCTGGCAGTCTCTGGCGATAATACCGTGCAGGTTCTCGCGCAGCGTCTGGTTAAACGTCCGGTCGTGGATAATCAGATTGGCTTCAAGATTGAGCGACAGGCTCAGCGGATCGAGATTACTGGAGCCGATCGTCGCCCAGTGAGCATCCATCAGCGCGACCTTGCCGTGCAGCGGACGACGGCGATATTCATACACCTGCACACCGCCTTTCAGCAGATAGTTGTACAGCAGCTCTGCACCGACTTTTACAATCGCCATATCCGGCTCGCCCTGCACGATGAGTTTTACCTGCACGCCGCGGCGGGCTGCATTGCGCATGGCGTGAAGCAGACGGTAACCAGGAAAGAAATAGGCGTTGGCGATAATCACTTCGCGCCTGGCGCTGGCCAGCATTTTCAGATAGTGACGCTCAATATCATCCCGGTGATCGTCATTATCGCGCCAGACAAACAGCGCCTGCGCCTCGCCGGGATTGCGATTTTCCGCCGCATGATAGCGGCGACGTTGCTGCCACCATCGGTGGGTATGCGCATGATCAGGCAGATTTTCCAGCTCAAACTGCAAAATGTCATCCACCACCGGACCTTCCACCCGTACGGCGTAGTCCTGCTTGGCCTCGGGACCGTAATCGGACATGTGCTCGGCGGAGTAATTAATCCCGCCGACAAACGCCACTGTATTGTCGATGACAACAATTTTACGGTGCATACGGCGGAAAAGATTGGTTCGCATACCGAACAGCGGCGGGCGCGGGTCGTAATAGCGAAACACCACGCCTGCTGAAGTCAGTTCGCCGACGAAATCATCGCTCAAATCAGGCGATCCGTAGCCGTCGAGCAGCACTTCAACCCCGATACCGCGCCGGGCGGCACGCAGGAGCACTGCATGTAACTGGCGACCCACGTCATCCTCAAACCAGATAAAGGTTTCGAGAATCACTTTACGCTGAGCGTTATCGATAGCGTCAAATACCGCCGGGTAATATTCGTCGCCATTTTCCAGAAGCTGGATGTGGTTGCCTTCCCGCCATGCGGTTTTCATAGATGGATCTCCGCGCTTAACGGGGCATGATCGGACAGATGACGCCAGTTACGCAGCGGCAGCACCGCAGGCGCGCTGGCATTGGCATTTTTCACATAGATCCTGTCAAGACGCAGAAGCGGCATCCTGACCGGGAAAGTGCGCGCCGGGCGGCCTTTTGCGCGGGTGAAAATCTCATCGAGTCCCGCCTGTACTTTAAGCGGGCGATTGGCTTTTTGCCGCCAGTCGTTGAAATCGCCTGCCACCAGCACCGGTTCTCCCTGCGGGAAAGCGTTAACCCAGTCGGCCAGCATCTTGAGCTGTGCCTGGCGGTGCGCTTCGCGCAGACCCAGATGTACGCAAATCACGTGGACAGGAGACCCAAGCTGCGGGGGCACGATACGGCAGTACAACAGGCCGCGATTCTCGCTACCCGCGACCGACACGTCGCGATTCTCGTAATGTTCAATGGGATAGCGTGAAAGGACGGCATTGCCGTGATGACCTTCCGGGTAGACCGCGTTGCGCCCGTAGGCGAAGTCGCTCCACATGGTGTCAGCAAGAAACTCGTAATGGGGGGTGTCCGGCCAGCTTTCCACATGCAACGAATGCACATCATGTGCGCCCGTCACTTCCTGCAGGCAGACGATATCGGCACCGACGGTGCGTACCGCGTCGCGCAGCTCGGGTAAAATGAAGCGTTTATTAAACGCGGTGAAGCCCTTGTGAGTATTAATCGTCAGTACTTTCAATGAAAATTGCGGTCTTTGTTGGGTCATTCTTTATCCTGCCAGCGTCACTATCCTGATGAAAATAAAGTATAGTTTCTGTTACGAAAAGAGGCGGCGTCATGTGTGTCCGGGTGAAACGAGCATCAGGGTGATGCGCGCCCTCTTGTGACAGCCCCTCACTTTCGATGGCTCTTTTCTGCTCCTTTCTTCTCACTTCGCCAAATCAAAAATTCCCATTTTTGTTTACTTCCGTTTTGCTGGTTAAGCTATGAGCATCATCACTCTTTAATCAGTTTCGTGCACTTATTCTGAATACAGAGAAGGCGGGTGGATATGTTTCTTGAAGAACGTCGGCAGCAAATCCTGGAATATCTGGATAAAAACGAGCGGGTAAAAGTGGAGGTTTTGGCGTCCCTGTTTGCGGTGACCAGAGAGACCATTCGCAGTGATCTGAATGCCCTGGCGGCTGAAAAATTGGTTCAGCGATGTCATGGCGGTGCAATGGTGATACGGCGGAGTTTGCAGTCAAAGCTAATTGCTGACACCGGAGGCAACTTTGAAGTGTTGCTGCAACGGCTGCAGAGTCAGAAAAGAAAGCAGAGCGTACAACAGGGGAAAGGAAAGAACATGAAAGGTAAGGTTTGCATTCTGGGTTCATTTAACGTCGATATCGTGGCGAAGGTTGAACGTTTTCCAAAAGGCGGAGAATCCCTGTTGGCGCTGGGCAGCACGCTCGGCCCCGGCGGCAAAGGGGCGAATCAGGCCACGGCGGTCAGTCGTGCGGGTGCCAGAGTGCATTTCGTTTCCAAGGTGGGTAAGGATCAGTTCAGCCAGTTTGCTTATGATCACCTGACCTCCTCGGAGATCCACTCCTTTACCCTTTATCAGTCGGACACTGAGCCGACCGGCAACGCCATCATTTATGTCTCGCAGGAAAACGGCGAGAACATGATTGCCATTTATTCCGGTGCCAATAAAACCATCAGTGAAGACGAAGTGGCAGCGATCGCCCCCGAACTGGAAGATTCGGACGTGCTGCTCGTACAGCTCGAAAACAATTTTGCCGCTACCCTGAGCGCGATGAAATTGGCCAAAGCGCTGGGCGTGAAGGTGATTCTCAACCCGGCTCCTTTCTCGAGCCATGCGCTTGAGTGTCTGGAATATGTTGACGTTATTACACCTAATGAAACTGAGGCATCGCAGCTTTCCGGCATTGACGTGAAGGATTTAGCCAGCGCCAAAGAGGCTGCACAGCGTATCGTCAGCCAGGGGGCGAGGCGGGTGATTATTACCATGGGATCGCGCGGCGCGTTGCTGTTTGACGGTAATCAGTTCCAGCACATTCCGGCCTTCCCGGCGCTGAGCGTTGATACCACCGGTGCAGGCGATGCTTTCAACGGCGCGCTGGCCTCAGGTATTGCCAATGGACAAAGTCTGGTTCAGGCGGCGACCTATGCCGCGGCGTTTGCCTCGCTGGCCGTCGAGCGTGAAGGTGCATCAAACATGCCTGATAAGGCTCAGGTTTCAGCACGTCTGGCGCAGCGATAAATGCTGCGGTAATTCTTTAGTTTCTTGTGACGGTCGCTGCCTTGATGCATTGAGTTTAGCGGCCACGTAATCGATTCCGTCTTAAGGAGCAGTCATGACTAAAAGTATTGAAGGCATCGTGCCGGTGATGTTGACCCCTTTCACCGAAGACAACCAGATTGACTATCCGGGCCTGACCCGTTTGATCGACTGGTATCTTGAGAAAGGTGTAGATGCGCTGTTCGCCGTGTGTCAGTCGAGCGAAATGCAGTTTCTGACCCTCGAAGAACGCGTTGCGCTGGCCGGGTTTGTGGTGAAGCACGTTGCGGGGCGCGTGCCGGTGATTGCCTCGGGCCATATCAGTGATGATATCAATGACCAAATCAGTGAGCTGAGTGCGATGGCGAAAACCGGAGCCGACGCACTGGTGCTGGTCACCAACCATCTCGATCCGAAAAATCAGGGCAGTGAGACCTTCTTTGCCACCCTGGATAAGTTGCTGAGTGCCTTGCCTGAATCCATGCCGCTGGGTTTGTATGAGTGTCCTGCACCGTATCGCCGTCTGCTGACCGACGAAGAGCTCACTTACTGCGCCAACACCGGCCGCTTCGTTGTACTGAAAGACGTGAGCTGTGACCTGGCAACCGTTACCCGCCGTGTGAAGCTGGTGGCAAATACGCCGTTGAACATCATTAATGCTAATGCCGCGATTGCTTATCCGGCGATGCTGGCGGGGTCTAAAGGATTCAGCGGCGTGTTCACCAATTTCCACCCCGAGCTTTACAGCTGGCTGTATCACAAGGCGGCAACCCAGCCGCAACTCGCCGACGAGTTAGCCATTTTCCTGTCGCTGGGCGCGGTGACTGAAACACTGGGGTATCCGAAGAATGCCAAGATTTATCATCAGCGTCTGGGTACTTTCGACAGCGAGTTCTGCCGTGTGAATAAAGACAATGTGCTGGAAAAGTTCTGGGGGCTGACCGTATTGCTGGATCAAATTCACAGCGGCACGGCGCTGTGGCAGAAAAAAATCGCCGCCGTATAAGGTGAGATAGCCATGAGTGAGTGATGCGGATGAGTTGCCATCTTATCCGCTGATTAATGGCCTGGTCGGATATTCTATGCACATGATGATGCTGCCAGGCCGTCAGTTTCAAATCTATAACCTTTTTAGCCGTAATCCGACCCTGAATATAAATATAAAAGGATTATTCAACATGATCGTATGTTGCCTGAGAGACTGGGAACGTGAGAAATTCGCTTTCCATCCGATTATTAATAAAGGTATTGAGTATATTACTCAAACTGATTTTACCACGCTGACACCAGGGAAATTCGATATTATTCCGGACAAGATGTTTTGCCTTCTGCAGGAAATGAATACCGTTCCTGCTCATGAAATGCGGGCTGAGTCACATTTCAAGTTTGCAGATATTCAATTTCTCTTGCAGGGAGAAGAAACCATCGGTGTGGCGCGCGGTGCGGCGGAGCACGAGGTGGCAGAAGACCGGGCGGAGAAGCATGACATCGTGTTTTATCAGGAAACGAATAATGAATCGCTGATTCGTTTGGAACCCGGCATGTTTGCCGTTTTCTTTCCGCAAGATTTACATCGCCCTTGCTGTAATACCCGAAGTCAGTCTTTTATTCGTAAAGCTGTGATTAAAATTCACCTGAGTCTGTTCAATGATGACTTATTTATGAATAACCAATAGTGGATAATTAAAATGATGAAAGACGCTACCTCTCCTCCTGATACATCTTTGGTTAAAACGGCTGCTCCTGTTGTTTCACGCTTGCGCTGGGGCATTATTTTTATTTTGTTAATGGCGGCGGTCATTAATTATCTCGACCGTGCCAATTTAAGTATTGCTAACACTACCATTGCGAAAGAGTTTGGTTTCAGCCAGACGGAAATGGGCCTGCTGCTGTCTGCTTTCCTGTGGCCATATGCGCTGGCAAACCTGCCTGCGGGCTGGTTGGTTGACCGTTTCGGTCCTAAAAAAATGTTCTCGTGGGGCGTGGGTCTGTGGTCCACCTTCACGGTGATGGCAGGTTTCGTTAATGGTTATTCCATGTTCTATGCCCTGCGCATGCTGCTGGGCATTTCCGAATCACCATTCTTTACCTCCGGCATCAAGATTACTCACCGCTGGTTCTCTGATAAAGAGCGCGCGCTGCCGACCTCGATCATCAATACCGGTTCGCAGATTGCCAATGCCATTGCACCACCAATCCTGACCGTGCTGCTGTTAACGCTCGGCTGGCGCGGCATGTTTATTGCCATTGGCCTGGCGGGGATTCCGCTGCTGCTGGTATGGCTGAAATTTTACCGCAATCCGACCGAGCGCGAAGAAAAGGTGATCCACGCCAATTCTCAGCTGGTGCAGAAGTCGGTGACCGAAGTTAACGGCAATAACAAGGCGAGTTGGGGAGCGTTGTTCAGGCATAAAACCACCTGGTTTATGGTGATCGGCAACTTTTCTATCATGTTCACTATCTGGGTTTACCTGACCTGGCTGCCGGGCTACCTGGAAAAATCGCTGGGTTTTAGCCTGAAACAAACAGGCTGGCTGGCGGCCATTCCGTTCCTGGCGGGGATTTTAGGTGTGCTGTGCGGCGGGGCTATCTCTGACCGTCTTATCCGTCGCGGTGTGAAGACGATTACCGCGCGTAAGGTGCCGATTGTGGCCGGGGCAGCGCTGGCGGCCTGCTTTGTGGCGCCGATTCCTTTTGTGCACAACACAACACTGAGTATCGCGCTGCTGTCAGTTGGCTACTTCTTCTCGCAACTGCCGCAGGGTGTCATCTGGACGCTGGCCTCAGACATTGCGCCGAAAGAGCAGGTGGCATCGATGGGCGCCATTCAGAACTTCGGTGGTTTCCTGGGGGCGGCCTGTGCGCCGATTGTCACCGGGCTTATTCTGGATGCAACCGGGCAGTTCACCAACGTCTTCTTTCTCGGTGCCGGTTTACTGATGCTGGGCGCGTTAAGCTACGGACTGTTCGTGAAAAAGCCTATTTTGGTGACAATGTCGAAATAGCGACAATCGTAAACTTCATTAAACGCCTGGCTATCGGGGCGTTTAATGAGTACGGGTTTCCCATGTTTCGCCTTTTGACACACTGAAGACAGTATGGAGAGTCCGCATCTCTGAAAGCAAAAAACCCGCCATAGGCGGGTTTCTTTAAATAGGGTGCCCGGACTCGGACTAACGCCGCAGGCGTTTG